>NZ_AMSS01000034.1 GCF_000313935.1 Acinetobacter sp. WC-141 | reverse complement strand
ACATATTTCACCATCGCGTTTAGGCCTGGCACATAATCTTTAAAATCGTAGCCATACATCACATGGTAAGACTTTTCATCTTCTTTAAAGAAACCAGTAGCGTTCCAGTTAATGAAATAAGTCTCTGGTAAAAAACCGTCCGGTAACGGGTAAGCCGATTCACCGATAATCTGTTGGTAGCCTAACCCAAAGGTATGGTTTTTTACTTTAAGCGTTTCTAGCACTCCAATGTTTTGCGCATCAATATCAAAAGTATTGCCATCATCTTTTGCATTGAAGTATTTAAACTTAGAAGTAAGCGCAAAATTAGGTTGTTTCCAATTATGCTCAAGTCCTACATAGTGCTTGTTGTAGAGGTCTTCCAAATTGCCAAAGTAATATTCGCCCTTTAAAGACGGCGTAAATTGATAGCGCAGGTCAATATAATTTAAGCCATCAGATTCTTTGGTTATTCCATTTGATGTGAAAGAAAACTTTTTAAAATCTTCTTCATTTCGTGGTGATACTTTTTCAATCCGACCAATTTCTGCATAAAGCTGATCTGAAAGTTGTGATTTAAGATTGGTTCCCCAATAAGAGGCAAGTAATTGTCGGCTCGCATCTACAGCCGTTACAGGTAGGTCTAACCAGAGTTCACCGACACTTAAAAGGGTTTTGTCGTAGCCCAGTTTTAAGGTCGCGCCGTATTTTAAAAAGTCAGATGCTTGAGATTGTGTTTCTTTATTAAAAGGCAAAACTGTGTCGGCAACGTGTTTGTCCGAACTTAAGCGAACGGCGTATTGAACGGAAGCATCGGCACCAATCGTAATGGGCTTGTCTGCAATAACTAGTGGAGTGTCGTGCATTTTCGATTTATAAAATAATGATGCTGCCTGAGACCAGCTGCCCGTATCTTTGAGTGCATCATTATCAAAATTACGATTGATATAGGCGTTTTTTAAAGTGAATTTCCATTCATCTTCGGGCTGCTGATTTGGATTTGCAGCGAATGAATTGCCACACATCAACACTAAGGTCGCAAAAGTTAAAGCATGTGGCTGAAAGCGGTGTAATAATTCCATAATCCATTTCCAAAAAGATGCGCCAGTCCTCGGCGCATTTATATTTACTGCTGAGTAATTGTGTTTTGAGGGTTAAAAGTTGATGGCGTTTGTGCGGCAACAGAGGCTTTGAGATTGACCATAAATATTGCAAGTGCAGCAATCACACCCGGAATTGCAATCGCTAAGAAATTCATTTGGTGAGGAAGCTCAAGTGTGAGTAGGGCGCCGGTTAAAACTGGTCCGATAATCGCACCGATACGGCCAATTCCAGATGCCCAGCCCATGCCAGTTGAACGAAGTGCTGTCGGATAGAACTGTGCAACGAAAGTATAGAGTAAGATTTGCGAACCAATTGTGGCAGCACCAGCAATTGCAATCAGGCTATATAAAATAAATTGCGGACTATTAATGCCAAGCAGAATTAAAGCTGCTGATCCCACAATAAACATGATTGTAATAACAGGTTTTAAATGAAATCTGTCCGCTAAAGCACCGCCACCAATTGCACCGACCATGCCGCCAATATTAAGTGCAAAGAGGAATAACATACTTGCACCTAATGAGTAGCCCGCTTGCAGCATGAGTTTAGGTAGCCAGCTTCCTAAGGCATACACCATGAGTAAGCACATAAAGAAAGCAATCCAGAACATAAATGTGCTGAAGGTACGGCCTTGTTGGAAAAGTGCACGGACAGGCGCATCTGTTGTGGTACTTTCATTTAACACCAGCTGTGTATTGGCGGTTACTTGCATTTCTGGCGCAATTTTACAAACAATACTTTTTGCCTGTTCGCTATGGTTCGATTTCACTAAAAAGGTGAGAGATTCAGGTAAAAAGTTCCAAATAAGTGGGAGCAATAACAGGGGAATACCCGCAATTAAAAACATGATTTGCCAGCCCATGTCTTTCACGAGCCATGCACCAAGTAGCGCTGATGTCATGCCGCCAATTGCATAGCCACTAAACATAATTGCGACTAAAGTACTGCGGATTTTTTTGGGTGCGTATTCGGTCATAAGTGCAACGACGTTTGGCATAACGCCACCAATCCCAAGGCCTGCAATAAAGCGTAAAATAGCAAACTCAGTTGGTCCTTTGGCAAAGGCACCTATAAAGGTAAATCCGCTAAATAAGGTGACACAAATCAGGATGGTTTTTTTACGTCCCAGTTTGTCTGAAAGTGTGCCGAAAATCATGGCACCAAACATCATCCCGAATAGAGCAGCACTGGCGAGTAAACCAGCTTCTACCGCAGTTAATGACCATTGCTGCATTAACAGAGGAAGAGCAACCCCATAAATAACTAAATCATATCCATCAAAAATAATAATAAGTAAGCACCAGATTAAAACTTTCCAATGAAAAGATGTAAAACTGGCTTTATCAATTAACTCATTAATATTAACCTTGCTCGTATCCATTTTCTTCACCTCCAATTTGTGAAGCATCGCGTTATTTTTTAATAAACTATTTTGTTATTGGATTAGAGTCAAAAACCTAATTGATATATCTTTATGTCTTTTAGGTATTTTGTTTTTGTTGGATTAAGTTTTTGAAAAATATGATTTATTTTAAGTTGGTAGTTTGGTCTTATTACAATGTTTAAAATGGAGTTGAATATTGTATTATGAGAATTCTAAGGATTTTATAGATGTTTTTTTATAGATTTTATTGATGATAATCACACTTAAAAATATCGTTAAATTTATATTAAGATTTGAAGTGAAAATATAAATACAAAATACTAAAGTCTATTATTTAATTATTTTAGAGATTCATCTTAAAAATGAAACTTAATTTATATTTAATAAAAATCGCCACATCAGAATTAGCAAATTATTTGCATCCTGATGTGGCGATTGAGGCTTTATTTTAGTGGTAGGCGCTTAGATAAAAAACTTAATTTGTGATGGGAGCTGATCGTGGTGTAAGAATGAAATGGGCGATTACACCAATACAAATACCCCAAAACACTGAGCTTAATCCTAGAAAATGCATGCCTGATGCTGTGGCTAAAAAGGTAATAAGTGCAGCATCACGTTGACTATCATTTTTCATGGCAACAGAAATATTGGTGGCAATAGCACCTAATAAAGCTAAACCTGCCAGTGCTGCAACCAACTCTTTAGGAAGTAAGCTAAATAGCATGACAATACTGCCAGCAAATAAGCCACCTAAAATATAAAAAATCCCGTTGGCGATTCCTGCGATATACCGTTTTTCTTTCAGTTCATGTGCATCTTTGCCCATACATAAAGCAGCTGTAATTGATGCAAGCACAATGGTAATACCGCCGACGCAGGCAACAGCTAAAGAGGCAATACTGGTGACAGTAATAATGGGTTTGGCTGGGGTGTCGTAACCGCTGAGTTTCATTATCGCCATACCCGGTAAAAATTGGCCGGTTAGGCTGACTAAAATGAGAGGAACGGCGAGGTTCAATGTTGAGTTCCATGTCCATTCTGGGCTAATCCACTGTGGAATAGCTAAACTAAAACTCACATCAACCGGATTCATTTTGCCTAAAATAAGGCTTAATAAAACTCCGGCAGTTAACACCCAAATCATGGTGTAGCGTGGCATTAAACGTTTGGCAATTAAAAAGACAATGAGCATGCTAAAAACAATAAAAGGCATGCTATCAGACGAGGTAAATAGACCAATACCAAATTGAAAAAGAATACCAGCCATCATGCCCGCAGCGACGTCTTGTGGAATCCACTTCAGTAATTTGTCGAAGTAACCTGTAACGCCAATTAAAAAAATAACGATGGCAGAAGTAATATAGGCGGCTACTGCTTCATTTAGTGAGACATTTGGAAAGAGGGTAACCAATAGGGCAGTGCCCGGTGCAGACCATGCGGTAATGACAGGCGTTTTATATTTAATTGAAAGATAAATACCTGAAACGGCGGCGCCAATTGAAATTCCCCAAATCCATGACACCATCATATCGGTGGACACATGGGCACGCTGAGCAGCTTGGAAAAAAATAATCAGTGGGCCTGAGTAGGAAATTAAAACTGCAAGAAAGCCAGCAACTGTTGCTGATATAGACCAGTCATTTTTTAATGTCTTGAACAGGTTTGCCATGTGTGATTGCCTCCATGCAAATCATATTATTTACCCAATCATGCAAAAAGATCAGGGTTAACCCTGATCTCCACCTCCGACTGAAATAACCGAGCCAGTCATATAGGATGCTTCGTCTGATGCAAGAAATAAAATTGCATTCACTTGTTCTTGAATTGTGCCATAACGGCCCATAAATGTTCGATCTATTGTTTGATCAACTACTTGCTGCATCCAGTCTTTTTCATTTTGACTTAACGGGTTGGCATTACGTGGTACTTTGCGAGGTGGTGCTTCGGTTCCACCCGTCGCAACAGCATTGACTCGAATTCCATCTTTGGCATGTTCAAAAGCAAGCGATGCTGTTAAAGCATTTACCCCACCTTTAGATGCTGAGTAGGGAATACGGTTAATACCACGGGTTGCAATTGAAGATACATTTACAATAACGCCCGATTGTTGCTTAATCATGGTGGGCAATACAGCACGGCAGCACCATAAAGTTGGGAACAATGAGCGATTTACTTCCTTAATGATCTCTTCTTCGGAAAATTCTTCAAAAGGTTTCATCCAGATCGCGCCGCCTACGTTATTAATCAGGATATCTACCTGACCATAATGTTCGATGGCTTTTGCAACAACCGCTTGTGCACCTTTATAGGTTTCAAGGTCAGCATTAATCGTGACAGCATCGCCACCTGAACTCTGAATTTCTTTGAGAACTTCTTCAACATATTCAGAGCGGTCAGCCATGATGACTTGGCCGCCTTCAGCTGCAACTTGCAGTGCCACACCACGACCAATACCTTGGGCACTACCCGTAACAATCACGACCTTATCGGTAAATCTTTGACGGTTTGACATAGATAATTTCTCCACCTATTAATTCGCAGAGAATTTTTCAAACAAGAAATTAGCAGGTTTGATATTTTCAGTTTCTAACCAGCCACGTACAGCTTCTACCATCGGTACTGGGCCACATAGATAAACATCGACGTCACCGCCATTTAACCATTCACTTTCAATATGACTGGTGACATAGCCTTTGCGTTCATGGTTGCTCTCAGGGCTTGCAACTACAGTTCGATATTCAAACCATGGGAATTTCGCTTGCAACTCATTGAGTTTCTCTAAAGCAACCAAATCAAAGTCATTGGTTACGCCAAAGACTAAGCGAACAGGCTGTTCTGATCCTTTTTCTTCAAGCACTTGTAACATCGACATAAATGGGGCAATACCAGTACCGCCTGCAAGCATTAGCACTGGACGCGCTACATCGCGTAAATAGAAGCTACCGAATGGACCGGTAAACGTCATTTTGTCACCGGCTTGGGCATTTTTGCTTAAGAATTCACTCATCTTGCCGTTCGGTACGTTACGTACTACAAAGCCAGTCAAGCGGTTGCCTGGCTTTGAGCTAAATGAATATGAACGGGTTTCGCCAGTTTCAGGAATTGCAACATTCACATATTGACCTGCAAGGAAATGAATATCCGGCTGGCCTTCATCAAGTTGAATATCAAATGTGATGGTTGAATCTGATAAGTTTTCAACGCGGGCTAATGTACCTTGGAAGCTATGAATTTCTGTTTTGCAAACATCTGATGAGGCTTGAATTTGAAATACGGCATCTGAAGTTGGGCGACATTGGCAAGCAAGAATATAGCCTTGCTCAGCTTCTTCTGCAGTTAATGCATCTTCAATATAGGTTTCTTCTGGCATGTCATAACTGCCGGATTCGCAAAATGCGCGGCAAGTTCCACATGCACCGTCACGGCAATCCAAAGGAATATTAATTTTTTGGCGATAGGCTGCGTCAGATAGGGTTTCGCCTTGAGCTACGTTAATGAAACGTGTAACACCATCTTCAAATTGAAGTGCGATATTGTGGTTTGACATGGCATGTATCCTACAAAATATTTGAAACTTTTACCCTCAGCCAACAGTCCGTTTAACTGAGGGGGTATGTCTTAAAGGTGGTAGATATCAATCACTTGATTGATGTAGTCATTTTTCAAAACGACATACTTGCTCAAGATTTTTGGTTGATCACCTGAAAAATCGATCACATAACGTGACATACCGAAATAGCTGTAATTTGTCTTGTAACGGAAACTCAAGGTATTCCAGTTAAAGCGAACAGTGACTTTGTCGCCGTCGCGATCGAGAACTTCAACGTTAGCAATATTGTGGCTTGTGCGCGTGTCCGGCATGGTTGCAGATGAGCGCTCGGTTTTAATACGGAACACACGATCTTCTAAACCTTGACGATCTGGATAATAAATCAGTGAAATTTCAGATTGCGGGTCTTCAGTTAATCTATCGTCATCGTCCCAAGCTGGCATCCAGAAAGAGGCTTCCGGTGCATAGCATTCAATCCAGTCATCCCATTGTTCATCATCTAAAAAACGAGCTTCACGATAGAGAAACTGAGCAATATTTTCTAAAGTTGCTTTGTCTTGAGTGCTCATGCTGTTTCTCCCTGATCAGCAATTTCTTTCTCTGATGCAATCGCGTGTTTCATGGTGTGTAACCAATATTGATGTTGGGCAAGATAAAGACCCTCATCTTCAGTTTTGATACCACTTAACATTGGTTTTAAACCGATTTCGTTTGCTGCATCGTCTGGTCCATAAATCCAGTGTTTTGAACCGCGGCACATGTCATTCCATTCAAGTGCAATACCTGCGTAGCCTGCCTGACAAGCACGAAATTCTTCTAAATCGTCTGGTGTTGCCATACCTGAGGCATTAAAGAAATCTTCATATTGACGGATACGACGTGCGCGAGCTTCGGGTGCTTCCCCTTTAGGCGCGATACAGTAAATGGTGACTTCGGTTCTATTGACCGAAAGTGGGCGAAGTACACGAATTTGCGAACCGAACTGATCCATCAAATAAACGTTTGGATAGAGACACAAATTACGTGAACGCTCGATCATCCATTTCGACATCGCTTCACCGTATTTTTCGGTGTATTCATCTGCTTTCGGGAAGTTTGGACGGTCTTCTGGGTTTGCCCATTGTGTCCAAAGCAACATGTGACCATTTTCAAAGCCATAAGAGCCACCGCCTTGTTTACCCCAAGAACCTGCACTCATCGCACGGATATTATCGGCAGCTTGAGTTTCTTTACGGTGTTGAGTCGTTGCTGCGTAGTTCCAGTGAACAGCAGAAACATGATAACCATCGGCACCATTTTCAGCAGTGAGTTTCCAGTTGCCTTCATAAGTATAGGTAGATGAACCACGTAAAACTTCTAAACCATGTTCAGACTGGTCAACAATCATGTCGATGATTTTGGTGGTTTCACCCAAAAACTCTTCAAGAGAAGGAACATCTGGGTTTAAGCTGCCAAATAAGAAACCTTTGTAGCTCTCAAAACGAGCCACTTTTTTAAGGTCATGTGAGCCTTCTTGGTTAAAGCAGTCCGAGTAACCAGCTTCGCTTGGATCTTTAACCTTGAGTAATTTACCTGAGTTGTTAAACGTCCAACCGTGGAAAGGGCAGGTATATGTTGCTTTGTTACCACGCTTGTGACGGCAAAGTTGTGCTCCGCGGTGTGAACACGCATTGATCATGGCATTGAGTTCGCCGTTACGGTTGCGGGCAATAATGACCGGCTGACGACCAATGTAAGTGGTGTAGTAGTCGTTATTATTTGGAATTTGGCTTTCGTGTGCTAAGTAAACCCAATTACCTTCGAAGATATATTTCATTTCGAGGTCAAATAGGGCTTCGTCAGTAAACACTGAGCGATGAAGTTTAAATTCACCTGTATCGATATTATCTACAAGTAATTCATCAATACGGTCAAGATGGCTAGTATTGATTACAGGAATACGTGGCATGTCCGTTCTCCGACTTTCCAAAAGTGTGGAAGTCACCAAGGCCTTAGCTACGATCTACAAGGTCTTGATATCCTAATATTGTCAATGTGCGCATGAGCGCGATGGGTATTTAACCGTGAATTGATGAAGATGAATCACTGGAAGATTGGCAAGAAGGCTTTTCACAAAGCAATTCATCACTTCATCGGTTTGTTGCTTGTATATACCTTAAAAGAATGGTTAAACTGTGTCTAAGACTGAATTTGCATTTTTTTATATCTTAAAGGTATGGAAGCCTTATGGAACTAAGACATTTACGGTATTTTGTGGCTGTTGTTGAAGAGCAGAGCTTTACAAAAGCCGCGGAAAAACTATTTATTGCTCAACCACCTTTGAGTCGGCAGATCCAAAATTTGGAAAGTGAGCTTGGAATTCAACTGTTTGAGCGCGGAAGCCGTCCTTTACAGACAACCCCAGCCGGACATTTCTTTTATCAGCATGCTCTTAAACTTTTGTCGAATGCTGAAGAAATAAAAAGTATGACTAAACGTATTGGTCTGATTGAACGTAGTGTGACGATTGGTTTTGTCGGGTCTTTACTCTATGGTTTATTGCCTCGAATCATTTATCTATTTCGGCAACAGCAACCTCATTTGAATATTCAATTGATGGAGTTAAGTACGACCGAGCAACTACAGGCATTAAAAGAAGGGCGTATTGATGTTGGATTTGGACGTCTAAGAATTAGTGATCCTGCGGTGAGACGTATTTTACTACGTAAAGAACGCTTGGTGGTTGCTGCGCATACGAGTCATCCGATTGCTCAGCGTACCGAAGGGGTATATCTGGCCGATCTCATTGATGAAAAGATGTTTATGTATCCCACTTCGCCGAAACCCAATTTTTCGACTCAGCTTTTGAATATTTTTGCCGAACACAGTTTGGTTCCAAAAAATATGCATGAAATACGGGAAATTCAGCTGGCTTTGGGCTTAGTCGCAGCGGGAGAAGGTTTATGTATTATTCCTGCAAGTGCCGATACCATTCGCTTTCCTCATTTAAATTACATTCCAATTCTCGACAATGGAGCAGTTAGTCCAATTTTTATTACGGCGCGGGCAATGGACCGAAGTGAAGACTTACAGCTTTTATTTGATTGTATTTATCAGGTGTATGATCTTGAAGGTATTCCATATAAACGCACCGTTTTCACGCTCGATCAAAACCCAATAGATGATTCAGACGGTATCGATTTTTAAATAAAGTAAGTGCATAGCCTCAAAAGCTGAAGCTATGCGGAGTATTTATATTTTATTGCACTTGAGCTGGGAAACCATCTTCTTCAAGTGCTTCAGTAATTTTATCGACGCTTTCACTGCTTTCAACAGTTACGATTTTAGTCGCTAAGTCTACATCTACTTTTGCATTAGGGTCGATATCTTGAATCGTTGCTGTCACACCACGAGCGCAGCCACCACAAGTCATATTTTCAATAAGTAGTTTCATGTTCATACTCCATCAAGAATGAGATGTTTGTTTGGATAACACAGAGTCTAAACCTTGTCATGATTGTAAGGTCAAGACCAATTTTTAAAAAAATATGCTTGACCTTCCCATGATGGGAATCTGTATGCTCAATACAGAATATTAAATTTTGCAAATTTGCAGAGGTGTTTGATGGACTCAAAAAACACAAAATTGCCAGCATATAGTGAAACACTTCCAATCGAAGGCATGACTTGTGCCTCCTGTGTAGGTCGTGTCGAAAAAGCACTTAAGAAAGTTGAAAATGTAGAAATTGCCAATGTTAATTTGGCAACAGAGAAAGCCGTTGTTTATTCAAATCAACCGATTCAGCGTGAAGCATTGGTTAAAGCAGTTGAGCGAGCAGGTTATGATGTTCCTAAAGCTGCGCCAGTGGAGTTGTCTATTGAGGGCATGACCTGTGCATCTTGTGTTGCACGAGTTGAAAAAGCCCTAAAAAAAGTAGACGGCGTTCAAGAAGCCACAGTCAACTTAGCAACAGAGCAGGCTTGGGTGCAGGCAGATAATTCAGTCAATGTCGAAGACTTAATTCGTGCTGTTAAAAAAGCAGGTTACGACGCGAAAGCATCTGAAAAAAATCAAGATGAGCAGCTCGACAAAAAAGCGTCAGAGTTAGATCAGCTTAAAAAAGATTTAATCATTTCGATTGTATTGGCCTTACCTGTGTTTATTTTGGAAATGGGTTCACATCTCATTCCAGCTTTTCACATGTGGGTCATGCACACCATTGGTCAATACAATAGCTGGCTTTTACAGTTTGTTTTAACAACTTTAGTTCTCGTTTTTCCTGGTCGCCGTTTTTACCAAAAAGGGATTCCAGCTCTTTGGCGTTTAGCACCAGATATGAACTCGCTGGTTGCTGTTGGAACTTTGGCTGCCTACAGTTTTTCAATTGTGGCAACCTTTCTGCCACACGTATTACCCCAAGGCACGGTCAATGTTTATTTTGAAGCGGCTGCCGTTATTGTCAGTTTAATTTTGCTTGGGCGATATTTTGAAGCAAAAGCTAAAGGTCGTACTTCACAAGCTATTCAGCATTTAGTGGGAATGCAACCAAAAACGGCCCGCATTCAGCGTGACGGTCAAGTGGTGGAAGTTGCTGTTGCCGAAGTAGTCAGTGGAACTATTGTAGAAATTCGTCCGGGTGAACGTGTGCCAGTCGATGGCGAAGTAGTCGAAGGACACAGCTACATTGATGAATCTATGATTACGGGTGAACCTGTTCCAGTTGAAAAAATAATAGGGCATCAGGTGGTCGGTGGTACAGTCAACCAGAACGGTACTCTAAACATTCGGGCAACCGCAGTGGGGACTTCGTCTGTACTTTCACAAATTATTCGCATGGTTGAACAAGCCCAAGGTTCTAAACTTCCAATTCAGGGCTTGATCGATAAAGTCACCATGTGGTTTGTACCTGTAGTGATGTTAATTGCTGCAATTACCTTCTTGGTTTGGTTTATTTGGGGGCCAGAGCCTGCGCTGACTTTTGGTTTAGTGAATGCTGTTGCGGTACTGATTATTGCTTGTCCTTGTGCGATGGGGCTTGCAACGCCAACTTCTATTATGGTCGGTACTGGACGTGGTGCTGAGTTAGGTGTCTTGTTCCGTAAAGGTGAAGCTTTGCAGCTTTTACAAGAAGCACAGGTCGTTGCCGTTGATAAAACAGGCACACTTACCGAGGGTAAACCGACACTGACAGACTTTAATGTGCAATCAGGTTTTGAGCGTGAACAAGTGCTAACTTTAGTTGCCTCAGTCGAAGCCAAGTCTGAACACCCAATTGCACTCGCGATTGTTCAAGCAGCAGAAAGTGAAGGCATAAACTTATTACCAGTAACAGCATTTAACTCGATTACAGGTTCAGGTATTGAGGCTGAAGTATCAGGCCAAAAAGTACAAATTGGCGCAGACCGTTATATGCACCAACTTGGTTTAGACACTGGCTCATTCCAAGCGATTGCTGCTCAATTAGGTGAAGAAGGCAAAACACCACTTTATGTCGCCGTCGATCAAAAACTTGCTGCAATTATTGCCGTGGCAGATCCAATTAAAGAAACAACCTATGCTGCAATTGAGGCCTTGCATCAGTTAGGTCTAAAAGTTGCCATGATTACAGGAGACAACCGACATACTGCACAGGCTATTGCGAAAAAACTTAATATTGATGAGGTTGTCGCAGAGGTTCTACCTGAAGGTAAAGTCGATACAGTCCGCCAACTGCAAAAACAATATGGCCGCTTGGCTTTTGTAGGCGATGGCATTAATGATGCTCCAGCCTTGGCGCAAGCAGATGTTGGCTTAGCCATTGGTACAGGAACAGATGTTGCCATTGAAGCAGCCGATGTTGTGTTGATGTCAGGTAGTTTAAAAGGCGTACCGAACGCAATTGCGTTAAGTAAAGCCACCATGCGAAATATACGCCAAAACCTGTTCTGGGCATTTGTCTATAACATTGCCCTGATTCCAATCGCAGCAGGTGCCCTATATCCAGCATTTGGTGTGTTACTTTCACCGATGTTTGCAGCAGGGGCGATGGCACTTTCTTCGGTTTTTGTTTTAGGTAATGCATTACGCTTAAAACGGTTTCATGCGCCAGTACAGTAAGCGTGCTGAAAATCATCTTTTGGTTTAAGATTATGACAGCAGGTCTTAAACCAAATTTAATATTTGAGGTGTGAGATGAATATTGGTCAGGCATCCAAACATTCAGGCATATCAGCGAAAATGATTCGCTACTATGAAGAAATCGGTTTACTTGAAGCCGCTCAGCGCTCTGCTTCGGGTTATCGTATTTACTCAGAAACAGACCTTAAAACTTTGAACTTTTTAAAGCATGCCAGAGAGTTAGGTTTTTCATCTGAACAAATGAAAGAGCTGATTTCGCTTTGGAAAAATACAGATCGCCATAGTGCAGAAGTGAAAGCCTTAACCATAAAGCATATTACCGAGCTCAACCAAAAAATTGCACATTTACAAGAAATGGTCTCTATTTTGCAGGCTTCTGCTGATGATTGCTGTGGCGATCAACAAGCTTCTTGTGCCATTTTAGATCATATTGAAAAAGGTGTAGGTGTAAGCTAAATCTCATTAAAATAAAAAAGGAAAAATCATGGCTTATACAGCTTCTTGTCTTTGTAATGGTATTCAACTTCAAATTGATGCTGAATTAGAACCCATCATGGTTTGTCATTGCACGCAGTGCCAAAAAGCCCAAGGTGCTGCTTTTGCTGCCATTACGCAAGTACAAAAAAGTGATTTAAACATTTTACAGGGTGAAAACTTATTACAGGCTTACTTTGCTTCTGCAAATAAAAAGAGAGTGTTCTGTAAAACTTGTGGTTCACCTGTCTGGAGTGAGCGTCTAGATAAACCTGACGTGGTGCGTTTAAGGGTAGGGCTCATTAATGAAGAAACATCTACCCCTGTTAGCTCTCATGCTTTTGTCAGTTCAAAAGTGAAGTGGTATCCAATTTGCGATAGTGCTCACCAATATCTAAATGGTGTAGAAAATCCTTAAATATTAAGGTTTGATCGTATTTTATTCATTTGTAAAAAAACGTGAACAAGACTAGCCATGAATAAATAATATGCTATAAATGTACTTAAGGTAATCGTAATATCTCCTCGATCCACAGGGAAACTTGGGACAGGGCAAAAGATACGATAAGACCTTATATATAGCTAGCAAAGAGCATGTAAGAGATGGATAGACACAAATCTTAGATTGCTCACCGTTGCAGAAAAGCCCGTGAAACGGGCTTTTCTAATGCCTGTAAAAAGCTATTTATGAACTAATTACTCTATAAATAATGTTTTTTTATTGTGCCAATTTTTTCTGTGTTTTGTTTAGCAAATAAAACTATGTAGAAATAATAAAATATTTTAAATATACAGACTTTTCTGTATTGCAATTTAAGTTATTTATAGGTACATTTAGTTAACGGTTTAAAGTTCAAGTTTAATAATGAACTCATGGTCGTTGTGGGAGATCTAAGAGCCTGCATTCTTCCCCAAGATGCGGGTTTTTTTTATGCCTATAAAAAAGTAATTATTAACTTAATTTAAATAAAAAAATATCTAATTAACTGTTATTTAATAAATTTTAATCAGCCTACGATCTAAAGATTGCGTAGGCTTTATGAGAGTAAAAATCAATCATGCACGGTAGGCCTGACAGGCTTGAGCACACGCTAGACATGCTTTTGCACAAATCTGGCAGTGTTCATGATCATGTTTGCTGCATTCGGCTGCACAAAGTTGACACGCATTCGCGCATAATTGCATTGCTGCCTCAGCCAGTTCAGAATTTCTCAACTCTAGAGACGTACATAGTTGACATGTCTCTACGCAAGTCATGCAATGCTTAATACATTCTCGCATCATATGAACATGTTCTTCTTGTAAACATGCTGCTGCACAGGTTTTACAGGCAATCATACATTCAATACAGGCTTGAATTGAGGTAGAGGTATGACAAAATAAAGCAGAGTTTGTTTCTTGTTGAATTTCCATAAGAGTTCTCCTGTCGAAGACTGTTATTAAAAAATGGAATATCGTTATATTTTTCTATTTTAGAAGATCATTTTTAAGCAATGGCTGTTTGAGATGAAAGGGCTACAAATCGCTAATATATAATTAACCTCGTAGTAGAATGTTACATCCAGTTTTTAGCTTAAAAGCGCTTATTTGTTGATGATGAGTAGCCTTCATAAAATTTAAGGATTATGTAAAATTAAATTGCATATAATACTTTTGGCTAATTTCTTATTGCGTGAATATTAGGCAAATTAGCAATGTGAACTTTAAAGGACACGAAATGGAAAACGTTAATCAATACGCTCACGGAGCTGAGCATGAAGTCCACATCCATTGCAAACGATCATTAAGCACATTAATACTGAGTATGTTCGTATTAATTACAACTCGTCGTTAAAAGAAAAAGCACCCGAGGGTGCTTTTTCTATATGGCTACTATAAAAGATACGTTTAAGAGTCTATAAAACCACGCCGTTTTTTGTAGGCTTTACGATCATAAGAGGGAATATTTGATTGCTGGAGATCAATCGCCAGCTGTTTTTTACGTTGAAACTGAACTTCGTTAAGAAGAGCAGCATAAATTTTGGGACGATCAATTTTAAACTGATCTACATCCAATGGAATCTTCTCTTCATTTTTGACAATGTACAGGACAGTACCATTACCATTCGTTTCATAAATCGTCCAACCAAGCCGCACAATATAAAGGCCCGTTTTCTGATTTTTGCCTAAATAAGATTTAAAACCATCGGGATGAGGGCGTACATACGCATTCATCATGCATCCTCCATCATTTAATTTATTTGATGAAAGCGACAATCAATGAATTGATGGGGAGTGAGACATCATATTCAGTAAAATCACGATTTCTAGTTGTTTATATATTGATCATTTTGCAAATTTCAAGTGAAAAAGGCTACTATTTACTAAGTGATATGAATCAAAAATAACAGCTGATTTTTTGAGTGAAAAGCTGGTAAGTTCATTTTGTATGACCTAGAAGAAATAGCTCATTATTTTGTATTTCTGTGATTGATTATACATAGTTAAAATTATTGAAATCGTAAGTGAATTTATGGTCAGTTTAAGTTAGTTGTTTGTTTTTAAATTAAAAAAATTAATTTCAATACTTCTTGTTACAACCATTTTATCGACAATAGATGCTCCTTTTTGACATATTTCGTCTAGCACAATTAAATTGCTTTTGGAACTGTAGTCATTTCAAACAAAGTAGCTTGGTTAAACCAGTGTAATTTAAAACGTACGGATGCATTTATTTTAACTTTTTTGCTATGCCAATCGGCTATTCAGCGATTAGCTTATTTTAAACTTAAACCAATATTTATATTAAAAATTTTAATTTTCAGGAGATTTTTTATGAAAAGATTAAAAGTAATTATTAAGGATCAGTTTAATCAAGAAACAATTGCTTTGGCAAAAGTTCGGCCTATGAATGACCACGCTCTTGAACTTCATAAAAGCGTTGAACATATTGAAATTGATGAAGATATTATTTTACCCAATATGGATTTGCTATATGAAAATCCTAAAAACGGCAAAATCTATCAATTGGTGGGAGCATTCAGTGAGGAATAACTTTTAAAGCATGTTTGAAAATAACCAAAAGTAGAATGTGTATTTAGTGTGATCTTAATCAAAGAACTTTTAGTTAAGAAGTGCTGAAAATTAAGCCAAACTAACGGAATAGACACAATTAAAATATTGAACATCTGTCCTTCATGTGTGACTATGTTTTTGCAAAAGTGTGACCTAATCCACACTTTTGTATTTCAGGACTAAGTGGTTTTCACTAAGCCCATTCCTTCAATGAGAAGTAGGAATGGGCTTTTTCTATTTATTTTATTCTTTAAACGTTTCATCTAAAGCTTGCTGAACTGCTTCTATGCGTGACTTACAAGCTTTATAAGCAGTAATCGATTCTTCAACAATCTTCATTAAATTATCAATATCTGGGCTTTCTTGAGACTCTAATAATTCAGCATTTTTTTTCAAAATATCATGACCGTCCTTAAACGTTAACTCTTTATTTTTCATTTGGAATTACCTGTGTAATGTTGGCTTCAATCACTCCATCTTGCATTTCAATCGCAATGGAAGGGCCTGAAATTTGATGTATAGAGCGAATTGCTTTTCCTTCTGATCTAACAATGGCATAGCCTTTGGCTTGAACCTGTTTCGGATTTTGTAAAAGGATTTCTTTCATTAAAGATTCGATTTGAGCTAATGAAAATTTAACTTGTTGTTGTGAACTAAACTGTATACGTTCTTTCATCTGGTCAAGCAGATGATGTGCTGAATTAAGTTGTCCTTGTGCTGAAGACTTAATGTGATGAAGGAGCTGATCATTCTTGCTTTGATAGGTCGTGATTTGATGCTGAGAAAGAAGCTTAATGGTTTGCAGGCTATCTACCGCTTCTTGTACACGTTCTACAATATGATTACGAATACCAGCAATCACTTTACTTGGGGTGTCGAATGAACGATGGGCAATTTCATCAAGAATTGTTCGGTCTTTTTCGTGGCCAATGCCGACCCAAACCGGAACACTGCGTTTGCAGAGCAGGGCTGCAAGTTCATAATCATTCAAATACGCTAAATCATTCACCGCTCCGCCACCACGAATAATCACAATGAGGTCAGGTGGAAATGTAAATGTGCTGGCCCATTGCCTTAAACCTGTACCTAAAGATTCTATAAGGCTAGTTGCAGCAGTATTTCCTTGAAAAGTCGCCGTGTGATACACAAAGTGGCAAACACCATTTCTTTCTAGTGCATCGGCATCTTTTTTAAAGTCACCTAAGCCCGCAGCATTTTGAGGCGCAATGACTAAAACATTTTGAATATCAAAAGGAGTAGGGATAAGTTTATTCTTATGAATTAAACCTTCTTGAGTGAGTCGTTCAACAATTTGCTGATACCGTTTAGCAATTTCGCCTAAGGTAAAACTTGAGTCAATTTCTTCAATATTGACTGAAAAACCATATTGAGGGTCAAAACGAGCTCGAATTTTTATGAGAACATTCAGATCACTTGAAATCTCAATACCAGTTTCACGCTCAAACTTTAGAACAATTTTACTTGCTGAAAATTTCCAAATGGTGGCTTTACAACTTGCAATGACTTTATCAGTATCTGCATCTTTTTCTGCAAGTTCTAAATAGTAATGACCACCTTTAATATTTAAATTTCGAATCTCTGCTTTTACCCAAACTGGCTCATCAAAGGCCAGGCGTATGACTTCCTGAACTGTGCCGAGATATTCACTAAGGGAAAACTGAGGTTCAGACATACGAAATAAAAATTAGAGGGCTAAACTAGATAGTATAAAAGCAACCCACCCAAGGCAATTGCTGTCTATGAATTTAGGGTTCTGTTTAAAATAAATACAACAATTCAAAAGATTAATTTTAAAGTTAGCGTGTGCATCTCTGGTTAATTCAAAATATAAAATTAATTAAAAAAAGATAAAACTGATGAATTACAACAGATTAAAAAAAAGAGTTTGCTTTATGAAATATATGGGCGTATAAAGCTTACTTCCAATTGCGGGGTGGAGCAGTCTGGTAGCTCGTCGGGCTCATAACCCGAAGGTCGTTGGTTCAAATCCGACCCCCGCAACCAAAATATTATGCTCTGTGATGTACCACTTTTCATAATGCGAAAATTATGAAAAGCATTAGCTTATAAATAACCCAATATAAAGCTAAATATTAAATTCTAGACTGACTGTCCATACCTTAAATCTAGCGTTCTAATTAAATACCGTCAAATCACATGAGCTCAGTGATGAGTGAATGATTGTGAATATAGTAAATGAGTGGTTAATTGCCACAGCCGTAAATGGCAATGAGATTAATGTGAGGATTGTTCCTCATGTGCGTAAGCAAAATTCTCTCGATGGATATCGTTGGGTCGAAGTTGGTAAAAAAATTCAACTTCAGTCTGGTGAAGAAATTGAGTTAAACCAAGATGGTAAAAGCTTTTATGCTGGCTTTAATCAGCTTTATCGTTTAACTACGTATTGTTGATAAAAATGTTTAGTTTTAAAGCTAAAAACCTATCTCTTTTTAAAGGAGATAGGTTTTTTTATATCTATAGGGGTTATAAGTAATTAAAGTTATAAAAAAGCGAAATTTATTAAATCAATAAAATTATTCTTTTAATTATATTTATAACTTAATTAACCTGCTCGCCAAAATTGACGGCCCATAACTTTAAAGTTCTTTCCATTTTCTTCGGTTACACGACGGTCTCTAAATTTCTCATTTAAACTATGCAAAATTAAAGAGCCATCAGCTTCTTTAAAAATTTGCTTAATCATTCCTTCACCTGCAAAGTAAACTGCATAAATCTCGCCATCGATCACTTCAGTCTGAGAGATATCAATACCGACTAAATCTCCATCTTTAATATAGTCAGTCATGCTATCGCCTTTAGCTTTGATAATACGCATGCACTCTTGAGCAACTCGTTTTTCTTTAAAAAATGAGGCAGGAAAAGGGATTTTGCCATTAATTGCATCGAAGTGAAACTCGATAGATTCGCCCGTACCACAAGAAAAATTAGCTTCTACAACTTCAATCCAGACATATTGATCGGTAGATTCTGCACTCACAACAGTTGGGCTAAATACATCACTTTCTCTAAAAGAGTCTTCTGTATTTCCAGTGGTTAACCAGTACCCATCCACACCTAAAAATTGGGCAATTAATGGAAGAAACGCAGATTTCAAATTTTTCCCAGACTCTAAAGCCTGATAGGCAGGCTGAGACATCTTTACTGCTTCTGCTACTTCAGCCTGAGTTTTTTTGGCTTTAATTCTAGAGTCTTTCAAACGGTCTTTAAGAGCCATAATGGTCACACCAGCAAACTTATAACAAATATATAACTAAAGTTATATCGAGTAAAACAACTATAGTTATTGACTAATAATAACTATAGTTATAATATCAGTTATATCTTCAGATGAGTAGATAAAGTTTAAATAGAGACTGAATCTCTATTTAGAGGCTTATCAACATGTTGAGATGAAAGCTAAATTTATTTTGTTTCTATAGGAGGCAAAATAAAAGGGAGATAGCTCAATTATAATTTGCAGATAGGCTATCAAAACAAAAATTGGAATAAAAAAAGCCCGATTCCGTGGATCAGGCTTAATGTTCGTCGATAAAGGGTATCAAGAACATTAAGAATTTAACAAAGATTGTGAGTCGTAACAAAAGTTTCCGATATACGGCAAAGCCTTATTTGAACTTTTTGGTCAAAAAACAAAGTTTAAAAAAAAGCTTAACCCTACGGATTTTCATACTTTTTTACAATTTCAGAAAATGAAATATTTATTTCTAAATTAATGCTTTAACTGCATACAGTTTGGTTGTTTAGGTTTGTTGTACTTTATGAAACGTTTCAAACACATATCTGTAGCCATAGCTTAGCTATATTGCTTACATGGTGTATGAAAACTTCAAGAATAACAAACGATAAAGATACCTTATTAAACAAGTAAGTTGAGTTGGAGATAGTGAATGACTACAGCAATGCAGAACAGAGCTAAACAACTTAAAAATGCAAAACGTGGAGGGTATGTCCCAACAATTGCAAAAGATATAAATAAACATAAGGTACAAAAAATAAAAAGGGCACTTGAAGAAGCAAAGCAAATTGCAAGTGAGCTTGAAGATGAAGCATTCGAATTCGACGATCAAGTCTCTATGCAAAAAGCGATAGGTGCAATCACCGTGATTGAGTTGATTGAACAAGCTTTAAACAGTGCACACTAACCTGCTTTAGCATACAAACATTCCTTTTTGGGCCCCTGAAATATGGGGTCAAGGATAGGTTCGTCTTGCAATTTAGCGCCGCTTTAAAGCGTTAGTGTTTTTTTATTGGCTGTAATAAAGAAAACTAAGGGTATTGATAAAACCTGAAAAACAACAAGCTGGACAGAGTGATTGATTTTCAAGTTTCACCCTTTAAAGCAGGACAAGATGATGAAAACAATTGTAACGAGTGGATTAGCCACATTTTTAAATTTTTATAGCATTGCAGTTATGGTGGCTTTAGCAGTCAGCTTAGTTGTTGCAGTTGTGCTGATGATGCGTTTTCCTCGCTCACCGCAAGAATGGATTGTTGGGCTGATATGTACAGTGGTCTCAAGCTTAACAGGTGGCTCATTTATTATCATGAAGTGGAATTTACATGAATGGGTATTGGATATTTGGGGAATGATCACACTTTGTGGATTCTTCTTCATTTGCGGGTTGCCTGGTTGGGCCATTGTGAGATGGATATTTAACTTCATTAATAAGCAAGAAGGTAAAACGATTGTAGAAGTCATGAAAGACTTAAAAAAAGCGAAAGATGATCTGCAAAATAGTTAAAAAAACAGTTTCAATCATATGAGTAAAATAAAATGAATATCGATCAGTACCTAGACGCAATCATAAACAGAGAAGGTGGATATGTTAATCATCCATCAGACCATGGACGTGCCACCAAATTTGGCATTACAGAAGCGGTAGCTCGAACACAGGGCTATCAAGGTAATATGCAAGATTTACCATTAGCAGTGGCCAAATCTATTTATAAAAAACAATATTGGTTTGAACCCCAATTTGACCAGATTAATGAGATCAGTCCTGCGATTGCAGAAGAGTTATTAGATACGGCCATAAATTGTGGAGTCAATTTTGCAAAACCCTTATTACAACGTGCTTTAAATCTGTTGAATAAGGAGGGAAAAGAAGGCTGGTCAAATCTTGCTTTAGATGGTCAGTATGGACCTAACACTTTTCAAGCGCTTACGACATATTTGAACAAACGCCATAAAGACGGAGAAAAGGTATTGGTACGCGTTTTAAATATTATGCAAGGGCAGCACTATATCGAAATTACAGAGAAGAACCCAAATTACGAAGACTTCTTTTATGGTTGGATCTTAAACAGGGTATCGTTGTAAAAATTGTCGTTAGAAAGAAATAGGTTAAATAGTCAAAATGCTTTAAAAGCCTAACCATGAGTTGAGGCTTTTAAAGCATAATTCTTAAAGTAATGATTTATTGTGCGATGAGTAAAATTGCCAGTAGAAAGAAAATAGCGCCACTGATTTTATTAAGAATAGAAAAATTATTTCCAGCCAACATCTTTTCTTTAAAAATTGAAGAGAAATTTGCATAGACCAAATGAATTAAGAAACCAATAAAACAAAAGGTTAAAGATAGAACTAAAAACTGATTTAAAATTTCTTTCTTTATATCAATAAATTGAGGAAAAAGAGCAATAAAAAATACGATTGTTTTAGGGTTAAGCAACGATGCGAGGAGGCCCTGATAAAATAATTTCGATTTACTTACATTTTTATCGCTTTGCTGATCAGTGATTAAATCTTGCGATGGCATTTTTTTACTGAAGTTTTTATATCCTAGATACATTAAATAAAATGCACCAATAAATTTTAAAACCGTAAAAATAGTAGGGTTGCTGGTAATAATAAGACCTACACCACTTGCGGAAATTACAGCAATTACAAACATACCAATAATTAAGCCGCTAATGCCGAATAAAGCAGTTTTACCACCATAATTGATTGAATTTGTGACAGTAAATAAAACGCCCGGACCAGGGCTTAATAGGGTAAGAAATGCAATTGTTATAAAAACTAAAAGACCGCTCACGCTGATATATCCTATTTATCAATTGAGGCAAAATTGTGGGATTACTTTAAATGAGAAAATAATTTATGTATACAGACAGTTATGTATATTTAAGAATTAAATAGATTAAATATTTAAGATGTGCTCTTTCTAAATAGGTGAGGGTTATATAAGTATAAAAATGAAAGCAACATAAACATACAAGCCCAACGATTTGGCATGTTAATATGCTAAGTCTATACCTCAAGAAATATACAATATGACGATAAAAGAACGGCAGTTTAAATCTGGCGAATTTCAATTTTCCTTTTTATCGTTTAAATATTGGGGTCTATGGTTCTTAGCTTTTATTTTAATGTTATTTGCGATGTTACCTTGGGCTATTCAATGGCGTCTCGCCGATCTTCTTTCAAAAATAGCGTGGAAATCTTTAGCTTCAAGAAGAAAAACAACCCTACGTAATTTAGAAGCATGTTTTCCTGAAAAAACACCTATGCAAATTGAAGTGAAAGCCAAACAGGTTTTTGTTGATACATTAACAGGCGTGTTTGAAGCTTTAAATGCTTGGTACAGCCCCAACTGGTTTAAAAGCCGTGTTCACATAGATGGATTAGAGAACTTAACTAATAATCAGGAAAATGGCGTACTTCTATTAGGTACTCATAGTACGCTTTTAGATGCAGGCGGAGCTGCTTGTACCTTATTTTTTAATATGGACGTGGTTTACCGCCCTCAAAATAATCCCTTTTTAGATTTTCTGATTCATCGTAGCCGTGCAAGAGTCTATAAAAACCAGATTGCTCGAGACAACATGCGTGGACTTATCCAAAACCTTAAACATGGTCATGCAATATGGTATAGCCCTGATCAGGATTTTGGTCTAAAACAGGGTGTAATGGCCTCATTTTTCGGAATACAGGCAGCTACCGTAACAGCTCACCGCAGACTGATGGATATATCAAAAGCAGCAGCAGTACCTTTGTACTTTTACAGAAGTGGTGATATCAGAAATCCTCAATATCATGTGCTCGTAGAACCTAAATTAGAGAATTTTCCGAGTGGGTGCGAAGTGAGTGATGCTGAAAGAGTCAATAAAATTATTGAGAATCAAATTCGTATTGCTCCTACACAATATATGTGGTTCCATCGACGCTTTAAGACACGTCCCGCTGGTGAACAGAAATTTTACTAATGGGGCATAGTAAAGTTAATTCTTTCAATTAAAAACGAAACAAAATTTGATTTTTAATTGAGAGAAATTTTAATAAAATCAATATGAAACAGGGAAGTCTAGACAGATCAAACTTCTCTTGTTTGAATTATTTTGAATATCGATTGCAAATGCTTCTGAAGCGTGTATTATCGAGAATAACTAACAAAATATTCTTGTCATAATAAATTTCTATTTGAGTGGTTTTATTTATAATCCTTCGGTTTTTTCAGATATTTAAGTTCTGACGTCTATTTTTTAGTTAAATTGGTTTCACCAATAATAAGTTATAATATTTTAAGAGTTAGGATTAACATATGTCTACTACTACTGGTACAGTAAAATGGTTCAATGAAACTAAAGGTTTTGGTTTTATTGTGACTGATGAAGGTAAAGATATTTTTGCTCATTTTACTGATATTCAAACACAAGGTTTTAAAGTTCTATTGGAAGGTCAACGTGTTGAGTTTACTATAGTACAGGGTAAAAAAGGCCCGCAAGCTTCAAATATTGTGATTCTTCAAAATTCGTAACTCAATAAAATGCATAAATATATTATTTAAATAAACTATATTTAAAAAGTATGGCATTTTAGCAAAGTTAAAAAGCCCACTTTATTTTGTGGGTTTTTTATAAGATTTAATTTTAAATATGTTTAAAATGAAAGGGTTGTATAAAAAACAATCTATTAAAATTACTTTTTAATTTATATGCTATAATATGACTAACTAAGTTTTTGGTATTAAAATGGATATTTGTATTGGCGGTATTTTTGACGGACAAAAAGTAGAAAACGATAAAAATTATTTTAAAGTGGAAGATCATTATTCTGATCATAGCTCTGAATATATCAAACAACACTTTCATTTATTTGGAAAAATTTTTACTTTCTGGGTTTGTGATGATATAGATTTAGATCAAGCAACAAGAAAGGCAGAGCGAATCCTAAATACCAAGAAAGAGACTAATTAAAAACTTTAGATATAGTGATTAGCTTATATTATTTCTAAAATTTTCTAGTCCTTAGCCTTTTTAAAAGTCTTGAGCAGTATGAGTAGATATTTTATAAAAAAGTAATATCTTTAATGCCTCTTGTTTAAAAAAATTAGCCACTTAGCACATAGTGTTACCTATTTTGAGTGCTGTACAATTTTATAATACTAATTACATACTTGTGACAATTTTTATATGGAATATACTAAATATAGTAATACATTAGATTTAAGCTAAAGTTGTTTTATTTATTGCGCAAATAAAACAAAACCCACTTAAATATTATGTATTTAAGTGGGTTCCTTATTCAAAATAGTTATTCATCATTTCAATGTTCATAATTAAATTATAGATAATATTTATTGTTCTAGTCTGCTTTAAGAAAGGAAAACATTTTAAATGTTAAATGCAGTACAACCTAATATTTGTTTTATTGGTAGTAGTAATCTGGCGTTAGCCTTAATAGGAGGCCTGGTTTTACAAGGGTTCAAAAAAGAAAAGATACATCTTATTGAAGATAAAAAAATTAGTGATACAAATATATTGAAGCAAAAGGAAAACGGTTTAAAAAAAGCGGATATTGTAATCTTATTATTGGAGCCTAATAACTTAAAAGAAACGCTTGCGCCTTTTAAAAAGTATTTAGCATCTAAAGTCATTATTTCTATGATGGCGGGAATTGATATTGCAAAACTGACAGCGATAACCGGCTCAAAGAAAGTTGTTCGTGTAATTTCAAATCCTCCAGTGCTTACTTATACGGGCACGCATGTCCTTATTGCTTCTGAGCAAATGGACCAACTTGATAAAGACATCATTGAAATGTTGTACTCTGCAACGGGGCAGACTTTCTGGGCAGCTTCGGAAACCCAGACTGATGCAATTATTGCCTTATCTGGTTCTGGGCCAGCTTACTTTTTTTATATTTTAGATAGCATGATTAAGACGGGTGTTTCATTAGGTCTCGACAAACAATTTGCCTTAGATCTGGCACTTCAAGCAGCTACGGGCGCAGTTGAAATGATTCGTAAAACGAATGTTCCACCGGCAGATTTATGTGGAAAAGTGACTTTGGCGAATGGGATTACCGAATCGGCTTTACGAATGTTTGAATTAGGAAATGTATCTGATGATATACGTTTAGCAATGAAGGCCGCATATCATCGTAGCAAAGAAATTACGTCAGAAATTATTTCTGAGGTGGGTTAAGCCTTCTTTGGCAAATTAGGTCTTTAAAAGGTATTCCCAAATAATAAAGCCTAAACCAAACCCTATAAAAGAGTAGAGTGTAATAATAAAGAATACAAAACTGGCCTTATTCTTTTTCTTCAGAATGTTCATGGCGATGCCTCCAATTCAGATTAATTTTATTATGGAGAAGCAGAGGCTGTAATCATAGATACAGAATTTTTTAAAAAAAATATAACAGAGTTTTAATCTGTTATATTTTAAGGCCCTACATTTAATAATAATTTTATAATCAAAAACTTAAATTGATAGGGCGTAGGGAATTGTTCTTTTTACTCAATTAGCATCAAATCGGCTGTATTGGCAGACTTAAGAGGACGCAGGGCAAAGGTTGAGCGTGTGTGCCGGATGCCTTTAATTGAGTAAAGTTTTTTTCGTAAGAAACGCTCGTAATGCTCTGCATCCTTTACGGCTACTTTAACCAAATAATCATAGTCACCTGTAACCAAATGGGCTTCTACAACTTCCGGTATATCTGCTAATGCTTCGCTGAAATTTTCTAGCATTTCATCATCGTGGCGTTCTAGAGTAATTTCGATAAAAAATACCTCGTGAATACCAATCGCTTTGGGATTTACGTTTACCGTATAGCCTTCAATAATTTTTAAAGTTTCCAGACGTTTTAGTCGTGTCCAGCATGGAGAAGATGAAAGGCCGACTTCTTCTGCTAATTGAGCAACAGTTAAACGGCCATTACCTCGTAAGGCAGATAAAATTTTCCGATCTATACGGTCTAGTGTGTATTCTGTTCTGTTCAAAATATAAACCAAAGAAGAATCTTCTGATAAATCTAAATATACTTTATTTTTATGCTGTGAACATTTAAAAATATTAAAAAATACAGGAAACATTTTGCGCTAAAGGTACATACACTATTTCTATGCATCGGGCCTTTCTGGATAAGGGTTGTGATGGAGCAAAGAGCACTGTTTCAGTAAGGGTGACTAAACAGTGCTCTTTGCGGATTTCTTATAATGTTTAAATCTATTTTTATGAATTGGCATCATGTATTAAAACAAATTAAATAATAACTTTTATTTATTAATTGAAGAAAAACTAATCATTATTTTTTATCTAATTTTTCCTTTATGGTGATTCTATTGCCTAAAAGGAAGCAATGTTATGATCACCCAACACGATATAAATCAAAAACAATATCAAAATAAGTCTCTCGACTATTTGAACAGCCAAGCTCATTCTGAAGGTATTGAATTTAATAAATTTATTAATGAAATTCAGAAAATTGAAAAGGCTGTCGTTCTGGATTTAGGCTGTGGTGGTGGTCATGTTTCTTATAACGTTGCTCCACATGCTGATTTAGTGTTTGCTTACGATTTATCTCATGAAATGTTAGATACAGTCTCTAAGACTGCTAGCCAACGTAAATTAAAAAACATCTTTGTGCAGCAGGGCATTGCTGAAGATATGCCTTTTAGTGACCAGCAGTTTGATGTCGTGATTAGTCGATATTCTGCTCATCACTGGCAGCATGTTCCGACTGCCATGAAGGAAGTAAACCGCGTGCTTAAGCCTGATGGCATTGTTATTTTTGTAGACATTATTAGCTCTAGCTCGCCGATATTAGATACGTTTTTACAGACCATCGAGACTATTCGTGACCCGAGTCATGTACGAAACTATAGTGTCAAAGAGTGGATCTATTTTATCGAAGATGCAGGTTTTGATTTAGTGGGCTTAGACAAACAAACGCTCTCCTTAGACTTTGACAGTTGGGTAAAGCGTATGAAAACCCCCGAAGATCAAATCAAAACTTTACGTTATTTGCAGGAAGGTTCATCTGACCTCGTTAAGAAATATTTCAAAATTCAAAATGACGGTAGCTTTGAAAGCCATGTGGGTTATTTTGTCTTTAAGAAATTAGGGTTTTAAAGCGCTGAAATGAGTAAGGGTTTTAGTAGTTTAAAAATCAATTAAATATTGCTAGAACTCTTTTCTCGAATAACTTGGATTATATTAAAGATCGCTATAAAACAAATTTAATATTATTTTTTGATAAAAATTAATCACCCAATTTTATTAAGGTGATTAATTATTCAAAAGAGAAGGTGATTTACCTCATTTTTCTATTATTAATAGACACTTGTAAATAATTATTATTAAATACGCCCGCAATATTATCACTAATACTTTTAATAACTTTTTCGGGGAAATAATGCGTAATTTTTTAGTAACGGTTTTCACTTTATTGGTAGCAACATCAACTTATGCTGCTCAAGAATCTAGAAATCTTCTAGAGCAAACACAGTGCGAGAAAGCAGTAGAGCTACATGGTTTTTTAAGCCGTGCTCAACTTGATTGTAATTATCACTATTATTCAGAAGAGTTAAAGGATGCTGCCGCGAAATGTACTAAACATGATCTTGGCGAAAAATATGGTAGAGAGGTTATGAAATTTGGTATGAAGGAATTTGAAGAGCGCAAGAAAGAGGATACTCAGGGGCACTTTTGTCATAAGGTTTTAAAAGAGTTTCCAAAATATATTAAACAATAAAAAAATAAGGTTTTAAAAACCTCTTCTAGCAAGCCGATAAAATGGATTTATTTATTCATTTTATCGGTGTATAACAGCATATAAATTATAATTTAAAAATAGAAAATAAACTTTAAGGATTTACCTAATATCACATTGACACTTAAAATCTCTCTTATTATTCTTCATTTCAGGATGAGAGAGGGACGCCTTGCGCGTGCTGGATTCTTTGTTGCCAGTCTGCTAACCCTCTTTTGTTCTATTATTATTTTTATTAAATAATAAATTTCTAATAAAGTAATTAAATATTCTAATTCAATGAAAAATAATATTTATTCAATTATTTTCTAGCCAATATCACATTGACACCTAAAACCCCTCCGATTATGCTTTGCGTGCTGGCCTACATTGCCAGTTGGTTTTAGCAGACCATCAGCCAAAGTACACGAAAAAGTAGTAATTTTTTTGTGGAAATCCCTGCGTGCCCCCTCTGCGGCGGAACGGGAGGGGGACACCTTCGGGTGTGCTGGATTCTTTGGCTCCAGTCTGCTAACCCTCTTTCGTTTCGCCACCATTATTTAGCAGTAATGTGGTGAAACTTCTTTTTAGCCAAAGGAGTTCGCTCATGCGTACTATTTCTTATTTATTGGCTTTTGCCAAACTCTCTCTAGTTATACCGCCCAACTGGTCTTTAAAACGGTTAAATCGACTTTAGGTTTTAAAACCTTAGCTCGTTACGACTAAAAAATCATAGCAACAATAAAACCTGAGATAGCTTAGGCACATTTTGTGCGGCTTTTGCATGCCTGTTTTTAGCACTCATTTTAAGAGTGACGGCATTTCTATCTCTTTAGATACAACAAAAAATTATTTTAAGCGGTACACATGAACAATTTAGAATCTTCATTTAGAGCACTACGCGTGCTTCACGTAGCAAAAGACTTATTTAATCAAGATGGCTTTCATAAGGTCGGTGTCGACCGAATTATTGCAGAAGCCAAAATTCACAAAGCTACTTTTTATAACGACTTTCACTCAAAAGCACGACTCATCGAGATGTGTCTCACTTTTCAAAAAGATGCGCTCAAAGTAAAAGTATATTCAATTCTTAACTCTTACCGTGAAGAAATAGTGCTCGATAAACTTAAGCAAATTTACCTTTTACATGCCGACTTAAATGGCTTTTATCATTTACCCTTTAAGGCAATTTTTGAAATTGAAAAGATCTATCCGGATGCCTATCAAGTTGTAGTGGACTATAGAAAATGGTTTGTTAATGAAATCTATAAATTACTCTTAACCTTAAAATCTACAGCTTCAGTTCAAGATGCTTACATGTTTTTATTTATGATAGATGGGGCAATGGTTCAACTCTTAGGTGAAAATGTGGTCGATGAAAGAGATCGCTTGTTGGATTATTTCTTTTTAAACTTTGCCTAATGAGCTAGAACTTAAATACAAAAGCCTCCAATCATGGGGGCTTTTGCATAGATATTGAAATAAAAAAGCTCCTTAATGAAAAGGAGCTTCAGTTTTTATAATTTAAATTTTAGTTATATAAATTATTAACTTTATTTTTATCCAGCTAAAAACTAGCTAGTCGAGAAGTCTAGATCGCTTGCCACTGATCTTTAACTTCTTCTGAATTTTTGTTGAGTATGACTTGGTTTTCTTTCACTTCCCCAATCCACGCAGTAGGGATGAGGTGATGTTGACCACTTTCGTCTCGAGTCAGTTTCAATTGATTTTCACCGTCGAGATGGTCGACCGTTCCTACTTTTGTACCGCAAGAAGCAATAACATCTGCGTGTTTTTTAATATCAGTAATATTTAAAGTATTCATTTTTGACCTCTTCTTTAGAAATAGAAAAACGGTAAAACCTAAATTACTTTAAATAAGTGCATAAATGTGGGTTTTTTAATAAACCTTACAGGATCAGGTTATAAGTTCACTTAATAATTATATTTGAGTAACAATGAAATAATTAGAGATAAATCTAATAATATTTATCTTTTTATTACAATTTATATGTTTATTTAAACAGAAGTATTTAGATAAGGTTAAATGAAGTCTTATAAATAACTATTTGCAATGAATATTAAAATACCTATAAATGTGACGATATTAAGTTTATTGAGTGAATTTGAATCGGCTTTAGCTGAAGATAAAAGCAAGCTTCGTATAAATTTACTCTATCAATTGGTAAATTTAACCAAGAATTTACCACATCCAGCTTCGGGTCAGACCTATCAACGCTGGCAACTTTTTGCTCAGATTGCTGGAGTCGATTTAAGTTTGGCGAAGCTGTTTGAGTCACATTGCGATGCTATAAGCATTTTAAATGAATTGGGTTATCAGTCAGAAATAGATGACCAGCTTTGGGCCATTTGGGCGGCAGACGGCGGACCAGCTCCATTGCAAGTGAAAGATAACCTCTGTAATGGCATCAAGCCTTGGTGTTCTGGTGCAGAATTTATTCAAAAAGCTTTGATGAGTTATAAAAATCAGCAAGGGCAGGCGCAGCTTTGTATTGTCGACTTAAGTCACTCCTCCATTAGCACTGATATAAGTAACTGGCATGCAGTCGGAATGCATCCGACACAGACGGCAAGAGTAAGTTTTGAAAATACACCTGTAAAATTGATCGGTCATCCAAATAGTTATTTAAAACGCCCAGGCTTTTGGCATGGTGCAGCAGGTGTTGCGGCTTGTTGGTATGGTGCCGCCGTTGGTTTAGCTGGTTTTTTACAAGAAAGTTGTCAGGTCAGTCCGAATCCTTTTAAAAAATTGTATTTAGGAGAAGTCGCTCAGCAATTAGAAATCACCAAGCAATATTTTCAATATGTTGTTGAACTGATTGATCGCAAACCCATGCTAAATCATGAGCGTGAGATACGAATATTGCGTGCCCAAACAGAGCAATCCTGTTTGAGTGTAATTGAACGAGTTGGGAAAGCATTAGGTGCTCGTCCTTTTTGTGAGGATGCCACTTTTGCACAGCTCATGGCGGATTTGCCTGTGTTTATAAGACAAAGTCATGCTGCTTTTGACTACCAGCAAATTACAGAACTCTGTTTATCGGACCAAAGCCTATGGGAACTTTAAAACATCCTTTGGTCGAAGACCGCGTTATTTTTGGTGAGGGCACGGCCAAAGAGCAATGGTTAAAGGCGTTTAAAGAACAACCTTTAGAGGCTTTAGATCTTGAGTTATTCCGCTCTAAAAGGGTCGTAATTGTTGCTCCACATCCAGATGATGAAGTACTAGGGTGTGGTGGTTTAATGCAGCAGCTCATCTCACTGAATTGTAAAATTCTAATTTTAGCGGTAACTAACGGTACGCAAAGTCATCCTAATTCTAGGAAATATTCTCCAGATCAACTTAATATTCTTCGTCCGCAAGAAAGCTTAGAGGCCTTAAATTGTTTAGGGGTTTTGCAATCAACTGAACGGGTAGAACTCAACTTGTTAGATGGCCAGATTCATCTTCAGACTGATCAACTTTGGCAGAGTTTAGATAACATCATTCAAGCTGATGACATTCTGATTTGTAGTTATGCCTTTGATGGTCACCCAGACCATGAAGCAGTAGGTAAGACAGTTCAAGCCTATGCAACAGCTAAGCAGATTTTGTATTTACACGTATTAATATGGGCGTGGCATTGGGCTGAGCCTTTAGATGCGCGAATTGATTGGCACTCCGCAAAAGCGTACCACTTAACCGAAGAGCAGTTAATTAAAAAACATCAAGCAATTTTGCAGTTTAAAAGCCAAATTGAAGCAGATGAAACTACGGGGAATATGGCAGTTTTGTCTACTTCGATAATTAATCGTCTTTTAATGCCTTATGAGGTTTATTTGAGTGATTCATTCTCGCATGTACTTTGAAGATTTATATCGTCATAACAGTGATCCATGGGGCTATGACTCACATTGGTATGAAGCACGTAAAAGACAAATTTGTCTTGCGCTACTCACAAAACCCCGCTATCCAAAAGTGTTAGAGGTGGGGTGTTCAAATGGACATTTAAGTATTCATTTAGCGCAAAGAGCCGAATCTCTGGTGTGTATAGATGTGTCTGAGTGTGCTGTTCAATTAGCTTCCGAGCGCTTACAAGAGTTTGAGCATGTAGTGGTCGAAAATAGAAAAATACCAGAGGACTATTTGGTTCAAAAATTTGATCTGATTTTAATTAGCGAAATGGCTTATTACTTGTCAGCAGATGAATTGCATCAATTTATTGAAAAGTTAAAGCATAGTTTAAATGACAACGGCGAGATTTTGTGTTGTCACTGGCATCATGAAATTCAAGATTTTGAGTTAAATGCCGAGCAAGTCCACCAAAGTTTTCAGCAACATTTTCCATTTCATCATTATCTCAGCTTAAACGATCCAGACTTTATGATTGATTTGTGGACGGCGAATACTTCCTCTTTAGCACAGCAGGAAAAACTAAAATGAAAATAGGTATCGTTATTCCAGCGCATAATGAAGAGTACTATCTATCAGCCTGTCTGCAATCTATTCAGGTGGCTATAGATAAGATTAGCGGTTATGAAGTAGAAGTGATTGTTGTACTTGATAGTTGTACAGATCAGTCGCGATTGATTGTACAAAGCCATCAGATCAATTGGATTGAATGCAACTATGCATGTGTAGGGCAAGCACGGGACTTGGGAATTCGTCATTTGATTGAGCGTGGAGTGACTTGGATTGCATGTACGGATGCAGACACAATAGTCAGTCCGGATTGGCTGCGCTATCAAATCCAGCATCAACCCACAGATGTAATTTGCGGTACTGTGATGTTAGATGACTTGAGCCATCTATCTATGGACAAACAGCAAAAGTACTTGGCACATTATCAAGATCAGATGGATCATGCGCATATTCATGGAGCAAATTTGAGTTTTAGTGCAGAAGTCTATCTATTAGTAGGGGGCTTTGACCCTATTTCATGTCATGAAGATGTTTCGTTAATCAAGAAATTTATAAAGCATTGTTGCAATATTACTTGGAGCAATCTAGTTCGGGTGACAACAAGTAGTCGATTAAATGGACGCGCACCACAGGGTTTATCGTACTTTTTAAATAACCTCTAAGGACTCAAAACATGAGTTCTCCTAATATCGAAATATTCTTTAAGTTTTGTGGGTCATATTTAATATTGATGATATTACCCACCTTATATTGATCGTGATTTTGTTTAGCAATAATCACCTTTAGATTTTCGGTAATAATTTGACCTTGCGCCGCTTGGAATTTTAATTTTATATGACATAAAGGACGATATTGAACTTTAACGAGCGAGTCTTGAAAATACACGACTTCGGCAGAAGTAACGATTCCTCGTTTATATATAAAAAACTTATAAACCAGACTTTTAAGAAAAAAGGTCCAAGCAATATAAATAAAGAATAGGGTAAACCAGATTATTCCAATAAAAGTCAAAAAATCAGAAAATTTCACTTATTAGAACCAGAATTACTCATTTAAAGTATTATTCTAGATGAACCAATTCAGTCGATCTACTCAATAAAAACAATCTAAAACAAAAGCAGATAAAACCTCACAGTGAAGTGTGAAAATAAAAAGCATCCTTATTCATTAAGGCAGGTATATAACTTAGTTGTTGTATTTATGACTACATATGTAAACAAGTCTTATTATCAAATGCTTTACCCCTTAAAATTCGAGAAAATAAAGTTTTAAGGGGTAGATGTTGGATTTTTTTAATTTTTTTCGCGAAATTCGGGTTCAGTTAAGCCATTATCCTTGGCTAGAGATGATTGTTTCACTCACTCTTTTAATTTTATTTGCAGCAATAGCAAATTTTATTGCCAAACGAATTATTGTTCGAGGCGTTCGTCATTTAGTCACAAAACTTAAATCACCCAATCAATCAATTTTTGCTCAGCATAGTGTCATAAAGAAATTTGCAAATATTGTTCCTGCTGTTGTGATTATGAATGGTATTGCAACAGTTCCGCATCTATCTGCGAAGTTTATTGCTTTTGTAGAAATGGGGGCGCAAGCATTTATTTTTCTCACGCTCGCACTTACTGTCAGCGAACTGTTAAATATCTTCAACCTTATTTATCAGCGTAATCCAAAATCTAGAAACAAGCCGATTAAAGGTTACTTACAACTCGTTAAATTAATTTTATTTGTTGTGTGTGGCCTGATGATTTTGGGAACGTTCCTTAAAAAGGATGTGTTCACATTACTTGCAGGTTTTGGTGCGATGGCAGCAGTATTAATGCTGGTTTTCCAAAACACCATTTTGTCATTGGTTGCTAGTGTGCAAATTGCATCTTATGACATGGTTCGTATTGGAGACTGGATTGAAATGCCATCACTCAATGCAGATGGTGATGTGATTGATATTTCATTGCATACAGTCACTGTGCAAAATTTTGATAAAACCTACACGACCATTCCGACCAATAAGCTGGTTACCGATACATTTAAAAACTGGCGAGGTATGAGCAATTCAGGTTGTCGTCGAATGAAACGTTCACTCTTTCTCGATCAAAGCAGTGTTCATTTCATGAGTGACGAAGAACAACAAAAGCTCAAAGAGTTTTTATTATTAGATCAATATCTGGATGCAAAGAATTCTGAAATTGAAGAGTTCAATAAACAGTTAAGCAATCAATCTCGTTATAACAAGCGCCGTTTAACCAATATCGGAACATTCAGAGCCTATGTAGAGTTTTATTTGCGCCAGCATAAGGGGGTTGCCCAAAATCAAACCATTATGGTTAGACAATTACAGCCGACCAGTCAGGGCTTACCTTTAGAAATCTATGCATTTACCAATACCATTGCATGGGTTTCTTATGAAGCGATTCAGTCCGATATTTTTGATCATTTAATTGCGATTCTTCCCGAGTTTGGTTTACGTGTTTACCAAGCACCTTCGGGTCATGATTTGCAAAGATTAACGGCAGAGATTAACCCAACTTAAGCTTTAAACTGCCCATACAAATCCTAAGTTATTTTTGAAAAAGCTCCCATAAGGGGGCTTTTTTTAATTTTTCTTAATCTAGCATGTCTTACTTAACCTTTATTTTAAAAGACTAATTCAAATTTTTGACCGTTCTGACATAGGAATTGTCCTTTAATGATATTAACAAGTTCCTTTTTGGAACTTAATGTGTAGCTATCTTGAGGAAGAGAAAAAGAACATGTACCCAAACACATTCAAGGATATGGCATCTAAAACTTTATGGCCTCTATTTCCGCGTCGTGTCGCTTTTGATTGGAATGAGTCACCATTGCACTGGATGCCACAATCTCCAATAGGTAGTCATGCTGTAAATCACTTCAGTTTTACGCTTGTGCGAGGAGAATACTTTTTCTGCCGTATTTTTAATAAGGCACTCCCATTCGTAACCGATGAAAAATTAAAAAAAGATGTAGAAACTTTTATTCGCCAAGAAGCAATTCATGCTCAAGCGCATAAGGAATCTATCGAAAAATATATTCAGCGTTATGGCGTTGATATTGAAGAACAGTACGAGCGCGTAATTGAACTATTTGATTACATGCTTGCAGATAAGCCATTTGGAAAAACTCTACCAAAGCGTATGCAAAAGTCTTGGTTATTGCTCCGTGTAGGCATTGTCGCCGCTGCCGAACATTATACGTGTGCATTAGGTCAATATGCTTTGACGAAAGCTCACTGGGAAGAAAAGGGGTGTGACCCCGTGGTAAGTGATTTATTTACTTGGCACTGTGCAGAAGAAGTTGAACATAGAACCGTTGCCTTTGATCTATTTGAGCACTTAGGCGGTAACTATGCATTGCGTGCTGCAATCATGAGTATTACGGCACCCATTTTTACTTATTTAATGGTGAAAGGCACGCAAGAGCTTGCAGCGGTAGATCGTAGCTTGCCTAAATCTCAGCAAAGCTTAGGTCGTCTTGATTTTTGGCGACAATGGTTTAAAGCAAGTTCTCAAGAATTAGTACCAAGTCCGATTTGGTTTATGACGACGGCTAAAAACTTCTTTAAACCTGCTTATCATCCTTACTATGAAGGTTCAACTGAGCTTGCATTGGATTATATAAATCGTTCACCGGCAGTCAAACTTTATCAAGAAATACAAAAAGGGTTGGTGAGCTAATATGAATACAATGATTGAAAAACAACAAAGATATATTCAGTCAGCTGATGTCACTTTATCAATATATGAGTGGGGTACAGCAACAGCTAATCGTGAAACGCTGGTGTTTATTCATGGTTATCCAGATGAAGCTCAGATCTGGGATGAACTGGCTTCATTGCTGAAATCAGATTTCCATATCGTGACTTACGATGTGCGAGGAACGGGTTTATCTGGAGCTCCGTTGTCTGAAGCGGGATATCACATGGACTATCTCATTTCTGATTTAAAAGCAGTTATTGAACAAACGAGTCTTCAGCAGCCTGTTCACTTGATTGGTCATGACTTGGGTGCTCTGCAAGGTTGGGAAGCGATTTTGGATGATAAGTTAAAACCTTATATCAAAAGCTATACGGCTTTAGCTCCAAGTATTGACCATGCAGGCATTTGGTTTAAAGAAAATCTAAACAGCAAAGAGCCTGCAAGAAAGTTCGCGGCTATCAAGCAGATGATTTCTTCGAGTTACATGTTGTTTTTTAATATTCCAATTCTTCCAGAGCTAAGCTGGTATCTGGGTTTATCAAAAATATGGCCACAAGTCGTTTCTCAACTCGAGGGTAAGAAAGTTACGCCACATCCGCATCAACTCAAAAATGCGATCCGTGGGTTAGGTTTTTATAGATTGAATTTGTTTAAGCCATTAATTAACTCGAAAAAACGCTATACCTCAGTACCTGTACATGTTTTATCGATGACTAAAGATCGCTTTGTCCCTCAACATATCGTCGATAAACAAGATCGATGGGTAAATTCTTCTTTTACACGTACTGATATTCATGCGGGTCACTGGGGAATTGCGAGCCATCCTGATTTAATCGCATTGCCTATTCGTAACTATATTCAAAAGCTCACTGCATAAAAAAGAATCACGCCGGAGGCCTAAGATGAAAAATGATTTAAAGCTCGCATCGCCATTTGTATTTAAGAAAAAAATTACGTTAAAAAATAGGCTGATTAAATCAGCTTTAAGTGAAGCATTGGCTCATACCGATGGGCGACCGAGTAAAGAGCTGATTCAGTTATATCGAACATGGTCTCAGTCTGGAGCGGGGGTTTTGATTACCGGTAACGTGATGATTGACTCTAGAGCAATCGGTGAACCCGGTAATGTCATCATCGAAGATGAAAAAGATTTTGACCTCATCAAAGAATGGGCAGAAGTTGCTAAATCTGGTGGTAGTGAAATCTGGATGCAAATAAACCATCCTGGTAAACAAGCAATTCGAGGGTTAAATAAAGAAACGGTTTCACCTTCCGCTGTGCCGTTTGGCCCGAAAATGGCAGCAGTTTTTGCTACACCGCGAGAACTAACTCATGATGAAATTGAAGATCTGATTCAACGCTATGCAAATACCGCTGAGATTGCCAAGAAAGCAGGTTTTACAGGTGTTCAGTTACATGGTGCACATGGTTATTTAATTAGTCAGTTTCTTTCTCCGCACCATAACCGCCGTACAGACCAATGGGGCGGAAATATTGAAAATCGACGTAGATTTGTACTTGAAATTTATAAGGAAATTCGTAATCGAGTTGGACCGGACTATCCGGTAAGTATTAAATTAAACTCAGCCGATTTTCAAAGAGGCGGTTTTACCGAAGAAGAATCGCTGGCAACCATTCAAGCATTGGATGAAGTAGGTATCGATTTAATCGAAATTTCTGGCGGAACCTATGAAAAACCGATTATGCAATTGGGTAAATCCAAAGCCTCAACCCTCTCTCGTGAAGCTTACTTTCTAGACTTTGCTAAAAAAGTGCGTGAACAAAGTAAAGTGCCACTTATGGTGACTGGAGGCTTTAGAAGTCTGCAAGGGATCGAAAGTGCTTTATCAAATAATGATTTAGATTTTATTGGTCTTGGCCGAATTTTCGCAATTGAACCGATGGCATCAAAACGGCTATTAAGTGGGCTTGAAACTATTAATCAAGTTAAACCATTAACTACAGGTTTTAAGTTTATTGATAATTTGGGGTCATTAGAAATTACTTGGTATACGCGTCAAATGCATAGATTAGGACGGGGGAGCTTACCGATTCCAAATGAAAATGGACTCAAATCTTTTATTCTAGATATTAAAGATAAAGGACTGGGTATTTTCAAGACTCGTCGATTACGTGCGTCTTAAAAATTATGAAATAAATTTTCATATCAGTGAGGGCATAAATTATGTCGGCAAATCATCAAATACAAATATCTCGGTTCAGCTTCGTAGCAAAGCTTATGGGTTACAGCTTTATTCTATTTTTTGCCGGAGCCGCACTTGTCATTTTTTTAAATATTCCCGACATTTTACTTCAATTCGAATGGGGTAAATTTCTTGTGCGGCTGGTCCGTTGGGGATCGTTACATGGTGGAGCTGAGCATTACGAGTTGATGATCTCAGCCATCTATATTGTATGGGGCTGGTTTCTTTTGAAAGCGGCCAAAGAGCCTTTAAAGAACTATATGTTTTTTGAATTTACCATGGTTGCAAATATTGCCCACTTCGGGGCAATGCTTGTTATGGGTTTGGTCATGACACATGAATTTCCACATTTAATTGGAGATGTATTGTTGGGATGGGTCATTCTCTTAATTTATATTTATTTCTGGTGGCCTGTCAGGAAAATATATAAATCTGATCATAATTTGATTCAGTCCGTTTAAAAACTAAACAGTGAAGGGTGATGGAAATTGAACTCGAACCCTTCACTGTAGATTATCCTGCAAACCAAATGTTCTGATGATCACACATTGGACTCAAATGTTTAATGCGTAGATTGTCCTGCTCAAAATTACCAAAACTTCCAGCAATATCTAACTCATTGCCTACGGCAACTAGCTTACCTTTATAAATTAAGGTTTCTTTTTCAGAATCCCACTGAGCGGTGTTTTCCGGAAAAATAATGAGGATATCGTTCACATAGAGGCACTCTTGTTTTAGCTGCAATATTCCTTTTAAGCGAGCTGATGCAGAAACGCCATTAAACTCATAAACAGGTAGTTTCACCGCACTCGTATTTTCGTTCGCCTCTTGCCGCTGACATCCCGCCAGAAGAGCAAATACAACTGCGCAAATCAATTTATTATTAATACCCAATTTTGTTCCTATAGGGGCTTTCATATAATTTTGATAGTAATGGACAAATGTTGCATATCAACATTTACATTGTTAGAGAAGATTTCATCTCATTCACTCACATGCATAATCCTTGAATTATTATAGTTTATTTATTTGTATATTGTTATATTTTTCATCTAAGTATTGAGACAAAATGCGCCGTGTCATCTTTTATGAAAAGGTATTTGTAATTTATTTTTAACCTTAATTTTATCTTAAGGCATAAACTTTTAGATAGCAGCTAATGAAGGTATGTTTGGGAACATACAATGATGAGTCATGAGAATTTATCTAAAACCTTGAGTAAAGTTCCAGAAGTCACTTTATTATTTTGGATCATTAAAATTGCAGCTACAACGCTAGGTGAAACCGCTGGAGATGCGCTATCCATGTCCCTTAATTTGGGATATGTAATTAGTACGGCAATTTTTGCAGTGATCTTTGCAGTATTTGTCGGACTACAAATTAAAGCTAAAAACTATAATTCATTTTTTTACTGGGCGACAATCATTGCCACTACGACCTTAGGGACAACGATTGCCGATTTCGTTGATCGAACCTTAGGTGTGGGTTATGCAGGAGGGAGCTTAATACTACTTATTTTATTAGGCGTATCTCTATTTGTTTGGTATTTAAGCTGCGGCACAATTTCAGTAAAAAGTATCCAGTCTGCAAAAAGTGAAGCTTTCTATTGGTTAACCATTATGTTTTCTCAAACATTAGGGACAGCTTTGGGCGATTGGACGGCTGATACGCAAGGGTTGGGGTATACGAGCGCTGCTTTAATCTTTGGCACTTTATTGTTGGTTTTGGCAATCTGCTATTTTTATACCAAAATTTCAAGAACCTTATTATTTTGGTTGGCCTTTGTTCTTACCAGGCCTCTAGGTGCGGTATTGGGAGATTTTCTGGATAAACCTATTGCACATGGTGGATTAGAACTAAGCAGATTTAGCGCGTCTTTTGTTTTATTAGCTTTCATTGTGATTTGTTTAATGGTCTTTAAACCTAAAGCGGCACAGACATCTCACTGATGATTCCTTAGCTAAATAATCAGTTCGAGTAAGTTGAATCATATGAATAGATCAATCTGAATCCTTTAGCTCTAACATTGAATTAATACTTATAAATCGTTATTGAATGAATTCAGTATGTGTATTCATAAAGGATGAGTTCTATTTTTATATTTGGCTTACCTCCTGCGGTGAAATATGACGTGTTATCCACCAAAAAAGCAGTGCCAATAGACTAACACCTGCGCCTAGCGTACACACGCCAAGCCATCCCGCATAGGCATAAGTCGCCGTTGTGCTGATTGCACCTAATCCACTGCCGATCGCATAAAACAACATGTAGAGACCCACAAGCCGGCTATGCGCTTCTGGACGAGTACGAAAAATCATACTCTGGTTGGTTACATGGAGGGCTTGTCCGCCTAAGTCCAATAATACAATGCCAATCACCAGTGCCCAGAGTGAGTAACCCATAAGTGAGAGTGGACCCCAAGCGAGCAGTAATATGAAGAGTGCTACCGCGCTTGTACGCTGAGCATATCCGTGGTCAGCCCAATAACCCGCACGTGCAGCAGCCAAAGCACCCACAACTCCGACGAGTCCAAAAGACCCAATAATAGTATGCGAAAAACGATATGGCGGCTCACTCAACGGTAGGACCAGTGCGCTCCAAAAAATATTGAATGCAGCGAACATGAGTAAAGCTAAGACACCGCGCACTTGTAATACTTTTTCTTGGCGCAGCAGTTTTAGCATAGTGGCTAGAAGTTGCGGGTAGCGCATGTTAACGGGCTGAATTTTTAAATGAGGCAGACGTTTCCAAAGTGGCAATGCAATCATAACCATGATAACGGCTGCGCAAACATACACGCCACGCCAACCCGCTATATCACTAATTCCTCCTGAAAATACTCGGGCAAGCAGTAAGCCAATGAATACACCACTTTGTGCAGTACCTACTACATGTCCTTGCTCATGAGGAGCCGCAGCACTCGCAGCATAGGCAATAAGCCCTTGAGTCATGGCCGTACCGAGTAAACCCACGGCAAGCATTCCTGCTAAAAGAATGATTGTAGAGTGAGCAAAGGCAACCATGAGCAAGGCAAATATTAAAGCCAGTAACTGCATAGCCATTAATCGACGTCGATTTACAAGATCACCCAGCGGTACTAAAAAAACGAGGGCTAGCGCACAACCTATTTGCGTGGCTGTAACTACACCACCAATGGCAGCATGACTAACATTAAAGTCCTTGGCCAATATGTCGAGCAAAGGCTGGGCATAGTAGACATTTGCTACACTTGCACCACTTGCTATGGCAAACAGCAAAATTACGCCACGGGGCATGTTTGAAAGCGGTTTATCGCTTTCTGTGGGTGAAGCTGAAGATGCAAGAGAAGCTTTCATGGGCCTAAATCCATTTAATCTAGTTTTAAAATGCAACTAGTTGAATGTTAAGTCTACTAGTTTTAAAATGCAACTAGATAACTTGTTATTGATTATTGGTAAGGAAACTTAATGACGAACTCTAAATTGTTAAAAGATGAACCTTGTCCTGTTGCGCGCTGCGTCAATCTGATTGGAGACCGCTGGTCACTGCTCATTGTGCGTGATGCTTTTGATGGGATGCGCCGTTTTGGAGATTTTCAGCGCAGCTTAGGAGTAGCACGAAATATTCTTTCTGACCGACTAAAAAAGTTAGTGGATGCAGGTGTACTTGAAATGCAAGACGCTTCGGATGGTACTGCTTATCAAGAATATGTATTAACCGCTAAAGGGGAGAGTTTGTTTCCAGTGGTTGTGGCTTTGCGACAATGGGGAGAGCACAACCTATTTGAAAGTGGAGAGCGCCATTCGCTGTTGATTGATAAAAATACGGGTCAGCAAATTCCATTTATGGCGCCAGTCGCGGCAGATGGAACAGTGCTGAAAGCTTCTAACACTCAAGTGCAAAAGGTGAAATAAAATAAGACAAAACAAAAATAACCTTTTTTAACTTAAATTTGGGCGGATTAGTTGGTAACCTTGCGCGTCAAATTAAGGTGAGATTATGAGATTTATATTCCTCTTTATCAGCGCGATTTCAATTCAATGTTATGCAGCATCAGAAGCCATGGAACTTCATTACTGTGAAACTGTGAAAAAAGCAGCAAGTGGGGTGATGGATGCAAGACAACATGAAGTGCCAGCTAAAGAGTTACACGACATCGCCGATCATCTTGAAGAGCAACAAGCCAAACAACTTTATCAAGAGCTTATCAAATCTGCATATTCTTCAAAGCTATTTGAAGACCCTCTCATTAAGTCAAAAGCTGTCGAGAACTTTCAAACCACTTGGCATGAACAATGTTTGGCAAAAGAATTAGCTAAAAATATTTGAGGGTGTTAATGGGGAAATGCGGAAATCGATTATTAACCCAAGAAAACTTAATAAAACTAGGACTGCTATTCCATAAATCTGATGATTTAAGAAAAGTTAGACAGTTTGCTGAGAAGTACAAAGCTTAAGCTGGTTTATATAGACAGCATATTCTTGAATAAGGCGCATAAGAAGGTGACAGTACGAACGACGAAGGCTTAGATGCTGACGTTCGGTGACTGTTTGCGAACGCGCGACATAACTTAGCGGTGTTGTTGACACATAATACGGCTGCGCTATTGACAACGACGTTACGATTCGATATTGACACTTTTGTCATTAGTACGTAGTATGCGTTTAAACGAAACGTTTACTATTGCGACGCGGCGACCGACTGCGACGCATATTTTATTTAGACGTATATAAGTTAAATCAAGCGTAAGCTTTGAGAGGAGACGCCATGAAAACTACAAAATTAAACTATCGCTTAGCAGATGGTTATGGCATCGGCTAGTTTACAAAAGAATACAAATAAAGCATCCTATTATGGATGCTTTATTTTTATGAGTATAAAATGGTTATTGATAACATATTATTACTAAGAACAATTTTATTATTTTTACCTTTTTTGGGCCTTTGGTATTTCTTTGATAAGAGAATTAAAGATAAATTCTTCTTAAAGCCACGAACCCATGTGCAATTAAATTTCATAATGATTGCATTAGTGATTGTTTTTTTGGAATTGGTGTACTGGAATTTATTCTTAAGGCACTACACATTTCTTGCTTTTGAATTAACGAAGATATCTTTCAACCCTCAAGGGGAAGAGAAGCAAACAATTTCAAACACCTTGGTAGTTCTTTTGGGAACCGTGGTAGCAATTTTAGGTTGGTTATTTCCAACTCGTGCAAATAGTGTGGCAGCAACTAGAAGCCATACAATACACACTTTAATGGAGTCGAGACTTTCGGAAGTCTATAACCACAAAGTCATGTTATGTACTGAAGTTTTTGTAACGGCTAGAAAACAATTCGGTGATGGCTATATTCTTAAAAAAGAACACTTTGAAATGCTTGACCAAAAATATAAAGATGCAATCCACTATCTTTTAAACTATTTAGAATTTGTTGCTACCGGCATTCGTTTTGGAGACTTGGATGAAACATTAATGAAAAATATGATGAAGACAATCATTAATACGAACTTTACATTTTTCGAAGAAGTAATCAAAGACAAGCAAGTAAAAGCACCAACTGTATATGAACATTTAACAGCACTCCAAAAAAGATGGAGTTGTATTAAGTAAAGATAACCACCTTCGGGTGGTTTTTTATGATGCTCAAATTTGAGAATCATATCGAAATACCCAAATTCAGTGTCTTGTTACCAGATCAATGAAAATAAACCGAAATTAATTTACGTTCTTACTAAAATGATGCACATTGATACCACCATTGCTATAATTTAATAAAAACACATTTGAAGTTTGCAGTATGAGTGCGCCATTACCAAAAACCAAACTGGAAGAAATAGCAGAAGTCTTCGCTAATGAGTCAATAAAAATTGATCTCAAGCCATTTGGTGAAGGATCACGGCTGATTGCAAAATATAGAAAAAGCATGAATGATTTAGTTCAGAGTGATCCCTATATGGCATATTTGGGTTTGGGGGTTTTAAGCTCATACGAAGCAAACTATGAAAATGCTATTTCGTACTTCAAGGCAGCCGAGAGATTAGATCCAATTTCTAGATCACCGAAAATAAATTTATCATCTTGTATTTTGCTAGGCGGAAATTTAGATGGTTGTATTGATTTGTTATTTCAATATATAGACTTATATCAAGATGACAAAGTAATGTTAGAAATATGCTTAAGGGTGTTTCATATGTTCTATTATTTCGATGAGTTAGAAGATTTAAGACGAAAAAATAATAATAATACTTTGTTTAATGAAGTCTTTTTAAATAATAAGGATGATACGCCAGAAACTGAAGAGTTTATGAGTCAAACAAGTCTTGATAAAAATGTATTGAGAGCTATGCAGTTATTGGCTACTCAAGAGTTTTTTTCTAGATTCTCAATAAATTCTTCATTTATATCAAATTATACTACATATATGGATGCCGATCAGTTGAGTGAAATTATATATATACCAAAAAAATTGTTTGGAGATATGTGTGCAGATGGCATTCAAATAATTGATGAAATGAATAATTCTTTGCAAGAGAAATTAACAGATTTATTTTTACACTATAACAATCAATCCGATTCTAATAGCCTATTAAACAGTTTTAGAAGTTTTTCAATTTATTTTGCCTTAGATGAAAGAGTGAAGAAGAGTTAATATGGATTCATTAAGCATTAACGACATGGCTGATTATCTTTATGAATCTACATACTCAAATCAAGAATGTCTAAAAAGAACTTATTCTGGGCGATATTATTATTTTATATACCATAAAGTTAAAGAGTGGCTTGAGACACATTACCCAGAAATATTTAAAAACATGGGTGGAAGTAGTCATGAGAAATTGAGATTTTGCATGGAGCATCTTGCAATTGAGAAAAAGAACAAAAATTTCCATATGCTTGCATTAAAACTTGGTGTTTTACATCAAATTAGGGTGCATGCAGACTACCATTTGGACAATGAGTTTACAGTCAGTCAAGTTATGATCTTAAAAAAAGAAAAGGATCGTGTATGTCAATTACTGGAAGAATTAGTAGTTTGAAAATCCCGCCTAGTGCGGGTTTTTCTTTATGTAGCATTAAAAAGCACCCTAAGATACTTTAGAGCTAACCAGTTTACTGCTGCTTGAAATATTATATAAAAGTTATTTTTATAAGACATTCATGGCCAGCAATAGGTCTTATTATAACTTTTCTTTAAATTTGTTGATTTATGAGTTAAATACTAGTATAAAGTGCCCCACTATGAGGTATGGATTAGATTTAATCTTGCAAAGCCTTATTAATAACAATAGTAATACTTTTTAAAAACGAGTTAACCGAAGAATACAATATATGAAAAGAATAGTTTTAAAAATTGAAGAAGCAGTAATATGGCTTCTAACTTATCTAGGAGCTATACTGATTTTTTTTAGTATCGCTGCATTGTTTGGAGAAAAAGTTAAAAAATTTTTTGAAAAAAGAACTAAGGTGAAAGCTTTTTCTGACAATGATTTTAATTATATTTCAAATACTTATGGTGAGTATAATGACTCGTATATTTATGTAAATAATATTTTAGATCTTTTAAACTCTTATATACCAAGTAATATCTTAATTTTATTTTTCCTAGGAATTATTTATTTATTTTACTTGCTTACAGTGGAGTATATAAAAAATGTTAAACCTAATAGAAATAGTTATTTAATATATTTTTCGAATGCACTTGCATCTATTGCTTCTGGGATTTGTTCTTTAATGTTCTTTATTACATCAACATTAATTATTTCAATTGTATTTATTATATATATAGGAATGTGGTCAAGTGATATCTTATTATTTGTGCTTTACTTTACTATTATATATATGATATTTACTCTTTTTATATTTTTTGTCGATAAGTCTCTGTCTGAGGCTGTAAATGAAAGTGTGCGTTAAAGCTCTATAATACATAAATTCTAACAGTTGGAATGAGCACTAACTGTTAGAACTATTTCTACTACATAATAAAAATTTACCTTATTATAATTATACAAGCCTACTCCGTAAAAATATCCTTTACTTTAAGTTGACTTCGTATTTACCCTCATACACTCACTGCCACATATGCTTTATGCATTCGTAATGTGAAATAAACTATTGACGAGTTTCGGTCTTAACCCCATGCAGTGTAAGCCACTTTCTATTTGTTTTTGTTGCTGATGAACTATTCTGGGGCAAGCATCAGCAAGATCAAGATTACTAAATTTTTTCACATTCTTTACACTTGATTAAGGCCATTTTTTCTTTCTATAAAGGGGTTCTAGAGCCTATAAATTTACTTTGAAATAGTTTCAAATTAATTTTCTTAGTTATGTCAGAATAATTTTAAATATTAGTTATTAATTTACGTTTGATGCGAAGCAATAAAAAACCACCTAATCCTTTCGAATTAAGTGGTTTTTAAATTTTGGAGCGGGAAACGAGACTCGAACTCGCGACCCCAACCTTGGCAAGGTTATGCTCTACCAACTGAGCTATTCCCGCAATGTGAGCACATTATAGAGTGTTTCACTAAAGTGTCAACACTCTTGTGATTTAATTGAACATTTAATCAGCACGACGCCAAACTGTACCTTGGCGAGTGTCTTCTAATACAACACCTTGGTCGAGCAAAGACTGGCGAATGCCATCTGCTTTAGCAAAGTCTTTTGCTTTTTTCGCATCAACACGTTGTTGAATGAAATCTTCAATTTCAGCATCAGACAAAGTAAGCGCTTCTTGTCCAATATCTGATTTTAAGAAATCATCTACATTGTGTTGTACCAAACCTAAAATGTTGGTGAGGTGACGTAATGTCGAATAAAGCACAGTCGCTTGGTCAGCTTGCTCTTCTTTTACAGCACGGTTTAACTCTTTGTTCAGTTCAAACAATACCGCCATTGCTTCGGCTGTGTTGAAGTCATCACACATCGCATTGTTAAAACGTTCAACAAAGCTTTGATCAAGTGATTCAGTTGTCGTTTGACCGTACACTTGTTGGTAAGCTTTAAATGAATGATAGAAACGAGTTAAAGAAGTTTTTGCTTCTTTAAGTGCGACATCAGAGAAGTTCACAGGACTACGGTAATGTGAAGACACAATAAAGTAGCGAATCACTTCAGGGTGGAATTTCTCCATCACGTCACGAATAGTAAAGAAGTTGCCTAAAGACTTAGACATCTTTTCACCATCAACATTAATGAAGCCAACATGCATCCAGTAGTTTACATATTGTTCGCCAGTTGATGCTTCACTTTGCGCAATTTCATTTTCATGGTGTGGGAACATTAAATCTGAACCACCGCCATGAATGTCAAAGAGATTGCCTAGGCAGCAAGTCGACATTGCAGAACATTCAATGTGCCAGCCCGGACGGCCATTACCCCAAGGAGATGCCCAAGATGGTTCATTTTCTTTGGCATGTTTCCAAAGTACAAAATCAAACGGATGTTTCTTTTCAACTTCTACATCAACGCGTTCACTCGCACCAGCTTGCATGTCATCAAGCTTACGGCCAGAGAGGCGACCATATTTTTCGAATTTGGTCACTTCAAAATAAACATCGCCATTTGAAGCAGGGTAAGCAGAGCCTTTATTTACCAGATTGCCAATCATGTTTTGCATCTGGTCAATATATTCAGTCGCTTTAGGTGCTTCATCAGGTGCAGCACAGCCTAAGTTAGCTGCATCTTCGTTCATTGCATCAATGAAACGAGTAGTGAGCTGCTGAATGGTTTCACCATTTTCATTCGCGCGTTTAATAATTTTGTCGTCAATGTCGGTAATGTTGCGAATGTAGCGAACATTCCAGCCTTGACTACGCAAGAAACGAATAATGTAGTCAAATGCAACCATAACTCGAGCGTGCCCGATATGACAGTAATCGTAAACGGTCATACCGCAGACGTACATATCGATGTGACCTTCTTTGCGAGGTACAAATTCAACTTTTTTTCGTTGCTCAGAGTTATATAAAACAAACGGTTGCATAAGGGTTTTCAAACACTCAACAAAAACAGTGTTACATCATAACTGATGCATCATTTTTCACAAAGTTTTATGCAAGAATTTTATAAGCTTGTGAAATCTTATACATTTAAAAACGTGTAGATGATTGAGTTATGTTAGAATGCCCCCAAATCTTTTGATTAAAATCACCGATCTTTACAAGAGATCAGATCAATTATTTTGAGTCAAACTCGTATGCCCAATCCTACAGATTTTCAAAGCAGCGCATTAGCAACCTTGCGTATTGAGCAACAAGCCTTAGACGTGTTAGCAACACAAATTAATGACAGTTTTAATCAGGCTTGTGAAATATTGTTACAGTGTAAAGGCCGTGTTGTGATTACTGGCATGGGTAAGTCAGGGCATATTGGCCGTAAAATGGCTGCGACTTTTGCCTCAACTGGTACACCATCTTTCTTTATGCATCCGGGCGAAGCTGGACATGGCGATTTGGGTATGCTGGTTCGCGGCGACGTTTTAATTGCGATTTCCAACTCTGGAAAAAGTGATGAAATCATGATGTTAATGCCACTCATCAAACATCTGGGTGTACCTCTTATTACCATTAGCCGTACTGATCAAGGCCCAATGCCGCAAAACGCTGACATCGCTTTAACACTAGGTGAGTCTGACGAGGCGTGCCCATTAGGTTTAGCGCCTACGTCGAGTACGACAGCGACTTTAGTATTGGGTGATGCGCTGGCTGTTGCGTTACTTGAAGCGCGTGGCTTTACTGCAGATGATTTTGCTCGTTCGCATCCTGCTGGAGCGTTGGGTAAGCGTTTACTTTTACATGTAAAACACCTGATGCACACTGGCGATGAATTGCCAAAAGTTTCACCAGATACGCCAATGAATCAAGTGCTTTACGAAATTTCTAATAAGCGTTTAGGCTTGACGACCATTGTTGATGAACAGGAACATTTGCTTGGTATTTTCACCGATGGTGACTTACGTCGTTTAATTGATAAACAGCAAGGTTTTGATGTGAATTTACCTGTTTCTGAAGTAATGACAAAAAAACCGTCAACTATTTCTCAAGAAGCACGTGCGGTAGAAGCTCTACAACAGCTTAACCTGAAAAAAATTAGTCAATTTGTTGTGGTTGATGACCAAAATAAAGTGATTGGTGTAATTAGTATGCATGACCTTATTCAGGCAGGGGTAAATTAATCAATGGCATCTTATGCATTGTTAGAACAAGCACGTCATTTACAGGCATTGGTTTTGGATGTCGATGGTATTTTGAGTGATGGCTTTGTAACTTTAACCAATAGTGGCGATGAGATTAAATCATTCGATATTCGTGATGGTTTAGGCATGAAACTTGTGCAGCAAGCAGGCATGAAAGTCATCATTATTACTGGCCGAAAAAGTAATATTGTTGAAAAGCGTATGTCTGATTTAGGTGTAGATCTTGTTTTTCAAGGTCGTGAAGACAAAGGCTCTGCGTTACGCGAAGCTTGTTCACAGTTTAATATATTACCTTCCGATTGCTTGTATATGGGCGATGACTGGCCTGATTTATCTGCTTTTGCAATCGCAGGAATGAGTGTGACTGTGCCAAATGGTCATGAAGAAGTGCGTCGCCGTGCGCATTTGGTTACCCAGTCGATGGGCGGACGTGGTGCTGTACGTGAAGTCTGTGATATGTTGCTGATCGCAAAAGGCATTTACCAAGAACTTCTTGAAAAATATCTTGCAGTACCGCATTAATAATAAGATTACTTAAAAAGGTAGGCTATTCCTGCTCATGGATACCAGAGTTTTATCTATTGTTGCTGTAGTTATTGCTGCTATAAGTGGTGGTTATTACTACTATAGTGGCAAGGCAAAAAAACTAGACATTGGTTCTGCGAAGAATATGACATATTCGGCGCAGGGCGTCCATTTGACTCAAACTGATGATCAAGGCAATTTGTATATTCGTGCTGAAGTTCGTCAGCTTGAACAGGATATGCAACAAAAAACATCAAAGTTGGATCAACTTAATGCTTCTATGTATAAAGATGGCAAAGTTGATGCGACGTTCTTTGCGAAACAAGCAAATGGCTATGATGATAACCGTAAAGTTGTATTATCGGGTGATGTGGTCGCAACTAAACTTGCTCCACAAGGGAAAATTGAATTCCAGACCGATGAATTAACTGGATATCCAAAAACCAGAGAGATTGAGACGGATCATCAAGTGATCGTTCAGTCTCCACAGGCCGATTTTGTCAGCAAAGGATTAAAAGCCAATTTGAATAACGGTCAGTACGAATTTTTTAATATTCGAGGAAAGTATGCACCAAAGTCTTAATTTAAAACGTTCTTCAGCTTTCCTAAAACAAGCTGCGGTCATTACATTCGTTGCTTTATCATCAGCTTCGACTTTTGCGTTGCCGTCTGACCGTAATCAACAAATTTCACTCGTGGCAGATCGCGCGACCTATAACGAGAAAACCGGTTTGACGACTTACACCGGCAATGTCGTGATCGAGCAAGGCACGATGAAGCTTCAAGCAGATTCAATTGTTGCTACGTTAAACTCGAAGCGTGAAATTCAAACCATCACCGCCAAAGGTAGACCATCTAAATTCCAGCAACAAATCAGTGCTGACAAAGGCATTGCACGAGGCGAGGGTCAAACCATTGTCTATAATGCAGATACGGGCATTATTACTTTGAATGGTGGTGCATATTTATATCAAGATGGTTCTAGTATTCGTGGTAACTCATTGAAATATAGTATGAATAAAGGTGATGTTGAAGCTCAAGGTTCATCGTCAAATCGTGTTCAAATTATTATTCCACCATCAAGTTCAAAAAGCTTTCCAGGAGCGCGTGACTAATGCAACAAGCTCTTCAACAACCCCAAACTTTGTGTATTAAGCACTTAGCAAAAAACTATAGTAAGCGTTGGGTCGTCAAAGACGTATCTTTTAGTATGCAAAGTGGACAGATTGTTGGTTTGCTTGGCCCTAACGGTGCAGGAAAAACAACAAGCTTCTATATGGTTGTAGGGCTAGTGCGTATGGACAAAGGTGAAATTCACCTTGATGATCTTGATATGTCTGATTTGGCAATGCATGAACGGGCACGTAAAGGAATCGGATATCTTCCGCAAGAAGCTTCTATTTTTAGAAAGCTGACCATTGCTGAAAATATCATGTCTATTTTAGAAACACGCAAAGACTTAAATAAGCAACAGCGCCAGCAACGACTTACTGAATTATTAAATGATTTTAAAATCAGTCATATTAAAGATTCACTAGGAATGAGTGTGTCAGGTGGTGAACGCCGTCGTGCTGAAATTGCTCGTGCTTTGGCTGCCGATCCTAAATTTATGTTACTTGATGAGCCATTTGCCGGCGTTGACCCAATCTCGGTTGGAGATATTAAAGATATTATCCAGACCTTAAAAGATCGTGGTATCGGCGTGCTCATTACTGACCATAATGTACGTGAAACGCTAGCAATTTGTGAGCGTGCATATATTGTGAGTGAAGGGGCTGTAATTGCAGAAGGTACACCACAAGAAATTCTGGATAACGAACAAGTACGTAAAGTCTACTTAGGTGACGATTTTACAGTTTAAATAAAACGGTTAATCTATTTGTCTAAAAAGAGGTCAATGCCTCTTTTTAGTTTTTTTATATTTATGCTTTAAAAACAACAAATTAATGCATTCACTTAGTAAAAATATAATGTGTGAATTATTCGAGCAATTATGCTTCTTTATGCAAAAAACTATGTAGAATGTAAAAGCTTTTAAACGATAACAAACAAGATCAACAAGACAAGCATGATTGGATATAACCAGAGAAAAGTAAAAAGGACATGTAAAAAGCCGGCTTTCCTGAAAGGGTTGATGCTTTTAACTTCATTGCATGTACCGATGGTGATATATGCTGCTAAACCAAGTGAGCAATATCACACCCTGAAAGACAACTTATCGCAACTTTTTGCCCCTAAAAGTAGTGATGAATTTAAAGTTGCCAAGATGCAAGAGCTGAGTAATTTTAAGTTAGATCGTTCTAGAGTGCAGGAGTTTCCGACTGTTCAACTCAATGATAGAGCAACTTCATCTTATTCAAATCTGCCATCAAGGAAAATGACTCTGCAGGAAGCGGTGAGAATCGCCATCCAGCGTAACCCCGATATTTCCCAAGCCATTTCAACCTTAGCTGGCCAAAATGCTGGTATTGATGTTGCAAAGGCGGGTTATTATCCTCAAATTTCAGGTGGTATCACCACAGGTGATTTGAGTAGTGGTGAACGTGGCCGACAGTTATTGACTCTAAACGCCACTCAAATGCTTTATGATTTTGGCAAAGTCAAATCAGGTGTGTCGGTGGAGAAGGCCAAACTCCAAGTCGAGCAGGCGAATGTATTGGTCAGCATTGATGACATTGCACTTGATGTTGCGCAGTCGATTATCAATATTCAGCGCTATCTTCAATTAAATAAAATTGCCGAACAGCAAATTGCAGGTATTCAGCGAATTCAGGAAATCGCTAATTTACGTGCAAATGCAGGTATTAGTAGTCAGGCTGACCCGATTCAGGCCCAGTCTTATTTACAAGCTGCCCAGTCTGGTTTGATTGCACAGCAATCATTGTTACGTCAGTACCAACAGCATTTAAGAACATTGCTAGGTGCAGATGTCTCACGAACAGGTTGAATTATTTCAGATGATTTGGTGAAGCAGTCTGATTTATATGGCGAGCCTGAGTTCAATACCATTCCAAAAATGATCGCTGCTCAAGCGGGCATTGAAGTTGCCAAGGCACAGAAGGAACAAACCCGTTTAACACGTTATCCAACTTTGGCAGTAAAAGGCTCGTTAAGTCAGGCCATTAATGGAAGAAACCCAAACAATGATAAAGATGACGGCCTATATAGTTCCGTCATGCTTGAAGCAAGTAGTCAATTTTATCAAGGTGGGGCAGTTTCTTCTCAGGTAAAAATGGCAAGTTATGCAGAAGAGGCTGCAAAGTCTAAAGTCAATTCTGTTTATATGGATGTTCTTGATCAAATTCGAACAAGTAGAGAACAAATCGAAAATAAACAACGCCAAATGTTGGTTTTAGCAAATCGCCAAGCCACTACGGTTCGTACTCGTGAACTTTATCAAGAGCAATACAAACTTGGTACACGTTCATTGGTTGACTTACTGAATGCAGAACAGGCGATTCATAGTGCCAATTCAGAACTAGAGTCAGCACGTTATGACATCTATAACAGTATTGTTCAGTACATTTCGGCAACAGGACGTTCCCGCCAAGCTTATGACTTAAATAATATTTCAATTCAGGGGTTCGAAGTACAACCATGATGACAAAAATAAACTACCAGCCCTGGTTACAGGCGGTCTTAACGATTGCTAAACATTACCGAATTGAGCCTTCAGAAGAAAGAATCCGTTTACAACTGGACTGGAACCAAAATCAAAACCTTGATGATGTTTTACAGCTCATTACACGTCAGGTTGGACTGAATTTACGTAAAGTACCTTTTTCTTTAGAGGTGCTGAACCCGTGGCGCCTACCTGTTATGGTCGAGTTTAATGACGGACAGGTCGGTGTTATCGATAAAGCAGATACACAAGGAAATGTTAGTATCCAGTTAAGTGGAGATCATGGCCTTTCTCAAAATTTAAGCTTAGATGTCTTAAAAACGACAATTAAAAATGTCTATATCTTGCGTCCTGAAAGCTCTATTCCCGATGCACGTATTGATGAATATATCAAACCGTATGAAGCAAGCTGGTTTTGGTCAATTGTTCTAAGAGATTGGAAGCGCTACGTTGATATTATGTTTGCCTCACTCATTGCCAATATTTTGGCATTGGCAACCATTATTTTCTCAATGCAAGTCTATGACCGCGTTGTTCCATCTCAGTCAGTTCCAACCTTATGGGTTCTGGCGGGTGGTGTACTCATCGCTGCACTTTTTGAGTTTACCTTACGTATATCACGGGTGTATTTATCCGATATTATTGGTAAACGTGCGGACTTACGGGTTTCTGACCGTGTATTTGGTCATGCCCTAAGAATCAAAAATAAAGACCGTTCAAAGTCTACAGGTAGTTTTATTTCTCAGATTCGTGAACTCGAAGGGGTTCGTGAACTGGTGACCTCTACCACGATTAGTGCAATTGCAGATTTTCCATTCTTTTTCTTGTTCCTGACCATCTTTGCCATTATTGGTGGAAAGTTGTTTTGGGTAATGTTGCTTATTGTTCCGCTTATGATTTTGCCGGGTATTTTGGTGCAAAAGAAGCTAGCGCAACTCGCACAAGAAGGTATGAGAGAATCTTCTATTCGTAACGCTATTCTTGTTGAAGCGGTGCAGGGTATTGAAGATATCAAGTTATTACGTGCTGAATCGCGTTTCCAGAACCAATGGAACCACATGAATGAAGTTTCAGCCGATATCGGTATGAGACAGCGTAAAATTGTTGGTACTTTAATGGCATGGACTCAAATGCTTCAGGGTCTGACCTATGCAATTGTGGTTTTAGTGGGATGTTTTGCTGTAATGGATGGTGAAATGACCACAGGTGCGTTAGTGGCTTGTTCAATTTTATCTTCAAGAATGTTAGGACCGATTGCGCAAATTACGGGTGTTTTAGGACGTATACAGCAGGCGAAAGTTGCAAAACAAAGTCTTGATGAACTCATGCAACGTCCGATCGATCAGGCTGACCGTTCGCATCTAGTACACAAGGCTGCTTTAAATGGCGACTATGAACTAAAAAATATCTTGTTCCAATATGGAGAAGAAGACCCGAAACCAAGTTTGGCAATCCGTCATTTAAAAATTCGTGCTGGTGAAAAAATTGCAATTTTAGGGCGAAATGGTGCCGGTAAATCGACATTGCTTCAGCTTCTTTCTGGCATGCAGGTTCCAACTCAAGGTGCCGTGCATTTAGATGGTCTAGATTTGTCTTTAATTGACCCATCTGATGTGCGTCGTGATATGGGTTTACTCAACCAGAATGCGAATATTTTCTACGGTACGATTCGTGAAAACTTGACTCTGGGTGCACCGCTTGCAACTGATGAAGATATTCTTCGAGCTTTAGTCGTGACCGGTGCATTACCTTTTGTACAAGAGAAGAAAGAAGGGCTAGATCACCTGATTTTAGAAGGTGGTGTTGGTTTCTCAGGTGGTCAGAAACAAGCATTGTTATTGGCCCGTTTATTGATTCGTCAACCCAACATTCTATTGCTTGATGAACCGACAGCATCCATTGACGATGTAGCAGAGAAACAACTGATTGATCATTTAAAAGGATGGCTGGCACATCGTACCTTGGTTGTCGCGACTCACCGCCGGGCTGTTTTAGAACTGGTGGACCGTATTATTGTCGTTAACGAAGGCAAAATCGTGATGGATGGTCCAAGAGATCAGGTACTTAATCAATCAACAGCCCAACAAAAACAAGTGCAAGGGGGTAATTCATGAGCGAACAACAACAAGAACAAGAACTCACCCGTTCAATGAATGTCTCTTATAGTGAACCACCATTACCACGTGCCAGTTTAGTGATCTGGATTGTAGGTATTGGTTTAGTTATTTTCTTTATCTGGGCTTGGGTATTTAAACTTGAAGAAGTTTCTACGGGTACGGGTAAAGTCATTCCATCCTCTAAAGAGCAGGTCATCCAGTCTTTAGAAGGCGGTATTCTAACTAAGCTGAATGTACAAGAAGGCGATATTGTTCAAAAAGGTCAAATTCTTGCCCAATTAGATCCAACTCGTTTTGCATCTAATGTCGGTGAATCTAGATCTTTACTGATTTCTGCTCAGGCTACAGCCGCGCGTTTGCGTGCGGAAGTAAACGGTACACCATTGGTTTTTCCTGAAATTGTGATGAAAGAACCAAAACTTGTGCATGAAGAAACAGCACTATATCGCTCACGTCGAGCTGATCTTGAACAAACACTTGCGGGTTTAAAACAGGCTTTGCAATTGGTACAACAAGAACTGGCAATGACAGAACCGTTAGTGGCTAAAGGTGCGGCAAGTGAAGTTGAAGTTTTACGTTTACGTCGTGAAGCAAATGACCTTAGAAACAAAATGAACGATGCGCAGAACCAGTATTATGTTAAGGCTCGTGAAGAGTTATCAAAAGCAAATACGGATAGTGAAACGCAACAACAAATCGTACTTGGTCGTAGTGACAGTTTAGATCGTGCGGTGTTTAAAGCACCGGTACGTGGTGTTGTAAAAGAAATTGCAGTCACTACCCATGGTGGTGTTATTCCACAAAACGGTAAATTGATGACCATTGTACCGATTGATGAACAACTGCTCATTGAAGCGCGTATTTTGCCGCGTGACATTGCATTTATTCGTCCGGGACAAGAAGCGCTGGTTAAGATTACTGCCTATGACTACTCAATTTATGGTGGTTTAAAAGGTAAGGTTACGGTTATTTCGCCAGATACGATTCGTGATGAAGTTAAACAAGACCAATTCTATTATCGTGTTTATATCCGAACTGATTCCGACAAGCTCTACAATAAAGAAGGTAAAGCATTCGGTATTACGCCAGGTATGGTGGCAACAGTAGATATTCGTACTGGTCAAAAAACAGTACTCGATTACTTACTTAAACCATTTAACAAAGCCAAAGAAGCGTTACGAGAAAGATAACAAAAAAAGCCCCGAGAATTCGGGGCTTTTTTTATGGGTTTGATTCTATTAAATTCACGTTATAATTTGATTTTTATTATGCTTTATTTAATTCATGGCTTTTACGATTGCATCACCCATTACATTTGAAGAAGAAATTAAAAAAAGTAGATTTCAGGCTATTGCAGCACCCGTAGAAAATGAACAGCAAGTTAAAGAGTTTTTAGAACAAAATAAAGATATTTCGACAACTCACCAATGCTGGGCATGGAAAATAGGTCATAACGTACGGTTTAACGATGATGGTGAACCTTCAGGAACAGCAGGACGTCCAATCTTGGCAACCATTGAAGGGAACGACCTGACGAATATTATTGTGATGGTCAACCGTTGGTATGGCGGAATAAAACTAGGAACTGGCGGCCTTGTACGAGCTTATGGTGGCTGTGCTGGGCAATGTTTGCTATTAGCTGAGCGTATAGAACTTATTGCCAAGAAAACGATTTATTTTTCCTGTCACTTTAATGAATGGGCCATATTTCAATATGAGCTTACTCAACAGCAGATTGAATATCAGGAAACCTATACTGCAACGGGTGTGGATATTGAAGCAAGGCTACAAATACATCAAATTGAACCGCTTGCTTTAAAACTCAGAGATGTGACCCGTGGTCGTGAAGAATTAAAGATTGAAGAGGAATTAACTGATGACTGATTCCTTACTCAAATATCGTGAGCAACATAAGCACCGCTTAAACTATATGCCATGGTTATATTGGACTTTAAAACCTAAACATCGTGCTTGGGCCGAAGAATGGCAAAAAGAATATCAAGCTTATTTGATGGCCATGGAAACTGTTGAGATTGGTGAAAACTGTTTTATTTCACCGTTAGCTCATATTTTTGCCGAGCCGGGCCGCAAAATTATTATTGGTGATAATTGTTTTATTGCAGCAGATTGCAGTTTGCATGGACCACTTGAAATTGGCAATGAGGTCGCGATAAATCATCATTGTATTTTAGATGGAGGAAGAGCTGGCATAAAGTTGCATGACCAAGTCCGTATTGCGGCATATTGCCATTTATATGCATTTGACCACGGCATGCAGTTAGACCGTCCACTTTACCAGCAACCTGTCACTTCCAAAGGAATTGAAATTGAACAAGACGTTTGGTTAGGTGCGCATGTGGGCATTAAAGATGGTATTAAAATCGGCAAACACGCTGTGGTCGGGATGAATAGTATGGTGACAAAAAATGTTGAGCCGTACCATATTGTGGGTGGGAACCCCGCAAAATTTATTCGTTTAAGGGAATAATGCAGTCTTAAGAATGTAATAAAATGTTTGATCTTTAAACAAAAAAGTGGGTTTTTATACATAAACCTTAACATACGAATTTTTATCTATGTTAAGTTAAAGCTAAGTTTTAATAATAATCTCCAAGGCAATAGACCTGAAGAAGAGAGGCTAACATGAACCGTGTTATTGCGTGTATTGACTCATCACCGTGTATTAATGCTATTGCCGATGCAGCAGCATGGGTTGCTAAAGCAACCGGACGGGAACTTGTATTATTACAAATTCTAGATTATTACCCAGCTAGTTATCATCTTGGTGAAATTAGCGGAGTAATTGGCTTTGAAAGCAATGCAATGCTGCTAAAAGAGTTAGCTGAGCTGGAACAAAAACAAAGTGAACTCGCTTTAGACTATAGCAATAATTTACTCCGTCACATTTCTGATCTTATTCAAGAAAAACACGGAATTACGAGTTCGAAAATTCAAGAAAAAGGTGATTTCTTAGAGCAAAGTTTTAATCTCTTGCATGAAAATGACATTGTCATTTTAGGTCGAGTCGGGGAGCGAGCTGCCGAAAAACATAAACCGATTGGTAGTAATGTTGAAAACTTTATTCGTGGAGCCAACTGTACAGTTTTGACCATTGGTGAAAACTTTAAAGTGCCAACACGATTTATCTTCGCTTATGAATATTCTCCAACTTGTCAAAAAATGATGCGCCGTATTGCGCAAAGTGATTTATTACGAACACTACAATGTCATTTGGTTTATGTCGGTGATCATCCAGAAATATTAAATGAACCTGAGCATTACCTTAAACAAGCGGGCCTCGATGTAGTCACCGTTTACCGTTATGGTGATGTTGCACAAAATATTCTAGAGTACCAACAAGAACATGGTATTCAAATTATTGTGCTAGGGGCATTTAGTCATAGCAAGATTCATCAATTCTTCTTGGGTAGCATTGCAACTACCATATTCCGAAACGCGACTGTACCATTGCTTGTAGCTAAATAATAAGATTTCCATATAGTTATCCGCAAATCTTGTGGATAACTATATGGAAAAGCAACAGTAATAAAAGTAATTTATTGATTATAAATAAAAAAATAAAAAAGACGATTTTTTAACCGTTATTTCACAATTGCAATTGCGAACCCATCATGGCCTTTTGAACCCACCGTTTGTAATGCTGTGCAAGACAATATTTGTGGGTGGTTTTCGAGGGCTTTAAACATTTCACGAATGCCTTCAATACTCGGTTTTTTATTCTCAGGATTTAAAATATCACCTGCGCGAATTACATTGTCGAGCACGATAATGGTGCCGGATCTTGAGAATTTCAGGCTCAATTCTAAATATTCAGGATATCCCTGTTTATCTGCATCTATGAAAATAAAATCAAAAGGCTCGATAGATTGAGGATCAATCGCAGAAAGAATATCTGCGGCGCGGCCAGCTTTAAGTTCAACTTTTACAGGAAGGTTGGCATGATCGATATTTTTTTGTGCCATTTCTGCGTGAGTAGCACGGCCTTCGATTGTCAGTAAATAACCATCTTCAGGTAATGCACGACCTAACCAAATTGTACTGTATGCAGCAAAGGTTCCAATCTCTAAGACTCGTTTGCATTTATTCATTTGAATAAGCATCTGCAAGAACATACCTTGGTTAGGCGCCACTGCAAGATGATTTGAAAAGCCGTGTTCATCGGTATTTTTTAATGCATAGTCGAGTCGCGGGTCTTCGGGAATTAAATGTGAATCGATATATTCGTCAATGTCTGTCCACATCTGCTGCATAATCAAATTTACCTATATGTTGATCGGGCTATTTTAAACGTTTATGCATAGAGTGCAAAAATCTTCGTTTGAAGAAATTTTGGTTGATGGGGAAATGAGCAATAAAAAAAACTCCTTTCGATTGAAAGGAGTTTTTTAAATTAGAAATTACACATCGAACTGCTTCGAGTGAGGTCGGGTCCCCAAGTACGATAGCCTTGAGTGTCGATATGAATCTGGCCTGAGCTATATAAGCCAATACCCATATTTAAGCTTTGGCCATGCTGAGCCCAGAACTGACAAAGTTTAAACTTGGTATTTTCGATAAAAGCATAATCTTGAGCTTGTGGGAACTCCGGACCAATCCGGAAATCAATTGCGGAGTTAAATAAATGTTTAGAAGAGCTTGCGCCGCCAGCACATTCATTTAAAGGCAAATCTCGGTAAACCGAGGTGACTTCAAAGTCGGTTAAAACTTTTGCTGCAACTAAATATTTAAATACGCGTAGGGTCGATAAAGAATTTCCCCATAGTTCGCGATTAGGCACGGCATATTCGGAACGTCCACATTTTTGCCAATCACGTGCTGAACGTAATAGCTCAAAACTTGGCACAATGCCTGCGACGTTGTTTCGAGTTAAGAATTTTTCATATTCACGAACACGTTCGTAATTTTCACCAGAACTTAACCAGTTCCGATAAGATGCAGGCTCAACTTTAGGTCGAATCGGGCGCTCGATAATAACGCGCTCTTGTGGAATAAAGATTCGTTTACCACTTGGAGAGGTTTTGCCTGTTGTTGTGTGTTGGGGAGAGCTGACACAACCTACCATAACCGCTGGGATTATGCATAAGGGCATCATACTCTGCAAAAACTTCCGCATAAGAAAAATTAAGCACTTATAAATATTGCGGCTATTTTAATGCAAAACAGTGCACAAATTACGAGGAATTTGCAATGAAATGTTTGAATAGGGTATAAAAAAGATCAGCGGTTGCTGATCTTTTTTGAAATTACTTTTCAAGATACTGTAATTTATCAGGTTTGCCGTTCCATTCTTCACGGTCAGCTGGTTGGTCACCAATTTGAGTAATGTTAGGCCATTTTTGAGAAAGGTCAGCATTTAATTCAATAAATACTTCTTGGCCTTCTGGTAACTCATCTTCAGAGAAAATTGCATTCGCTGGGCACTCTGGTTCACATAATGCACAGTCAATACATTCATCCGGATTAATCACTAGGAAATTCGGACCTTCGTAAAAACAGTCTACAGGACAAACTTCTACGCAATCTTGGTATTTACATTTAATACAATTTTCAGTGACAACAAAGGTCATGGCGACAGCTACCTAAAAAATATGGTTTCATTTCGAATAGCTTATTTTAGGCAAAAAAGGGGTAAACAAACAATTGCTTTTATTGATATTCTTTATTCATGCATATGAAGATAAGTTAATACGTTGATAATCAAACAGATCTTCCGCTCTTAAGAGAGGTTAATCTATAAAATTAAAATAATAATATATTTTATAAAACAATAACTTAAAAAATATTTTCTTTAAATGTTCAGATGTCATTTAAGTCAAGGCATCTATTTTATGAAATGCCTTAACTTCTCATTTTTTCTTTTACAAATTTTAATTTTCTGCTGTTTTTGGTGAATGGTCCCTAAATTTTTAGCATTAAAGCATACACAGTAAGTGGATATCTTCGGGTTCGAGCTGCCAAAGTTGTTGATCTGGGGCAGTTAACGGTTGGGCGCCATGCTTCATATAGAAATCTACAGTGCGTCGACTTGGGGTTGCTGAAATATACAGTTGATTTGCACCGAGTTGCGTGGCTGACTCTTTTGCGGCTTGCATGAGTTTGGCACCAATACCTTGACCTTGCTGGTCTGCATCGACATAGAAATAGTGGAGTAATTTAGCGTGAGGATAATCTGCTATATGTTGATTTGAGACCACACTCACACCAACCATTTTTTCAGAAGCATCAAATGCGCCAACAAATATGGAATCTTGGTCATAGAGTTGTTTGAGCTTAGGTGGGTCATTTTCTAGATGGTATGAGTCCCAATTTTGAACATCAAAAAAACAATCTATTAATTCTAAGTGTTGTTGGTTTTGAATATACATTTGAGTAATTAATTCACGGCGGCTAATTTGCTGCCAAATAAGATCAATTTCTGAACTTTGCAAAGATCTTAAAATCATATAAATATTATTCTCCGATATGAATAAGCAGAACTAAGCCTGCTTATTCGGGCGTGGTTTATTAAGATTTGAGGGCAGCTTTTAGCTCGTAGAGTTGTTCAAGCGCCTGACGTGGCGATAAGTTATCAACTTCAATTTGCTTAAGTAAATCTAGAGCAGGGGATGAAACTTCGATCTCGACCACTTTCTCTATGATTTGTGAACCCACGCTTGCATCGGGTGGAGCAAACAAATCATTTTGAAAGCTGGTTTGTAGATGTTGCTGCTGCTGTTTCTCTAAAATACGTAAACGCTTTTGGGCTTCTTTAATGACATTGGCAGGAATACCCGCTAATTTTGCCACCTGTAAACCATGACTCTGACTTGCAGGGCCTTGCTGAACCTTATGCAATAAAATCAAATTGCCATTAAGTTCTTGCGCCGTAACATGATAGTTATCAATTCCTGCTTCGCTACCAAGTTCAGTTAACTCGAAATAATGAGTGGCAAAAAGACATAAACATTTTACGCGCTTCGTTAAATCAACCACGCAAGCCCATGCTAAAGACAAGCCGTCATAGGTACTGGTTCCGCGGCCCACCTCATCCATTAAAACAAGCGATTGATTGGTGGCATGGTGCAGAATTTGTGAAGTTTCTGTCATCTCAACCATAAAGGTCGATTTACCTGTAGATAAATCATCGGCTGAGCCAATACGGGTAAAAATTCGGTCAATTGGACCGAGTTTGGCTGCTTTAGCTGGAACGTAGCTACCGCAATAAGCAAGTAAACTAATTAATGCAGTTTGGCGCATGAATGTTGATTTACCGCCCATGTTTGGACCGGTAATAATCGCCATGCGGTGTTGGGCATCAAGGAAAGTATCGTTTGGTGTAAATGGAGCTTTATTTAATGCTTCAACCACAGGGTGACGACCTGCCTGAATTTTAATGCCCGTTTCAGGCGTAAATTCAGGACGTGCCCAATTATTTAAACGCGCCTGATGAGCAAAGTTTGCAACCACATCAATTTGAGCAATTGCCGAACTCATCATTTGTAGGTGAGCAATATTTTCACGAAGATTTTCAAGTAAAGCTTCAAAGAGCGCTTTTTCACGTGCTAATGCGCGTGACTCACTCGACAGGACTTTATCTTCAAAACTTTTTAGTTCAGGGGTAATGTAGCGTTCAGCATTTTTTAAAGTCTGGCGACGGATATAGTCGGCTGGCGCTTGTTCTGCTTGAGCACGCGTCAGTTCAATGTAGTAACCACTTACACGGTTATAACCGATTTTAAGGGTATTAATGCCAGTACGTTCACGTTCTTTAATTTCTAAATCAATGAGGAATTGACCCGCGTGATCACGAATTTGGCGTAATTCATCGAGGTCAGCATCATAACCTTCTGCAATTACATTGCCATCACGAAGTAATACTGGCGGATTTTCAACAATGGCTGCTATTAAGTGTTGATGAAGCGCTTTAAAATCGCCAAGTTCTTGATCAAGCTGAACTAATAGTTTAGATTTTTTTGCTTGAATGACAGGTGTTAACGCCGTTCTTAATGCTGGAATTTGTGCACATGCATGACGAAGCTGTACTAAATCACGTGGTCGCGCACTGCCAAGTGCAACACGGCTAAGTACACGCTCAATATCACCAATTTCTTTAAGCACTAAACGAACTGGGCTTTCATGATATCCCTGAATGAGTTGTTCAATCGCATCTAAACGAGCATCAAGCAATGCCGTATCACGTACAGGTTGCATCAGTGTGCGGCTGAGTAAACGACCACCCATGGCAGTTTGGCAGTCGTTGACCAGTTGGAATAATGAGGTGCCATGTTCAAATAATGGTTCAATAATTTCTAAATTGCGACGCGTGATTGGGTCGAGCGCAATAAAGTCTGTGCTTTGTTCAAGTTGAATTGAACGAATATGCGGTAATGCAGTTTTTTGCGTTTCTTTTGCATAATGAATAAGTGCAGCGGCCGCAGCTTTAGCTAAAGGCAATGGGTCTAAACCAAAGCCTGAAAGCGTGGATACCGTAAACTGATCACATAACGTCTTTTGTGCATTATTTAGATTGAAGTCTACATTTGGACGTTTAGTCACAGGACAATCTAAGTGCTTTTTAATTTGTTCGATAATATGGGTGTCGACCAAGTCTTCGTCAATTAAGATTTCACTCGGCATTAAACGCGCAAGTTCAATAGGTAATTGTTCTGGCTTATAATCTTGTTGTTGAACTTTAAAAATGCCTGCACTCAAGTCGAGTAAAGCAAAACCAATCTGGTTTTGATGAATGCATAAAGAAACGAGATTAGATGATTGATAACTGCTGAGTAATGCATCATCAGTTAATGTACCAGGGGTCAGAATACGAACAACTTTACGTTCAACCGGACCTTTACCTGTCACTTCTCCGACTTGTTCGCAAATTGCAACAGTGCGCCCAGCTTTAACAAGACGGGCAAGATAACCTTCTGCCGAGTGATAGGGAACACCTGCCATTGGAATAGGTCGGCCACTGGCTTTACCACGATGGGTTAAAGTAATGCCTAAAAGTTTGGCTGCTAAATGAGCATCTTCAAAGAAGAGTTCATAAAAGTCACCCATACGGTAGAACAGCAACGCATGTTGATAGTCCGTTTTAACTTTGAGATATTGCTGCATCATAGGTGTATGAGAAGATAAGTCAGCCATGATTTCAGCGCTATTCATGCGTATTAAACCCTTAAAAAATCAATAATATTTTACGTTTGGTCATCTAACCAATTTCAAGTCTTTTAAAAATGGATGTAATTCAAGAAAACAACACAACTGGATGAACTTTGAAAATTGGCATCCATAGTATAAAGCGAATTGGAGTCACTCCAGATGTGTAATGGTAACAAATTTAAGTTATTGAAAAAAAGAGTAGTGAAGCATCGAAATTGAGCTTGAATGCACCAAGACCAGAAATAAAACGACTAGAATATTTATATAGAAGCCAAAATAGAAAAGTTTAAATATTTAACTCAAAGTTTACTTTTACACGATCTAAAACAAATTATTTTTTATTACCTGTAAATTTAAGCAGATACACTAAAACCATAATGCATTGATAAATGGTAGAAAAGTTACGGGTAACAACTCTTTTTAGAGCAACCGATCTATGTGTGTTATAGTCAATTTCGATTAATAATTGGCATTAAAATGGATATCTGTATTGGCGGCATACTTGATGGTCAAAAAAGAAAGAATGGTCAGACTCATTTCAAAGTAGACAATCATTATTCGAATCATGGTTCTCAATATAATAAAGAGTATTTTCATTTAGATAGGCAACTTCATTCATTTTGGATAAGTGAAGAACTTGACTTCTATGAAGCACAAAAAGAGTTGAATTAATACTGAATACGAAACTTTTAGTTACCTAAATTAAAATAAATAATTTATTATAAAAGAGGGTGGATTTTTGAAGCTATCCTCTTCATTAAAATAAAATTTAAATATTTTATAGATTTAATTTTTGAAATTTATAAATACATAATTATTCATGAGTCTATTCTTTTATCCTGTAATCTAAAGAAAATAATTTAGTTTGGATTGTAGGTGTCTATATGGGAGATAAATTGATTGAAAAAGATAAACTTTTAAATTATCTTGCCCAAAAAAATGCAGAGAAAGAAATAGAGTGTGAATGGTTGAGGAATATTATTATTCGGTTAATTGATGAGCTTGAAGATAACCGATTACAAGCACAGCTAATTCGACAAGTAAATGAAGAACTTATTTTATTAATACAAACACATGTCGATTCAGATTTTAATTCAAAAGATTTAAGTAAATTTAAAAATTAATTGGGTTTTGAGTTTTTAATGGATTCAGTTGGAATGTTATTTATAAAAAATTAATATGAAAGAATTCCAAAAAATGGACTTCTTTCATATTAATTAAAATTTTATCTTTTTATTTATTTTTTTCTTCATTATTTTTAATTGGTGAAGAGTCTTCTGATTCAGGTGGCTGGGCTGGTTTTTCAACTTTATCCTCATTTGGTTTTGGATCGGAGTCATTTTGGTTCTGAGTTGCTTTTTTTGAAAAGTCTTTAAAATCAGACATTTTGAGCTTCTTAATAAGAGTGGTGAAGTTTGATAGTATACCTTTCACTGAGTTACATTACGGTAGTTATGGGAGTGGTATGTAGAGATATGTTCCTTTATATACTATAATATCAATATAATTTTTTAAAAAATATCTTATACATTGATTTAAATAGTAAAATTTAAATAAAGGATGCGAAATAATAGATATTTAAAATCTATTTTATTTATATAGTCCGTGAAAAAATATGATATTCGCATCTGTATTCAAAAATATAAAAACTTTATGATATTGTTTTTCTGGGTTAAATTTGTACTTGTGGTGTGAGCATAAAGTTAATAAGGCTTAAAATAATAAAAAATATAGGGGTTTTAAAGTATTTATTCTGTGTGGTGATTAAAATATATATATTATTGTGATAATAAACAACAGTATCACATTCAGATACATTTGCGCTGTATCTATATAAAGGTAAAGGGACTATGTTAACTAAGTGTTAGATAATCATCTGCACACCATTAAATAGGAGAGACTCTAATGTCTCAGGACCAAGTTAAAAGCGATCAAGACAAATCAAAAGAGCAACAACAGCAACAACAAGATGGTAAAGAGTTTGAACCTAAAACTCCTGAGCAAAATGACGTAGAAAAAGTCAATCAAAATGATAAAAATGAGAAAAAATCATAATATAGAAATTTATATTTTTTCTTAAAAATATTGGTTGGTAGAAAGAATAACTATTCTTTTTGCCAATTTATAAAATTAAGAGGAATATTTTAATATGTATTTTATAATAATACTTTTTATCTTATTTATTTTTGCTTATATTTTATTTAAGGTTTTTTCTACAGTTAATCTAGAACTCCCCGAAAGCACCCTAAAAATAGCTGGAAAAATATTTACAGAGAACAAAAACTTTTTTGAACATGAAATAATTGTAATTTTATACCAAGAAGAATTGATAACTTTAGTCGGCAACCAAAATGGTGGTAGCGTGAAGGTCTTTAAAAATGCTGTAATATGCCTTGAAAAAGAAACAAATAAAATCGCAGTATATATGGATACTTTAAGAGTAGGGTATCTCAATAAAGTAAACTCTTCTAGTTTTGTTAATTTTTTAAAAATAAAAGGTTTTAGTGAGACAGATGCTTTTGAAGTTGATGCAGTTATAATGAGTGAAGAATCAAGTCAATGGAGTGTGAAGCTAGACATACCATACGATATGGAAAAGTTTAGGTTTGATAAATATTAAACTCCAAGTAAGTATTGGGTTGATATTTTTATAAGATATATTTTGGTACATATTTTTTAGTATTGGAAATAAAAAAAGATCATAATTAATTGTAGCGGTAATAAAAAGGAGAACAGATATGGAACTAAGAGCAGTAAAAATGCATAAAATGTTTAGAGATTTTCATGAAGAAAAGGCGCTTGGCTATATGGGGGAATATGATGAAAAACATGATCTTGTAGCGATATATAATATTTTTAAAGAAAAAATGCAGAAAATAGAAGGAACTTATCAATGGATTTTACCTTCATCAGGTGAAGTATTTTTTGTGGAAGAAGATCCACTCTATATTCGTTAACTAATTTTCCATCTAAAAAATCATAAGGATATCAGCTAATGAAGTTTCTAAAAATTCTAAGTTTTAGTGCTATTTTTACGTTATCCGCACATACTTATGCGACAGTGGGTGGTGGACAAAAAATTGAAGTATTGGGTTATCAGGAAAAAGACAAGAAACTTTATGTATTAAGGCATTATGAAGATGGTCGAGGTCGTCTACCACAGTTATATTATTATCTGTTAAATAGTAAATCACCCGATAAACTTATTGAAGTTCGATCTCTATATATCAATCCAAAAACCCATAAAATTGATTATGATCAAGATAGTACAGCGTTTGATAAGGCTCTAAATAAAATTAAAAAGAATTTAACCCCTTTAGTCGTAAGTAATAGTAAAACTGTAAAAATTCAGACCTTAAAAACTCATCAGAATCAAATATCATCTTGGTTTGATCCTTCAGGGAAGATCACGCAATATAAAACAGAATATGTTGTAAAATCGCCGTCTTTACAAAGTAAGACCCATATTGCGGTTCATTACACCAAAGCCATAAAAATTTCCCAAAATTATAGCGTGCCTAAACAAAATAAGAGGTTGGTTGTCGTTAAATATCTGGGGGTTCCAGAAGAAACTGGTTATGACATTGAAGATCCTGTTTTACTACTCCCTAATCAAAATCTTCTTTAGGGATGTAGCCATACAATTTACACAGGATTAATAATGAATAATTTGAATTTTAAAACTCTAAAGAAGTATTGGTTGCCATTCGTAGGTATTGCTTTAATCGCGGGTTCTTTAGTATTGGCATTTGCTTGGGTCGCCGGTCTATTTGGGCATCGCACCACAAGCAAAACTTTTTTGGGTGACACATTAAAAAACTTTGATCCCGGATATCGACGTGCACACGGTAAAGGTATTTGTTTTGATGGCACTTACCATAGTAATGGTGCGGCAGCAGCACTCTCTAAAGCCACTGTATTTGCCAAGTCTGATATACCAGCAATTGGCCGATTTTCTATTGGAACCGGTAACCCGCATGCGGCAGATAATTCGACAGCAACAGTGAGTATGGCTTTATTACTTTCCGCAGCTGATCATTCGCAGTGGCGCATGAAATTAAACAACTTTCCCTATTTCCCTACGCGTAATGCTGAAGGTTTTTTGGCGCAGCAAAAAGCATTTAAACCAGTTCCAGCTACTGGCAAACCTGATCCAGCCCTTGTTGAGGCTTTTTTAAAAGAATATCCCGAAGCGCGTAAGTCTATTGAGCAAAAGGCAAAAATGCCATTAACGGGTAGTTTTAGCGGTGCAGAATTTTATGTCGTAAATGCCTTTATATTGCGGGCAGCCAGTGGACAAGAACAGCCAGTCCGTTGGTCTATGCGTCCTCATTCAAAATTTATTAGTCTGACCAAAGAACAACGTGATCAAGCTGATCATGATTTCTTATTTAAAGACATCAAAAAACGTTTGGCTGAAGGGCCGCTCTATTGGGACTTAGTTTTGCAACTTGCCGAGCCGGGAGATCCAGTGAATGACCCATCTCAGCCTTGGCCAAAAGACCGTAAAGAAGTTATAGCCGGAACATTAGAAGTTAAAAATGTGACTGAACAGGTAAATGGCGCTTGTCGTGATATTAACTTTGACCCAACACTAGTTCCATCAGGAATTGAGTTATCAGATGATCCGGTACTCGCCGCACGAGCAAGCATCTATTCACAATCTTACAATGCTCGATTACGTGAAATTGGATTTGGCAAAGCAACGGATGCCGTGGGCAAATAGGAGAGATGAACAATGCAAAATAAATCTAACGATAATGCTCCACGTCATTTTAATTTAACTGCGCGAATACTACATTGGGCTATGGCAGTAGCGATTTTGGCCATGCTATTTATTGGAGTAGGAATGACCACTTCAATCACTTGGCGTCCGTGGTTAATCGATATCCACCGTCCTTTAGGAATCGCAATCTTATTATTGGTCATCATAAGATTAATAAATCGACTCTGTTATCCAATTCCACCTTTGCCGCCGACTGTACCACGCTGGCAGGCGTTTCTTGCCCATGCATCACATTGGCTACTTTATATTTTGATGTTTAGTTTGCCATTGCTCGGATGGGCAACGTTATCGGCAGGTAATTGGCCTGTCACTTTATTTCCGGGTTGGGACCTTCCGCCTATAGCACCAACCAGCTCTACGCTTTACGCTTGGTTTCGTACTCTACATGGAATTTTGGCTTGGCTGCTATTTGCTGTCGTTATTGGTCATCTGTCCGCTGCATTATTACATGCATGGATTTATCGCGATGGCGTATTTTCGAGTATGGCTTTGGGGTCTTCTGCTGAGTCAAATAAACATAATGAAAAAGAGGGTGCTGATTGAGAGGGAAGTTATTCGACTTTAGAGTTTGAAGCACTCACTCAGAATATATAGACAGTGTATTAGCCAGATTAGAAGCAGTGTTGGAACATCTTTTTAGCGCTGCGTATTTCGATAAAACCAATTTACACAAGCATCTGCCAAAATTTGTGTGGTATCAAAGCTCACATTTAAAATTAGAGACTGGATTGCATGTAATCCAATCGGAATTTCTGTACAAGCTAAAATAATCGAACCAGCACCTTTATCTATGAGTTTTTGGCTTAACTCTTGAAAAACGATACCCGCTTTAGCCGACTCATTACGTTTTACAGCATAAACAGCGGGCATAAATTCCTGTTCAATTTCTTCATCCGAATTAGTGACAAAAGGAATGTTATGCTTGCTTAACTCACGTTGATATAGCTGAGTAGAAAGGGCACCTTTGGTTGCCAATATTCCGACTTTATCACCAGATTGATAATTTTTTAAAATCTGTTGCACCGTAATTTCAACCATATTTAATATTTCAATAGGGGTGTGTTGCTGTAAATCAGAATGCCAAAAGTGTGCGGTATTACATGGAATGGCTATTTTAGAAACACCACTACGCTCTAAAATTTTTAGTCCATGTAACATGGCATTTAAAGGGCTTTCACCTAGGTTTTTAAGTGCAAGTTGTCGGTCAGGAATACCGCCGTGATTCCAAACGATCGTGGGAATATGTTCCTGATCTTTGGTTGCAGGGCTTGCATCGAGCAGGCGCTGTTGAAAATCAACAGCAGCACCCGGTCCCATACCACCCAAAATTCCAAGGGTGGGGAGTTCTGAAAATTCTGTCATCTTACAAACGGTATGCATCTTTGTTAGAGAAAGTTTTACGATAACCGAATAAGCCTACGGCACCGCCTGTATGAAGGAAGATCACTTTGTCATCTTTAGTGAAATGACCTTGACGAATAAGGTCTACTAAACCCGCAAAACCTTTACCCGAGTAAACAGGGTCAAGCAAAATACCTTCAGTTCGAGCCAGAAGTTCAACTGCTTCAACCATGCTATCAGTTGGAATACCGTAGCCATCGCCAACATAGTCACTATTGGCAATCACTTTTTCACGGGCAATAAGATCTGCGCTTAAACCTAAATGTTCTAAAGTTGCACGAGTAAGTTTATAGACGTTTTCTTCTTGTTTAGATTTTTCAGCACGAACGCTAATCCCGAGTACTGGTAAGTTTGAGTGAGTTACCGCAATACCTGCTAAAAGGCCAGCTTGAGTACCCGTGCTACCTGTTGCATGTACAAGATGAGTCGGAGCCAGTTGAATCTGGTTAAGTTGGTTAATTAACTCAATTGCTGTTGAGACATAACCTAAAGCACCAATAGCGTTTGAGCCACCGCCCGGAATAATGTACGGACGTTCACCTTGTAGTTCTAATTCTTTTGCTTTGGCTTCTAAAGCCGCCACCATATCTGTGCCACCCGGAACAACCTCAATTGATGTTGCACCTAAAATCTCGTCGAGTAATAAGTTTCCATTGTTGTAATATTCATCTGCACCATCACTAACACGTTGTTCGAGTAAAACAGATGCCTTTAAACCAAATTTATTAGCTGCTGCAATCGTTTGACGAACATGGTTAGATTGAGTTGCACCTTGAGTGAGTACATGTGTGGCACCTTTTGCAAGCGCATCACCAATTAAAAACTCTAGTTTACGGGTTTTATTGCCTCCTGTAGCCAGACCCGTAGCATCGTCTCGTTTGATGTAAATCTGGGGACCATTTAACGCTTTAGTTAAGTTAGGTAAAAACTCTAGAGGAGTAGGTGCATGAACCAGTTGAACGCGCGGTAAATGACTTAATAACATAATAGTGTCCTAAAAATTTAATGTATGTAATCAATCATGCGACTTACTTCTTTGCGCATAATTTCTAAAATGTGTTTTTTGGTTTCAATAAATTCCTGCTGTGGCGCAATATTTTCAATGGTGCGGGCACGAGATAAATTCACTTGAATATCTTCAGCAATACGCCCGGGATGGCCTGCCATTAAAATAATGCGATCTGCTAAAAGTAGAGATTCATCAATATCGTGAGTCACAAATAAAACGGTAGTTTTATTGTCTTGCCAAAGCTGTATCAGTGTTTCCTGCATCAAAATACGTGTTTGCGCATCTAAAGCCCCGAAAGGCTCATCCATCAATAAAATCTTTGGCTTCATAACCCACGCTCGGGCAAGGGCAACACGTTGTTTCATACCACCTGAGATTTGCCAAATTCGATGATTTTCAAACTTCTTTAAACCCGTTTTTTCTAAATAATATTCAGTTTGTTTAGCAATATATTGAGGTTCAGCCTTTGATTGCCTAAGTGGAAATTGAATATTTTCTTTTACTGTAAGCCAAGGAAATAATTGAGCTTGTTGGAATACAACAGCTCGGTCAATGCCCGGTGCTGAGATGGTTTGACCATCTACATAAATCTCACCTAAAGTTGGTTTTTCAAAACCAGCAAGTAAGTTCAAAATAGTTGATTTACCACAGCCAGAAGGCCCAAGTAAGCAAACAAACTGACCTTCAGGAATTTTCAGATTAATATCTTCTAAGACCGTATTTTCCGTTTTGTTTTGTTTAAATATTTTCTGAACATTATTTAGCTCAATAAATGGTTGAGTCATTATGCTTTTCCTGTCCAAGGGGCCCATTTTTGCTGTGCTTTCACAATGAGCCAATCTAAAATAAAGCCAATTGTTCCAAGTAAAATAATCCCGACAATCACAACATCTGTACGTAAATAAGAACCTGCATTAATAATCATCCAGCCCAAACCCGAAGTTGCTGCAACCATTTCTGCTGCAATTAATGATGTCCAGCCAATACCAATAGATAAACGGATGGTGGTGAAAATTTCAGGAAGTGAAGAGGGTAAAATGACACGGAATAAGATTGCTGTTTTTCCTAAGCCCATGGTTTGTGCTGCTTGAATCAAACCATATGGAATGTTTTGGCTTGCTGCTGTTGCACCCACAATGACACTAAGTAAAGTCGCAATAAAAATAAGGAAAAATTTAGATTCCTCACCAATCCCTAACCACACAACCACCAATGGAATGAGGGCAATTTTAGGAATTGGACGTAAGAATTGTACAAATGGATCTAAAACGGCATTAAGTACAGGACTACGGCCCATTAATAATCCCAAAGGCACACCAATAATGATTGCAACGAAGAATGCAAAGAAGGCACGCGCCGTGCTGACTAAAATGTGCTGATAAAAAGGAGCATCTCGGTAACCGTTTTTAAATAAATCTAAAACTGTATCTAAAATCTGTAGAGGAGAGGGCAACAAAATTGGTGAGACAAGTTTAAATGTACACACAAGCTGCCAAATAATCACAAAAGTGATTAGTGATAATGTACTAATCACTTTTACTTTAAACGGGTTCAACTGAATCATCTCACAACCTTATTTTGTCGCTTCAATAAGGTATTTACTGTTGATATTAGGCGCATAGCTTTTTGGAACATCAGATTGTTTCAACTCGCCAATACTGACCAAAAACTTAGCAATATCTTGAGTTGCTTTAGCCAAACCTGAGTTTTCATCGTTTGATGTCGCACCTAAATATTTTTCAGAGACTTGATCTTTTAGTGGAATATATTCGATACCCGCAAGTGTGGTTTCGACTTGGTCATATGGAAGACTTAAGTATTTAGAAATTTTTTCAGAAGCCGCTTTAGGATCACGTTTATATTCATCAACTTGATCTTGGTAAGCCTTCAAGAATTTAATTACAAGGTCAGGGTGTTTTTCTGCAAACTCTTTACGGACCGCGAAGTTGTTATAAACCAAAATACCTTTTTCATTCAGCGTCGTTGTACGATAAATTTCTTTACCGCCTTCTTTCTCTAGCTGTTGAGTAAATGGTCCCCAAACATAGGCTGCATCAATATCACCACGAGTCCATGCAGAAACAATTTCAGCAGGCTTAAGTGGGATTAATTTGATTTTTGTTTTATCAATTTTATTTAATGCAAGCGCTTGTTCTAAAGCATATTGCGCGGTGGAGTTGGCAGGGAAGGCAACTTTTTTACCAACTAGATCTTGTAGGTTTTTAATATCAGGACGAACAATTAAACGTTCTGCACCAGAAATTAGACCTTCCAAGCCAATAATTTCAATTGGTAATCCGCGAGTAATACCTGCAACAGCTGGACTTGAGCCAAAACGAGCAATATCAATTTCATTTGCGGCGAAGTAATTAATTACATCTGCACCCGAAGCAAATTCGACCCACTTAATTTTTGTACCTAAAGCTTTTTCAAAATCTCCATCAGCTTTACCAAGAACCCAAACTCGTGGGCCGCCACCCCAAGCAAAACGTACTTCTTTAGGCAGTTCAGCGGCAGGCGCCGTTTGGGAAGCTTCTGCCTTAGTTTCATTATTTTGCTGTGAATTATTTCCACAACCCGTTAAAAGTGCAAAGCTGAGAACCCCTACTGATAAGACAGCATTTTTTAAGTGAAAATGTGTTGCAAACAACATTATATTTCCAGTAATTTTCGAAATTTATTCGATCTTAGTGAAAATTTATGATTAATAAAAATATGAAAAAGTGGAATGGATATATGCAAAGCTGAGTTTATGTTTATGAATAAAAACGAATTATTTATCACTTAAAATTGGTAGTTACACTTTGAGTTAAAATTGGTGCTTAAATAGAGTTATAAATATTTTCAGAAAATTGCATGGCCATTGAGATAAATTAATTACATCAAAACCATGCAATTTATAAAATAAAAAGTTTTAAAGCTCTCGAAGCTTATTTAATTCGATACCATGTTTGGTTCCGACCAATTGCAGAAATACCAATGTATCCACGAGCGGTAAGTTTTTCGCCATCTGGTGATACGGTTACACTAAATTTATAAGTCTTATCTGACTGTGGGTCGAGGATAGATCCTTTGTCATATTTGTTTTGGCCGACACTTTTTAAGTTTTTGACGATGGTTAAACCAATTAAAGATTTGTTTTTATAAGTACCTTCACACATCGTACATTTGTTGGCTTCACTTGGAACGAGTATTTTTTCGATGTTGGCAGAGAGGTTACCGTTTTTATCTTCGCTGAATTTTACCAGTGCTCTTGGTTGATTGGTGGCGTCATCAATTGTTTTCCAAACACTGCCATGGAGTTTGTCCGAAGCAAATGAATGCATCGAATAAAAGCTGAGTAAAAGTAAGAGTAAATATTTTTTCATATCAATCATTTCTCAAATTAAAAATGGATGGTTTTAAAGGTCTGAATTATTCATTTTAAATTTAACTTCACAGTTTTCTTAGCATTGAATCTATAAGCTAAACAATATGTAAAATTATAATCTATTTGTATGGATATTATTTTGAACAATATATTTATGCAATTGCGAGAAAGGACAGAATTATCAAATACGGTATTAAAATCTAATGATTAGAATTATCAACAACTGTTAAATGTAGAGACCTGTTAAATAGATATACAGGCGGGGGAAGTGATAAAAAATATGTGCATAACCGAAATAAAATGATTAAATATTTTTTAAATTAGTTAGATTGTGTGTTACTCATCACAAATTATAAAAATAATATGGAAATCATGTGATTAGTGTTGATTGACAGTGGGCAATATTAAGTTTTATAACTAAAAGAACCTGAAGCTGTTTCTTTAACTAGAACAGAAAAAACACAATATAAAGATGAATAGACATTAGAACAAAAAGTTAAGGAGAAGAAATGAAAGTCCTTAAATACACTTTATTTTCTCTTGTGGGAATGCTGATAATAAATAGCGCAGATGCTGGAAATACATCTACCTCATTAAGGGTCAGTTTAACCATTATAGAAAGTTGTGAAGTTTCAACACAAGGAACTTTAGATTTTGGCGCAGTTGTACGTTCTCAACCCGTTGCTCCTGCAACAACGAATGTATCTGTTCAATGCACCCAAAATACACCCTATCAATTGGCTGTCACTTCAGACAATAACTTTGAGCTTAAATCTGCTGCAAGCCCAGCATCTGTTGCATATGTACTATTTCAAGATGCGAGCCATACTCAAATTTGGGGAGGTTCAGGAAGTAAAGTAGACTCAAGAATCGCAACGGGAATGAAAGAAAATATTCCTATTCATGGCGCAATTACATCAAGTACCAATGTTCAGGCCACTAAGTATGAAGATTGGGTGCGGGTGAATGTCGTATATTAATAGTGAAAAAAGGATAATAATAAATATCAAAAACTTAATTTAGAAAAAGAAAAATCTTTTTTTATGGATGATTAGAATATTTTTAAAAAGCTACACCAAATTATGGTGTAGCCAGCTGCTTCGATAAAATTAAGCATCACGCATTAATGCTGCTACTGCTTTCTCTAGAAATTGTAGTGTAACTGGCTTTAGCCAAGTTCCGTCAGCAAGGCTTGGTTCATTTTGCATTGCAGTACGGATTTTTCCTTGAGTACTTGGATTTTTGCCAGCATAGCCTTGTAGCATAGAAAGCCATTGTTGTGCCAAACGCTTTGCTCCTTCACTATCTGGTGGGACCTCAGCATCAATCAATTTTTCAATATCGACCAATAATTGAGGCCATTTTTTCATCTCACGAATGTAATTTTCTTTTAGAAAAGCAAACTCATCGTCAGATAAATAACGGGCAAAAATACTCAACTTACTCTCAGAAAAGGCTTTAAGTAAAAACTCAACAACTTCTGGCGTTACCCCCAATTTTTCCTGAAATTCAGGCTCGGCTGAATTTATGGTATTTAATTTAACCAGCCATTCAGGGTTAGCTCGCGTATTGTGCTCAAGAGTTTTCATCCACTTTCGAGCCAAGTCTTGAACGGCTTCGCTGGCAGATGATTCGCCAGCATTAAATAGTGCATTTGCTGCTTGAGTTAACTCTTGCCATTCTTGGTGACTTTTACTGCCTGTTTGTAAGAAAGTCAGTTTTTCAAGCTCTTCTTTTGTAAAGTATTTCTCATACATTGCTATAAGCTCCAGCGTTTTTAGCCAATCCTCCAAACCAAGCTCTTCACTATTTATGATCTGAGATTTAATTTTGCTGAGCTGATTTCGCAATTTCTTTTGCTCTGTCAGCCTTTGATCAATTGCTTGAATCTGCTGATCAATAATCGGTAAAAGTGCAAGATTTGGGTCTTCAAGAACCGTATGGATTTCGGCTAACGACATTCCCAGTCCTCGTAATGCTTGAATCTGATGCAAACGAGTAATGTCTTTACGGGTATATAGTCGATAACCAGCATCGGAACGGACCGAAGGCTGAAGTAAACCGATATCGTCATAGTGATGAAGAGCACGGACAGTAAGTCCAGTTTGCTTAGCCAATTCACCAACTTTTAACAGCATCTTTTTAGCTCCTTATTCCTTAGGCGTGTTTTATGCTAGAGGCTTACGTTACGTGAGGGTCAACTACTTTAAATCATAATTTTTTATTATTTTTGCTTTAGTAAATATTCAAATTTATTCCATTCATTGGGGGAATATATTTAACAAATCAACAGCAACCGATACTCGCCATCCTTTTCAACAGGTGCTCGATGGACACAAGGTAAAACCGTTTGAGTTGGATGATCTACTGCCAAGCGCCACAAATGTCCTGTGCCTAAATTTACAGGTTGAGCGTTAGATTTAGGCTGATAATGCAAATCAAAAAAATACTCTGCCAAGAAGGCTTCAAATTCAGCATCTGAGCCATCATGTAATTCTTTGAGTTTTTCTCTAATTTCTGGGATTAAAACTTTTTGTTCAACCTGATCATTGGGCACAATATCGCTAGCAATGCCGTGATAAGTACATAAGAATGTATCAGTTTCAATTGGGGAACGATCAACATGAAACGAATAGACATCTGTTGAAATGAAATCTAGCTCGTCATCACGTTCGTAATATTTAAGTAAATTCAGTACGGGTGATGCACCGAAATCAGATAATTGCTGGATATCTTCTAAAATAGTTTCCCTTGCCAGATTGCCTTGTTCTGAGAGCTGTAGCGCTAAAAGGTCTTCAACAGTAACTTCTGTAATATTTTCTTTTAAATGAAGTTTATTCACAATTTCTTTAAAGTCACCAGTCAAATTTCTGTGCCAACACATCGCATTTGCCTCTCCTTGGAACTTTGTACTTATAAGTTCGGAGAAACTAGAAACTTGTCTAATTTGATTGCTGTCAGAAAACGGATTCTTCATTTAAGAATTAAATAAATAATAGAGCATGTCTAATATTATAGCCTGAGCTTAGGCGAAAATATTCCATGCTAAATGATAATTCTCATTAAATAAATTATTAAGATGAAAGTTGAGCATAAGATTATTGTTCACCTTATAACGTGCCATTAAGTCGACTAAAGCGTAACTTTCTTGAGTAAATCGACCCGTTGCAGAAACTGCATTTTTCTCGTAAATCTCACTTTGCCAACGGCACAGAGTTAAAATATTCTTAATATAGTAATGATAATTATGAGTATTAATAATGAAAAATATATTCTAAAAATTTTGATACGCTAATTTTTCACGATTTAACGCTTGTACCTTAGTCGCAGAGGCATGTATCGTTAGGGGTGACACTTTAAAATTATAGAGGCCATTGAAAAGTGATGTTTTTTAACCACATTTATTAAACAAACGGACTTTGCTAGCAATAGTGAAAAAACACCTAATCTAAAAATAATAATATAAATAACAAAGGTGTAAGACATTAAATTTTATTGATTGGATCCTGAAATGGATAATCAATATGGGGGACTATCAAGAAATATTTTACGGTTGATTTTATGATTGCTTTGTCTTACTTAAAAAAACACAAGAAAAACTACCGTGCCATAAAGGACCAACAACTTACAATTGCTGCTAAAGCAAATATATTTATTTGTATTATTTTTTGCTTGTTTTGGACCATATATTTCGCATTTGCACAAATGTGGCTGATTGTTTATATGGATGTGTTTTTTACACTAGTATCCATATTTAGTCTTTTTTTAATTTATATACGTCGAATTTCAGCTGGTATTCTTCTATCACAAATTGTTCTTTTGGCTTTTCCTGTGGTTTTTTGCCTAATTTTTGATGTAGCCACATTGGATCGTCCTCGGGTAGCTCATTTGTTTTTACCCGCTGGAGCCATATTAGGATATTTAAATTACCGCAGAGATCCGAGCTTTTTACAAATCGTTTTAATTATCTTATCGATCGCGTGCTTTATATTTTTTAGTGGAAGTTCTTTTACGCTCGATAGTGCAATACCTTTATCAGAAAATATTCGTGACCATGGCGGGTGGATCGCGACATGTGTTGCTACCCTCATGATTTGTATTTCAATTTATGCCATGCAATTAGAGATACAAACAGAAAACACCATGGTGCAAGACTTACGCTTAGCACTGGCTAAAGAACAATTTGAGCTTTTTTATCAACCGCAAATGAATTCTTCTGAAAAAATTATTGGGGCAGAAGTCTTGTTGCGCTGGCATCATCCAGTTTTGGGATATGTACCTACAAAAGATTTTATTCCGGCTGCTGAAACTTTTGATTTAATGCCTGAAATTGGGGAATGGGTATTGGTTCAGGGGGTTAAAGTATTACAAGATTGGAGTGAAAAAGAAGCGACGAAAGATCTCACACTTTCTATTAATATTAGTGCTGATCATTTCATGCAACCAAACTTTGAGCAGACTGTGATTGCCATGGTACAAAAATATGAAGTTAATCCAGCTCAACTCATATTAGAAATAACCGAAAGTATTGCTTTAAATAATTGTGTGAGCGTCATCGAAAAAATGCATTTCTTGTCTAAACATGGAATTCAGCTTTCTCTTGATGATTTTGGTACGGGGTATTCATCTTTAAGCTATTTACAAAAAATGCCCATTAGACAAATCAAGATTGATCGTAGCTTTGTGCAAGCAGCTTTGGATGATAAACGTAGTAATAAATTAGTCACTGGTATTATTAAAATTGGACTAGATTTGAACCTTCAAGTGTTAGTAGAAGGGATTGAAACTGCTGAACAGTTTAGCGCTTTTAAAAACAATGGCTGCACAGAGTTTCAAGGCTATTTATGGGGATGCCCGATGCCATTAAATGATTTTCTGAAGCAATTGTCACATTTCAATCAATAGGCAAAAGGGTAATTTGACAATCTTAATGTTGTGGCAGAACTCCAAATATAAGAGATCTGCCTTACAGTGAGTTCTTAATTAATCAAATTGAGTAACGTCTGGTATTACTCTCAATAATCAAAAAATTGCTGTATTTGTTCTTCTGTTACTCGTGCTGTAGAAATAGGCGGTAACTCATCTCTACCAAAGAAACCAACTTCGGGCGTTTCAATACTTGGTGTCAGTTCACCATCAATAATTTCACACCCGAAGAAAGATTAGACTAGCGATTTATATAGTAATTTTTACTATGCATCCTCTTAACAGAATGCACGGTAAACTAATTTATTGTTTATTAGCTCTTTGTAGAGTTTCTTCATTCAAAATTGCTCTAATACTCTTAAATAATGGGTGCTTATCTGTGTATTTTTCACCATAGGTAAGATTAAACTCATAATTAAAGTCTTCTGGATTAATACCTTGATTATGTTGCAGAATTGTCTCTAGTTTATCTAAAGCTTTTACAGCAATAGCTTCTTGAGTTTGTCCTGCTTCATATTCTTCCCATAGTCCTAATAGGTCACTTCTAAGTGGTTCGTCCAAGGAACTGGTAAGAATGATTAAATCATTACGTTCCTGAATATCTTTATTAGGATAATTTTGCTTTTCGATTGCAGGTACGTCTCCGCTCAGTGTTTCACCAAGATCATGTACAAGACACATCTTTAGAACACGTGAGAAGTCGAGATACTTAAGCTCATCTTCAAAAACTAAAGCAAGTAAAGCGAGTCTCCATGTATGTTCTGCGGTACTTTCATTTCTTCCACTTGAAGTATGAGAACTGCGCATAACATTTTTTAGATTTTCTGCTTCTTTTAAGAAGAGTAGACGACCTTTAATAGTGTTGGTATTCATTAAGATTTCCTATTAGCATCAAAATTTAAGAATTTTTTGACTGAGAAATAGAATTCTGTACTTTTAATATGCTTGGAAGGGCAAAAAATACTAACAAATTTTCTATTTTACTAAAAGGTTTAATTCTTATTAGTTAAGGGTGCCTTTTAATACAGTGGGTTTACGGTTTCTTATCTTTGGCATTAAAAGCTAAAAGTTTATATAAATAATGTTTTATAAACCCCAATTTAACAATAAATTTTAATTATTTATCCTTACTTTTTAATGATCTATTTTAATACGATTGTCATTTTGTATGCTTGACTGAAAGAGGCTTGAATATTATTCTTCGCATGCTGGCCTACATTGCCAGTCGGTTTTAGCAGACCGTTTTAGACCACATCAGGATTATTTCTTCTGAGGAATAGTCTTGTGTGAGCATCTCGTTCCCTCCCGTAGCGGTAGGACGGGAGAGGGACACCCTCGGGTGTGCTGGAGTCTAACCAGTCTGCTAACCCTCTTTCGTTCTGCCACCATAATTTTAAATGTCTGGCAGAACTCCAAATAAAAAGGAGTTGGCTTTGCACATTCATTATTTCTTGGCAGACATTGCCAAAGTCTATAACGACACAACATAAATTTTTAAAGTAGTTTGATTGCCCATAGGTTTTCAGACTTTAAATCGTTTTTACTCAAAACTTAGCAACAATAAAACTTGAGATGTGCCAAGCACAGTCTTTATGGGCTTTGCTATGCCTTTTTTCTCCCATAAAAGGTGGCGGTTTTTATATCTCATTTATATACAACAATAATTTTTTATAACGGTAAAACTATGCCACATTCAGATCTGCCATTTCGTGCTTTAGGTGTGCTTCATACGGCAAGATTTCTATTTAATAAATACGGCTTTCACAACGTTGGAATAGACCGAATTATTGAGTCGGCAAACATCCCAAAAGCCACTTTTTATAACTACTTTCACTCAAAAGAACGTCTCATTGAAATGAGCTTAACCTTTCAAAAAGATGGACTGAAACAAGAGGTACTTTCAATCATCTATGTCCAAAAAGACTTAACTCTAATTGAAAAGCTTCGCAAGATTTACTTTTTGCATGCTGATCTAGATGGGCTTTACCATTTGCCTTTTAAAGCTATTTTTGAAATTTCGAAGGCACATCCAAAGGCGTATCAGGTCGTCATTGATTATCGAAATTGGCTGATTAATGAAATCTATAAACTGCTTTTAACGACTAATGAAAATGCTTCAAAACAAGATGCGCACATGTTTTTGTTTGTGATTGATGGCGCGATGGTTCAGCTTTTAGACCCGAATAAACCTGATGAAAGAAAGCGATTGCTTGAGTATTTTTTGTTGGGGTTTGGGTGAGGGGAAGGAGGCTGAGTTACAATTTTTTGATTTAATCTAAAACACGAAGTAAAGTTGCCTCACAAGATATTAAATAAAATGAATGGTTTGTTATGAATATTATAAAAGGTACTAATTTCTGGAGACTACTTTCTATTATATTAATCTTTATAATTTTTCTTGGATTATATTATTTTTTCATTATATATCCTAAAGATACTGAGCAAGCTAGAGAGCGATTTTCAGAGGAGGTCATGGCTTCCTTTTTTTGGATGGACTTATCTGATGAAGTGGAAATGAAAAGTGTTATTTTAAAGCAGGGCTTAGAATTAAACCCAATTAATGATGAGATATACATTAATGATTTAAATGGATTAAGCTCATTTTATGCTTGGAATGGTGAACATAAAGAAATGAAATATGTCTTAAATAAATATGTAGACTATTCATATTTTGGTAATAAGGGCATTCGTGGATTATGTTTAAAGCTTATGTTTGTACAACAATATAATCAAAAAATTCAGCAGAAAAATTATTCTTCAGCAAGGCTGTTGGCATCAAAAAATATCAATCAACGTAATCTAGAAATTATATCTCCATGGTTAAGTGACATGAAGGCTTTTGACGAGTTTTATAAAGCTAAACACATGATTCCAAATTGTAAGATATAGATATGGCCTCTAAAAACTTTCTGTCTACTATTGTACTGAAAAGTAAGGAGAACAAAGGAAATATAGCTATATGTTTCATTCTTTTTATTATTCCTTTATTTGTATTTCCTGCTTATCCTAAAAATGAATGGCAGTACGAGCTATATCAATACATCACACAAACTATGCATGTGACTGTTGGTACGAAAGGCCCATTACCGTTTTTTACGATTCTTTATAGCATTTACATAACTATAGTCATGTTCTTTGTTGGTTGTGTTATCTGCTATTTTTTTATTAAAAAATATGGAGTTAATAAATCTTATCAAGAGGAAATTTATAAAATATTTTTTAAAGCCGAATTTGAATCTTCAAAAAAATACCCTTGGTTAGAAAAGCCTCTAATTAAAAAGACCTTAGTCTCAAGTACATTTGCAATATGTTTGATTATGGGAATTTTTCACTTTATTGATGATGATATTTCTCAGCACAGACCTAGACGTAAAGGTGGACTTATAGCATTTAGTTATAACTATAAAGTAGGGGTTATGTTCTGGGAAATAGCAGTTAGCTTATTTAGTATATTTCCTATTTTTTATTTTGGCCTTTTATTCTTATATATCATTAATTATTTTTTCCGTGGATTAGGTACAGGTAAGGTGGTTATTCCTTTAGAAGTGCCAAGCAAAAAACGAAAGAGAACTAGGAAGGTCTGATATTTTCCTTTTGAATTGATGAAATACACTTCACTTAACCTATCAATAAATGTGACAGAATCTAACTTTTTATATCGTGTAAATACCGTTATTTTGATTGGGCTTGAACACAACATCTTAAAGTTTTCCTCTTTTAGTTAGATTTTAGGTATTTAAAAAATGAATAAAATGCATGTAACTTTAGCGGTAATCGTTGGCTTAATTGTTGGTGGAGTATTTGGTGCTCTAGCTTACTCTAAAACCGCTGCACGTTATGACGCCATGACCACAGCATGTGTAATGGTCAATCAAGCGGTTGAACATGAAATCTTGAAACCTGAACAGGTAAAAGAGCTAGGTGAGTTAACAGGCCAAACCCTTAAAAAAGATTATGAGTCTGTTGCAGCTAAATTCAAATTTTCTGAAAAGCAATTAGGCAATGCATCTGAAGGTTCTAATTGTAGTCAGTTTATTGTTGGGGTGAATGCCGCAAAATAACATTTAGGAAGCCCACAGTTTGTGGGCTTTTTTATGGAGTCTATTTAAGAGACGATGAAGATAAACGACAATATCAACTGAACATATGATCCACGGGCTGCTATAATAATGATCACCACAAAATCTTAGATATAAGCTTGCTCTATCGGCAGGCTTCTTTTGTTTGCAAACAAATCTGCTAGGAACTATGAAACGTTATTTAAAACAAATTGAGTCAACGACTTCTCATTGGACAACAGAACAAGACTGTTTCTTGATAGAAAATAATTCCCTCCTAATTCATGAACTCACAGAACATTTGCCATTTTCTGAGGAAGAAATAAGAGTACGTAGATCTATTCTTGGTTTAGTTCGACGCGATAAGCAGATGAAAACATTTTAATTTTACCAAATGGTAAAATAAATATGAAAGAAAATGTTTCAAATGATCTCTATTCAACCATTCATTTTGTGGATGAGTTATCAAAACCATAATTTTTTTAGGTGTTTTTTTGGTGCAATTTACACAAAGCGCTAACTAATTACACTTGACTCCAATAAGATTACTTTTGCTTACACTTCTTTCAGCATAATCAAAGTCATAAGATATTCATAGATCAGCACTTTATAACAATATACGGAGAGAGGTTAATGCCAAAGTATTTAGCTGTAGCCGAAAAGGTTTATAAAAATATTAAAAAAGATAGCTTATTCACTGATGACATTACTCAGAACCTTAACTGTTTAATTAGTCAAATTCGAAAAGCTATCAAGGGAACTGAGTTTAAGCTCAAGTTCAACTATATAGACTTTGAAGAAAACTTAACTAAACCGTTGAGTGAGTGCAAAGTTCAAATTGATTTGAGCGTCATGCCAAAATTTGCAAATGAAGGAGAATATCTTCTTTGGCTAGCTGGTTTTATTGAACGAATTACGGAAGGTGGAAAACCTAAATTGCCACCAATTTCCCAATTTCTTCCACCAGGTTTTAAAATGTCGAAAGATGCGTTTCCTGTATCTATCGCTCCTGCAAAAGAAGAGCATGCCGACATGATTATCAATTATTTTAAATCTGAGGATTTTATAAAAACCAATAAAAATCCTTCATAAAAGAATATAGAAGTGGAGGTCCACCACGCTTCTATATACTGCTGGTTTTAACTCAGCGACCGCCTTCTGGGGCGGTTTTTTTTGTTTTAGACTTCATCATAACTAACTTTTTAAATTATCTACATTCAGATTTTAGGCAATATTAAATGTATGCAAATGTGCAGATATCTATTGAATAATAATAAATAACAACAAGTTAGTTATATCTTCTGGTAAAGATAAATATACATTTTTCACAGAAGTAACGTGTCAAGTAACGCAATTAAACATTTAGCTGTTCATAATCTTTAAAAAAGGGGAAGATAGATGATATGAACGAAAATGCGGAGCTAATAAAATACATCGACGTTGCTGAAAACGTATATGAGCGTATTTATGAAAATAACCAAGTTTCAAATAACTTGATTGTTAACCTTAATCGAATTATGGCGGAAATTAAAAAGCAAGCCGAAGAAAAAGATCTAAAGTTAAAATATAACTCTATCGACTTTGAGTATTGCTTGAGTTTGCCTTTGGCGGATAGAGATATAAAAGTTGATCTAAGCTTGATTCCTCATTTTGAACATCGTGATGAATGCATTTTATGGCTGACTAACTTTATTGGAAAAATTAGTGTGCAAAAAAAGATGACGAAGCAAAAAATAAATTTTCATTAAAATTTAAATAGATTTTAAATGTATGAATGAACCGTCTTTAGGCGGTTTTTTTGATTGTAATATATAAACATTTGACTATATTGCTCATCTCTCATAAAGGAAAAGATTAACAGCTTTTATGCTTTAACAGCTATGATTTACCTTAGATTGACAGTCCATAATTAGAAAATGACATAGAGCACTTCAAAATGAAAAAGCTTGTAATAACCTTTGCTGTTTTGGTCCAACTATCGACCTATAGTCTAGCCAATGATTCTACGGGTTACGTGGGTACGGGTGGGATTCAATATCTTAAAAATTCGCAGATTGCCATGCAAAGCGAAGAGCTATTTATTAGTAAAAAACTCATTAAAGTCGACTATCTCTATAAAAACTTAAGCAATAAGGATGTCACTGAAACTATTTTATTTCCCTTACCGCGTATTGATAATTTCTTTGAGTCTGATTTTGCTCATACAGAAGAACTTTTAAAAAGTTTCAAGATTGTGGTTGATGGTAAAAATATAAAACCAGACATACATGTCAGAACGTTTATTCAGAAAGATGAAAAATCGCCACTTATTGATGTAACAGACGAGTTTAAGCAGTGTGGTTTTAGTCAAAAGGATATGTTAAACCCATGGGCACGTAACAATTATGATTATGACTATTATGTAGATAAGCTAAAACAATGTAAGACACCGAACATACAGAAAATTTTAGCCAAGTTTAAAAAAGATGATGTAATCCCATGGTCATCTCAAGTGATCTATAGTTGGAAGCAAACTTTTAAAGCTAATGGTTTGACTAAAATTCACCATGAATATAAACCCTTGGTGGGCGGCTCAGTTGCTCTATATCCAGATGAATATAATCAACAATTTTGTATGGACAAACAATTTAAGCAAGGCTTAAAAAAAGCGAGTGCTGAAAACTCTCCGTTTAGTGCTTTGGGCTATATTTTGACAACAGGTGCAAATTGGGCCAAGCCCATTGAAAACTTTAAGCTAACCATTGAGCGTGATAAAAATGAGCTGGTTTCATTTTGTTGGGATGGCAAAGTCAACAAAATAAGCCCAACGCAATTTCAAATGACCAAAACTAAATTTGTACCAAAACGAGATTTAGACATTATCTTTGTTCATGTCCGATAAGCACATATAAACTTTAAATTGTATAAAATTGCATCACATTTGATTGTGTGTCATAACTTCATGATGGCACATAATAACAAGAGGATGCCGCAATGTTGCTTAAGGGAAAAGTGGCTGTCATCTTTGGAGGCAGTGGAGCAATTGGTACTGCCATTGCGAAGGTTTTTATTCGTGAAGGCGCAGATGTCTATTTATGCGCAAGAGATTTAAATAAACTTCAAAATATTGCGGCACAACTTCAGCAACTTGAAAGCGTAGTTCATATTGCCAGCGTTGATGTGTTAGACAGTCAGTCAATAAATAATACCGTGGCTCAAATTGCTCAAGAGACAGGTGGTCTAGATTTAGTCATCAATGCGACCAGTTTTATACATAATCAAGGCAAAGAAATTTCGGAATTAAATCTTGATGAGTTTGTCGGGGGAATCAATCCATTTCTTACTGCTCAGTTTAATATATCTAAAGCTGTAGTTCCTTATATGGGCGGCGATCGTGGCGGAACAATGATTTCAATTGTGGCACCTTCAGCTCGGATGGCGATCCCGGGACATCTGGGGCATATTGTGGGCTGTGCCGGAATAGAGGCCTTTATTAAAGCACTTGCTAGTGAGCTAGGGCTTAAAAACATACGTGTATTGGGTGTGCGCTCACATGCAATTAGTGATGCTGTTCAAGCGGGTTCTTACACGCGTGAACTATTTGAGACCAAAGCACATGCCATGGGGCTCAGCATTGGACAATGGCTGGAAGGTGCTGCCCAGAGCACTATGCTAAAACGGCTACCCACACTTTCTCAGGTTGCAGAAACGGTTGCTTTTCTTGCTTCGGAACATGCGAACTCAATGACAGCCACCGTGGTAAACATGACCGCTGGGGCAATAATTGATTAGAAGAGAGTTTCGTAATAATGATAAAGAATTAAATCGATTCGAATAAAAATGAATAAATGGGTAGCCTAATGACTTAAAAAACTCCCATACTATAAAAGTAAAGGAGTTTTTAAGACAGGATGAAACGTGAATTTAAAGAATCTTGAAGCATTTTATTGGGTTGTGACTTTAAATAGCTTCAATAAGGCTGCGACTAAATTACAAACGACTCAGCCTGCGGTCTCTCAAAAAATCACAGCTCTTGAAAATGAATTAGGTTTTAAAATTTTAGATCGAAGCTTTCGTCAGCTTAAACCGACTCATAAAGGCTTAACTTTATTTAAATATGCTGAAAAATTTATGCGCCTCGAAACAGATTTGGTGGCTGAACTGACTGAAAATCAGCATCTGACTGGCACCATTCGTTTAGGCGTTTCCGAAACCATTGTTTATACGTGGCTAGTTGAATATATCGAAAAGGTTCAACAAGAGTTCCCAAAAATTTCAGTAGAAATTGTGGTGGACCTTACCCCCAATTTACAAGAAGGGGTGCGGACAGGGGATTTGGACATGGCCTTTTTACTTGGGCCAACTTTGGCTTTTGAATGTATTGAACAGGCACTGTGCGATTTTGAGCTGAGTTTTTTAGCTTCACCTTCGTTTAAAGGCGTAGTTGCACAGATGTCATTGAAAACCTTGATGTCTCATACGATTTTAACTTATCCAAAAATTACCTATCCCTATAAAGAATTGAAAGCCAGAATGAAAGAACAAGGGATTGATGAACCACTTTCAATTACCAGTTATTCACTTGCAACTTTATTGCGTTTAGCTGAACAGGGCTTAGGCATTGCTGTCGTGCCGACCTTAACGGCGTTAAAAGAAATTACCGATGGCCGACTAGAAATATTAAATACCCCCATTCAGCTAAAGACCTTTCATTTCACCTCGATCTATATTCAGGGGAATGACGTTGCCTTGAAAGAAAAACTAACCGAAGTCGCTGTTAAAGTATCGGAATGTGCGATGCAACAACTGAATGAGCAAATTAAAAAATAAGCTCGGTTTTTTTATTTCTCATCAATATTTTTTCTTATTTAAAAAAGCTGTTTTGTATGTAAAACCATAAAAGCAGCTTATGTACTTCGATAAGTAAAATTTATCCTGATTTTTTAATATCAATAAAAATATTTAAAATCAAATGCTTGGGTTTTTAATTTTATGTAGAAAGTCTTATTGTTCGTAGGGATTAGCTATGTTTTTATTCTAAATACAAGATTTGATCACCGATTGTGTTGATTGGGGAACAGGGAATCTTTGTCATTTAAAAGGATTAAAGAATATCGTTTGGGAAAGAAATGGTGTTCTTGGTTCAACTTGAAAATAGCGTTGTTAAGCTCAAATGGATGAGGAACGCATTAATATGTCTTTACTGAAATCTTCTTTTTTATCAGATCGCCAATGGGCCATTGTTGCCTCAATCTTTATGATGGCGACCTCTGCAATGGGGCCAGGATTTTTAACCCAAACTGCTGTATTTACAGTTAAGTTAGGTGCTGCATTTGGCTTTGCCATTTTAGTTTCCATTCTAATTGATTATGTAGTTCAACAAAATATTTGGCGTGTGGTCACACTCACTCAAATGCGTGCATCAGACATTGCCAATAAAGCATTACCAGGTAGTGGTTATTTACTGGCGTTTCTGGTGATTTTGGGTGGTTTTTTCTTTAGTGTCGGTAACATTGCAGGTGCAGCTTTAGGTTTAAATGCGCTTTTTGGCCTAGACACAAAGTGGGGCGGTATTTTAAGTGGTGCGTTAGCTATTTTGATTTTTGCATCAAGAAAAGCAACGCTTGCCATGGATAAAAGCATGATCGTGTTGGGATTGCTTAAAATTCTGCTGATTATTATTGTTGCCGTCATTGTGATGCCACCAGTTGGACAAGCTGTACATCAAACCTTTGCTCCAGATCAAATCGACTTTGCCATTATTACCACCATTGTTGGCGGTACAGTTGGTGGTTATATCTGTTATGCAGGTGCCCACCGTTTACTCGATAAAGGTGCTGTTGGCCCTGAAAATATTGATGAAGTTGCTAAAGCTGCGACCAAGGGCATTATTGTCGTCGGCATCATGCGCTACGTATTGTTTTTAGCGTTTTTAGGTGTAGTGGTAAGCGGTGCAACAATTGATTTAGCCAGCCATGACGCTAATCCGGCAGCTCAAGCATTCCAATATGCAGCGGGTACATTTGGCTTTAAATTATTTGGTTTAATTTTCTGGGCAGCCGGCATTAGTAGCACCATTGGCGCAGCATATACTTCAGTTTCATTCTTTACCGCGTTTAAAAAGAACTTAACGCCAAAACAAACCAACTATACGACCATTACCTTTATCGCATTGGCTTTATTACTCTATGTGTTATTGGGCGCAACTCCGGCAGGTCTACTCATTTTTGTGGGTGGTTTTAACGGATTGGTGTTGCCAATTGGCCTTACAATTTTTGTGTATGTGGCTGCGTGCCGTAAAGATTTAATGGGTAATTATAACTATCCAAAGTGGTTACTTATTTTGGGTGGATTAACATGTCTGTTGACATGGTGGATGGGTTATATGTCGTTTACGACAGTGTTTAACTATTTGACCAAGCTTTAAGCCAGACTTTGTTACGTAATAAAGGAATAATGCCATGTTTGTAGATTTAAATAGTGATTTGGGTGAGAGCTTTGGCTCATGGAAAATGGGTAATGATGACCAGATTTTACCTGTCGTGACCAGTGCCAATATTGCTTGTGGCTTCCATGCTGGCGACCCGCTCGGCATTTTAAAAACGGTTCGTAAAGCAGTTGAGCTTGGTGTGACCATTGGTGCTCATGTGTCTTATCCAGACTTGGTTGGTTTTGGCCGCCGTAATATGGATTTGTCACGTGACGAACTAATTGCGGATGTGCTTTATCAAATTTCTGCACTCGATGGTTTGGCAAAAGTAGCAGGCTCAAAAGTGCAATATGTTAAACCGCATGGCGCACTTTATAACACCATTGCCCACGACCAAGCTCAGGCAGCAGCCGTGATTGACGCTATTAAAATGTATAACCCTGAACTAGTTTTAGTGGCTTTGGCTGGCTCGAACTTAGTTGAGCAAGCACGTGCTGCTGGTTTAAAAGTCGTCTCTGAAGCATTTGCAGACCGAGCTTATAACAGTGATGGCTCACTGGTGTCTCGTCGTCTCGAAGGTGCAGTTTTACATGACTCGGCATTTGTTGCCAGCCGTGTGGTGTCTATGCTTAAAAATGGTGGAGTAGAGTCAATTGATGGTGTATTTACCCCAATTCAAGCTGACACCATTTGTCTACATGGCGATACCGAAGGTGCACTAGAAATGTCGGCTGCCATTAAAGCCGAGCTTGTAAAAAACAATATTGAAATTCGCCCGTTTGTAAACAAAGCATAAGGATGAGCACCATGTATAAGGATATTAAAGTCGACCCAGCTCAGCTTGAAGCTGCATTAGATGCGCGTTTGAAAATCCGTGCAGGTTTTGATAAACCGACAGCAGGCATGGCGGCTGGCATGACGCAGGTCAACATGATTTCGGTGCCAAAAGAGTGGGCATATGACTTTTTACTCTATGCACATCGCAACCCGCAAAGCTGTCCGGTACTTGATGTGCTCGAAGAAGGCATCTATGTAACCAAGCTTGCAGCAGACTCAGACATCCGAACTGACTTTCCACGCTATCGCGTTTGGAAAGACGGTGAAATGGTCGATGAAGTAACAGATGCAAGAGAGATTTATAACGCTCATCCTGATTTGGTGACTTTCTTAATTGGTTGTAGTTTTTCTTTTGAAACGGCTTTGCAAGAAGCGGGCATTGAAGTTCGCCATATTCATGACGACACCAATGTGCCGATGTATTTGAGCAATATTCAATGTGAACCAGCAGGGCGTATTTCAGGAAATATGGTGGTTTCCATGCGACCAATTCCATCGCATCAAATTAGTGAAGCGGTAAAAATTACAGCACGTATGCCAAGTGTGCATGGTGCGCCTGTGCATATTGGTCACCCTGAAAGCTTAGGAATTTTGGATGTAAATAAGCCTGATTTTGGTGATGCTTCTCGCATTGAAGCGGGTGAAATTCCAGTGTTTTGGGCATGTGGCGTGACACCGCAAGCCGCCGTCATGAACTCGAAAATTCCTTTTGCCATTAGCCATGCACCAGGCTACATGTTTATTACCGATATTCCTGACCGTGCTTGGATAGGCTAATTGGGCTAAAGAAGAATTAAAAGGATAAGCAAATGCGTTTTTTATCGGTAAACGCCGATTGTTTTCTGATTGAGCTTGCGAGCTTAGAGGAAACTTTGGCGTTGTACAATAAATTGCAAAATACGCAATTGAATGGAATTAAAGACTTAGTCCCTGCGGCAAAAACAATTTTGGTTTTTTTTAACGAGATCGAAACCAATTTTAAAACGTTGGTTGCCTCAATTCAGAGTCTCAAAGTTGATTCTGGATTTGAGCGTAGCAGCCAAGAAGTGATTATTCCGATTCGTTATGATGGCGAAGACCTTGCTCAGGTTGCCGAGTTACAAGGGCTGTCGGTGGCTGATGTGATTAGAAAACATCACCAAAGCGTGTGGAATGTGGCTTTTATTGGTTTTGCGCCGGGCTTTGCATATATGAGCAGTCCTGACCGACCGTTTACCGATATTCCACGCTTAACGGTTCCGCGTAAAAAAATACCGTCAGGCTCTTTAGGCTTGGCTGGAAAATACTCTGGTATTTACCCAAAAGACAGTCCGGGTGGCTGGCAGCTGATTGGTACTACCTCAGAAAAAATGTGGGATTTAGAACGAAAAAATCCGGCATTACTTTTACCGGGCATGACCGTACATTTTGAGGATGTCACGCATCAGCCTACAACCGTAAATGTACCGCAGCAAATCACTCGTACGGTTGAGCCGAAACAATCTGTGCCACTGTTTAAGATTACCGCGCCAAGTTTACAGATGTTGATTCAAGATGAAGGACGCTTAAATCAGACCAATATTGGCGTTGGTGTTGCAGGTGCAATGGATGTGTCTGCCATGCACAGTGCTAACCGTATTGTCGGGAACCCAACCGACACACCTGTCATTGAAGTTTTAAATGGCGGCTTAAAAGCCAAAATGCAACATGCGGGTGTTATTGCGATGGCTGGGGCCATCTCAACCATTCCTGTGAAATTTGCCGATGGGCAAACCACAGACTTTACAAGCTATCAACCGATTGATCTGGATGAAGGCGATGAATTTCAAATTCAGCCACCGACAGCAGGGCTTCGAAATTATTTGGCAGTTCGAGGTGGTATAGACGTTGAACCTGTTCTGAATAGTGCCTCGTTTGACAGCTTGGCAGTGTTAGGCCCAGAGCCTTTAAAGCTTGGAGATATCATTTATAAAGGGCAGGTGCAGGCAGCCAACATTAGTGTAAATGAAGTTGGCAAAAGTGACTTGCCGCAAGCTGGCGAGTTGGTCGAGTTAGACATTGTAATGGGTCCACGTACAGACTGGTTCGAGCAAGACAGTATTGAACTGCTGTGTCAGCAAGAATGGCTGGTAACCAATGAAAGTAACCGAGTCGGACTCAGACTTTCAGGTGAACAACCTTTAACTCGCAAAATTACCCATGAATTGGAAAGTGAAGGTACATGTATTGGTGCTTTACAGATTCCACCGAGTGGTCAACCCGTTTTGTTTATGAATGATCACCCTTTAACGGGCGGATATCCGGTTATTGGCTCTGTTGCTAAACACCATTGGGACTTGGTGGCACAGATACCAGCAGGTTGCCGCATCAAATTTAAAAAAATTGCCGAATTTATAGATTTTGAGAATGAATGATGAATACAGAAAAATTATTGATTGCTAACCGTGGTGAAATTGCCGTTCGTATTATTCATGCTTGCCGTGACATGGGAATTGCTTCGGTCGCGTTATATGCAGATGACGACATTGGCAGCATGCACGTCGAACTTGCAGATGAAGCATGGGGCTTGGCTGGTACGACTGCCAGTGAAACCTATTTAAATATTCCTGCCATTATCGAAATTGCGAAAAAATCAAAAGCAACTATGGTTCATCCGGGATATGGCTTTTTATCTGAGCGCGCCGAATTTGCCCAAGCGGTCATTGACGCTGGTTTAAAATGGGTAGGGCCGTCACCAAGTGCCATTGAAAAACTAGGCGATAAAATTGAAGCACGTAAAATTGCTGCTTCGGTTGGTGCGCCATTGGTTCAAGGTACGCAAGATCCACTTAATAATGCAGATGAAGCTTTAGAATTTGCTAAGCAATTTGGTTTACCGATTGCCATTAAAGCTGCGTTTGGTGGCGGTGGCCGCGGCTTAAAAGTTGCGTGGAAACTCGAAGAAGTTCAAGAGCTTTATGAGTCGGCAGTACGTGAAGCAAAAGCTGCCTTTGGTCGTGGTGAATGTTTTGTCGAGCAATATTTAGATAAACCGCGCCATGTAGAAGCACAAGTGATTGCTGACCAACATGGCAACATTGTGGTGCTTGGCACACGTGATTGTTCATTGCAACGCCGTAACCAAAAGTTAGTTGAAGAAGCGCCAGCGCCATTTATTAGCGATGAAATTTACCAACAAATTTTAACCTCGGCAAAAAACGTTTGTCAGGCTGCAAACTATGTGGGTGCGGGCACAGTTGAATACTTACTGAGTCGTGATGGCAAGCTTTCATTTTTAGAAGTAAACACACGTTTGCAAGTCGAGCATCCAGTGACCGAAGAAACCTCAAAAGTCGATTTGGTGGTTGAGCAAATTCGTGTTGCACAAGGTGAAGTGCTTTCTATTAAAGAAACACCAAAAGCACAAGGCCATGCCATTGAGTTTCGTATTAATGCCGAAGATCCAGCTCGTGGTTTTATTCCGGCGTTTGGTGTGTTGAGTTTATTTGAAGCGCCGTTTGGTAACGGGGTACGCGTCGACACAGGAGTTCGCACGGGTTCCTTGGTGTCTAGTCATTTTGACTCACTCATGGCAAAACTGATTGTGACGGGTCCAACCCGTGAAATTGCAATTGCTCGCGCTAAACGTGCATTAAAGCAATTTAAAATTGAAGGCGTAGCTTCGGTTTTAGATTTTCACCGCGCGGTACTTAATGAACCTGATTTTACAGATGAGTTTAATGTACATACGCGTTGGATCGAAAATGACTTTAAACAAGAGTTAAAACTAACCAAACGTGGCATTCCAAACCATCAACAACCGATGTTGCTCAGCTACATTGAAATTGATGGCAAGTTACACCGTTTAGGTCTACCTGCAGGCATGTTTGCGCAAGGCCCTGTAACGGCAAATCAAGCACAATCTGCCGAGCCAGAAGTTAGTGCTGAGCATTTACTCGCGCCAATTAATGGTGTGATTAGCGCTTGGAAAGTTGAAAATGGTGAGCAAGTGACAGAAGGTCAAGTAGTCGCAATTATGGAAGCCATGAAAATGGAAGTGCAGGTACTGGCACACCGTAGTGGCACTATTCAGATTAGCGCAGAGAAGGGCGCGACCTGTCATGCTGACACCGTAATGGGTAGCATTAATTGAGTTTTGAACACATGATTTGGCCTGATTGAGTATTCGTTTTGTCAGGCTAGATCAGTTGCTCATTTATCAGCTCTGTCAGCTATTTTCACAATACTCATTAACCATTTTCAACTTGAAAGCAAGGACAGGTTGTGAGATATTTATCACAATTTAGTGATATCAAAATTAATCACTGTATTGAAAGCTCGCTTATGCGGGCTTTAATTTTTAGCCCAGTTTAAGCATTTCTCACTTAATGAGCTGGCCGAATAAAAAAAATTGAGAATTTATCATCCATTTTAAAGGCTAATTGAAGAACGCGAATGAAAATTCTACCTTCATCTGAATATGATCAAATTCTAAAATACAGTGTCTATTGGCTCGTCATCTCGATTGTGATTGGGGTCGTAGCGGGGCTGGCCTCGACTTTAATTTTTGTGGCCTTTGATATTTCTAATAAAGTAAGAAGCCTGCATCACTGGCTCATTTACTTCTTGCCTTTTGTGGGTTTTGGTATTGGTTATCTCATTAAAAAATATGGATCACCGATTGAGCGGGGAACCCATTTACTCATTGATGAAATTCACCAGCCTAAATCGTTTATTCCAAAACGAATGAGCCCCATCATTTTTATCACCTCAATTTTAACGCAGTTGTTTGGTGGTTCGGCAGGACGTGAGGCGCCAGCGGTTCAGCTTTCGGGCGCCTTAATTGACCACTTGAGTCATATTTTAAAAATCTCTGAAGATAACCGAAAAATCTGTTTAATTGCTAGTATTGGTGCTGGCTTTGCTGGGGTGTTTGGCTTGCCTCTGGCAGGTGCAATCTATGGTTTAGAAATTACTGCTTTAGGTAATTTAAGATACTCAGCTATTTTTCCATGTTTTGTGTCGGCGCTTATCGCATCAACCATCCCTGAGCTATTCGATATTGTTCATCCGCATATTTTTTATGTGATTAGTGAGTTTCCAGCCATTCATTTTGGCACGCTCATGAGCTTAATTGCGGCAGGGCTAGTCTTTGGTCTGGCTGCACGTTTCTTTATTGCTGCTATTCATTTTGCGAGTGACGTCTTTTATAAATATGTGCATTATTTACCATTAAGAACCATGGTGGGTGGTATTGTTATTATGCTACTTACGTTGTTCACCGCGCATCAGCAATACAATGGTTTGGGCACAGATAAAATCATTGCATCTTTTTATGTGCCGATTGAGTTTTACGACTTTTTTAATAAGACTGTTTTTACTGCCATTACTCTAGGTTCGGGCTTTAAAGGTGGTGAAATTACGCCGTTGTTCTATGTTGGCGCGACATTAGGTAATGCTTTAGGGGCAGTTTTAAATCTGCCGATTTCATTGCTTGCAGGCTTAGGTTTGGTAAGTCTATTTTCTGGGGCAAGTAAGGCGCCGTTAACCTCTATTATTTTAGCTATTGAGCTATTTGGAATGAATGTCGCCACTTACGCTATTATTACGTGTTTGCTGGCAGCGCTATTTTCTGGAAATTGTGGGTTATATCGCCGTAAAAAGTTGATGGATTGATTAAGGCTATGTAAGGAGTGGAGTGGTTTCAAATTGCTTAACTCCTATTAAATCTTATTTTTTAATAACAATAATAAAAATTGGCATATTAAATGCTTAATAAAAACTGATAAGCAAATGAAAAGAAATGAAGTTCTATGTCTTGTTGGGAACTATAATGAGAAATAGAAAATTATTTTAATATTAGAAAAAGGATTAACTTAAACTGTGTCAATATTTATTCTAATACTTACTTTTTTTGTGGGTTCACTTGTTGGCCGATATACTATATTTTTAATTGAAAAGTCTTTATCTATTTTTTTATATGTTGTTAATAAATTTTTAAATAAATATTTTGTTCTTTTATTATCAATTATTTTTTGCTTTCTCTTTTTCTCTATTTATTTAACAGGAGGATTGATGTTGTGGCACACTCTTAGTGGTGGAATAACAGAACTAGGTAAGCTTATATATTTTATGGGATGGGTAGTCGGAGCAATATTTTTTGGATTTCATCCAGAAAATAATAAATTTTAAAATTTAATTGTATTAATAATTGTAGAGATCGGAAATGATACTTTTAATATTCCCATTTCTTTTTAATGATTTATTTTAATACGATTGTCATTTCCCACGCTTGACGCCAACAAGAGTGAATACTATCCTTTGCGTGCTGGCCTACATTGCCAGTCGATTTTGACAGATCGATATAACACACAAGACATCAAAAAGTTCTCTTTTTGGTGGCGAACTCGTTCGTCCCCCTTCGTAGCGGTAGGGCGAGGGAGGGACGCCTTGTGCGTGCTGATTCTTGTGTGTCAGTCTGTCAACCTTCTCTCGTTCTACCACCATCATTTGACAGTGATTGGGTAGAACTCCTTTACACACAAGGAGTCCGCACATGCGTACTATTTCTTATTTATTGGCCTTTGCCAAAATCTCTCTATTTGCACCTTTTAAGCACTCTATAAATTGGTTTAACCGACTCTAGGTTTTCTACAACCTTAGTTCGTTACGACTAAAAAATCATAGCAACAATAAAACCGAGATAGGCGAGCACACCTTTAGTGCCGCTTTTGCATGTCTGTTTTTAGCACTCATTTTAAGAGTGACGGCATTTCTATCTCTTTTAGATACAACAAAAAATTATTTTAAGCGGTATACATGAACAATTTAGAACCTTCATTTAGAGCACTACGAGTGCTGCACACGGCAAAAGATTTATTTACTCAAGATGGGTTTAACACGGTGGGGGTTGACCGAATTATTGCTGAGGCCAAAATTCCCAAAGCGACTTTCTATAACATCTTTCATTCAAAAGCACGACTCATCGAGATGTGTTTAACCTTTCAAACGGATGCGCTCAAAGTAAAAGTCCTTTCAATTATCAATTCATATAGCGAACTTATGGTGTTCGATAAACTCAAGCAAATTTATTTTTTACATGCCAATTTAGAAGGGTTTTACCGTTTGCCATTTAAAGCAATTTTTGAAATTGAAAAGTGCTATGCAACGGCTTATCGGGTGGTTGTTGATTATAGAAACTGGTTTATAAATGAGATTTATAAGTTACTTCTTACTGTCAAAACTACCGCTTCAATAAAAGATGCGCACATGTTTGTATTTGCAATTGATGGGGCAATGGTGCAGCTGTTAAGTAAAAATAGTGTAGATGAGCGAGACAAGCTACTCGAGTATTTTTTAATCATGCTGTCTTAGCGATAAATTCAAACACATTCTAAAAGGAAAAAAGCCCGTAATTGGGCTTTTTATTTATTCAAGTTCAAGTTGATCGTCATCTTTAGTGACTTTAATTTTCAACTTTTTATATTTACGTTTGTTTGGATCTAAAGCAGAGTTTGTCACTTCATCAGCAAATTTTGGATTCTGCATGAGTTTTGCATAGGCTTTGTAACCTATGCGAATTCGAGTAGGCGGACAATCTGTTCTTTTGGAATAATATTCAATAAGCGAATTTAATTCCTTTAACAAACTCTGATGTTCCATTGCGTGAGGCATTTTCTATTATTAGGTCATTTCAGCATACTGAACTTTAGAAAATTACAAAAGATGTAATTGATATGCATCGTCTCTGATAAATATTAATTGAGTAATATTAATAATATAAAGCGTGAAAATAATTTTCTTTTATCTCAAATTTCTTTTTAATCAATTAGTCATAATTAAGGGTTAAATTAATTTTAGAAAAAGAAAATAGATAGAAGATTGCCACGAACAACAACTATTTAAGCAATTTTCTCAAACTGTAGTATTCAGCTGACTTTAACGAGTCGGCTTTTGTTTTTGTGGACAAATAAAAAGCCCTTTATCGGGCCTTTTATTTTATATATCTAAATCAAAACTTGAGTTTTTTAAGCCCACGACTTACGCCATTTTGTAGGGCAGCTTTAATGATCGGGCCTATAAAAGGTACTCGGCCTTTAAAGCTAATGGTGTAATTCAAGCGAGTACGGTTGTTGCCCAAGTCAGTAAATTTCATTACACCACGGTGGCCCTTAATTGGGCTAATGCCGCTCGTAATTGCATATTCGATCAGTTCATTTTCTTTATAGATTAAATTAGTTTCTACAAATGAAGGGGTGAGTGGAATAGACATTTTACGAGCAGAGCCCACACCATTACGCGCGTCTTTGCCGTCGCTAATGCGAGTGACTTTAGCAGGAGCGAAAAGTTTACTTAAATTTTCATGCTCACTTAAGGTTGCAAAGACCTTGTCTACGGGTGCATCAAATTCTTGTACGATGTTGATTTTTTGAGTTTTTAACATCTTATTCCCTCTAGAAATTATTTTGACATTGGTAATTGTCAGAATCTGGATATTAGCACGCTTTGAGTAATGGGGGAATTCTTCTTCGTCGGAGTTATCTTAAGTCCGAAAAAAAGCACTGCGATAAATTTACAATGCTTTTTGGCCTTTTCTTAATTTTTTAAAGAAGGGTTGAATCACAGACCAATTCGTTGAAACCCAGCAAATAAAGGAACCAGCCGTCACCATTGCTGTTCCTTGCCAAAAGCTCATTGAAAGTTGAGTTTGTAAAACCAACATCGCCAAAATAGATGAAATAATTGGGGTGAAATAAGAGGCCACCACAAGCACGGTAATGTTTCCATGAATGATGCCAATGTTCCAAGCAGCATAACCAAAACCCATGGCAGCGGATGCCACTAAAAGAGTGGTTACAGTTGGAATATCCATTGAAGGGATGGCAAATTGTCCCGACACAAGCAGCTTGAACCATAAAGTGAGCGCGACACCAACAAAGAAAATGGAAATTGGATTTTGCCCATTACTCATTTTTTTGGTGATTACACAGTAAAAAGCCCAAATGATGGCACCTGTAAATGCCAAAATATAGCTCAGTGGGTTGCTATGAAAATTATCGACAAGACTATTTAGACTAAAATCACCGCTTCCAGTTTGAATAAAAATAATGCCAGAAATTGAAATAAGTAAGCCGAGAATAATAAGAAAATTAAACTTTAATTCCTTAAAAATAACGAAAGCTAAAACCGTTAAACTCGGCCATAGATAGTTAACAATACTAATTTCAATTGCTTGTCGCGCTGTCTGAGAGTAAGCAATCGCAAATGAAAAACAAAGCTCGTAAGCCACGAACAGAATAGTGCCAAATATTAAGTATTTTTTAGAGATCTGCTTAAAGTCTGGAACTTTAAAAATGGCAAGCAACAGTAGTGCACTTAAAGAATAAATAAAGGTAACACCTAGCTCTGGTCCAATGGCGGCACTGACTTGCTTCATCAGACCTACCAGAGATGCCCACATGAGAATGGCACTTAAACCAATCAATGTTGCTAGATTTTTTGACATAAAATTCAGTAAATAACGGTTAAAAAATGGTAAAAGATTAAGTTGTACTAATGAAAGGAATCAATTTTCAAGCTAAGGAATATAGGACAAATTATATAAAATATAAACAATTAAATATATTGATTGGTTGAATCTGCTATGTTTATTTAGCATTCAATTGAGTAAAGAAATTTCGAATAAAACAACATTCTTACGAGGAAAATATGGAAGTCATTAAAACGGTTGGTGTTGTTGGAGCTGGTGTAATAGGTGCGAGTTGGACGGCCTTATTTTTATATAAAGGATTTAAAGTTAAGGTTTACGACCCTTATCCTATAGATGAAGCAGTCTTTAAAAATAGAATATCTACAAATTTAAATGATTTATTGGCTTTAGATCAGAACGCTGGACACACCCATTCTTTATCAGATGTGCTACTTCATCTGGAAATTTTTAATAATTTAAAAGATGCAGTTTCAGACGTAGATTTTATTCAAGAAAATGCCCCTGAACGTCTTGATGTCAAACAACAGCTATATCAAGAAATCACAGCATATTGCCCTGAACATACTATTATTGCTTCAAGTTCATCGGGCTTAAAAGTGTCTGATTTTCAAAAAGAGGCGCAACATCCTGAACGTATTTTATTAGGTCATCCTTTTAATCCGCCTCATCTTTTACCTTTAGTCGAGATCGTTGGTGGTACTTTGACAGATCCTCAAATTTTAAAACAAGCTTCTGAGTTCTATAAACAACTGGGCAAGAATCCAATCGTTTTAAATAAAGAAGTAAAAGGGCATGTCGCAAACCGTTTGCAGGCTGCGCTATGGCGAGAAGCTTTTTCATTGGTTGAACAAGGCGTGTGCTCTGCCGAAGATGTCGATGTCGCGATTACCAGTGGCCCAGGTTTAAGATGGGCGCTATTTGGTCCCTACATTAATATGCAGCTTGCAAACCAAAAAGGCTTTAAAGAGGCAATCCATCATTTAGGCCCACCAATGACAGAATGGTGGAACGATATGCAAGCATTTCAACATTCAGACGAGACAACAGAGTTATTTGAAGCACAAACCAATCAGCTATTAACACAATATAAAGATATCGATTTATACCAAACCCGAGATAAAGGTCTGGTCGATATCTTAAAACTTAGACAGCAACTTAAACTAGATTAAGTCAAATCTTTAAGATAGAGCCAATCCTTTTATTGCAGAGATGATTGGCTTTTTTGTTGGGGCAAATAACAAAAACGTTCCTAGATGAAACAATCTTATATTCATTAAATGTTACTGAAATCTCTGTCGCGTTGCATTTGAACTATATGCCTTACGTGAAGAGTAAGAATCGTTGCAAACCGTAAAGAAACCCTCCTCATAATCAAAGGACATGATAGAAAATAGAGGAATAACAATATGCGTGCTCTTACTTACCACGGTGCAGAAGATGTTCGAGTAGAAACAGTAGCAGATCCTATTATTCAAGAACCGGATGACATTATTTTACGCGTAACTGCCACAGCGATATGTGGTTCTGACTTACATTTATATCGAGGCAAAATCCCTAGAACCGAGCAGGGCGATATCTTTGGGCACGAATTTATGGGCGTGGTTGAAGAAGTCGGTCCAGCCGTCACCGCAGTGAAAAAGGGTGATCGAGTGATTGTTCCTTTTGTGATTGCCTGTGGCGAATGTTTTTTTTGCCAACTTGACCTGACTGCTGCCTGCGAAACCACCAATACAGGGCGCGGCGCAATTATTAATAAAAAGCAGATTCCACCAGGCGCAGCTTTGTTTGGTTATAGTCATCTTTACGGCGGTGTACCGGGTGGGCAAGCAGAATATGTGCGTGTGCCAAAAGCCAATAAAGGCCCTTTTAAAGTGCCAACTTCACTGTCAGATGAAAAAGTACTTTTCTTGACTGATATTTTACCGACTGCTTGGCAGGCAGTGACCAATGCACAAGTGAAACGTGGCTCAACCGTTGCAATTTATGGTGCTGGTCCAGTCGGACTGTTAAGTGCCGCTTGTGCCAAGATGCTCGGCGCAGAAAAGATATTTATGGTCGATCACAATGACTATCGATTGAATTATGCAGCGGCAACGTACGGTGCTATTCCAGTTAATTTTGACGAAGTCGATGCTGCCGAATTTATTATTCAACATACCGACAATTACCGTGGTGTCGATGCTGTGATTGATGCGATTGGTTTTGAGGCAAAAGGCAGTGTGATTGAGACAGTTCTAACTAATTTAAAGCTTGAAGGTTCAAGTGGTGCAGCACTGCGTCAATGTATTGCCGCGGTTCGCCGTGGTGGTGTGGTCAGCGTACCGGGTGTATATGCAGGCCCGATTCATGGTTTCTTATTTGGTGATGCTTTTGATAAAGGGCTGACTTTTAAAATGGGCCAAACCCATGTGCATCAATATTTACCGCAACTCTTAGAACTGATTGAGCGTGGTGATTTATCACCAGAAACTATTATTACCCATCGAATGAAATTAGAAGATGCCGCAGAGGGTTATCGTATTTTTAATGAAAGAGAAGAGGACTGCCGTAAGGTAATTCTGCTTCCTTAAGATTCTCAATCTTATAATTTAGTTTTAAGCCTCTTAATGAAAGGGGCTTTCTTATTTTCAAGATGCACAATTTTGAGTGCAGTTTTTTATTTTTGGACTTAAACCGCACCCAAACAGCTCAAGTTTAGTATTACTTTTAATCAAAATCGTAATACTAAGCTGGCATGTCCTTTGCATAGTCATAACCAATCAAAAGTGATCTAGGGTTCCGATACTTCATGTATGACTGGACCGAGAGTTCACGGTTCCTAGCGAACTACACGGAGGGATAAAAGCCCGGGAGGAAGTCTAAAACTATCCGACAGGAGTAGCTATGAACACTGCAAGTTATCATAACAATCAGGCGATTTGGACCGAACTTTTACCCGGAGGACATCACTGGTCGGGTCGTATTCAAAAAGGAACCATTCTTAGATTTACATCGCTTGGCGCTCAGGCAAATGTTTCTTTGTTTTGTGTAAATGCTGCCGATGTGCTTGAACGTTTTAACATGCCCGACAGTTTAAAAGGACAACATACCGCTTATTTAAAAGCTTCCAATGTGTTGTATTCAGACCTAGGCCGTGTGATGGCTTCCATTGTTCATGACGATCATGGCTGGAACGACGCACTTTGTGGCCCAAGCCGACCTGAGCAAATTGAAAAGCAATTCGGCAATCGCACATTTCAAGATGCCCGAAATGATATGTACCAAAATGGCTTAGACAGTTTACTCATTGAAATGTGTAAATACGGACTTGCCAGCCAAGACCTGAGTGCTGCCATTAATCTATTTTCTAAAGTTGTGCCAGATGAAAACGGTGCTTTGTCTTATGTCAGTTCTGACAACACCGATCAAAGCATTGAACTGCGCTTTGAAATGGACTGCTTAATATTTTTATCTGCTGCACCGCATGGTTTAGACACCAGCCTAAGCTATCAACCTGCCGATATTCAACTTAGTTTATATAAAGCAAATTCTCTAACAGACAGCGATATTTGTCGTGATGCATGTTCGCAAAATCAGCGCGCGTTTCAAAACACAGCCCGCTACTACGCGCTTAGCAATATTTAAATCAGGAGAAGCATCATGACAGTTTTACAATCATTTGAAAAAGCAGTTTTAAATGAAGTTTGTCCTGCGGGTGAAGCGTGGATGTGTGAGGTTAAAAAGGGCCAATATTTTCGAATTATTGATCTCGAGGGAAACCAAGCGGTCGATACTTTGTTTATGAGCGCCGAAAACCCAACTGAGCGTTATAGCGCAATGGATACTTTGGCCATCAACCAACAAATCTATTTAGAAAAGGGCACCAAGCTCTATAGTAACTTTGGCCATCCAATTGCCGTTATTCATGATGATAACTGTGGTCGCCATGACACCATTGGCGGTGCCTGTTCATGTGAAAGTAATACAGTTCGCTATGCACATGAAACCTACCCAATGCATAGTTGCCGTAACAATTTTATGTATGCCTTGGCAAAACACCCGATTGCAAAAAAGCATGGCTTAAATGTCCGTCACATCGGCCCAAACATTAACTTCTTCATGAATGTGCCTGTTACGCCCGATGGCCAACTTAAATTTGATGACGGAATTTCAGCGCCGGGGAAATATGTCGAAGTTCGGGCCGAAATGGATTTGATTGTTTTAATTTCCAATTGTCCGCAGCTCAATAACCCATGTAACGCCTATAACCCAACGAAAATTCAACTGGTTGTCCGTGAAGCGGAAGGGGTGTAAGCATGTTTAAAAAAGTTCTAATTGCCAACCGTGGTGCAATTGCTTGTCGCGTCATTCGCACCCTTAAAAAACTCGGGATCGCTTCGGTGGCTGTTTACTCCGAAGCCGACCGTGATTCGTTACACGTGACTTTGGCCGATGAAGCTTTCTTGATTGGTTCTGCGCCTGCGCATCAAAGTTATTTAAATATTGAAAAAATCCTTGAGGTTGCAAAACAGTCGGGATCAGAAGCTATTCACCCGGGTTATGGTTTTTTGTCTGAAAATGCTGAGTTCTGTGATTTGTGCGAAAGCCAAGGCATTGCGTTTATTGGGCCAACTTCAAGCCAAATGCTCGACTTTGGTTTAAAGCATACTGCGCGTGAACTCGCTATTAAAAGCAATGTACCTTTACTTCCGGGTAGTTCTCTACTTGCCGATGAGGCCGAGGCTTTAACCGAAGCAGCCCGTATTGGTTATCCGGTCATGCTGAAAAGTACCGCGGGTGGCGGTGGTATTGGCATGCGTTTGGTTTGGAACGAAGTCGAATTAAAAGATGCCTATCAAACCGTCTCTTATTTAGCGCAGGTCAATTTTAAAGATGCAGGGTTGTACTTAGAAAAATTTGTACAACACGCGCGTCACATCGAAGTACAAATTTTTGGTGATGGGCAAGGACAAGTTTTAGCCTTGGGTGAGCGTGATTGTTCGGTGCAACGCCGTAATCAAAAGGTGATTGAAGAAACACCCGCGCCACACTTAAATGAACAGCAACGCGACTATCTGCAAAAAGTTGCGATTCAACTCATGCAGTCGGTGAACTATCGCTCGGCAGGCACGGTTGAGTTTGTCATGGACACCGAAACCCAAGAATTTTATTTCTTAGAGGTCAACACGCGTTTGCAAGTCGAGCACGGCGTGACCGAGCAAGTATTTGGTGTAGATTTAGTTGAGTGGATGGTTACTTTGGCAAGTGGTGATTGGTCAGCACCTACTGAACAGTTAGAGCCAACAGGACATTCCATTCAAGTCCGTCTTTATGCCGAAGACCCGATTAAACAGTTCCAACCAAGTGCGGGCTTACTCACCCATGTTAAATTTGACCCGCAAGCACGAGTCGAAACATGGGTAGAAACAGGGTCAACGGTGTCGTCTTTTTATGACCCAATGATTGCCAAAATCATTGTAACTGCTGCAACACGAGACCAAGCTATACAGGCAATGAGTGCTAGTCTTGCCAACACACAAGTGGCAGGCATCGAAACCAATCTGGAATATTTACAAAACATTATTGCTTGTGACGTGTTTGCGCTGGGAACTCAAACCACCCGATTTTTAAATACGTTTGAATGGAAAACTCAAAAAATTGAGGTGTTGCAGTCTGGTATTCAAACCGCCATTCAAGATGTAACGGGTCGATTAGGTTATTGGGATGTTGGAGTGCCGCCATCAGGTGCAATCGATCCACTCAGTTTAACTGTAGCAAACCAGCTTTTAGCCAATGAACCAAATACGGCAGGGCTTGAATGCACCTTGCAAGGGCCGACCTTAAAGTTTCACTGCGACAGCCAAATTGTGCTTACTGGCGGTGATATGCTTTCTAAACTTGATGGCGAACTTGTACCGATGTGGCAAACCATCAATGTAAAAAAAGGCCAAGTTTTAAAATGTGGCATCATTCGTTCAGGTTGCCGTAGCTATATTGGTGTTAAAGGTGGTTTCGATGTTCCTAACTATTTAGGGTCACAGGCGACTTTTACTTTGGGTCAGTTTGGTGGGCACGCAGGCCGTAATTTATTAATTGGCGATATGCTGCCAATTACTGAATATTCCGCTCAATCGACCACGGCCTTAGCTCAAGCACAAATTCCTAGCTTTACCCAAAACTGGGAAATTGCAGTGATGTATGGTCCACATGGTGCGCCAGATTTTTTCACCAAACAAGATATTGATACGTTCTTTGCTAATGAGTTTGAAATTCACTATAACTCAAGTCGTACAGGCATTCGCTTAATTGGACCAAAACCTGAGTGGGCACGTGAAGATGGCGGTGAGGCGGGGTTACATCCCTCCAATATTCACGACAACGCTTATGCGATTGGGGCAATTGATTTTACGGGCGATATGCCAATTATTTTGGGTCCAGATGGTCCAAGCTTAGGTGGCTTTGTTTGCCCTGCGGTAGTGATTCATTCCGAGCTTTGGAAAATCGGGCAGCTTAAAGCAGGCGATAAAGTTAAATTTGTACCTGTGAGTTACGCGCAAGCAAAAGCACTCGATCAAAAATATCATCAAAGCTTAACCGCGACTGATACAACTAATATTGATTTTAACCCAGCCATTCAAGCAGAACCCGACACTTTACAAGATGCTGTTTTAGCCATTTTAGAAGGTGAAACTGATTTACCAAGCGTGACCTATCGACCAGCTGGAAATAGCTATTTGTTGGTTGAGTACGGTGAGTTGGTACTCGATCTGAATTTGCGCTTCCGTATTCATGCGCTTATGCAATGGGTTAAAGATCAAAACATTCAGGGCATTATCGACTTAACACCGGGCATCCGTTCACTACAAATTCATTTTGATTCAATTCAACTCGATCAACTGGAGCTTTTACAAAAACTTCAGCAAGCAGAAGCCGAGTTACCCGATATTCAAAATATGCAGGTGCCTTCACGAACTGTCTATTTACCTTTAGCTTGGGAAGATTCACAAACTCAACTTGCCACCGAGCGCTACACACAAATTGTTCGACCAGATGCGCCGTGGTGCCCAGATAACGTCGAGTTTATTCGTCGTATTAATGGTTTGGCTTCTAAGCAAGCAGTTAAAGATGTGGTCTATAGCGCAAACTATTTGGTGATGGGTTTAGGTGATGTCTATTTAGGAGCACCTGTTGCAACACCGCTCGACCCACGTCAACGTTTAGTGACCACAAAATATAATCCGGCACGAACTTGGACGCCTGAAAATGCCGTCGGTATTGGCGGTGCTTATATGTGTGTGTATGGCATGGAAGGGCCAGGTGGCTACCAGTTTGTTGGCCGTACCACTCAAATGTGGAGCCGTTACCGTAAAAATGCCGACTTCGAAGATGGCAAACCGTGGTTATTACGCTTTTTTGACCAAGTTAAGTTTTATGAAGTTTCTGAGACTGAACTTTTGCAAATGCGCGAAGACTTTAAAGCAGGTCGTCTACAGCTTCGCATTGAAGATGGGGTGCTCAACTTAAAAGAATACAACGAGTTTTTAAAAACACATCAAGACAGCATTCAAGCCTTTAAAGACATGCAACAAGCCAATTTCGAAGCTGAACGTCGCCGTTGGCATGAAGCGGGCTTGCAAGAATATATTTCTGAAAGTCTAGATGCTGTTGATGAAGGCGAAACCGTGGTTATTCCTGAGGGCGGCTGTGCAGTCGAATCGCACATGCCGGGGTCAATTTGGAAAATCGAATGTGCATCGGGAGATATAGTTGAAGAAGGTGCAACCCTTGCGGTGATTGAGGCAATGAAAATTGAAATTCCGATTATTGCACCCGAACGTATGAAAGTTGAAACCATTACCATTGAAAAAGGGCAAACCGTAAAAACAGGACAAGTGCTATTTACCTTGGCACCTGTGGCTTAAATTAAAAAAGAGAGCATCGATATTGATGCTCTCTTTAAATCTTATGCTTCGGTCAAATGCTTTAATACTTTATGACCATGTTCAACTGCTTCTAATTTAATTTTCGACTCTGGGTTACCTGATAAAGGCGATACGTCATAAAGCAAGTAAGTAGCGCTTAACTGCATTTGCGTATATTGAATTGAATATTGAACTGCTTTTAAAAAGCTATCGATTAAGTTTTCTTGGTCGTTCACCATGTTGGCTTCTGTTTGGCCGACCGTCATACTAATAATGACTTTTTTGTCTTTTAATTTATCGCCCTGAGAACCATAGGCAAACTGATAAGTAAAAACTTCATCAAACCATAATTTCAAAATTGCCGGCATATTAAACCAGAACATTGGATATTGCAGGATGATCGTGTCGTGGCGTAACAAGGCTTCTTGTTCAGCACTTACATCAATTTGGTAGTCTGGATAAAGTTGGAAAATATCTCGGACTTCAAGGTCTGGATAGGTTTTTACGAGTTCATTCACAATCGTTTTATTTGCAATCGATTGAGCGTAGTAGGGATGAGCTAAAATCAGTAAAGCCATGAGAGTGCCTTTAAACTATAAAAATAATAGTCACTATAATTTTTATAGTATTGGCGTACAATAACTATCAAAGTTGATAGGTAGCGTTAAAAAATGGCAAATACTGAAAATACATGTGAAGTCACAGTAAATGGAAAAACTTATCCATGTCATATCAGTATGGCTATGGACTTGGTGGGTGGAAAATGGAAATGCGTGATTTTGTATTATTTAAAAGATAAGCCGAAACGCTTTAATGAAATCAAGCAACTCATTCCTACAATTACTGAAATGACATTAAGTCTTCAACTCAAGCAGTTAGAGCAAACCGGCTTAATCTCTAGAACGGTTTATGGTGAAAAAGCACCAATCAAAGTTGTCTATGAAATGACAGATTTTGGAAAAACGTTTAGGCCAGTTTTAGATTCTTTATATGTATGGGCGCATAGTTTGATTAGTTTATCTGAAGATTAAAAATTAAATTATTAAATAGATTAGACTGTATTAATTATATTCAATATTATACTTCAAGAATAAAAAGGAAATTATTATGAAGAGAATTTTATTACTATCATTTCTATTTTTTTATTTACTTATGCCGGCTTACGCTCAGGAAGTAAAATATAAAAATATTGTAGTTAATCTAAAAGATCAGTGGGATATTAGCAAAGGTCAAAATGAAGAGCTAATCGCAATAAAAAAATCGAGCAAACAGGCAGTTATCATTTCAATATATTATCCCAAAGGTATAGAAGAGGGTATGCAATATCTAGTTGCTTCGCTACAAATTCCGAAACAAGGATTAGTAAAAATGAAAGGGGTAACATTGGTTAATGAGGATATTAATATTCCATTGAGTAGTGGTATGAATTATCAAGCTAATGTATTTACAACTGACTTTGATAAACGTTTTCTTATCAGTGCTTCATCAGGTACTAATGCCGGAGTTATCTTAGTAACATATGAAGGTGAAGGTAATGATACAAATAAAGCGATTAATGATTTTAAAAGTTTAATAAATAATATAAAGATAGAGGCTCCTAAAGATAGATTCCTTTTTAATCAGAATGATTTATTGAAACATAACTAAGGATTAAAAGAGATAGCCCCATCCCTGTGCATGGGGCTTTTTTTTGCCCAAAAATCACTCATAAATACCCATAAAGCCCAGCAAAACGACGCTTAAAAACTGGCACATTTTCTGCATCTCTTGTCAGTAATACAAAAACTGAATTTGGTAATACCAAACTAGAGGTGCGATATGAACGATGTAAAACCTGTGGTTCAACCAAAGCCAACTTTAAAAGCCTTTTTAGTCGAATTGCTCAGCGTACGTGCAGGCGTATATATCAAGCAAAACAATCAGCCGCCTAAAACAAAAGGATAAGACTGTGGCAAAACAAAAGTTGGCTCGAATCAGTATTACCGTACCTGAAACGACACTTAACGCACTCGATCAAAAAATTGTCGAGCAGAACTATGAAAGTCGCTCGCAAGCCATTGTCGACATGATTAATAAACACTTAATTGCAGAGCAGGCGCAGGCCAATGAAGTCATGGTGGGCACCTTGACGCTGCTTTATGACGCTAGCCAAATGACCTTGCGTAATCAATTGGTCGATTTACAGCAACAGTTTTTAGCACAGGTGATTAGTTCACTTCATATTCAGCTTGACCAACAAAAGATATTGCAAGTCATGTTAATGCAAGGGGCTAGTTCTGAACTCAGACAAATTAGCCAGCAATTTATTGTGCTTAAAGGTGTGATTAAAGGGCATTTAGAACTGATGGATGCCGTCATGCCACCTATACAGCAAAATGACTAAATGAGGAGTAGCGTGTTGAAAAAATTATGGACTATCCAAGACTGGAAAACAGCATATCAAAATGGGCAAATCCATCTTGAAGATTTGATTGGCTATGTGGCAGAAATTAAAAATGATGACCATGCATGGATTGAAATTGCATCGAACGAGCAGATTCAATCGCAAATTGATGTTTTAAAGGACCAGAATATTGCTGACTTACCACTATACGGTGTGCCATTTGCAGTTAAAGACAACATTGATGTCGCTGGCTTTCACACTACTGCTGCCTGTAAAGAGGTCGAATATTTAGCGACTCAAGATGCTGCAGTAGTAGCCAAGCTAAAAAAAGCAGGGGCAATTGTGGTTGGTAAAACTAACCTTGATCAGTTTGCAACGGGACTGGTTGGCGTTCGCTCCCCATATGGTGCAGTAAAAAATAGTTTTAACCCTGAATATATCAGCGGTGGGTCAAGCTCGGGTTCGTCAGTAGTGGTTGCTAACGGCATTGTGCCTTTTAGTTTAGGGACCGACACGGCGGGATCAGGGCGTGTACCTGCAGGCCATAACAATATTGTGGGCCTTAAACCGACAAAGGGCTGGTTTTCTACTACAGGTTTAATTCCTGCATGTCGAACCATTGATGTCATTTCTATTTTTGCACTGCATGTTGATGATGCGTGGACCGTTGCCAGCTTAATGCAGGGCTACGATCAAACAGATGAATATTCACGAGCACATCCAGCCAATGTACCGACTCAATTTTCTAAACGAAAAATAGCTATTCCAGCTCAGCTTGAGTTTTATGGTGATATTGAATCTGAAAAAGCCTTTTTAGTTGCAATTGAGCGTGTAAAAAAACTGGGTTATGACGTTGAGAGTATTGATTTTAGTGCGTTTAATGAGCTTGCTGTTGCACTGTATAACGATGCTTGGGTAGCGGAAAGAACAGTCGCCATTGAACGTATGACAACACGTGAAAAGGCTCATCCAGTCATTGCTCAAATTATTGCGCAGGCAGATAAATTCAAGGCAACAGATGCACTTCAAGCTGAATATAACCGTGCCGTTTTGGCTCGAAAAATTAATGTGGCATTACAACCTTTTGATGCATTGATGGTTCCGACAGCGCCCACCATTTACACCATTGCCGAAGTTGAAGCCGACCCATTGACTAAAAATGCGTACATGGGGGCCTATACTAACTTTGTAAATTTTGCTGATCTTTCGGCTTTAGCTTTACCGAATATACTCCGTGAGGATGGTCTACCAAGTGGAGTAACCTTTATTGCACCAGCTTGGCACGATCAGGCACTCGCTAATTTTGCGCAGCTCTGGCAAGCCGAAACATCGCTGAGTTTAGGTAAATCAACTCAACATTATCAAAAAAGTATAAACATCCAATCGAATCGTTCAGTGCAGCTTGCTGTAGTGGGAGCGCACTTAACAGGCATGCCACTTAATTTTCAGCTCACTAGCCGCAATGCAACTTTGCTTAAGAAAACCCAGACAGTAGACACTTATAAGCTCTTTGCCTTAAAAAATACCACACCACCAAAACCTGGCCTGCAATGCGACGCAGCAGGGACATCAATTGAAGTCGAAGTATGGGATGTTCCTTTAGCAAATTTTGGAGCCATTGTGGCTGAAGTACCTGCACCACTTGGTATTGGTAACCTCAAATTAAAAGATGGAACATGGGTCAAAGGCTTTATTTGCGAAGCTTATGCCATTCAAGATGCAACCGATATTAGCCATTTTGGAGGCTGGCGAGCTTATATACAGTCACTCAATCAAACCGCTCAAAGTGTTGTTAGTAAAAATGTTGGGGAAGTTTCTATATGATTAAAAAAGCGTTTTTATCCGTATCTATTTTATCGGCAGTTGTATTGGGTGGGTGTGACAATACCGCTAAAGTGCCTGAGGCCAAACAAGACGCTCAGGCAGCCACAAATACAAAACCAATTACCATTGGGTATAGTGATTGGCCGGGCTGGGTGGCTTGGCAAGTGGCTATTGAAAAAGGCTGGTTAAAAGAAGCAGGCTTAAATGTAGAGTTTAAATGGTTTGATTATTCGGCTTCGCTTTCAGCCTTTTCGGCAAATCAGCTCGATGCTGTGTTGGTCACCAATGGTGATAACTTGGTAACAGCTTCGGGTGGTACGCAAGGCATGATGATCATGGCAACAGATTATTCTGCGGGTAATGATGTCATCATTGCAAAAGAGGGCATTAATACCATTCAAGACCTAAAAGGAAAATCAATTGGTGTCGAAAAAGGCTTGGTTGACCATCTTTTATTGGCAACAGCTTTAACTGACCATAACATTAAAGCGAATGAGGTGAAGTTGGTAAATTCGGCAACGAACCAATTACCTCAAGTATTTAATAGCCCCGATATTTCTGCGATTGCTGTTTGGCAACCCGTTGCAGGTCAGGCATTAAAAGCAGTAGCAGGCTCTAAAATTATCTATACCTCTAAAGACAAGCCGGGTTTAATTTATGACACCTTAACAGTCAACATGACCCACTTAACTGCTCATCAAGAGGAATGGAAAAAAATCATTCAGGTGTGGGACAAAACAGTTAAATATATTAATGACCCTACAACCCATGCCGATGCGGTTAAAATTATGGCAAACCGTTCAGGGGTTGATCCAAAGCAATATGAGTTGATGGTCAGCGGTACGCATCTATTAGATATCAATGCCAATAAAAAAGTATTTGCTAAATCTCAAGGTTTTGACTCAATTTATGGCTCTAGCTATCACGTCAATAAATTTAACGTTGAAAACGGTATTTATAAAACCGAACAAAATGTAGATGGGCTGATTTATCCAACACTCATAGAACAGCTCAAATAAGCCCAATCAATTAAAAAGCCCAAGTTCAACTTGGGCTTTTTAATGTGTTTCTTATTTTTCTGTACTGACCTGAGTCATACGCGGTATTTTTGGTAAATCTTGTAAAGCAGGGTCAAGCTCATCCTCTTCAGCGTGAACTAAATAATCTACTCGTGAACGAAGCTGTTTAAACTCAGGTGTGCTCATTAAGTCGAGTGAGCGTGGACGCGGCAAATTAACTTCAATAATTTCCTTAATTTCACCTGGGTTGGCTTTGAGTGCCACAATTCGGTCTGCCAGTAAAATGGCTTCATCCATGTCATGGGTCACAAAAATAATGGTGATATCAATGTTTTGCCATAAATCCATCAAGTGCTTTTGCATTTTTTGACGGGTGTGTGGATCGAGTGCACCAAAAGGTTCGTCCATGAGCAAAATTTTTGGTTGATTAACCAGTGCTCTAGCAATCGCAACGCGCTGTTTCATTCCGCCAGAAAGTTGGTGTGGATACTGATTTTCATATTTTTCTAAACCAATAATATTGATCCATTCACGTGCTTGCGCCTCTGCTGTCATTTGACTAGCGCCGCGCATTTGTGGACCAAACATCACGTTTTCTTTTACAGTTTTCCACGGGAAAAGAGTATAGCCCTGAAACACCATGCCGCGTTCAGGACATGGGCCAGTAATGCATTCGCCGTCTACTAAAACTTCACCACTATGGTATGGGTCTAAACCTGCGATGACACGGCTTAGCGTCGATTTACCGCAGCCAGAAGGGCCAATCACACAAATAAATTCTCTTTTATGAATTTTTAAATCGAGCTTATTTAAAACAGTGCGTTCGCTTTGACCATGCTTGAACACTTGGCTCAGTTGTTTAGCTTCTAAAATAACAGGACGTTCATAAATTTTTTGAAAGTATTCATGCGCGTTAAATGTTGAATCGTTCATTATTTTGCTCCTACTTTCCAAGTGAACATCCGCTCACCTAACTTCATTAATAGCCAGTCACAGACCAGACCAATCACCCCAATAATCAAAATAGCCGCATAGACATTGTCAAAGTTTTGATAGCGTGCCTGTTGGGTAATAAACCATGTAATACCTGAAGTCGTACCAATCAACTCGGAAACAATTAAGTAGGTCCATGCCCAGCCCAATAGCACACGTAAGTCACGGTAAATATCAGGTAAGGCAGCAGGAATCACCACATGAAATAAACTTTTGAGTTTATTGGTGCCAAGCGTATAGCCAGCTTCAATTAAGCTTCGATCTACCATTCGGGTGGTATTGGCAATAATTAGAATTTGCTGAAAGAGAGTACCAATCACAATAATGGCAATTTTAGGTGCGTCATTAATCCCTAAAATTGCTACTGCAAGTGCGCCAAAGGCGGGAGCTGGTAAGTAACGGAAAAACTCAACAAAAGGTTCCGTCAATAAGGATATACGCTTAGAAAAACCACACAAAATACCCAGTGGAATCCCAATCAAGGAAGAGATAAAAAAGGCTGAAAAAACCAGTTTGATACTGTGCCATAAACTTTGGTGAAACCACGGTGAATCAGGTTGTTCTGGTGGTGTGGTAAAGGCGGTGACCAAAGCCTTAGCGACTTCATGGGGAGCGGGTAAATAAATCGGATTGACCAAAATACCTTGTGGTGGTGCAGAATTTCGATTGACTGCATTTTGTGCTTCGAGATAGAACACATTTTTATCAATGCGACTTCCTACTTGTAAGTAAGAAACACTTCCCGAACTCGTGATTTGTACTTGAGGATGCCAAACAAAAGGTAAGTAACTGATTGCGCACCAAAGACATATTGGAATAACGAAAGAACAAATACTGAGAATCAGCTTGTTCTTTCGCGTAAATTCCTTTGCAACATAACCCATATCGAGAGCTCCCCATTTTGATCAGTATTACGATTTTCATAAAACGTAATATTGTTAAGCAAAATAGGTGCCATCTTTAAGTGCTCTAGATGAGTTAAGAAGATGAGGGAACTAAAGTTTCATGTAAATAAACCCAATAACATTTTTCACCTTCTACTTTAATGCAGGCTGTAGAGGTACGTACTGTCTCCGTTTCATCAGTTTGCTGATGTTCCTGATATTGCACCCAACAATAATTTTCAAATTCGTATAAAGCTGTACTCTTAAGAATGTCGATTTTTAAAGAAGGTTTTTTTCCGATATTTTGGCTAAATAAACTATTCACTTCTGCGAAACCAATACTGTGACCTTGAACCGTTACCATCTTAAAATTCTGATCAAAACTATCTAAAAGGGGGCTCAGACTTTGCTCTGCATTTTTTCCTGTAAATACATTTTCGATCAAAACATGTAGGTCAATGACACTTTGAATGGCTTGATCCATTTGTTTAGACATGGGTTTTCTCCTTTAAAACGGGAATGAGTGAAAGTAAGCAGAGCAAAGCTGCAATTAAAAAAGTATGTTGATAGCGAAGCAGATCGCTTGAGCCAGACATCAAGTTATATATCGAAATGAGAACGACAGTACCGACACTAAATGAAACTTGTCGATTAATATTCCAGAGCACACTTCCTTGTAATAAATCTTGGCCTGAAAAATTAATCAATGAGCTAATTTGGGCAATATTGGCACTTAGACCGCCACCCATACCCATCAATAAATAAGAAATCACTAAAAAGCTCAAAGGGCTTGTGTTTGAAATACAAAACAAAAGAAATATGCCAAGGCTATGTAGGGTTATTCCAATAATAAGAAGATACTTTTTTCCTAACCGTTGATAGAGCAGGCCGCCACTAATCATGGCTGTGAGTGCCCCGGTTGCATAGAGCAACATGAATAAACCAGTTTGTTTTGCATTAAAGCCAAAGTTAAGCTGTAAATTAAAAATATTGAGTAAATTAACGCCTGTAAAAATACCCGGAACGGCGTAATAGACAATAAATGCATTACGTAAATTTTTATTTTTTAATAACTCAAGATTAAGAACAGGGTGGGGAATTTTTTTCGCATGTCGAATATAAAAAATAAGCATTCCGACCGAAATTAGAAAACTAATTAGAGCGAATGAGGCGTTATGGTAATCACTATAAAATGAAAAGGAGAGTAATAAAGATAACAGACTTATATTAAAAATAACCAAGCCTTTTATGTCTGGTTTTTCACTCGATACATTCTCTGTTTTTTTAATCCATAACCATGCCAGAGCTGCTGCCAGTAAAGAAAAAGGAAGGTTTGATAAAAATACCCCTCTCCAATTTAATGAATCAATAATTATGCCACCAATGGCAGGTGAAAAAGCTGGTGCAATCAATGCAATTGCCATAATCATGGTAGAAATGCGTTGACGTTCTTGGTTCGGGAATAAGGCATATACGAGAGCTTGTCCGACTGGAATTAATAAGCCTCCAGCTACGCCTTGAATAAATCGCCAAAAAATTAAGCTATAAATCGATTCGCTAAAGCCAATAAAGCAAATGCTTATCGAAAATAACAGCATCGAATAACACAATAATTTTTGGTTCCCAAGTTTGGTGGCTAACCATAAACTCATGGGCATAATTAGAATGAGGCCGAGAATATAAGCATTTGTTACCCAAGCGACCATGCTTTGGCTGACTGAAAATGACGATGCAATATGAGGCAATGCAATTGCAGACATAAAAATGTTGATGCAATCAATAAAGAACCCAAGTAAAAACACTGTTGCTATTTTATATCGATAAGACATACCTACCTCCGTGCAGGCAGGGTAAGATCCAGCTCTTTTATTGTCGATGCAAGCGAAGTAAAATCATTGTTTGATAATTTTAAACAATTGGCTTAATTGTGCAAAAAAACCTCAGGCAAATTACTAGTTTTTTACAAGTCGTTGATTCTGGCTCTTTTACCAAGGCTGCTGAAATTTTAGGCTTAAGCCGATCAATGGTGAGTATTGATATAAAACAATTAGAAAAGCAGCTCAATACAAGCCTATTAATTCGCAACACCCGTAATATTTCATTAACTGAAATTGGTCAGCATTTTTATGAAGATTTTAAACAAATTCAACTTCAGATTGATGAGGCATTTGAACGAAGCCAACACTTAGGTACAAGCATTACAGGCACTTTACGGTTTTCGTCTACCAATGAATTTGGCCAACGTTTCATTCTGCCTTTACTTCCTGAGTTTTGTCGGCTTTACCCACATTTACGTTTACAGTATTCGTTTAATTCATCGCTTGATGATTTAGTGACTGAAAAATTAGATCTGGTTATTCGGCTAGGGAATTTAAAAAACTCATCTCTAAAAACTCGAAAAATCGGAGAATATCCAATTTATCTTGTCGCAACGCCACAATTTATACAAAACCACCCTATAGAAAATATATCTGATTTAGCGGATGTTCCTTGGATTGGCCACACCTTATTAAATTGGCAAGATTCACAATATATTTTGCAAAACAGTTTAGGGGAGCAATATTCATTACCTTTTATTCGAAGTCAGTATGAATCAAACTCGGTCACTGCAATTCATCAAATGGCTCTTTCATCTTTAGGTGTGGCGATTTGTCCTGCATGGTTAGTTGACGAAGATATTCAACAAAATCGCCTAATTCGGTTATTTCCTGACTTTTCATTACCGCTACAAAGTATTCAATTACTTTATCCTCATAGCTCTAATTTACCAGCCAAAATGAGAGCATTTATAGATTATTTAATAGCCAATCTTTCTTTCAGTTAAACTAAAAAATATGTAAGTCTTGGAAGATAAGCTATTTTATATAAATAGACAATTCTGTCTGTTTTTTATAAAATATCGATGATTATGACTCAGTTTTATAATAATGATGTCCCATAAAATATTTCAAATTTTAGATAGTTTAGGGTTGGTCGCACAGAACCGCGTTCTTCATGTGCAATTTTTCAACGCATCATTAAACAATCAAGTCTTCTTGCAACGCATTGAGGGCGAGCATACCCTCAACCAAGGTAGCGTTGCTGAGTTACTGTGTCTGTCGACGAACGCGCATATTGCATTAAAACAATTTATTGGCTGTCAGGTTGCCGTCGATCAGGTGACGGATACAGGCCAGTTTTTTAGAACCACAGGCATTATTACCGAAGCGAGCCAAGGACAAAGCGACGGCTCACTCACCATTTATAACCTCACCTTAAAAGATCCAACTGCACTCTGGCATAAACGCCGTAATAGCCGCGTGTTTATGAACAAAAGCGTGCGAGATATTAGCGAAATTCTATTTAAAGAATGGCAGGGCAAAAGCCCGTTATTTGCTTCAAGCTTAACGCTCGATACGGCAGGCTTAACCAAAGATTACGATGTGCGCCCATTTGTGATGCAGTCAAACGAAAGCGATTATGACTTTTTAACCCGTTTATGGCGTAGTGAAGGCATTAATTGGTTAATCGATGAATCTCAGCTTTTGATCGCTGACCCGAATGTTTCTATTGAGCCACAAGTCTTACGTTTAATTGATGATAACCAAAACTATCAAGCTCTTGAACGCCGTAGCCTCCGTTATCAACGCAGCAGTGCGACAGAACAGTTCGACACCATTACCCACGTCAAGGCAGAGCGCCGCTTACAGCCGACTTCGGTTCATGTGCAACGCTGGCAAGCCGATGCCTTGCAACAAGAAGAAGGCAGTGGCAGCGTACAAGGCACTCAAAAGCACAGTGAACATTATGACAATGCAAGCTTAAACCTTGAAGATGCATGGCACGTTAGTCCTGCGTGGATGCAAGACTTAAAAGGCGAAGACCAAGCCACAGCCTCAGGCAATAGCCAGATTGAACAGCTTAACCAGCACATTAATGCTTATCATCACCTGAGTTCTAAACAGTTTACCGTTTCAGGTAACGTTCGTGATGCGCAGGTGGGTTACTGGTTTGAACTCAATGACCATCCTGAACTCGACCAACATGACAGTGCGGACAAAGAATTTTTAATCTTAAGCAAGCACTACTATAACCAGAATAATTTACCAAAAGAATTACAACAGCAACTTGAGCGCTTGTTGCCAAAGGATAAGCTCAAGGCAGCCCAGCTCGACACACAAAACCCAGAGCAGCGCCACTTTGCTGAACTCAATGTCGTTCGACGCAACATTAAAGCTGTGCCTGAATATAGCCCGCTAGAACATCGACCAGCCGCTCACCCGCAGCGTGCTAGAGTAGTTGGGTTAGAGGGCGAAAGCATTCATGTCGATCAGTGGGGACGCATTAAAGTCCGTTTCTTGTTTACCCGAACTGACGACCATACTCATGACGGTGGAGCGGGAAGTAACGACAATGATACCGACTCGGCTTGGGTGGATGTACTCACCCCGTGGGCAGGCGCGGGTTATGGCGCACGGTTCTTACCACGTGTCGGTGAGATCGTGGTCATCGACTTCTTTGACGGCAATGTTGACCGCCCATTTGTAGTGGGACGTATTCATGAAGCTGAACGCCACCCAACCCAGTTCGACCAGAAAGGGCAGTTACCTGATACTAAAAAACTCAGTGGCATCCGCTCAGAAGAAGTTGATGGTAAAGGTTTTAACCAGCTACGTTTTGATGACACCACAGGGCAAATCAGTGCCCAGCTACAAAGTAGCCATGCGGCCAGCCAACTCAACTTGGGTAACTTAAGCCATCCAAAAGACAAGGCGGAAAGTGATGGACGAGGTGAAGGTTTCGAACTCAGAACTGACCAGTGGGGCGCGGTTCGAGCAGGCAGTGGCTTACTCGTTAGTACCCATAAACAGGACCAAGCTCAAGGCGTACACCTTGATGCAAATGAGGCCAAACAACAAATAGAAGGCGGTCTGAACAATGCCAAGGCACTCAGCGAAGTTGCTAAAAATCAGCAAACTGATCCATTGGAAGTGCTCGAGAACTTAAAAACGTTCATAGAGCAAATTGAAGAAAAAGATCAAGACAAAGCTGCTGCTTTTAAGCAAGCCTTGATGATATTAACCGCACCCAACAGTATTGCTCTAGCCAGTAATGAAGACATACACCTCAGCGCCGATGCTCAGTTAAGTCAAACTGCTGGTGATAGCATTAACCTGACTACGCAAAAGAATTTAATCGCCCATGCCCAAAATAAAATTAGTCTTTTTGCAGCGCAACAAGGGGCAAGGCTCTATGCAGGCAAAGGTAAAGTTGAGATACAAGCACAAGATGACGGAGCAGATTTAATTGCCCGTAAAGCTGTTCAGGTGATTTCAACAGAAGACAAAATTGAAATTAGTGCTTCTAAAGAAATTGTGATCACAGCGGGCGGATCTCAAATTAAGATTAATGGCTCGGGAATTTTCCCTGTCACTGGCGGTAAGTTTGAGGTAAAAGCTGGGCAGCATTTATTTATGGGGGGGAGTTCGTCAACACAGAACTTACCAATTTTACCTGCTTTCTCGATACCTAAGAAACAGCTTGAATTTAGAAAGGTATATGCGGATGGCACGCCTAGTCCAAATATTCCTTATACAATTCATTTGCCTGATGGAACTACACAAAAGGGTAAAACTGATTCGAATGGTATGGCGTTTTATAATGACCAGAAAAATGGACGTGCTGTCATTGAATATGGGGAAGATCGAAACCTATTAGGTTCAGCGTTAGAAATGAGGTTCGAACAAGAAATAGATAACTTATTTAAAACTGAAATTTTTGTACTCCCACTTGCAGATGATCAAGCAGAAGATTAATTATGGATATGTTACAGACATTTAGTGGTTATCAAAGACAGCTCCAGAAAAGTTTTAATCAATCTGTCAGTAGTTTGCAATCCAATTTGAATCAGACAGCAACATGGATAGAGAAAGAGCTTAATGAGCTTATTGCAGAATATAGTAAGTCTTTAGACGGTGCTCAAAGTTGGGTTAAAAGTTTTATTTATGGGGAATTCAATACGGATGAGCGTCCTGTTTCTGTGATTGTCACAGAAATGCTTGCAGGTTTTGTTCCCGGGACGGTTCTTGTATTTAGTGCTCGTGATGCGGTTGCAGTTATTATGAGAATGCTAAATGAGCCCAAGAAACAAGATGATGTACAGGAATGGATGTTATTAGCTGTTTACTTGCTTCCATTTGTTTTAGTTGGTGTAACTGCTACGACTGGTGCTGCAACCGGTGGAGCAGGTGGGGCTGTTTTTGGTGGTGTTGGTGCAGCTCCCGGAGCCGGTGTAGGCGGACTTATTGGTGGGGCTGTTGGTAGTGAAATCGGAAATGTAGTTAAATGTGTTGGATTATTCCTTATTAAAAGAACACCTCATTTAGCGACAATAGTCTCTAAACTAAACGGTTTTATGAAAGGAAATATTATTCCAACTCTGAAAAGGATAAAGTATTCAGATTATGCTAGCTCTGTTACTAACATTATCACGTCAATACTTAATCAATTATTAGGTTTGGTAAAACGTGTTAAGTCATTGGTAAGCTATGGAGCTAAAATTAATTGGATGGGTTTAGGATGGGCTAAATCTATTTATGTAAGAATGGAGAGATTTGAGGCTGCTTTAGTTTCAATGATCCAAAAATCAGCCATAAAAATTAAACAAGGCTTTAAAGAATTTGATGAGCATTTGCAAAACTTATTAAAGCAATCAGTTAAATATGAGCCTGCTTATGCTACTGTGGGTACAAAAGTGAAGCCTGTTCCTGTGCCTGCTCAAACAGTTAGACCATCTTTCCCTCAAACTGCTCAGGCAAATGCTGCACATAGTGCAGGCACAGCTTCGAGTGCTGGGAGAAAAATCCCTGAAAATGTCCATCAGCCAAAAGTAAAAGAACCTGTCACTAAAAAAATGAAGGAAACAAAGGTAAACTGTTTCAACCCTGTAAATACAGATAGTGCAAGAAAAAATGCAGCTAAAATGATTAAAGAGGATTATCCCAAAGGCAGTAAGAATTTAACAGTTGATGAATACTTAAAAAAAGAGACCGACTGGCAATTGGCGAATCAACAAAAAGGCCTCAATGAAATGAGCGTGGAGGATTATCTTGAGGGGCGCAAAGCCTTTGATGATAAAGGAAGAGGTGGTGGTGGACCAGCAGCTGAAGCACGAGATAAATATGAAGAAACATTAATTAGAAAATATCAAAAAGAATATGAAAAACAAGGTATAGGGCCGAGAGAGGCGAAGAAACTAGCCTCTGGTAAATCCAGTCGTATTATGAATGAAATGGCAGCATTGCATAATCCAGACCAAATTGTAGGTGGGAAGAACAAAGTAGCATCAGATGCTATAGGTTTAAAAAATACTAATTCTTCAATTGGTAGCCAATGGAAAACGAGGGTTGAGGTATTAGATGATGCTGCGGAAAAAGTTCCTGTAAGTGAAAGAAGTAAAACAGGTATGAATGCAAAATTGGAAAGGTGTAAAAAATGAGTGAATTTATGATGGATGAAAATTTTGAAATTTTCTATCAGGATGAAGGTTTTGGTCCATCCATTTTTTCAGAAAAAGTTTCTGAGGAAACTATAAAAAAATATCAAGGGAAATTACCCAATCAATTACTTGAATACTGGAAAGCCTATGGTTTTTCAGGATGGGGCAATGGATTATTCTGGCTCGTAAATCCAGAGGATTATCAAGATGTTTTAGATGCTTGGTTAGAGCATGTTGAACTCCCTCCTCACGAAGAATATTTTGTGATTGCTCGAACAGCTTTTGGTGATTTAAGTGTTTGGGGGACTATACATGGGCAATGCTTTACTATTTCGCCACTTATGAATCAAATATTTCCAAGTATGGAAGTTATGGAAAAAGATGAGGGGGATTTATTAATAAGAATTTTTATGTCTTCTAAAGAAAAAAGATTTATAGATATAAAAGACTATAAAAACAAACCTTTATTTGATCGAGCAGTAAAAAAATATGGAGAATTAAATAAAAATGAAATGCTTGGTTTTGAACCCGCTTTAATTTTAGGGGGTGAAGCTAAACTGGAAAATGTTCGCAAGTTACCGATTATTTCACATTTGCAATTTTTAGCTTCTCTTGATACACCACGAATGATGCTCGATATTGGAAAGTTTGTGGACGAACAAGGCCTAGGTATGGATGATTAAAGCCCGTAAGGGCTTTTTTTATTCTATTTTGTATTTTCTAAAGATATGAATGCAAAACTAGAAAATAAGTGAAGTTATTAGAATATGAAAAAAGCATCTATTACTTTTAATTCAGGATGTGCTATTAGTAATAACAACTATTATCTTTCTGCTAGTATTGATGAATTAGATTCATGGGATGCTTTTAGCAGAGTATTTATTTATCGTCATCAATCAGATACAAATTGGTCTAGTCATGATTTAGATGGCTGGAAAGTTATTTCAGTGGCTTACGCGAATTTATTAAATAATAGATCTCTAATCTCGCTTGATAAAGAGGGAAATGTAGAGATTTTTCAGCAGGCTGGTGAAAAGTACCAACAAATATGTCCTGTTACTAATGAGCAGTTTATATATGGACAATTTAATCGTTTATGTGTAATTCAAGATAGGATTTATGCTTGTGGAGATGGTGCAAAAATCTATATTTATGAAGATGAAAACTGGAAAAGTATCGCCAATAACTTAGAAGAGAAACCTCTAGAAATTCCTAAAAATGATGATTTTTTTCTAAATAATGATAAAGATTTATCTTTCAAAAAAAATCTTTATGATATAAATGGTTTTGATAAAAATAATGTTTATGTATGTGGAACACAAAATGATGAAGGCTTTATTGCATTTTTTAATGGCTTAAAATGGCTCGAAGTTAAACGTATAACGCCATCTGCACTGTATGCAATAGTTCCTTGTCCTGATGGAAAAAAACATTCTGGTCCTGGGTCAATATGGAACACTTTTAAGAGGTAATATTGATAATGGATTTAAGAATTTAAAAGATATAAGTATTAATTCTACATTTTATAACGCTGCTTTTTATAATAATAAAATTTATATAGCTTCTGAACAAGGGCTTTATCTGTATGAGGAGGGGAAATATTCCATAGTCTCAGAGTTAGAAGCAGTTCAAGGAGTAATATCAGTTGAAGTTAAAGAAAATATTCTTTGGGTGCTAACATATAAAAAACTTATACGCTATGACGGAAATGTTTGGGAGATAATTAGCCATCCTGATAACGATGAGTTAGATAGACAGTTATTAAAGTGTGAGGCTGGAGATGTTTGTCCATACTCTGGAGATTGGTAGGTAATCCTCCCATAAATAACCGAAGTTAAAAGTAGAGGTTAAGCAGCCATTAGAGGTGGCTTTCCTTTGTTAGCTTGATGTGGTCTTTCATGGTTGTAATGCCACAACCAGTTTGTTGCATAATCTTGTACTTCATCCAAAGTATCAAATAAATGCTTGCTCAGCCAACTATAACGTATGGTCCGATTATAGCGTTCAATATACGCATTCTGCTGTGGCTTACCCGGTTGAATATATTCAATACGAATACCGTGCTCAGTAGCCCAGCGCACAAATTCGTGACTGATAAATTCGGGACCATTATCGCATCGGATCACTAACGGTTTTTCTCTCCACTCCAGCAATTGATTCAACGTACGAATAACCCTGATTGTGGGCAATGAGAACCCTGCTTCAATGGCTAGGCCTTCGCGGCGGTAATCATCAATCACATTCAATAATCGAAACTTGCGACCATCGGAAAGCTGATCATGCATAAAATCTAATGACCAAACCTGATTTTCTCGGATTGGTTCTTTCAATGGTTCAGGCGCATGCCGTTTTAGTCTTCTTCTCGGTTTAATACGCAGATTCAGTGCCAACTCACAGTAAATGCGGTAAACCCGCTTGTGATTCCAGCAGCAACTCTCAACATGCCGTAAATACGAGAAGCACAAACCAAAGCCCCAATCGGAATTTTCCTCAGTGAGTTCAATGAGCTGTTCAGCAATGAGTGCATTGTCATCGCTGAGTTTGGCTTGATAGCGGTAGCAGGTTTCACTAATGCCAAATGCTTTACAAGCCAAACGAATACTAATGGCATGCTGGGCAACTGCCTGTTGTGCCATCTTACGCCGGCAAGATGGCTTTACCACTTTTTTGCCATCGCTTCCTGGATGATTTCGGCCTTTAATCGCTCTTCCGCATACATCTTTTTAAGTCTGGTATTTTCGGCTTCTAGCTCTTTCAGTCGAGCCATTAATGATGTATCCATACCACCATATTTGGCACGCCATTTATAAAAGGTAGCATTACTCATGCCGTGTTCACGGCAAAGGGTCGCTACAG
>NZ_AMSS01000033.1 GCF_000313935.1 Acinetobacter sp. WC-141 | reverse complement strand
AAGTGATAGTGCAAGCACCATCACCCCGCTCGACTTGCATGTGTTAAGCCTGCCGCCAGCGTTCAATCTGAGCCATGATCAAACTCTTCAGTTAAAAATCATTTTGCACCTTATTAAAGACAAGGTGCCAATTCTGGCTCATCAATTTTCTGACTTAAATTTCGCTCAAATAAACTTCGAGTAATTTAAACCAATCAATCAATGATAATATTTCGATTAATCAATCAGTAAAAATCCACACAAGTTGTTCTTCAATTCTCTTAATGATCTTCTTCCTGGTTCGTCACCAGCAAGCTAGGTCGGCTATATTACTCTTAATCTCTTAAAAGTCAACAGGTAATTTCGATATTTTTAAAACTTAATCTCTAAACCAACTTCCCATCAAATTCATCACTTAAAGCAATCAACTCAATTCCAAGTAACTGTTTTTCAACAAGTTTCTATCTGCATCACCGCCGATGGATGTGCATTATAGACCATCCCAATCCCTTTGCAACCCCTTTTTTAAACAAACATTATCGTATGAACGTTTTTTAGCCTTTTTAGTCAACTTTAGATGAGATATTAAACTTTTTTTACTTTATCAACTTCATGTAGAATAGATTATTCGTGCAATAGTTTGGCATTAACTCACCATGTGGCAGTTCGCTAAAAAAGTATTTGTTTGCATACTTGTAGTGTTTGCTACGAGTGGGCCTTGTTATGCCAATTCGAAGCATAACTTCTATGTGCTTACTTTATCTATTCTAAGCTACAGTAAGTGGGAGAATATAAATACTCCTACTCTTTGTGTTATTGATAATCCCTCCATTACATCTACCTTTCAATCTTATATCCAGCAATTGTCTTATAATTATCGTGTTCAAACTGTAAACGCGAAAGATTTTGCCCGGTCACATTGTCAGGCTGTTTATTTTTCTACTACTCCTCCACAGCAACAACAAAGCCTTATTCAGAATTATCCTTATCGCTCTTTACTTTCTTTAAGCATTAACAATTCAGACTGTGAAATAGGAAGTATCTTTTGTTTATATAATCAAAATAATTACACTACCTTTAAAGTTAACTTAGATGCTTTAAGCCACTCCAAAGTTCATATTGATCCGAGAGTATTGCTCTTGGCTAAGAATGCGGAGTAAGGATCATGATATCAAAGTTGTATCAGTCCACTTCACTGCATGCATTATTTAGAAAATCTCAATTTACTATTTTTGCTATTACGTTTTTTATTTGCTCTTTTACGTTTGTATCAATTTCTGTTTTTACAATGGAAACTTACGCCAAACAAAATTTGCAATTGCTAAGCCATACTCTGCTAGAGCGTATTCAGCCCGCAGTGGTATTTAACGATAAGATTACAATCGAGCAAATTTTGAATGAATATACGAATGATCATTCAATTCGTACTATTCATATTTATGATTCAGAACATCATTTAATTGCACAGAGTTTTAAATTATCAAGTCAAACTTCAATTTTAGAAGGATGGTTTGATCATTGGTTTTTAAATGAACCTGTTCATCTTACAATTTATCATCATGAACAAAATGTAGGTGAACTCACGCTTTTTGGTAGTTCTGAAAAAATATTGCAGTTCCTCAAAATGATTATGGTGGGGCTTGCAATTGCGATGTTGTTTATTGTTTGCGCTTTGTGGTGGTCAGTAAACCTAACTTATCGTCAAATTATGCAAGCTATCTATCCGCTGACCAATATTGCTCAAATTGTAAGTGAGCAAAAAGCTTATAATCTTCGCTTCCCTTATAATCGCATTAAAGAATTTCAAGATTTAAATACCGTTTTTAATGAGTTACTTGAAGAAATTCAGATATGGGACAATCAATTACAAAAAGAAAATCGTAAATTGTCATTTCAGGCTCATCACGATCAGCTCACCTTATTACCGAATAGACATTATTTTTATCAAATTCTTTTAGATATGTTTGAAGATAAGGGATTTGATAATAAATCTGCTTTATTGTTTATAGATAACAATAACTTCAAATCAATTAATGACCAGTTTGGTCATTTAGCTGGAGATGAAGTTTTAAAAGAAATGGCGAATCGTTTGCAAACCCGTTTACGTCATCAAGATTTTATCGCGCGTTTAGGTGGCGACGAATTTGCAGTCATTTTGCATTCCATTAGTCATGCTGATCATTTAATATCTATTGCTGAAAATTTACTCGAAAGCTGTAAAGAACCTTTACATCTGAATGGTCAAACCATTTACTTCAGTTTTAGTGTAGGTATTGCTTTATCACAATTTGCATCTAGCCCCGAAGATTTCATTATGCAAGCAGATCAGGCAATGTATAAGGCTAAAAATTCGGATGAACACTGGTTTATCTATAAACCTGAAAATTAAATTTAGGCTAATCTATGAATACAAGATCTTTAAAACTCTCCTTTATTGCATTGCTATGCATTACTCTTGCAGGGTGCCTGAGTTTTGGTCCATTAAAGTATCGTCAAGTAAAACTGCTCAAGAAAGAAGGTTTTGTTCTTACTGATGAAGGATGGACTTTAGGTTTACCAGAACGTTTGTTATTTGATTTTAATGATGCAGAGTTAAAACAAAGCCATGAAGCTGAATTAGTGCGTCTAGCAAATCAATTGAATAAGTATGATCTGAATAAATTGAAAATTGTTGGTCACACTGATGATGTGGGTGATGCTACATATAATCAGAAGCTATCTGAAGAGCGCGCACAAAGTGTAGCAAACCTTTTCTTAGCTCGTGGATTTAAAAAAGAAAATATCTACGTGATTGGTCGTGGTTCAACCCAGCCCTATGTTCCAAATACAACCAATGAAAATCGTGCGATTAATCGACGTGTAGCAATTGTTGTTATTCCATAATTTTGATTTATAAAAAAAGCCAATCCTTTGTGATTGGCTTTTTTATTTTAAACTAACTCAATAATATCAATGGTTGGTGGAACTCTAAAACGCAAAGGAATTCCGACCATTCCCGTGCCGACGGTAACAAAGACATCTGCATGCTCGTGAGAGTAAAAACCACGTTTGTGGCCTAAAATTGATACTTTTTTCATAATATAGTTAGTCAGCCATGGAAGCTCCACCTGCCCTCCATGTGTATGCCCAGATAACATTAAAGGACGATTCGGTAATTTTGGCACCATATCTACCGTATCAGGATTATGAGAAAGAATCAGCCAAGGCTTGTCTTGGGGTAAATCTGGCATAGAACGCATATCTGTTTTTCCGGCCCAGAGATCACCAATACCAATCAAACGGAATTCTTCAAAATCAACTATTTTGCCTTCAATATCGACAACTTCATTATAAAACAAGGCATCTTTTAATAATTGTTGAATCGGTGGACCAGGATATTGCTCATCATGGTTTCCAGGAACCGAATATACAGGCGCCTGAATTTCTTTTAAAACACTCAATTCTTGAATTAGTCTATCTTCTGGTTCATAAGTCCAGTCCCCTGCTACGACGACTAAATCAGGTTGCTGTTCATTTAATTTTCTAACTATGGTTTTGAGCTGACGTTCATGCCCTGAAAATAAACCAATATGTAAATCTGCAATCAAAGCGACTTTTACAGGTTTATTAAAACTACGATCTGGATTTAACCGATATTGATGAGTATCAACACGTACTAGATGAGGTTCAATAAACCGAGCATAAATTAGAACACCACTTAAGAAAAAGATGAAAACACCTTGATGAATTGAATAGTAACCAATCCAAGCAGCGTATAAATTAAAGAACCAGAGCGGAATAAGTAGATAAGAGAGGTAAAATGCGAGTAAATGGACAAAAGCTTTAAATGGATGAATGGTCTCGGTCCGAGATTGATGAATCCAAGCCTCAGAAATTCCCCATAAAGCAAGTATTGAAAAAATAAAGTAAAAACAAAAAATAATTGAATTTGGATTCCACATTACGACTCTCGACTTATCTTATATTGATTGCTAGTAATCAAATTCAATATTTATCTTTCAATATGCACGAATTATACTCTAGCTCACGTTATCGTATGTACTGATTATGGCACAATCCTTTCCTTCCAAACAGCTTCAAACGAATCAACAAGCTAAAGGCTTTTTGATAAAAGCCTCTATAGTCCTATGTTCTAGTTTTGCTGTGGGTTTGACAGGATGTAGTACTCTGCCAAAACATCGTATTGAGCCAGTACAATATGCAAAAGATATTGATACCTCTCAGACCTCACTTGCCAAAATTATTACACCCTTACGTCAGCAAAATCCAAAGTTAACGGGTTACCATGTCTTAAATGATCCATTGGAAGCTCTAGCAGCCCGCCTAAGATTAATTGATAAAGCCGAAAAGACTTTAGATTTACAATATTATATTTGGGATAATGACAAAGTTGGTGCTTTAGCTTTGCACGCAATTATTCGAGCAGCTGATCGTGGGGTAAAAGTCCGACTTCTTATTGATGATAATAATGCAAAAAAAATAGAAGGGATTTTGCTTGCCCTTTCTCAGCATAAAAATATTGAAGTTAAACTTTTTAACCCTTACCGTTTTCGTAAATATCGTGCGATGGACATGGTGCTTGATTTAAAACGTATCAATCGTCGCATGCATAACAAAAGTTTTATTGCCGACAATGAGGTTGCTCTTATTGGCGGACGTAACATGACAAATCAATATTACAATGTTAGCGATAGCTATCAGTTTTCTGATGTCGATGTGATGTTAGTGGGTGCTGCTGTTGATGATATTGTGAATTCTTTTGATGACTATTGGAATCATGAATATGCATATTCAGTTCAAAGTATCGTAAGTCCAGAGCAACATCATCTACGCTATGAAGGATTAAAAGAGCAACTCGAAGCTCATTACCAACAGGCAACGGTTCAAAACTTTCTAAACTTAACCGCAAAATCACATGCATTTGATGAATGGTTAAATCGCAATATTCAATTCGACTGGGTCAAAGCAGAAGTCGTAAAAGACTCACCTGATAAAATCAAATCGAAAGCTAAAAAAGAAGAACACTTAAATTTCCAGTTAATCAACCACCTAGAAAAACCAGAAAGTAATGTTGATTTAATCTCAGCTTATTTTATTCCTGAAAAACAAGGCGCCAAGATTTTAAGTACGCTTGCTAAAGAAGGCGTTGAGGTTCGAGTTTTAACTAATTCGTTTAAAGCGAATGACGTTGGTGTTGTGCATGCATTTTATGGAAAGTACCGTAAAGAACTTCTTAAAAACGGCGTACAACTTTATGAGTTTTTACCTACACCAGATAAAAGAGATTTAAATAAAAATACAGATGAGCTTGCGACTAAAGCTAAAGTGAATATGAAAGGATTAAGCCGTTCAAGTTTGCATACTAAACTGATGGCATTAGATGAACAGGTTTTTATTGGTTCATTTAACTTTGATCCACGTTCGGCTTATTTAAATACTGAAATTGGCGTGATCTTAGATAGCCCATCATTAGCTAAGACCATTCACCATACAATGGATGAAAATTTAAATAAATATGCCTATAAATTAAAGCTCGACGCTAACAACCATATTTATTGGCAGCAACAAACTCCAAATGGTCCTTTAATTTATAAACAAGAACCTGAGATGAAATGGTGGCAAAAAGCAGGCATGAAGTTTCTTTCATGGCTGCCACTTGAAGGGTTTATGTAATTAATTTTTTGGCTTAAGTACCTTTTGATGTAGTTGAGCCAGACCTTCTACCATTTTTTCTTGAACTTCTCGCGTTAAACTTTTGACATCGTGTCCTTCCACTGAAATCGGAGGCAAAGTTAACAAATGAGCTGTTACTTTCGGCATTTCAAGTACACGCTGAATATGTTCGGCAAATGTCATCTCACCAATGAATGGCGCGACTGTATCTAATTGCCCATCACGGTTTACATAGCAAATCAAACACACCTGTACTGGGCGTTGAGCTTCAATAGCAGCTCCAAGTAAACGACCATGAACTTTCTTAACAGAATGCCCATCTGTGGTCGTTGCTTCAGGAAAAAATAGTACTGGAATATTTTGTTTTAAAAATTCGGTAATTTGCTCACGGATTTTAACGGAATCCCCTGACCCACGCTTAATAAATAAAGTTCCGCCACCTTTAGCGAGATTTCCAAGAATCGGCCAATTTTCAATTTCTGCTTTGGCAAGAAAGAAAACACGAGCCCCTGAACCTAAAACAGCAACATCTAGCCATGAGATATGATTACTTACCCATAAAGCAGGTTCTCTAGGAATTGTTCCGTGTACTTCTACATCTAAGTTAAAAACCTGACATAAACGGCGGCAAAAATATTGAACATAGCGGGTATTAACCGGATTATTAGGATCTTTATAAAGCCCATGTCGATAAACTAAATAAAAACCTTCACTAATTGCAGCGGTGGCAGAAGTGACTTTTTTTCCGTATAAACCTATTTTTGATAATTTCTTTAACGTTGAATTAACTATACTTTGCGTTTGAGCCATAAAATTTCACTAACGATCAATCATTGTTATACCCATCTCGAGCCATTCTATACGTTTCGGAATAAACTTGCATTGATGATAGAGAAAGGGAAATAAAATAAATTCAGTCACCTCTAACTGCTTTTCATTAATCTAAAGGATAAGAATAAACGCTTTCCCCTTTTGCTTAAGTTTCATCTAGAATAAAGTTTTCCCATTTCAGGATTTATAGCCACGTGGAATATGTTGATCGGCATCAAGGCGGTGAACGCACAATTTTAGTGAGTGTTTCTGTACAATTATTAGATGATCTGGATGCCGAAGAGTTTGCTCTACTTGCACAGTCTGCTGGTGCAGATATCCTTGAACATATTAAGGTTCAGCGAAATAAACCTAATCCTAAATTTTTTATTGGTTCAGGAAAAGTTGAAGAAATTGCAGAACAAGTTCAAGAACTAGAAGCAAGTCTGGTGATTTTTGATCATGCTTTGTCACCTGCTCAAGAACGTAACTTAGAAAGAATATTAAAATGCCGAGTGATTGACCGTACAGGATTAATTCTAGATATTTTTGCGCTGCGTGCCCGTACGCATGAAGGTAAATTACAAGTCGAACTTGCTCAGCTTAAGCATTTATCTACTCGTCTTATTCGCGGCTGGTCAGCTGATTTTGAGCAACAAAAAGGTGGTATTGGCTTACGTGGTCCTGGTGAAACACAACTGGAAACAGATCGTCGCCTCATTCGTGTTCGTATTGCCCAATTAAAAGATAAATTAGAAAAGGTACATCAAACGCGTATACAAGGGCGTGCTGCAAGACAAAAAGCCGCTATTCCAACTGTGTCGCTAGTAGGTTATACCAATGCTGGAAAATCGACTCTCTTTAATATTTTAGCAAATAGTGATGTCTATGCAGCCGATCAACTGTTTGCAACACTCGACCCAACTTTACGCCGTTTGGAATGGGATGGTATCGGTACTGTCGTATTAGCAGATACAGTAGGCTTTGTACGAAACTTACAGCATGATTTAGTTGAATCATTCAAAGCAACACTTGAAGAAACGCTTGAAGCCACACTATTACTGCATGTGATTGATAGTAATAGTCACGATATGCTTGATCAAATTGAAGCAGTTGAAGGCGTATTAAAAGAGATTGGTGCAGATGCTCCAGTACTTCGGGTTTACAACAAAATTGACCTGAGTGGTGAAGAAGCCAAAATCATTTATGCCGAGCCACATGTACCTGATCGAGTTTATGTTTCGGCTCACGCTGGCCTTGGTCTAGAATTACTTCAAAAAGCAGTACAAGAATGTTTGATGGGTCAAATTCAACATTTTTCACTGATTCTTAAACCAGCTTATGGCAAATTGCGCACCCAACTTTATGCCTTAAATGTGATTGAGTCTGAACACTATGATGATGCGGGCTTATTACATATTGATGTACGCATTGCACCACATAAATTAGAAAAGCTTATACGCCAAGCAAAACTACCCTTAGAAGAAATCTTGGGAGAACATGCTAATCAATTTAAGCGTCCCTTGGAAGAGTTTGAAATCAAGGGCCAGATCAGTTAAAACTTGATAAGTAAACTTTTAGAGATAAAAAATATGGATAAGATCAAAAGTATAGACTGGACAGCATGGGTAGCGACATTACTACTCATTATTGGTTTTCGTGAAGGCTCTGTCATCGTCATGCGTGCTTTTGGTCATCCAGAATTAGGTAATCTAGTCGGCTTAATCAGCTTACTGATTATTTTGATTATCTGGAGGAAGTTCAAAAAAATTCCTCTCCGGATAGTTGATACGAATAATAAAATTATGAAAGAAAGTGGATTTGCTTTTTTACCCGTTTGTGCTGGTTCCTTAATTATGTTGGTGCATATGGGTAAAGAAATTCCACTATTCCTTTTTGTTTTAGTAATCAGCACCCTTATACCTTTGTGGGTCTATGCAAAAATGGCAAAACGTTGGTTATAAGGAGAATAAAATGTTTACGATTTTCTATGGTTTTTTAATCACATTAATTGGTTATCTGTGTGCCAAACCTTTAAACCGACGTTTTCCGCAAGTTCCGCTTTTAGTTTTCGGCATGTTCATTGTGATTGCATTACTTTCCGTTTTACAAGTCCCTTATGAACAATACCGTCTTTATGTGAATGATTTATTTGGTCATCTATTAGGTTATGTTACCGTGGCCTTAGCTATTCCTTTAGCTGCGATGCGTTATGATGATCTCCCGATTAAATCAGTCATTGGCATTTTACTTTTTGCAAGTATTAGCGCCGTTGCTCTACCTATGGGACTAGCATATTTATTACACATGTCTGAACCAACCATCCTTGCATTTGCAACTCGTGCAGTAACTACGCCCATTGCCCTGAATATCGCAACGTTATTGCATGCTCCTGAAACTCTGGTAACCCTTATTGTTATCTTATCTGGGGTTATTGGAGCGGCTTTTTCACCATTTTTACTCAAGCATATTCATGATGAAAGAGCATCGGGCTTAGCCTTAGGTTTAGCCGCGCATGCCATAGGGACAGCTCAAGCTTGGCAGCGCGGACCTGTTGCAGGCCGCTACGCTGCATTTGGTATGGCTTTGAATGGTGTATTTACTGCAATTTGGTTACCAACATTAATGTTGTCACTTGGAACACCATAATTAAGAAGTGGATTAAATAAACATTGAACGGTATATCAATTCGAAATAAGATGACCTTTCAAAGTTAAAAGGACTTTTAATTATGGGGAAAATTTTTATTGGAGCTCTGCTCTTACTGGGGATCAATACTGCTACATTTGCGGCAGATATTACAGGTCTTTGGCAAACAATTGATGATAAGACAGGTGCTCCTAAAGCACAGGTAGAAATACGAAAAGAAGCAAATGGGACATATGGAGGAAAGATTATCAAAGTTACACCACGTCCAGGCTATACGCCTAAAGAGATTTGTGATAACTGCCCTGCACCCTATACCAATAAACCAATTGTTGGGCTGGATATTGCAACGGGTTTAAAACAGACAGATGGGCTTAATTATACGGGCGGTAAAATTTTAGATCCGAATACTGGCAAAGTTTACGGACTTAAGGCAAAACTTAGTGCGACTGGCAAACGCTTACATATGCGTGGTTATCTTGGCGTTTCTGCTTTGGGGCGTAATCAAATCTGGATTCGCGTAGAATAATACTTCACATAAAAAAAAGCCGCTTATGCGGCTTTTTTACTTTCACAAGAGCACAACTCTCGTCTTGCGCTCGCGAAAAGCATGGCTTTTCCTATACTTGTACAGGATTTTCGACAGCAAAGATTTCTTTGTCTTCAAGGCGATAAGCCATTAACTTTCGTCCCCATACACAGCCGCCATCAATATTCTGGATCTGCTCATTAATGGTTCTACCTTCTAGCGCAGCCCAATGACCAAAAATAATCTGATGAGTCTGAGCAGCTTTGCTTGGAAATTCAAACCAAGGTAGATAGCCTTCTGGCATTGGTGCATCTAGAGCATCTTTAAAAGTAAACTCTAAAGCCCCTTCTGCGTTGGTTAAACGCATGCGGGTCAAATAATTAGTAATACAACGTAAACGAGCTGAACCCGTTAAGTCGTCTTCCCACAAATCTGGTTTTGAGCCATACATTTCTGCTAAAAAAGCATCCAAGACAGATAAGTCTTGATGTGAGAGTACTGCCTCAACCTCTTTTGCAAGCGTTGCAGTCTTTTGTGCATCCCAAATGCAAGGTATACCTGCATGAGTAAGAATTGTCTGCTCATTTGGAAATAAGCATAATGGCTGTTTACGTAACCAGTCGATTAACTCGTCGCCATCAATTGCATCAATAACATCCTGCGTGCGATCTTTTTCTTTAATCTCTTTTAAACCACGCGCGCCAGCAATTAAAGTCAGATCATGATTTCCGAGTACAGTTGCAGCAGCGCCGCGGTCAGCAAGTTTTTTAACAAAGCGTAAGGCACCCACTGAGTTTTCGCCACGAGCAACCAAATCACCCGCAAACCATAAAAAATCTTGGTCTGGATCAAAACGTATTTCTTTAAGCAAAGCTTTTAGAGCTTCAAAACATCCTTGTACATCGCCAATCACATAATTAAAACGTTTAGTCATTTATGCCACCATTTGATCAGCTAAAGCAACAAATTGAGCAAGTGTTAAAGTTTCTGGTCGAGCCATTGGATCAACGCCTGCTTTTTCAAAGCCATCTTCGGCGATCATACCTTTAAGACTATTTCTTAGGGTCTTACGGCGTTGGGTAAATACATGACCAACCAACCGAGCCAAAGCTTTTTCATCTTTTGCAATAATCGGTTTTTGTTCATAAGGAACAAGGCGGAAAACAGCACTCGTTACTTTAGGGGGTGGGTTAAATGCGCCAGCTGGCACTTCAAATAAAAACGTAGGTTGGCAATAATACTGGATCATTACCGACAAGCGCCCATATTCTTTTGTGTTTGGTTCGGCAGTAATACGATCAACCACCTCTTTTTGTAGCATAAAGTGCATGTCTTTAACTTTACTGCCAAATTCCAAGAGATGAAAAAGTAATGGGGTTGAAATGTTATAAGGTAAATTACCAACCACACGTAATGGTCGACCATCTTTTACCAGTTCGTTAAAATCATATTTTAATGCATCAGCTTCTATAATAGTTAAACGTTCAGGATGTGGAACTCGTTCTGGCAAGCCTGCCGCTAAATCACGATCTAGCTCAACAACTGTTAGCGCATCACACTCTCCAATTAAAGGAGATGTTAATGCAGCTAAACCAGGTCCAATTTCAACAACATTTTCACCTGCACGCGGATTCACCGAGCGCACGATTTTGGCAATGACTCGCTGATCATGTAAGAAGTTTTGACCAAAACGTTTACGAGCTTTATGCCCTTCATCTTTCGGGTTTAGGGCATTAATTTGATACATAGAACATTTCCAACATGAAAAATTTAGCTCGCTGCCAAAGATAAAGCTAAATCGACAGCGACATTTAAACTTGAGCTTTTTGCTAAACCGGTTCCGGCCAAAGACAATGCGGTGCCATGATCAACCGAAGTTCGGATGAACGGCAAACCCAATGTAATATTGATAGCTTCACCGAATCCTTGTGATTTTAACACAGGTAAACCTTGATCATGGTACATGGCAAGTACAGCGTCAGCATTTTTAAGATGCTCAGGAGTAAATAAGGTATCTGCAGGCAAGCTTAGACTCATTTTAATTCCTTGTGCCCGATAAGTTTCGAGTACCGGATTAATGGTCTCAATCTCTTCGCGTCCTAAATAGCCATCTTCACCCGCATGAGGATTTAAGCCACACACTAATATGCGCGGATCCATAATCTTAAATTTAGTTTTTAAGTCATGCAGTAAAATATCAATGACCTGATGCAACCTCTCTTTGGTAATTGCATCTGCAACATCTCTTAAAGGCAAATGTGTAGTCGCTAAAGCAACACGCAAGGTTTTGGTCGCAAGCATCATGACGACACGCTCTACCCCTGCAAATTCTTGATAGTATTCAGTGTGGCCACTAAACAAAATACCTGCATCATTAATAACCGACTTTTGCACAGGAGCAGTGGCGACCCCGACACTTTTACCAGATAACGCATAATCGGCTGAACGGCGTAATTGTTCTAATACATAAGCCGCATTAGCTGAGTTTAATTGTCCATCAACAACCGCCGTTTTTAAAGGCACATGTTCTATATAAAGCTCACCTGAAGACGTTGATTCAGTTTGTCCCGTATATTCTACAAATTGAATATTTATCCCGAGTTTCTGGGCACGTTGCTCTAATAAATTTCGGTCACCCAAAATGACAATAGGGCGTTCATCAATTCGCTCAGCCAAGCTCAAGCAAATATCTGGACCAATACCAGCCGGCTCACCGGAAGTGACATATAAAGGCAGCACAATCACCCCAGACACATAACGTAAATTTGTTTGATTTTAACATATCCCGCATTCATCAGTTTATGGATTAAATTATCTGGCTTAAACTGGATTTTTCTTGTGACTTTGGACAAACTCGTTTAGAATGCTCGCTCCTTTTGTTTGGACAGATTCCATAGTCCAAACCAACTATAATAGGTAGTGGTTTAATGAAAACTCTCAGCGCTAAGCCAGCTGAAGTTCAACATGACTGGTATGTTGTTGATGCTTCTGGCAAAACTTTAGGTCGCCTTGCGACTGAAATCGCTCGTCGTTTACGCGGTAAGCACAAGACTTCTTATACTCCTCACGTTGACACTGGCGATTACATCGTTGTGATTAATGCTGAACAAGTTCAAGTGACTGGTAAAAAAGCGCTTGATAAGAAATATTATCGCCATACTGGTTTCCCTGGTGGTATCCGTGAGACTAACTTCGAGAAGTTAATTGCTCACAAGCCTGAAGCTGTTCTTGAAAAAGCAGTTAAAGGCATGTTACCAAAAGGTCCTCTTGGTTATGCAATGATCAAAAAAATGAAAGTGTACGCTGGTACTGAGCATCCGCATGCTGCTCAACAGCCACAAGTTTTGGACATCTAAGGGATACAGCACATGGCTACTAATTATGGTACAGGTCGCCGTAAGACCGCAACTGCACGTGTTTTCTTGTCAGCTGGTACAGGCAAACTCGTTATCAACAACCGTACTTTAGAGCAATATTTCGGTCGTGAAACTGCTCGTATGGTTGTTCGTCAACCTTTAGAACTTTTAGAAGTTACTGAAAAGTTTGACCTTTACATCACTGTTAAAGGTGGTGGTATTGGTGGTCAAGCTGGCGCAATCCGTCACGGTATTACTCGTGCGCTTATCGCTGCTGACGAAACTTTAAAACCTGTTCTTCGTCAAGCTGGTTTCGTTACTCGTGATGCTCGTGAAGTTGAACGTAAGAAACTTGGTTTACGTAAAGCTCGTAAGCGTCCTCAATTCTCTAAACGTTAATTCGTTTATCGAGTTGGACAAAAAAGCCTTGGATTTTCCCAAGGCTTTTTTATTATGAAAATAGAACAATAAAAGGCAAACTTATAAATATAAACAAACTATCTCGTTAGAACCGTGATTTCCGAGAGCATTTTTAGTATCCTAATCGATTCACTCAACCACGTCGTCTTGTGATATGTCGGTCGAAAACACCTCTATTCAGGGGATTACCCTTTACAGTCATGCTGATGATTTCCGTTCTCACTGGATTCGTTTCTTATTAGCAGAAAAGCAAATCAAATATCAATTGATCATAACTGACCATGAAGACGAAGATTTGGCAAGTTTAAATCCTTATAATCAATTGCCGATGTTGGTCGAGCAAAATCTTAAATTATTTTCAGCGCCTATTATTGCTGAATATTTAGATGATCGTTATCGTCAAAGTAAGCTTTATGCAGATGCTCCAATGATGCGTGCAGAGCAGCGTCAATATATATGGAGACTTGAAAACGACTGGTTCAAGTTAGCAGATCACATGTTAAAACATGCTGATTCTTTAAATGTCGAACAAAAGCAAAAAGCTCAAAAAGAATTACGTGAAACTTTAATTTCACTTACTCCCCTATTTCAGCATTTTCCCTATTTTATGTCTGAAAATTTCACAATCTTGGACTGTATGCTTGCCCCTATCTTTTTAAGATTAAATAGCATGGGAATCGTTTTACCGAAACAGCACTGCCGACCGATACTTTTGTATTGTAAACGTATCTTTGAGAGACCTTCTTTTGCTAAATCAATGACGGCTCAAGAGAAAAACCGTTACAATGAACTATTAAATATGGAATAGTGTGATATGTCTGAGCAAACTATTGATTTAACCCCTACACGTCCTTATCTTGCTCGTGCAATCTATGAATGGATTTGTGATAACCAACTTACGCCTTATCTATTAGTGGATGCGACACAGCCACATACTGATGTTCCACAGCAATTTGTTAAAGATGGCCAAATCGTTTTAAATATCGTGCCTCATGCTGTTCATCAACTTCTTATTGGAAATGAAGCCATTACTTTTTCTGCCCGTTTTGGGGGGGCGTCGAAAGATATTTATGTACCTATTCAGGCCGTTCTAGGTATTTATGCACGTGAGAATGGACAAGGTTTATTCTTTGATCCTGAAGAATATGCCAATGTAGCGCCTGTAGAAAATACAGTAGAGTCAGAAGTACAAGAAGCAATTGAAACAACATCGACCAAGAAAAAACCAACATTAAGAATTTTAGATTAAATTTAGAGGAAGAAAGCATGGCATTTGATTTAGTCCAATACTTTGCTGAGCAGATAAAAATTCAAAAGCCTCAGCTTTTAAATCAATATCCAGTTAATGAAAAAAATAAACTGATTGATGAGGTGAATATTCTTACGCTTGGAAAACTGATTAGTTTGTGGCGTCAAGATGACAATAAGATTTATCATGAAATTAAAGCTGCAGATCCACTTTATATTCAAGAAGTTGCTCGTCATTTAACAACATCTAAGCATAACCAGTCGGCTTTAAAAAATGCAGAATTAGAACAAAGTATTTCTGAAATTTTAACTTTGCAGTTAGCGGAACTGAACCAGCTCGATGAAACAGGCGGTTTTGGGCATAATGGCTTAAAAGAATTAATTTTAGGTCAAGTAGAACATTTATCAGGTCAAGCCGAAGATTGGGTTTGGTCAACAAATCATCTAAATGAATTAATTGGTTCTAAACCTGTGGAACAAGAAGAGCTATCATTGGACACAACAATGAAGGAGTTCAATCAAATGGTTCACCAAGCCCAACCTCATCATAATGACTTGCATGTTGAAGAACAAGCTACCGAGGTTTCTGTACCTACATGGTCAAAAATTATTGCCCCTGTCGTTGCTTTAGCAATTTTGGGCTATTTGTACTGTGCCTATACACAATTTATTGCTTAAAAATTTGCCTATACAAACAACTAAATGCCACCCATAAAAGGTGGCATTTTTTATTAGACCAAAATACTAAATAACATTTGCCGTTTTTTTACTTGCTGTCCTTGCTGTCCTAAAATATCTTCGACCATACCGTCAACATCAGATCTAATCTGTTGCTGGATTTTCATAGCTTCAAGCACCAATAAGGTTTGCCCTTTCACGACTTGATCGCCTTTATTGACCAAAATATTGACTACCGCACCATCCATCGGTGCACGAATTTTACCATCTCCAGCTACATCAGCCATTTCTGGAGCAGCATAAGTCACATTGTGAATCGTAACATTGCCATTATCTTGATCTAAATAAAGCTGATCACCATCCAATACATATTGCACACGACGGCGTACCCCATCAACTACATAAACCATTTGCTCGGCTGTTTTTTCAATAACTTCAATACAAATGGTCTGGTCACAGAGCTGCACAGTAACCATGTTATTTTCAGATAATAGCTGTAACTGGATTTGCTGATCGGCAGATTTCAGTTTTATTGGTAATGGTACACCCAGCCCTGTTTGCCATGCCACGCTACCTTTACTTTGGCTAAATAATGCTGCTGCAATCGCCAAAGTTTCTAAAGATAAAACTTGATGATGTAAGCTCTTGTCATCTTGAAAATGCTGCTGAATAAATGCGGTATTAGTATCACCAGAAATAACGACTGGATGGCGTAATAAATTGACCAAAAACTGTTTATTACTATTCACACCTAGCAACACACAATCATCTACAGCACGAGCAAGTAAACGAATAGCATCTTCACGGGTTTTGCCATATGCGATCACTTTGGCTACCATCGGATCGTAAAATGGGCTGACTTCATCAGTTGCCAACATACCGTGATCGATTCGCACATTCGGCAATATTGCAGGCTTCCAGCGTAACACTTGTCCTGTTTGTGGTAGGAAATCTTGACGTGGGTCTTCGGCATACAGACGTACTTCGATTGCATGTCCATTTAAGGTCAATTCATGTTGTTGTAAAGGCAATTGTTCACCATTGGCGACGCGTAATTGCCACTCAACTAAGTCTAATCCAGTAATGAGTTCAGTGACTGGGTGCTCCACTTGCAAACGGGTGTTCATTTCTAAAAAATAAAATGCACCAGATGCATCAAGTAAAAACTCAACTGTACCAGCTCCCACATAAGCACATGCTTTAGCAGCCGCAACAGCTGCCTCTCCCATTTGCTGACGCAGTTCAGGTGTCATGACCGGACAAGGTGCTTCTTCAACGACCTTTTGGTGGCGGCGTTGAATCGAGCAATCACGTTCGAACAAATACACATAATTGCCATGGGTATCACCAAAAACTTGAATCTCGACATGGCGTGGGGCAATGACTGCTTTTTCTAAAATAAGCTCGCCCGAACCAAAGGCATTTTCAGCTTCAGAACGTGCAGTTTGTAAGGCCTCAACCAATTCGGATGACTGCTGTACCAAACGCATACCACGGCCACCACCGCCAGCAGAGGCTTTCACCATGATTGGAAAACCAATCTGCTCGGCTTGTGCTGCTAAATATTCAAGGTCTTGGCGATCGCCTTCATAACCGGGCACACAAGGTACGCCTGCTTCAATCATGGCAATTTTTGAGAGGCGTTTGCTACCCATTAACTCAATTGCCGAAGCTGTCGGACCAATAAAAGTAATCTGATTGTTGAGGCAAGCTTGAGCAAAATCGGTATTTTCTGACAAAAAGCCATAACCGGGATGTACAGCATCAGCACCCGTTTTTTGACAGGCTTCTATAATTTTAGCAATAGAAAGATAAGATTCAGATACTTTGGATGCTCCGATGTAAACGGCTTCATCGGCCTCTTGCACATGGCGAGCATGACGGTCTGCCTCAGAATAGACCGCTACAGTTTGATAGCCCATTGCTTTGGCTGTTTGCATGACTCGAACTGCAATTTCACCACGATTGGCCACCAATACTTTAGAAAATTTCATTATTTTTATCCTTATCTCTTATGACTCATCGACCCAATTCGGCAAACGTTTCTGAATAAAAGCCATTGTCCCTTCTTGTCCTTCGATACTACCAACCGCTTGAGCAAACTGCTGTGCAGCAGCATCGAGCAACTCACTCAAAGGTTCATTAAGTGTTCGATGTAGTAATGCTTTAGTCACACGCGAGGCTTGTGGTGCAGCACGTTTAATGTGCTGGATGGTTTCTTGTAAGGCTTGTTCAAGTTCGATTTCATTATGTGCAATCTGATGTACCACGCCAACACTGAGCGCCGTATGGCCTTCAAAACGCATACCCAATAAAGCCAATCGTCGAGCCTGTGTCAGACCAATACGTTTTACTACAAAAGGAGCTATTTGAGCTGGAATAATGCCAAGTCCAGTTTCAGGCAAACCGAACTGAGTATTGTCACGGCTAATGGCAACATCAGAAACACATGCCAAACCAAAACCACCACCTAAAACAGCACCTTCTAAAATGACTACAACAGTCTGTGGTGCAGCTTCAACTTGTTCAAGCATGGCACCAAAACGGCGGTTAAAGTCAGCATAAGGTTGTAGACTACCGACTTTGGTCGCTTCAACGCGTAAAGCAGCCATATCTTTAATGTCACCACCTGCACAAAAGGTTCCGCCTTCACCACGGATAACGACGGCACGAATTGAAAGGTCATCCTGAATAGCGCCGAAGACTTGTTGAATGGCATTGACCATATCCAAATTCATAGCATTGCGGCTCTCTGGTCGATTTAACCAGAGATATAAAATACTGCCGTCTTGTTCTAATTGAATACTGTCATCAATATCTAAAACGTGTAGAGATGTCGAAAGTGTCATGGCTTATTCCTTATTTTATTTTTGTTTTTTAGGCAGAATATCCATTAACTTACAGATAATTCCCAACATAATCTCATCTGCCCCACCACCAATAGACCCTAAGCGACCATCACGATACAGCTGTGATGCAGGGTTATCCCACATAAAGCCATTACCACCCCAATATTGCAGACAGCTATCAGCAACTTCACGGCTCAATCGGCCAGCCTTTAGTTTTGCCATAGATGCCAGCTTGGTCACATCTTCACCCGCAATGTGCTGCTCACAAGCCTGATAAGTTAATGCTTTGAGAGCTTCCACTTCAGTCATGAGTTCAGCAAAACGGAAATGGATATATTGATTATTGATGAGTGGCTGACCAAAAGTAGTCCGTTCTTTGGTATAGGCGATTGTCTTTTGGATTAAATTTTCCAAACCACCAATCGCATTAGCACATGCCCATAAACGTTCTTCCTGAAATTGCATCATTTGCATCATAAAGCCCATGCCTTCGACACCCACCAAATTACGCTGTGGCACACGCACGTTATCTAAATAAACTTGCGCTGTAGTGGTTGAACGCATTCCTAATTTATTGAGCGGTTCTGAGAAACTAATACCTTTGGTTTTTGCCGGCACAATAATCATTGATTTATTAACGTGCGGTTTATCGTCAGAAGTGTTTGCTAAAAGACAGAAAAAGTCGGCTTGCAGTGAATTGGTAATCCACATTTTGCTGCCGTTAATCACATAATCATCGCCGTCTTTTTTAGCCGTAGTTTTAATTGCGGCTACATCAGAACCTGCATGAACTTCAGATACAGCAATGGATGCGACATATTCCCCAGCAATCGCTGGTGTTAAAAACTCATCACGTAATTCTTTACTACCAAAACGTGCAAGCGCTGGGGTTGCCATATCGGTTTGTACACCAATCGCTAAAGGCACCCCACCACAAGTCGCTCTTCCGATTTCTTCAGCAACCACAAGGTTATAAGAATAATCTAACGCTAAACCACCATTTTCTTCAGGCTTGCAAATCCCTAATAAACCAAGATCACCCATTTGTTTAAATACTTCATGGATTGGGAAACGCCCCGCTTCTTCCCATTCTGGAATATGTGGATTCAGCTCATTTTCAACAAATTGACGAGCTGTACGGCGTAATGCTTCATGTTCGGCAGTAAATTTCATTGTGTTCTTCCTATTAATTTTTTTAATTGCGGTAAAAGTTGTTAAAAGCGAGATACACCAAAACGAGTCGAACTCAACTTTCGCTGCTGTGCTTCATAAATGGTTTGTAAAAGGAAAATCAGTAATTTTCGGCTATCTCGCGGATCGATAATGCCGTCGTCATGTAGCATCGCCGTATTGAAAAGCGCGGTAGATTGCTGTTCCAGTTTCATGGCAGTACTTTGCTCAAGAAAATCGAGCATTTGAGGATTAGGCTCCTGACCAGAAGCTTTTTGCTTTCCTTCAGCCACAATACGCAAGACTTTTCCAGCCTGAGCGGCTCCCATTACAGCTACATGCGAGTTCGGCCACGCAAAAATAAAGTCTGGCGATAAGCTTCGGCCACACATCGCGTAGTTACCAGCGCCATATGAGCCCGCCACCACAATCGAGATTTTAGGTACAGTACAATTGGCAACCGCCTGAATCAGTTTTGAACCATGTTTGATAATGCCATTTTGCTCTGCGTCAGTTCCCACCATGAAGCCTGTAGTGTTATGCAAAAACAATAATGGGCGCTGCGTCTGTTCACATAGGTGAATAAACTGTGCTGTTTTAGCTGCACCTTGAGGGGTAATCGGGCCATTATTGGTAATAATACCGATATGCAACCCGCCAATTTTTGCCCACCCACACACCGTTAAATCATCATATTCTTGTTTAAATTCAAGAAAATCAGAATCATCAACAATTCGGGCAACCACCTCTTTCATGTCAAATGGCTGCTTAGGGTCATTAGGGATAACACCCAATAATTCATCGGTACCATAACGAGGCTCTTTATAAGTTGTTTCAACTGGTTTGATTTGCTCTTTCCAGTTCAGGTGTTCAAAAATTTCACGTGCAAGCCGAATACCATCGGCATCATTTTCTGCCAAATATTCTGCTGTTCCAGCAACCTGAGCATGCATTTCTGCTCCACCCAACTCTTCAGCTGTTGCCACTTCACCTGTCGCAGCTAAAAGTAAAGGTGGACCTGCAAGAAGCATTTCGGTTTGTTTGCGTACTACAATGACATAATCTGAAAGACCTGGTTGATATGCACCGCCCGCTGTCGCATTACCATGTACCACCGCAAGCTGCGGAATACCTGCCGCAGAAAGACGGGCCTGATTAGCAAAGGTCATGCCGCCATAAGTAAATACTTCCGCAGCATAATTTAAGTTAGCCCCACCACTTTCAGTCAGTGTGATCAGCGGGAGTTTTTGTTCCAAAGCAATTTTTTGCAAGCGCAAAGTTTTTTGTACACCCATGGGTGACATGGTTCCACCCTTAATTGCACTATTACTTGCAGAAACTAAACAACGCACACCACTGACAAAACCAATGCCAGCAATCACGCCACCACCAGCTTCCGAGCCATCTTTATCATCATGCATGTTGTAACCAACCAAGCCACATAACTCGATAAAAGGTGAATCGGCATCTAGCAACAACCGGACACGCTCATGCGGCAAAATCTTACCTTTTTTATCGAACTTCGGTTTGGCAGCATACGATTTATCAATACTTTTTTGTTGAATTGCACGGACCTCGCTTAACTGAGCAAGTAAAGCCTCTTTATTCTTTTGATATTGTTCACTACCAACAGCAATTCCGGATTGAAGAATGGTCATTTTTTATTCCTCACTCCGAGCCTGAATTATTGCTTTGCTCGACTTTTTCAGTCTTATCTTTTTTAAAAATTTCAGGAATAAATGCACGGTGAAAACCGTTATAAGACTCACTATTTGTCGCATCGCTTAAAGGATACATACGCGTACCTTGCGATGCGGCACCATCAATACGCAAGGTTACACCAGAGACAAAAGCCGCAGCATCAGATAATAAATAACAAATTGCCGATGACACTTCCGACTCAGTTCCCATACGTTTTAACGGTACATTGCCAGCAAGACTTGGAATAATCACTTTGGCAAAATCACCGCTATAATTATCCATACCGGATGAGACGATCCACCCCGGCGCCACCGCATTTACCCGAACGCCGGATTTGCCCCATTCAACCGATGCAGTTTTGGTTAAGTTATCAACCCCAGAGCGTGCTGCACCTGAATGTCCCATCCCTGGCATGCCACCCCACATATCAGCAGTCATGTTGACAATACTGCCACCGTGTTTTGCCATCCATTGGTTATACGCTTCACGCATTAAATAGAAAGTTGAATGCAGGTTATTACGTACTACCGCATCAAAACCGTTTGCAGAAATATTTTCTAATGCTGATGGAAACTGGCCACCCGCGTTATTCACCAAACCATCTAGTCTGCCAAATTTCTCAATCACTTCGGCAATCATGTTTTTCACTTGTTCTTCTTCACGGTTATCACAAACAATGAAATGAACCTGACCACCATCTTCTATAATTTCTTGGCTTACTTTTTCTAATTTTTCAATTTTGCGCCCTGTAATTACCACTTGAGCTCCTAATGCAGCAAGCTCATGTGCAGTACAGCGACCAATGCCTGAGCCACCACCCGTCACAATAATGACTTTATTAGCAAAGGCATCAGGTCTAAAAATTGATTGATAACTCATCTTTATTTCATCCATTCATTTTATTTTTCTAGAAGATATGCCGGGACTTTTACAGGCATATCCAATAACTGCTGTGCAAAGGCTTTACCTTGCGGGTCAATACGTAAGCTTGCTACACCACCACCACCCAAGGCATTTTCCAACATAAAATTCAGAGCATTTAAACCTGGCAACTCATAACGAATCACTCTTCCTTTTTCAGTATCTAGAACATGTTGCATATAACTTGCAACAGCCTGTTCAGTCAGTGCCGCACGAATCCATGGTAAATATTCTGCTTTACGTGCAATCACGCCGATATTGCTATGATTTCCTTTATCACCACTACGAGCATGCGCAATTTCAATTAAAGCAACTTCAATTTCATCTCCCTCATAAGTTGCACTTTCACCTGCGGTTAAAGTATTTAATTGCTGTGTAGCAGAACCTAAAGGAATCTCAACTGGATAGCGCTGCCCATCAAAGTCAACCTCAACATTGATCTGATTTTTATCAATTAAAAATGAAAATAACTTAATGACTGGAGATGCTTTAGGTCGTCCACCAACAATACCGGCCAAGGCCGGAGCCATACCAGTTGAAGCCTGTGCAATTTCAGATGCAAAGAACATACATGCTTCTTTAAACATATGTTTTACGGCTATTTTGACTACAACTTCACGGCTATTTAATGCTTGGGCATGTTCTCCATAAGTACTTTCAATACCTAAAATCTCAATAGACTTTTCACTAAAAGGTGGCACCGAGCGCATTGCTAAAACACGCTCACATTTAGTCAAAATCGCATCAGCAATCACTTGCGCTTTTTGTGGTGCCTCACGACCTGCAATGAGGAAACTGACTAAAACCCGATAGCCATCAGGATAGGTTGCACTGACTTTATATTGCGCTGTCGGTGCTCGTCCTGTTGCACCCGTCACACGGACTCGATGCTCACCGACTTGCTCCAAATGTACCTGACTAAAATCAGCAATTACATCTGGTAGTAAATACGCTTGAGGATTACCAATTTCATAAACGATTTGCTCTGCAACCGTGGCGGTAGAAACTAGACCACCTGTCTCCTTTGGTTTAGTCACAACGAATGAGCCTTCTTCACTCACTTCAACTACAGGGAACCCCATATTGTCGAAGCCCTGTACCAAGCGCCAATCGGTAAAATTACCACCTGTACATTGCGCACCACATTCAATCACATGCCCAGCCAATGAACCTTGTGCTAACTTGTCATAGTCATCAAGAGACCATTGAAATTCGTGTAACAAAGGTGCCAGAACCACAGCAGAGTCAACCACACGGCCCGTAATCACAATATCTGCTCCCAGATTCAAGGCATCACGTATCGCCACAGCCCCTAAATAGGCGTTACTACTCGCCACCTGTTCTGGCAAAGCTTCACCGCTAAACATTTCCTGAATATTTTGCTGCTTGAGTTGTTCATGCTGCGCTAAAAGATCATCACCCAAAACCACAGCAACTTTCAGATCTAGACCATATTCTTTAATTATTTTTTGCAAGGCATCACGACAGGCCAATGGATTAACGCCACCCGCATTACTAATCACTTTAATCTTTTTTTCTGCAATTTTTTTCAGTAGAGGTGCCATTACTCGGCTAACAAAATCCAAAGCATAACCATGTTTCGGCTCGACCATCTTTGCTTTTGCCATAATCGACATGGTGATCTCTGACAAATAATCAAAAACCAAATAATTAATATCGGTTAAATGTACTAATTGGAAAGCGGCAGTATTGGTATCACCCCAAAATCCTGAGGCACAACCTATTTTTACGACACGTTCATCACCCTGCTGATTACTTGGCATTTTATTTCTCATTATTTTGTTTAAAAATTACACTCAACATTACCAAGCAAGCGCTTGGTTTGTAAAGAGCAAAATGTTATTGTGGAATTGACCAAAACTGCCAAACTCGTCAAATCAGCTAAAACATTGTGAAATTTGGCAAAATTTTCCATTAAATATTTTTATATAAAGGATCCAGCTTTCGCATGATTGCTACTTCAATTGAACAGATTCCAAACATCCCTTGCTTTGATGACAGTCCACGTGGGCGTTTATTACAGGGGGCTGCGTATCTATTTCACAAGCAAGGCTATGACAAAACCACTGTCCGTGAACTGGCTCAATTTATTGGAATTCAATCGGGAAGCTTATTCCATCACTTCAAAAGTAAAGATGACATCCTCGCTCATGTAATGGAACAAACTATTATTTACAATCTTGCTTGTTTGAAAGATGCTGCAAGTCAATCTACCGATCCAGAACAACAGTTGCGTGCTCTCATTAAAGCAGAACTTATTTCAATTACTGGAGATACTGGTGCTGCAATGGCAGTTTTGGTCTACGAGTGGTTTGCTCTTTCAAAAGAAAAACAAGACTATCTTTTAAAAATGCGTAATGAATATGAGCAAATTTGGTTAGATGTTATTGAGAAGTTACGCATAGAGGGCAAAATAAGACATGATGCTTTTATTTGGCGACGATTAGTTGGTGGTGCGATTTCATGGACCGTGACTTGGTATAAATCTGAAGGCAAAGTCAAAATTGATGAATTAACCGAAATGGTATGGGAGATGGCTTTGAAATGAGTTCAGTCTATTTGCGTAAACCTCAAATAAATGACTTGGCTGAAATTAAAGAAGCATATAAAAATAGTATTCAAATACATCAGCCTTGGACTTACCCACCAACTAACTTTCAAACTTATTTAGAACAGGAACATCGTTATTTTGTTTGCTTAAACGAAAGCCATGCAATTGTCGGAACATTTAATATTTCGAATATTATTCGCGGCCGCTTTCATTCAGCCTATTTAGGATATGAAGCATTTCATCCTTATCAAGGTTGTGGATATATGAAACAAGGTCTAAAGTTATTACTCATTGAAGCCTTCGAAAAACTAAAATTACATAGATTAGAAGCGAACATACAACCTGAAAACACCGCTTCAATTCAGCTTGTTGCAAATGCAGGGTTTATTAAAGAAGGTTTTTCTCGGCATTATCTTCGAATAGGGGGAAAAGAATGGAAAGATCATGAACGGTGGGCTATTTTAAATGAATTATGGAATGAAACCTCATGATAAATGACTCAAAAAGAGCTAAGGCAGCTCAAAAGCCACCTTATAAATAGAATTAATAACCTAACTGCTTACTAATCAAATCTTTCATAATTTCTTCAGCTCCACCACCAATCATATTCACCTTCACTTCACGGTAAATACGTTCAGACTTGGTTCCACGCATAAAACCCATGCCCCCCAAGGTTTGCACAGCTGCATCAGCACAAAATTGCATAGTGCGAGTCGCCACATTTTTCAACATTGAAATTTGTGCTACAAGCTCTGGCCCCTGTAGCTTTGGCTGAGTCATTTTCCAAGCAGTTTCTTCAAGTAATGCCCGTGTTGAGGTCAATTGCGTTGCCATATCTACCAATTTATGACGTACTACCTGATGGTCAATTAAACGCTTACCAAAAGTTTTACGTTGCTGAGCCCAATCTAAAGCCTCTTCATAACACACTAAGGCATAGCCATAGGCCACTACCCCTAAGAAAAAACGCTCCATATTAAAGTTATTCATAATGACTTTGAAACCAGCATTTTCTTTACCAAGAAGATTTGATGCAGGAACTCGTACTTGATCAAAATGCAAATGAGCTGTGTCAGATGCCCACCATCCCATTTTCTTCAAAGGTGTTTTAGTAATTCCTTCACTGTGCGCATCAATTAACAAAATTGAAATACCCTCAGCACCCGATTTAGTAGGATCTGTGCGTACTGCAACCGTATAATAATCTGCCCGAATCCCTGATGTAATAAATGTCTTTTCACCTGAGACAATATAATAATCACCATCTCGAACAGCTTTGGTTTGTAATGCAGCAACATCTGAACCACCACCTGGTTCTGTAATCGCCAAAGCAGAGATTTTTTCACCAGAAATAATACTCGGCAGAACTTTAGCCTTTAATTCCTCACTTCCAAAATGCTGAATTGGCGGAGCACCAATAGTGTGTACCATTAATGAAATATGTACTCCACCAGATCCAGCCTTTGCCATTTCGACACCAGCCAGCAATGAGTAAAATGGATCAGCATCGGGAATGCCACCATATTCTTCAGAAAATCCTAATCCTAATAAACCAATCTCAGCAGCTTTCTTATATAGTTCTCTTGGAAATGTCTCGGCCTCATCCCATTCATTTACAAAAGGCGTCATTTCTTTTTGTACAAATCGTCGAACATTATCTGCAAAAGCAATATGTTGTTCATTATAGTAAATTGGATTGGATTGCATTTTTAGAAATACCCTGATGTTTTTATTTAATTCCAGTACCTATCTTGTCATGTTTATGATTAATCAAAAGTTGCAAGAATCTCCAATTTCTTGGCATAAAACATCAAACCTAATAATTCTTATAAAACTGTAAATTCTATACTCTTAAACAGCAACGAAATCCACGAGCAGCATAATAAGATTGTGCTCCATTATGATAAATAAAGACCCGACCATACCGACGGTCAGCAAAAATTGCTCCATCTAACTGTCTAATCTCATCTGGTGTTGCAAGCCAACTTGATGTTTTCAGATCAAACTCACCTAACTTTTGTAATCGATGGTATTGCTCTTCTGTTAGAAGCTCGACTCCCATTTCTATAGCGACATCAATTGCACTATTTTTAGGCGGATGATCTTTTCTAGACTCTAAAGCTTCGCGATCATAACAAAGACTTCTACGGCCTTTTGGTGTCTCAGGAGAACAGTCTACAAATAGATATTCATCTTTCCGTTGATCATCTGCCACTACATCAGGCTCTCCTCCCGTATTTTCCATTTCTTGTAACGACCATAGTTTTTTAGGAGATGAAATTAATTTTGCTTGTACATCGGACCAATTTACCTCTCTATGACGATGGAGATTCTTTTCAAACCTATTTTTTAACAGTTCAAGTAATATTTCTATTTGCTTTGAAGATAAGCTCTTTTTAGTTACCATTAAATAAGTCCTTTTCTGTACTAAACAGAACGTCCATCAAAATGATTTATTTTTAATTTTTCTAAATCTATATCATCTATGCATCGAACATTAATCGCAAAGACTGAATTACCTTCGGCATCTATACCTTGAGCATAAGGATGAATACCACAATTTTTACAAAACTGGTAATTAATCACATGTTTATTAAATGTGTAATTGGCTAAAATTTCGGGGGATTCTAAAGAAATCTTAACTTTCTTACTTGGTAAGAACCAAAGTAAAGAACCTTTCTTTTGACAAATAGAACAATTGCAAGATAAAACCTCTGATAGCTCGCCTTCTGCTACAAATTTAATCTGGCCACAATGACAACTTCCCTTATATTCCATATTCTTTTCCCTTTATAATTCTTTATAACTTTTATAATACCCTTTCTAATAATTCATTTTTTTATCACTTTGTAGAGTTTAATTGCTTCTTTATTACATAGCCATATAAATTAAAAGAATGAATAAATATAATATTTTAGTCCCTTACAATTAATTCCAGAAATATTGACATCGTTTGCATCTATTACCATTTTTAAAAGAGAACAAAGGTACCCCTAAGAACATGAACGCTAGAAAAGCTGATTTTTTCCCTTGTGTATAAGCTTCTATATCTTGAGCTCCACAATTAGGGCAGCACTCTTTATTCTCTCCAAACTCTTGTTCCAGTTCATTACTAAAATCCTTTTCAAGAAGAGACTTTGCTTCATCGACATAATTTTGTGGGACTAATAGACGAACCCCACCTAAAGCATTGGAATAAAACCAATCCATATTAATAGTATGTTCATTTTCAATACGTGCAGGAATTCCAAAAGCCTCTAATTGAGTTTTTGCAATTTGCGCCTCATAAGGAAATGAGAATGTTTCAACCAAGATCCATTGCATAGTAGATTTTAAATTTTACAAATAAGTTTAGAATCATCCTATTTCATCATAAATTGAATTATATTTATAATCTTACCTATTTTTTCAGATTAATTTCTGCATAAAAAAACACCCCCAACAGTTAAGTTGGGGGTGTTTAGAATAATGAGCTGGCGATGACTTACTCTCACATGGGAAACCCCACACTACCATCAGCGCTAAGAGGTTTCACTTCTGAGTTCGGGAAGGGATCAGGTGGTTCACTCTTGCTATGGTCGCCAGCACAACTGGTATGGATACTTGCTTCGTTTTATTCACTTTGTGATACGTTGCGTTTTCCAAATCTTTACAGATGGGCTGATTGAGTCTTACTTTAGATGTTCATTTTAGCTAAGCATATAACTAAATCAAGTTGCTTTGCATATTTATGAATCGATTGATGCTTTATATACAACTGCTTGGGTGTTGTATAGTCAAGCCTCACGAGCAATTAGTATTGGTCAGCTTCACATATCACTATGCTTCCACATCCAACCTATCAACGTC
>NZ_AMSS01000032.1 GCF_000313935.1 Acinetobacter sp. WC-141 | reverse complement strand
GCCCATGAGGAGACAAAGCAGAGCTATGGTTATATTCGATTAACCAAATACTTACAAGCTCAGGGTATAAAAATGAGTATGTACGCTGTACGTCAGATAAAAGCGCTGAACCACCTGTATTGTAAGCGACACAAGCGTTTTAAAAGGACTACGAATAGTGACCATAATCGAGCGATCTATGAAAACCTGCTGGAGCAACAATTCTCAATGACTAGACCAAATCAAGCATGGTCAAGTGATATTACGTACATATGGACTGTTGAAGGATGGCTGTATTTAGCAGCGGTAAAAGACCTTTACACGAAGCAAGTGGTTGGCTATAGCTTAAATGAGCGCATGACAACACAGCTTGTTTGTAATGCGCTAAATATGGCTATTCACAATCAAAAACCAACCAAAGAACTGATTGTGCATTCAGACAGAGGAAGTCAATATTGCAGCCAGGAATATCGAAATATACTTGAGCAATATGGTTTTCAAGGTTCAATGAGCAAGCGCGGAGACTGTTACGATAATGCACCGATTGAAAGCTTTTGGGGAATACTGAAAAATGAGTTAGTGCATCATTACAACTATCAAACCAGAGAAGAAGCCAAAGCAGATATTATAAAATACATTGAGTTATTTTATAATCATCGAAGAATTCAAAAGGGTTTGGGTTTTAAGACACCAAATCAAATGGCCGAAGACTTTTATAAGTTGGCTGCCTAGAATCTCCCAAGGGAAAGTCTCCTGATAATTCAGCGTATATCATAAAATTGCATCACGCAATTTGAGGTAGTTTTCTGTTGAATAGCGATAAGTCGCTAATGTTAAATTAGTATTTGTTGGAGAAAATAATCTACTGTAACTTAAACGATAACTTTGCCCAGCCATTTTGGGCTGATGATTGAACTCAGTTTTTGACTGGGTGGCATCAAAAGAAATAGCACCAATGGGTGTTGAAAAAGCTGTACCTAGTAATAACGAGAAATACTGTTTGGTCGCTTGAACTGCACCGTAAGTGGTGAGGTAATTATTAATTCCTCGCTGATATTTGCTCTGTATTAGCCACGGATTTAGGCTCAGGTTTGAATCTCGAAACTGACCTAAAGTGAAAGAGTATCGACTCATTTGCGGACGTAGCATTTCGACGACAGAAGCATAGGGAATAGAGAATTTTTGAATGACTCCATTAGATTCAATTACTGAAACTTGTAGCTCACCTCCAAATCCGGTTGGGTAAAGATCATTGATTTCAAAGTTTCCGGGTGGTACGGTAGTCTGATAAATTAAATTACCTTGTTGTCTTACCTCGACTTTCGCATTGGTTTTTGCATAACCTCTCACTCTAGGGGCGTAACCGAGCATACTGTTTGGAAGCATTCGGTCATCACTTGAAATATTTACGCCGCGATACGGTAAAGAATCGATAAAATCACTATTAGTAAAATAATCTCCTAAAGTCACAACACCCCGAATTTTTGGAAATGCTTTTTGTATATATGTATTTGTGGAAGTATAAGAAGAATTATCAGATTGAAAATCAGTATGGTCTTGCCATTTCCATTGTCCATTATGGCGAAATTGCCAACTCGCTAAATTTGCTCCAAAATTAGCTCCCATAAAGGCATAAGTACTTTCATATTTTTCATTAACTATCCGATAAGCAGTTGCCTTATATGTCAAAAAAGCTGCATTAATACCTCTATCCCATAGATATGGATCGATATAGCCTTGTGCATTTTTTTCTAATACCGCTTGTGGTATAGAAATATCAATTCTTAAACGAGAGTTATCAAATAAATAAAAAGCATTATCTATCCAATAACCTAGTGCATCGCAAGAAAGAGAGGATGCATGAGAATGTTGGCTAAGCACATCAGCTTTTACGCCATATTCTAGTAACATGGCTTCTGTGAAACAGGTTTCGGCATTTGCGTTAGGAGTCTGAGCGTTAAAGCGCATACGTCTTTTTCCTAGCCATTGCCCGTTAATATAGACATCTAAGCTATATTCACCACGTAGTATTGGATTTCCATATTTGAAACGACCAATATCAATTTTTTGCGCATTACCTACTAAAAAATTACTATCAAACTCTGCTTTTGAGAAACCTGAAATATCAACATTATTCTCAGCATATACAGCCAAAGGCGTAAATACCGCCATACTTGAGGCCACATAACAAGTAAAAGGGCTTTTTAAACATATATAAGGTGTAAACCATTTAGACATAGTTTTAGAGCCTATTCATGATAGGTATTTAGGTTTTCTTAAATCATTCAGTAAGGTTAGAACTTTATTGGGTGCTCAACTCTTCCACCATAATCATTGATATATACAAAGCTCATATCTGCTAAATTTTTATTTTTTAGTTTTATTTTATCTTCTGAAAAAGGCGCAACCATTAAACCTTGTTGTAATAAGTCTGTTTTATGGCCTTCACTTCCTTGAAAAATAGAGCTAATAGTAAGAAAGAAGGGTGTCGGATTCTTCACTATTAGATATTGATCATTCATTTTCCATTGAACTTTCTCAGTGAGTTGATCAATATTTTCTTTTAGATTTATAGGGCGATAAAAAAATTTAATTCGTGAGCGAACAGCAAGCTGTAAAAAATTATTAGAAATAGAGGTGGTTTGGTTTTGTTGAGCTTTTCCTTCGGGTTTAGGGGGGATATCTAAAACATTAAGCCAAAAAATTGATTCTTGTTGCTGACTCAATTGGGAAGCATTAGGTAGAGCTGTAATTCTTAAAGTTTGGCCCTTAGATGCCTCTACACGTGAAATTGGTGGTGTAATAATGAAGGGCACATTTGCTTCATCAGGAGTCGACTTTGCATTTCCATTATCGATCCAAGCTTGAACAAGAGAGGGAGCTGTACCGTTATTACTCAGTTGTAATGTGATCTCACGTGCATTTGATGGGTAAATAACACGAGTTCCATGTAAAACAATTTCAGTATGACCTGTGGTAGATAGTGCTACCTGTAGGCAAACTAATCCCCAAAAAAACTTACGACCACGAAAAAGCATGAGTCATATTCTCAGTGATGAATAATAGAGAGGAGATAGCTTCTATTTAAAAATAGAAGCTCCAATTTTATTGATAAATAATGGTGTATTTTACTTGTGACGTTACCGTACCCGCAGTAGAAGCACCTGTAGCATAATATTCAGCGTAATAGTTCAGGTCAGCATCACCACCTGCCGAAACATTCACCCATTGTGAATTGGTCTGAGTTCCATTTGTGCTGGTAGCGAGTACAGGGATTACAGCGTTATTACTACCTAGCAACTGGATATTCACATTTGTTGCTCCGCCCGAGGTTGCTTGGTTTAATAAACGCCCAGTATTAAAATCAACGGTAGCACCCGGCTCAAAATAAGTTGCAACTTTGCCAGCAGAGGTACAGTTCGTTAAATTAATCTGAAATGGAGTACGACCGGCTACATCACCTGCATTTTTTAAGGTTTGAGATGAAACTGTAGGCAGATTGATTGTTAAATTTTTATCTCCAGTATCAATAGTACAAGTATTATCCGTGACAAGACCGTTAATAGTAATTGTGCCATCTGCCGCTTGTGCATTTGTTATATTTAAGAGAGAAACCGCCGCCATAAAAATAAATTTTTTCATAAAATCCCCAGAATAGCCTTTTAAAATAAAATCCATTACTTTTCAGCAAGTTTATTCTGCTTAAGTAAGGCGAAGGAAATATATCACTTTTCAACTAAAAAACAAGAAAAACATTATATTTATATATATTTTGATCAATAATTTTTATTAATGGATATTTAAAAATATATATTTTTATCATTTGGTAAAATATGTTGTTATTTATTATTTAAAATAAAATTAAAAAATGAGCAATATTTAAGTACTTGTATTTTATTGAATTAATTTATTTTTGAAATATTTAAGCTAGGAATGGTTTGTGGTTTTTATTTAACTTATTGTTTTTTATATAAAAATTATTTTTAATTTATCTTGTGAATATATTTATTTTTTAAGAATTTTTTAAGATTCAATTCCTACTGTTTTAGTTGTAATTCAATAAAAGATAATCTGGAGTTCCGTTCCATGAATAGTATGAAGTATAGCTATAAACCTAATTACTTTTTCTTTGCTCATAAACTAGTTTTGTTTTTAAAGGATTATCTGATTAAGCACCCAACGGAGCAGCAAACATCGTTTAACTTACAAACGATTTATGACATCTTTAGTCACGATCTTGCTTCGAGTACAACTAATCTTGAGGGTATCTTAAATATTGCAGATGAATATGTCTTTGAAACAGAAGAAGGGTTACTTCCACTGATCAGTAAGCATTCGGTTAATCTCAAGAATCATGTACTTTCTTTGGAATTTTCACCACAAGCCTTGTCAAGCTTATTGTCTGGTCGTTCTTTAGTGAATCCTAAAGCAGCGTAGTTTCTCTTTTAAGGTAGAGTCAACTCATATAAAATTCATAAAATTTATTTTTTAAGAGTAATTTATGAGTAAAGACTTTAAGGCTTTAACTTATATAGCGGATGATAATATAGCAGATACAGTAACTTGGCTCTTAAACCATCAGGATGTTTTCGATTCCTTTAATTTTGATGTATTGAGCCAAGAGTTGTCTGTAACGCATGCAGCAGGAAAAGATATTATTCGAGTGGGGACATTTCTTAATGCCACTTATGGAATTTTAGTTACTTCTGTTTAAATAAAAAGCCCTGAAAAATCAGGGCTTTTTATTTTTCTGTCTTACGTTATGCGCTCATAGCATTTACAGATAAGTCAGCAACTGTTGGTTTTGGTTTTTCTGCAGTTAAGCCAAGTTTATTAAACAATGCTTGGTCTTTACCTTCACCTGCATTTGGTGTGGTGAGTAATTTATCACCAGAGAATAATGAGTTTGCACCTGCCATAAATGCTAATGCTTGATCTGAATCACTTAATGACTCGCGACCAGCAGATAAACGAATATAGCTATGCGGCATAATAATGCGCGCAACTGCAATAGTGCGGATCCATTCAATTACATCAAGCTTTTCAACATCTGCTAACGGCGTCCCTTCAATTGGAACAAGCATGTTAATTGGCACAGATTCAGGATGAATTGGTAGGGTAGCTAATTCATGTAATAAACCAACACGGTCATCACGGCTTTCGCCTAATCCTACAATGCCGCCACTACAAACTTTCATGCCAGCTTGGCGAACATAATCTAGAGTATTTAAACGATCATCAAAAGTACGCGTGCTAATGATGTGAGAGTAGTATTCTCGAGATGTATCTAGGTTGTGATTGTAATAATCTAAACCAGCAACTTGTAGGCGCTCTGCTTGAGATTGGTTAAGCATACCTAAAGTCATACAGGTTTCCAAACCTAAAGCTTTTACTTCACGCACCATTTCTAAAACATAAGGCATATCGCGTTCATGCGGGTTACGCCAAGCTGCGCCCATACAAAAACGTGAAGAACCTGATTCTTTTGCAGCTTTAGCTTCGCTAATTACTTTTTCTACAGCAATACGTTTTTCTGCTTCTAATTTTGATTCGTAATGTGCGGATTGTGAGCAGTACTTGCAATCTTCAGGGCATTTACCCGTTTTAATAGATAAAAGGGTGCTGACCTGAATCGCGTTGGCAGTGAAGTGCTCACGATGTACTTGCTGAGCCTTGAAAACTAAATCCAAAAAGGGTTGTTCATATAAAGCTTGGATTTCTTCACGATTCCAATCATTACGTAGAGTCATTGTCATATCCATGATGATGGCATTAATTCACTACACATAATCATACAGAATTCGTATTAAAGCTATAGGGCAAAAAACATCATTTTTTTAATTTGATAGCTTAAGTTGGTTGAGTTGTTGTTCAATTGCCCAATCAATATGCACATTAACAACCTCATCATGCAAAACTTTGCCATTTTGTAGTTGAGCTACAATTTCCGTTGAGTAGGGTGCATTACCTAAACCAATGGCAATATTACGTTTAAATGACTGATAACCTGTCCGACGAATTGGACTGCCTTCCGTATTTGCCAAAAAAGTAGTTTCATCCCATTGCCAGATATCGAGTAGATTAATGTTGTCTAAGCCATGGCGAGGATTAAAATCGTTAATAGAAGCAGTTTTCGCAAAACTATTCCATGGGCAAATCAATTGACAATCATCACAACCAAAAATTCGATTACCAATACCAGCACGTAATTCTTCAGCAATAATTCCTTTATATTCGATGGTTAAATATGCAATACATCGCCTAGCATCCAGCATATAAGGTTCTACAATGGCTTGCGTAGGACAAATATCAATGCAAGCGCTACAAGAACCACAATGTGCTGTTGCAGGTTCATCAAAAGGTAAATCTAATGATGTAAATAGCTCGCCTAATACAAAAAAAGAACCTGACTTTTTGTGAATGAGCAGAGTATGTTTACCTGTCCACCCCATACCAGCGCTTTCAGCTAACGATTTTTCAAAAATAGGTGCTGAATCGGCAAAAGGACGTGATTCAAAATCACCCACTTTTTCACGAATTCGAGTGGCTAGGGTTTTCAATCTACCGCGCATCACCTTATGGTAGTCACGGCCACGTGCATAACGGGCGATGATAGCAGAGTTAGGTTCGAAAGGTACATATCGAGGTTTTGGCGACTCGACCAGATAGTTCATGCGAACGCAAATAATACTTTTTGTGCCTGGTACTAATAATGTAGGGTCGGCTCGTTTTTCTAGATTTTCTTCTAAATAGGTCATATCTGCATGATAGCCGCGTTCAAGATACTCTAAAAAACGAGGCATTTGCTCTTGAGCATCTGGTTTTGCAATGACACAATCAGCAAAACCCAAGTCTAATGCTTGAGCCTTGATCCATGCTTTTAATTCATGAAGATCAAGTTGTTGCACTGCAATGCGTGATGTATCAGAAGATGTCATAAACCAAAACGAAAGAGGATAATAATATGCAGACGGTAGTTTACCATAGCGATGATATTCAAGCATGGGAGCAACGCTGGTTTGCGGCGCAAAACTCATCATTAGGTTTAATGCAACAAGTAGCTTGGACAATTGCTCAACAACTTAATTCGATTTTTACCGAGCAGAAAATTAGGAATATTGCTGTTTGGTGTGGGCAGGGCAATAACGCAGGTGATGGTTATTTTATAGCAGCTTATTTGAAGCAAGCGGGTTGGAATGTTGAAATATTTGCGGCTGAAGTGGGGACTTCAGTAGATTTACATCAAGCCGTGCAATTTGCAAAAGATCAACTGGTACAGATTCATCAAAGTTTTGAACTTGCAAAGCATTTTGATTGTCATATTGATGCGCTGTTTGGTATTGGTTTAAATCGGGAGTTGAATGCAGACTGGCAACAAGTGATTCAGCAGTTTAACACTCAGACTGGCTTAAAAATCGCGATTGATCTTCCTAGTGGTTTAAATGCCAACACGGGACAGGCTTTACCATGTGCAATTCGAGCAGATCATACATTTACAGTTTTAGGACTTAAAGCTGGATTGTTTACAGGTCAAGGTAAAGAATATGCAGGAAAGCTTCATTTAATTGACTTAATTCCTGTAGACCAAGAGCTGAAACCGTTAGCTTATTTAACATCAAAAAATATTAAACTTCCCAAGCGTATGGCCTTTGGTCATAAAGGGAGTTATGGACATGTTTTGGTGGTGGGTGGACATGAACAAATGGGCGGTGCTGTAATTATGGCTGCCGAGGCTGCTTTTCATGCAGGAGCAGGTAAAGTTACAGTGGTTTGTCATCAAAAGCATCATCAGGCGATTTTGTCTCGTTCACCCAATATTATGCTTCGCGATATTAATAGCTTAGATGAAAACTCCATTAAAGATACTTTATCTCAGGTTGATGCAGTATGTTTTGGAATGGGGTTGGGACGCGATGATTGGGCAAAGCAAATCTACCAACAATGGTTTAATTGGTTAAATCAAAGTGAACATCTAGAAATTGTTTTAGATGCAGATGCGTTATGGTTTCTAGCAAGGCAACCGGAAAAATTGGGAGCAAATGTTTATGCGACACCTCATCCGGGAGAAGCTGCCACACTACTTGAGTGTTCCACTACTCAGATTGAGAATGATCGAATCTCTGCAATTTATGCCTTACAACAAAAATATGCAGGGCAGTGGGTGCTTAAAGGAGCAGGAAGTCTGATATTAGAAGATGATCTTTATATTTGTACGCAAGGTAATGCCGGTATGGGAACCGGAGGGATGGGAGATGTGCTAGCAGGAATGATTGCAAGTCTAAAAGCACAACTCCATAAGGCAATTGCATTACATGAAATTGTTAGCCTGCATGCTCAGGCTGGCGACCAACTTGCCAAGCAGGGTATGCGTGGTTTACAGGCTTTTGAGATGAATCAGGTCATTACTCAAGTAGTGAACTTATAAAGCTTTAACGTCTACGACTGCTAGAGCGGCTGCGTCCACGAGCCATTCCACCTAAAGCATTAAGGACAGAAAGTTTACTCATGCTTCCAGATGCATGCGCATGGCAAATTGCTGCTGCTAGTGCATCTGCCGCATCTGCTTGAGGCTTAATGGTCAGGTTAAGTAATCGCATGACCATCATTTGTACTTGTTCTTTATCCGCGGCTCCATAACCTACAACGGATTGTTTAATTTGGCGCGCAGTATATTCTGCAACTTGTAAGTCTAAATTGACCAAAGCGGCTATCGCTGCACCACGAGCTTGTCCAAGTTTTAGGGCTGAATCGGGGTTTTGAGCCATAAATACTTGCTCAACGGCAGCTTCCGTTGGACCATGAAATTTAACAATACGTTCAATACCCGCAAAGATTCGTTTTAAGCGTTCGGGCATTTCTGTGGTTTCTGTTCTGATAGTACCGGCATCGACAAAACGTAGTTTGCTACCATCTTTTTCAATGATTCCATAACCTGTTAAGCGTGAACCAGGGTCAATCCCAATAATCAAAGACATGCGAAGGCTTACATAAATAATTTAAAGGTATTGTTACATACCAAAATATGATCTGCATAAGTTATTTAAGCAAGTTACTTATGAATGGTTATTTTTCGTTTTTTAATTAGATTCTAGTTGGATTACTACGAAGAATAGGTTTCAAGATTTCTAAAAAATATAAAAATTTTTAATAATTGACAATATTCTAGTTTAGTGGAATATTTGTCTATAATTTTGGAAGTTAAGTTTGTGGGTGTATGGACGATATTAATATTCGCATCGCACAACAAGTACGTGAACTACGTTTAGCCCGTGGGTATACCCTCGATGTTCTTGCTACACGATGCCAGGTAAGTCGCTCTGCAATTTCTTTAATTGAAAGAGGTGAGGCGAGCCCAACCGCAGTTGTTCTTGAAAAACTAGCAAATGGTTTAGATGTACCTTTGATTCAACTATTCGCTAACCAACAAGATAATCAAACACCTCAGCCCATCGTTCGACGTAGTCAACAATCAGAATGGAAAGACCCAGAAACAGGCTATATTCGCCGTCAGGTTTCACCACCAAATTGGAAATCACCATTTCAGATCGTTGAAATTGAGTTTCCAGCTCAGTCACGAATTACTTATGAAATTAGTGAAACCTCAAAAGTAGTACAACAGCAACTTTGGGTAGTTGAAGGGGAAATTGATATTCAATTAGGTGAATCTTCTTATGCTTTAAGCACAGGAGATTGCTTGGCAATGCAACTCAACCAGCCTGTTATATACAGCAATAATTCATCTCAAGTCGCTCGCTATATTTTAGTCGTCTCTAATCAACTTGTATCTGCCGTTAAGGAATCTTTATGATCTATTCCCTCAATTCTAATTTTCGTTTAATTGATTGTAATGAAGCAGAACATTCGGTGGCTATATTAGAGATTCTGAATGAGGCAATTATCAATTCAACCGCTCTATATGACTATTTACCACGCTCAGAAGAGTCGATGAAAAATTGGTTCTCAGTTAAAAGACAAAATGGTTTTCCCGTGATTGGCATTGTTGATGAGACAGACAAATTATTGGGTTTTGCGAGCTGGGGTACTTTTAGGGCTTTTCCTGCCTATAAATATACTGTTGAACATAGCATTTATATTCATCATGATCATCGTGGTAGTGGGCTAAGCAAAATTTTAATGCAAGAGTTGATTAAACGTGCTCAAGAAGCCGAGCTACACGTGTTGATTGGTTGTATTGATGCGACCAATCAGGCCAGTATAGGTTTACATGAAAAGATGGGTTTTGTTCATGCAGGTACTTTTAAACAAGTTGGTTTTAAGTTTGGACAATGGCTCGATGCTGCTTTTTATCAGTTAAATTTAAATACGCCGTTACATCCAATTGATGGCTAATACCTTAAGTTCACCTTTAACATTAAAGAAATAGCCCAGTCTATGATTGGGCTATAGAGCTCGACTTATAAGATACCCAGTTGTTCTAAACTTTTATAAGCAATCTCTTTGCGAATAGAGCTAGGTGTTCCTTTTTTCATTTCTAAATTAAGTGAGAATGCCACAATTTCTCCTTGAGGTTGAACAACCCAGCCAGTTAACCAACCAACTTGTGGTTCAACATCCAATCCCCAACCACTTTTTGCATAAATTTTATTTCCATTTTTTTCCTCTATAAACATCATTGATTGAACTTGTTCTTGTACATTTTTGCTAAATGGCAGGGTTTTATGAGCCAATTGATAAGCAAACTGGGCTTCTTGTTCAGGTGTGATTTTTAGTGGGCCAACAAGCCAAAAATTATCTACTTTTGAACCGATGTTAGCATTACCGAAACCAATTCGTTTCACCTCTTTAGACATAAGATCTAGACCAATTCGTCTCGCTAATTCTTGATAGACTGGAATAGCCGAAGCTTTCATCGCATCGCCTAGTGTCATGTCTTTTTCCCAATCAGGAAATAAGCGTTTTTGTCCATCCCATTTAAACACTTCAGTTGTAGTTGCCTTATGATGCTCAAGTCCAATTAAAGCATTTAACATTTTAAAGGTAGAAGCGGGAACATATTCAGTAGATGCTCTCTTAAGATCATTACCATACACTTCTTCAGCTTTTTCTCGCTTAATCACCAAAACACCCGTGGTCTGTGCCTGATCAAACAGTGATTTAATTTCTTCTGAATTTTTATTGGCGGGAATAAAATGTGTTTGAGGTTGTTCTACCGTGTGGGAAGAACAGGCTGATAAAAATACGGTACCAATTGCAAAGAAAAGCGCTTTTTTATACATAAGTCTGACTAAGTTTAGTTTGAAATACTCTTAATTAATTTAACTTGAATAAATCTGGCTTTAGATAGGTAAAATGTAAGCTAACTAGGAAGGTCTACAGATGGGTATTACTTTTAAACCCTTCTAAAAATAAAGCATAAACAAAGAAATGCTTCTAATCTTGCTTGGCGGATAAGACTTTATTTGGCTAGCGATACTCCTTTTTTGAAGGGGTTTTCACTTAAATAAAGTAAAAAAATTCAAATCTGATTAAAGTGGCACTTGATAAAGTCGATACAGCACTCATTAATAAGAAAGCATGTTTGTTTTTATCGAGTTAAAATCAAATGTACTCTAGTATTGCAGACTCTTAGAGAGGCGATAGTTTTTGTTAATTCTTTGATATTAGACAAAACGATCAAAGCTAAGAGGAATGCCTAATCTTTATGTGTAACTTAGATAAGGTTAGGTCAAATAAAACTGCAATGAATTTTCTTTTTGAGATAGATAAAGTTTTACATGAATTTACTTCTTATTGTAGTTCTGGGTGCGATTGTTGAAATTGCCGTATGGATTGGCGTAGCACAGTTCATCAGTGGCTGGTATGTGTTCTTTTGGTTCATTATTGCTTTCTTTATTGGTTTTGGGCTTATTCGCAGAAGTACGGCGGGTATTATGCCTCAATTACAGCAAATGCAGATAACAGGCCAGCTAGGTAGTGACCCAACAGTAACTAAAAAACTTGCTTATGCGTTCGCAGGTTTCTTATTAATGTTACCAGGTCTTGTATCTGATGTTTTGGCTGTTTTAATTTTGATTCCTGGTGTTCAAACCGCATTTCGTAATCTAGCGATGAGAACTCTTGCAAAACGTCAACAAGCTATGATGAATAAAATGATGGGTGGCATGGGTGGTAATGCTGCGGGACAAAACCCATTTGCTGATTTAATGCGTCAAATGCAAGATATGCAGAATCAGCAGGGTGGCGGTCAAGGCCAATACCATGATTCAAACATTATTGACGGTGAAGCGCGAGACGTTACCCCAGACCACAAAAAAATAGAGCATAAAAATAAAGATTAAATTAATAAGTGTGCTATGAAAAAGCTTAAACCCATAAAGTTTAAGCTTTTTTCATGTTTAAATTATTCTTTATTCTGGCAAACCGAAGTAGTGGAATCAATATCTTCCATTTCTAATTTAGTTTCTTCTTGAGGTTTTGGCTGCGGTTGATATTTGTTCGAAGGTAGAGAGGTTTGCTTGTTTTCAGATTGTTGATAACCTCGACTTCGGTTGGCTCTTTCGCGAAAGCCACCCTTATTAATGAGCTGTGTATGTGACATGCATTTGCCTAGAATGGGAGATTATTCATTTATTTTAACAAATTCGGCAAAATATCAAAATAAGAAAAATAGTGCCAAAAAAATAATAATTAACTTATCTTTTTGTATTTTAATAATATTTTTAAATTGACTCAATTGTTCATTCAGATTGAATTATCTTTTCATTTCACATAGGATAAATATAAAGGATGTATAAATTAAAAATGTAGCAAACCTATTAAAACAACAACGGTTGAAATGAGGGAAGGAGGGTTACCTATGCTATATCAATACCATTGTGCGTGTTGCGACAAAGTCGTGGCATCAACTGATAAATCATGTCCATATTGTGGTTCGCAACATATTCGAAGCCCATATGGTTTATGGATGTTTTGTGTGATGGCTTGTTTAGCGGTTGTCGTCGTATTTAAAGTTGTCCATATTTATGTCCAGAACCATCAAGATACTCCAATGCAGTCAACATTACTTGATGTGCTAAATCAGGATGATAAACGACAAGACAATAAATTTTGATCAGAACTGCAAGTGATATGGCTTCAAGGATAGTTGCTAGAAGAGTAAACCCTACTTATTATGAAATTTGAACTATAAAAAAGCCCGCTCATTGGCGGGCTTTTTTACGACATTATATTAGAGGCCAGCAGCATCTTTAAGAGCTTCAACTTTATCAGTTTTTTCCCATGTAAATGCAGAGTCTGATCCTTCACGACCAAAATGACCATAAGCCGCAGTTTGTTTATACATTGGTTGAATAAGATCCAACATACGAGTAATACCAAACGGTCTTAAATCGAAATGATCACGTACAAGCTGAATAATCAACTCATCAGAAACTTTTGCTGTACCAAAGGTATTAATTGAAATTGAAGTAGGTTCTGCTACACCAATTGCATAACTCACCTGAATTTCACATTTGTCAGCAAGACCAGCCGCTACAATATTTTTTGCAACATAACGGCCCGCATATGCAGCAGAACGGTCAACTTTAGATGGATCTTTTCCAGAGAAAGCACCACCGCCGTGACGAGCCATACCACCGTATGTATCAACAATAATTTTACGGCCTGTTAAACCACAGTCACCTACAGGGCCGCCAATAACGAACATACCCGTTGGGTTAATATGGAATTTAGTCGCAGCGTGGAACATTTCAGCAGGAATGATCGGTTTGATAATCTCTTCAATAACAGCTTCTTTAAGCTGGCTTTGAGTAATTTCAGGATCATGTTGAGTAGACAAAACAACTGCATCTAGACGTACAGGTTTGCCATTTTCATATGCAAAAGTAACTTGGCTTTTTGCATCTGGGCGTAACCATGGAAGTGCGCCTGAGCGACGAAGTTCAGCCTGACGTTCCATTAAACGGTGAGCATAAGAAATCGGGGCAGGCATTAACACGTCTGTTTCACGACTTGCATAACCAAACATTAAACCTTGGTCGCCGGCACCTTGATCTTCAGGCTTTTGACGGTCTACACCTTGTGCAATTTCTGGTGATTGTTTACCAATCATATTGATTACAGCACATGTTGATCCATCAAAGCCAAGATCAGAGTGGTGATATCCAATACCGTTAACGGTATTACGAACAACAGCTTCAACATCAATATTAGCAGTCGTTGTTACTTCACCAGCAAGTACAACAGCGCCTGTTTTTACCAGTGTTTCACAAGCAACACGTGCGTATGGGTCTTCTTTTAAGATTGCATCCAAAATAGCGTCGCTAATTTGGTCGGCCATTTTATCGGGATGACCTTCGCTTACAGATTCCGAGGTAAAAACAGCGTACTCGCGCATGAAAGTCCTATCTTGGTTATTTCAAAAGACATAATATGTTACATCGACTTGAGCTTGAGGACCAGTTCATAGTGACCAAAAAGCATGAATTTGTTTCATTTATACTGTGTTTTAATTGATAAGTGTATTAGTAAAATTGATATAAACAGTGTTTATTTAAAGTATTGGTATTTTAATAATGTTTTTTTAGTGTGATTTTTAGACATATGACTTAACAAAAAAATTATATGTGTTAAGTCGGATTTTAAAGAAAAGAAACATGATCGGCCTAGATAGAAATTTCAAAATATTTTGTCTATATATCAAAGTCTAATAAAATTACCTGCTCGCATATTGGAATAGTATTTATGAAAATGAGCACTGTTTTGTATAACTTAAAGGTTCAAATGTTTTTTGTGTAACCAAGAAACGGTTAAAAATAAAGAAATATAGCGTGTTGGGGTTTACCCTCAGCCTTTTTTTTAAGACAATATAGCGGCATTGAATTGTTATTCATCTTCTTCTTTTCATCAATCTATTAAAATTGGATTCTGATCTTATGACGACCCCTTTAAACGAACGTCGTATTGCAAATGCAATTCGTGTATTGGCAATGGATGCTGTGCAACAGGCAAACTCAGGGCATCCTGGTGCTCCAATGGGGATGGCAGATATTGCTGACGTCGTCTGGCGCGAGTTTTTAAATCACAACCCAACTAACCCACAATGGGCAAACCGCGACCGTTTCGTTTTATCAAACGGCCATGGTTCAATGTTGCAATATGCTTTGCTTCATTTAACAGGTTATGATCTTTCAATTGAAGATTTAAAACAGTTCCGTCAATTACATTCAAAAACTCCTGGTCACCCTGAATATGGTTATGCACCAGGTATCGAAACAACGACTGGTCCTTTAGGTCAAGGTATTGCAAACGCTGTTGGTTTTGCATTAGCAGAAAAGACTTTGGCTGCTCAGTTCAATAAAGATGATTTAAAAGTAGTTGATCACTTTACTTATTGTTTCTTGGGCGATGGCTGTTTAATGGAAGGTATTTCTCACGAAGTATGTTCTTTAGCAGGTACTTTACAGCTTGGTAAATTGATTGCTTATTATGATGACAATGGCATTTCAATTGATGGTGAAGTAGAAGGCTGGTTCAGCGATGATACAGAAGAGCGTTTTAAAGCCTATGGTTGGCAAGTTCTTCGTGTAGATGGACATGATGCTGATGCGATTCGTCAAGCAACAGTCGAAGCAAAAGCTGAAACTCAAAAACCAACCATTATTATGTGTAAAACCATTATTGGTTTAGGTTCACCAAATAAGCAAGGTAAAGAAGACTGTCATGGTGCGCCATTAGGTAAAGACGAGATTACTTTAACTCGTGAAGCATTAGGCTGGAAAGAAGAAGCATTTGTTATTCCTGCTGATGTATATGCTGCATGGGATGCGAAAGCAAAAGGTTCTGAATCTGAAGCAGCTTGGAATGCGGTATTTGCACAGTATCAAGCAAAATATCCAACTGAAGCAGCTGAGTTACTTCGTCGTATTAGCGGTGACTTACCAGCAGAGTTTGCAGCGCAAGCAGATGCTTTCATTCGTGAAACAAATGCGAAAGGTGAAACCATCGCAACACGTAAAGCGAGCCAAAATACATTACAAGCATTTGGTCCTTTATTGCCTGAATTACTAGGTGGTTCTGCTGACTTAGCTGGTTCTAACTTAACGCTTTGGAAAGGTTGCCAAGGCATTCAAGAAAACCCAGCTGGTAACTACGTATATTATGGCGTACGTGAATTCGGTATGACTGCAATTGCCAATGGCGTTGCATTGCATGGCGGTTTTGTTCCATACGTTGCTACATTCTTAATGTTTATGGAATATGCGCGTAATGCAGTACGTATGTCTGCATTGATGAAACAACGTGTAATTCATGTTTATACACATGACTCAATTGGTTTAGGTGAAGATGGTCCAACTCATCAACCAATTGAACAAATTGCTTCTTTGCGTGGTACGCCTAACCTAAATACATGGCGTCCTGCTGATACTGTAGAAACTGCTACTGCATGGAAATCTGCTTTAGAGCGTAAAGATGGTCCTACAGCACTTATTTTCTCTCGTCAAAACTTACCATTCCAAACACGTTCTGAAGAACAAATTCAAAATGTTGCAAAAGGTGGTTACGTTCTTGCTCAAGAAAAAGGCGAATTAAAAGCAATTATTATTGCAACTGGTTCGGAAGTTTCTTTAGCAATGGAAGCTTATGCTCAACTTGACGGTGTACGTGTAGTTTCTATGCCATGTGCAGAAGAATTTATGAAACAAGATGCTGCATATCGTGAAGCTGTATTACCAGCTCAAATCCGTGCACGTGTTGCAGTAGAAGCTGCTCATGTTGACTACTGGTGGAAGTTTGTTGGTCTTGATGGCAAAGTGATTGGTATGACTACTTATGGTGAGTCTGCACCAGCAAAAGACTTGTTCCAATTCTTTGGTATTACAACTGAAGCTGTTGTTGCAGCGGTAAAAGAATTAACTGCTTAATTGAAGTAGTGTAAAAAAGCGCTCTATCTAGAGCGCTTTTTTATTTGAGAAGTTAAATGCTAAGTTCAGTCTGAATATTGATTTGAGAAGTGAGTAACTTATGAATAGGGCAGTTTTCAGCAACTTTTAATAAGCGCTTGTGTTGGTCTTCCGTGAATTCACCTTTGAGTGTGATTTTGCGTTCAATATTATTTTGGCCTTTCTCTGGTTCACCATTTGGATTTAATGCTAAGTCCACTTGAACATGATCAATCTTAATTCCTTTAAGATTCGCATACATCTCTAATGTGATGGTAGTGCAAGCACCTAAAGCAGAGAGCAAGATTTGAACTGGGTTTGGTGCAGTATCTTGCCCACCTTTATCAGTTGGTTCATCTGCAAACCATTGATGTCCCGAAGGGTCGGTAAGAGTTACTCGATATGGAGTTGAAGTACTTTGTGCTTGAGCAGTATTAGCCATGTTTTACCTTATTATTAATCAATTAAATCTAAGTAAAAATGAAATGATTTAGAAATTTCAGAAGCAACGTAATGGGTGCTGAATAACCTATAATATTGGTTTTTAATAACAACTGTAACGCTTTTATTGTTGCATGGATGAAACATATCGTTTTATAAAGAATGGTGAATTAAATTACTTGATGTATACACTAACGACTATATCAATAAAGGATACGAAAAATGCATCTTAAAACATTAAGCTTCGGTTTGGCAGTGGCATTGGCTAGTTCAGTTACTTTAGCTGCACCAGTCGACTACAAAATTGATCCAACACATACAGCTACTGTTTTCTCGTGGAATCACTTTGGTTTCTCTACGCCAAGCGCTAACTTCTCGGATATCCAAGGTGTAATTAAAGTTGATAATGCTAAACCAGCAAACTCATCTGTTAATGTAACTATTCCTTTAAGCAGCGTAAATACAAACGTTCCTGCTTTGGATAAAGAGTTCCAAGAAGAAGCTTGGTTTAATGCAGCTAAATATCCAAACATCACTTTTAAAAGTACTAAAGTTGAAACTAAAGACAAAAAGCACTTTAAAATTACTGGTGACTTAACTGTTAAAGGTGTAACTAAGCCTGTTGTACTTGATGCTGTTTTAAATAAGCAAGGCGAACACCCAATGGCAAAAGTTCCAGCGATTGGTTTCAATGCTACAACTTCATTCAAACGCTCGGACTTTGGTCTAGGTAACTACGTTCCAAATGTAGGTGATAAAATCACTGTAAACATTACGACTGAAGCAACTGTTGCTAATGCAGCTAAAAAATAAGCTATAAGTTTTCTCAAAAGCCCTCAAATATGAGGGCTTTTTTATTTAGATTGGTTCTTTTTTATCTGGATCTATAAATACTAAAGGTACGGAAGGGTCAATGTTCCTTTTTTCAGACTTTTCTCTTAAAAATTGATAAGTAGGGACCTTCATTTTTGCCTGATCACGTAATTTCTTTTTAATATAAAGAACAAGAGCAAAACATGTTGTTGCAACAGTAAGCATCATACCATTCATATAGCTCATGATTGAACTGACATAACCGATGGTAGTTAATCGGTGCATCATACGCTCAACTTGAGTGCTGCTTTCAATGCCAGTAATTGCCCAACTACATAAATGTTCACAGTTATTAATAATCAAATGGTAGTGATTTTCATGCATACGTGAACGCATCCGACGTACAACAGCTTTTCCTTTATAGCGTGGTGTGTCATAAGAGCGAACGTGAATTTTTTTGCCATGCGAGAATGCATCTATTGAGGTAATTTCAATCGGCCGTTTTTTAATGAAATGTGCTAAGCCAGAATAATGGATAACGCGACCTCTCCCAGCATATATACCATGATGGCTATAGCCGAGATGCTTTACGATGAGGTGAGCCCCTAAAGGGTAGCGTTTATTCGGTTGCTGCATGCTTACGCTGATCCAATAAAGTGTAAATGGCTTTTATTGAAAAGCTGCTAAACATTATAACCAATATCAGCAATTTGGAGTGTATTGATTACGTCGAATGAATGAGTTTGATGCATATCCAATCTATTCATATTTCTTATATATAATTTAGTGACTTAATATGAAGGAAAAATGTCATGTCAGGTGATGTTAAATGAAATGGTTGATGTGGTGCTTAACGATATATGGGCTTTTGATACAGTCTGTTTATGCTATAGAACACCAGCAAGTGAAGACAGCAGAAGGTGATGATTATGATGTGGTTTCAATTAGCGATTTAAAACAATTACGCTTATTTTTAAGGAATCCTCATAATCAACAGTACTATAAAAGCTTTAACAATATTCAAGAACATTTAAAGCAATGTGAGCGCCTTTCTTTCGCAATGAATGCGGGGATGTTCCATCCGGGATTTTCTCCAGTAGGGCTGTATGATGTGTGCTGAAAAAACAGGAGGTTTTAACTTGGTAAACTAAACACACTCATCAGGAGTTTACCATGAGCAAGAAACACAAGACTTACACCACAGAATTTAAAGCTGAAGCCATCAAATTAATTGAAGCCAATCAAGGCAATGTCTCGGAAACAGCCAGACAACTTAGCATTTCAATGCAAACTCTTTCAAATTGGAATACCAAAGCAAAGGCTGGAACTTTAGCAGGTACAAAACAGTATTCACCTGATCTAAACGCTCTACTCGAAGAAAATAAAAAACTCAAACAACAGCTCAAAATAGCTGAAATGGAACGTGAATTTTTAAAAAAGGCAGCAGCGTACTTTGCCAAAGAAAGTCAGTAAGGTACGCCTATATGAAACAAAAAAGATATTCTTTTCCAATTACCTTAATGGCTCGATTACTTCATGTTTCAGTTTCATGTTTTTATGATTGGCTCAAGAGAGGCGTGAGCAAAAGAACGATTCAACGAAATCAACAGACGATATTGGTGAAAATAGCCCATGAGGAGACAAAGCAGAGCTATGGTTATATTCGATTAACCAAATACTTACAAGCTCAGGGTATAAAAATGAGTATGTACGCTGTACGTCAGATAA
>NZ_AMSS01000031.1 GCF_000313935.1 Acinetobacter sp. WC-141 | reverse complement strand
TTATCTGACGTACAGCGTACATACTCATTTTTATACCCTGAGCTTGTAAGTATTTGGTTAATCGAATATAACCATAGCTCTGCTTTGTCTCCTCATGGGCTATTTTCACCAATATCGTCTGTTGATTTCGTTGAATCGTTCTTTTGCTCACGCCTCTCTTGAGCCAATCATAAAAACATGAAACTGAAACATGAAGTAATCGAGCCATTAAGGTAATTGGAAAAGAATATCTTTTTTGTTTCATATAGGCGTACCTTACTGACTTTCTTTGGCAAAGTACGCTGCTGCCTTTTTTAAAAATTCACGTTCCATTTCAGCTATTTTGAGCTGTTGTTTGAGTTTTTTATTTTCTTCGAGTAGAGCGTTTAGATCAGGTGAATACTGTTTTGTACCTGCTAAAGTTCCAGCCTTTGCTTTGGTATTCCAATTTGAAAGAGTTTGCATTGAAATGCTAAGTTGTCTGGCTGTTTCCGAGACATTGCCTTGATTGGCTTCAATTAATTTGATGGCTTCAGCTTTAAATTCTGTGGTGTAAGTCTTGTGTTTCTTGCTCATGGTAAACTCCTGATGAGTGTGTTTAGTTTACCAAGTTAAAACCTCCTGTTTTTTCAGCACACATCAGAGCCTCAAAACAGCTTCTAAGGCACTGTTAATAAGAAATTATTTGTTATTAGGATCAGGTTGTTCATTATTCTCAGGCAGATCTTTTACTGTGCCTGGAACTTCTGAAGGTTGAGTCTCAGTAGGTGGGGTTGCAGAATGCTTGTTCATTTGAGATTTGATGATATTAGCGTGGTTAGTTGTATTTTGAGAAAAACTTTTAAAACCTGACATTTTTATCTTCTTATCTTCACTAGGGAGAGTTCATAGTACGCTTTAAAAGTCTTTACATTAGGGTAGTTTTAAGACTGATATGTGTTGATATGTCCTAGAAAAGATCTTTATCTCGACGACTTATTTCATAAATAAAATCAAATATATATAACCTGTTGAGTCTTAACCTTTAAATTTTGAAATTACACTATCCAAATTTCAAGTAGGGGTACATAAAGCACACATATATAAATTTTTTCAAGATAATGGAGGAATAAAGTTTTAAAAATTAATTCAATCTCATTGTCTACAAAATATTGATAGTATAAAAATATTGTTAGGCATAATATGTATGATTAAATTGGAGCCTATTAATGCTAAAAGAAATTACAATTATTGATTTCCAAGGTAAAGAAAAAAAAGCGCAGGCAAGCTATACAGAAGTAAATACTAATAAAATCAACCCTTCATCTAGAGTTCAAAGACCTACAGTTGAATATATTTTGGTAAAAGGTGAATGTATTTACCCTACTTTAAATTTGGTTTTCAACAGTTCCGATGGCAGCAGTTACTATATAGAGTAAACATGACACACTTCAAAGCTCCGAAACACGGGGCTTTTTCTTTTGATGGGGTAAAAATTAAACTGACTTAAAGGTCGCCGTGATATGGTATAAAAGCACCTCCAATATAAGGATTATATATGTCTGACAATTCAACAAAATGGCTTTGTGTGGGTGGTGTTCTAAGTGGTGAGTGGAGAGAGCAGCAATTAGAAGCTTTTGATGTTGATCCCAATGATTTAAATACGCATAGTTATGAAGCAATGAAACTTATTAATCCTGTCACCAAGGCAGAACAGCATTTCTATGTCTATACTGAGCTACAAGAACACGCATATGACAGGGCAATGAATTTTGCCTTGTCCAAAAATCAATAAGTACGAGAGAGCACTTAGGTGCTCTTTTTTTTTAAAGAGTAGTGGCAGTTATGTTTAAAAAGTAGGTCTTATAAGGCTATCTTATTAATAATTATAAATAATGTTAAGCTTATAAGGTATATCTCTGAAGAATAAAGAAAATCACATATTATGAAAGCTATTTTATTTTTTTAGTTTTTGCTCTTTCAAATACCTTTGTATTTGCTGATGATAAAATGATTCGAACCCAGACTCTATAAGACAAGTTAGTCGACATAAATTTGTTATATAAAAAAGAGACCATTAACTGATCTCTTTTTTTTAACTTTTAAAATTTAAACTACGTTTTGAACCTTTTGTGCTTTCGGCAAAGTCGGTTTTCTGCCCAAATATAACGCAATCATGGCACCCGTAAATGTGAGAATGCATAACGGCAAAAGAGAGACAGGAAAACTACCCGAATAATCTTTCACAATACCCATAATAGAGTTCATGAGGCCCGTACCAATATGCGCGATGGTATTGACGGCTGCGATACCAACAGCAACCAAAGTAGGTGGTAATCTTTCAGAAACCAACGCCCAGAAAGGACCTTTAATGGCATAGTTACCCATTAAAACTAAAGAGAATAAAACCAAGCTCAACGTTAAAGAAGATGTAAAAATAGTAAGAAGCAAACCAAAACTTGTCACAAACAATGGAATAGCTGTGTTTAGGCTCTTATTACCACTTTTATCGGCATGTATGCCCCAAACAATCATGAACGCAGCAGCCAAACCAAACGGAATCATATTTAAAAGACCTGTTTGCATGGCCGTCAGATGAAAAGATTTTAATATTTGAGGCATCCATAACGACAAGATATTGCTGGTTGCTGAACTTCCTGCATAGATAATTGCAAATAACCATAAATATTTATTGGTAATCAGAAGCTTGAACTTACTCTTTTTCTGTTCTGCACTGTCTTGTTTTTCAGAATTTAACAGTTGGTTTTTTTCAAAAGTTAAGGTGCTTGATAGCCATTCCTTTTCTTCTTTATTTAACCATTTAACATTGTTGGCTTTATTTGGTAGCCATACGAGACACAATAAACCCAAAAGAATCGCGGGTAAGGCTTCTAAAATTAAAAGAACTTGCCATCCACTTAACCCAAGTAAACCATGCAGGTTCAATAGTAAAGCAGACAGAGGTGAACCGATAAAGTTAGATAAAGGTATGGCAACCATAAAGATGGCAACAATTCGTGCCATATATCGTTTAGGGAACCAAAGTGTTAAATACAGTAACACTCCCGGAAAAAATCCGGCTTCGGCTGCACCGAGTAAAAACCGTGAAATTGAGTATGAAATGGGGCCGGTAATAAAGGCTGTACAGCAACCCACAATTCCCCAAGTAATCATGATTCTGGCAATCCAGATGCGTGCACCTAGCTTTTCCATTGCCATATTACTTGGAATTTCAAATATGACGTATGCAATAAAGAATAAGGTGGCGCCAAAACCAAAGGCAGTTGCGGTTAAACCAATTTCTTGGTTCATGGTTAAAGCCGCAAATCCAATATTCACCCGATCAATATAGGCGATGAAATAACAAAGAATGAGGAAGGGAAGAATACGAAAAGAAAGTTTACGGATCGTCGACTTTTCTACTTCCGATATAGATATATCATTTTTCATACATACTCCTTATGTACGTGAGAAACCAAACAGCTCGGTAGGGTTCTGGTTTAAAATTAAAGATTGTTCTTTTTCATCAACAACAATTTGTTTAAAAGCATGAATTGCACTTTCATAAGTTATTAAAGATTCGTGTTGGGTGTGGGGCCAGTCACTTCCCCAAACGAGTTTGTTTAAAAAACCTTTTCCTTTAAGAATGTTATAGGCCTGTTGGGCTATATGTATGTTGTTTGGAGGAGTGCCTAAACGGTAGAAGCCCGATACCTTAATCCAGTGCTGTTTAAGGTTAAGTAAGCTTAAAAACTTCTGATAATCTGGATCATTAATACCTTTAACAGGGTCAACTCGCCCAAAATGGTCAATTACAACTTCGAAGGTGTATTCACTTAATTGAGGCAAAAGCTGAACGAGATATTTCGGTGGTGCGTGTAATTCAACTTGCCAGTTGAGGCTTTCTACGTTTTGTAAAAATTTTTGCCATTCAGGAGTATTTAACGCAGGTGGGTGAAGACCGAATAGATTTAAGCGAACGCCGACGATACCTTGTTCTTTGAGTTGCAATAGCTCATCAAAAGTTATGCTAGGTTGAACGACGGCGATCCCTTTTAAACGGTCAGGGTATTGCCGAATCGCATTTAACATTGCTTGGTTATTTGTTCCCAAAAAGCTGGGTTGAACCAAAATGCCATGTGTGAAACTGTGCTGATCGAGATGAGAGATAAAACGTTGCACGGTTGCCTCATAATCAGGCGCATAACGTGCTGTTTCGATACTGTGATCCTGAGTCGAAAATACATGGGCATGTGTATCAATACAGTTCATTTTCATCTCACATTACAAATTTTAAAGACAAGATAGCGATTACAGCAGCAATAACTCCTACGGGAATTGCTTTAAATAACAGTTGATTAAAGAATTTGGTTTTATCGATATCTGCTGGTGCAGAAGCCATAATGAGGCTACCGCCAGAAGAGAAAGGGGAAATCGCCGTAGATTGGGCACCCACCACAATACAAATGAAGAGCAGTACTGGGTTTAGACCAGAAGTCATTGCAAGTGCCGGAACAATTGGGAATAAGGTAGGAGCAACTACGCCTAGAGTGCTTGAAAAGACAGACATAATGGCACTGATCAGGCAGAGCAACACAGGAATGACCCAGATAGGTACATTGTTTGCTAACCATTCAGAAAGCGTCGTAATAATGCCAAGTTTTACACCTAATGCAATGAGCATACCCACACCGCAAATCATGATGAGCGTTCCCCAAGGCACAAGTGCAACCACCTTTTTCTCATCGGCAAGTTTCATCAGTAAACTGATGAGAGAAAAAGTAATGGCAAGGAAGGCAATATCAATTTTGGAGTTTAAAAAGCTGATGGCTTTTGCATCTGGAAAAATAAGGTGCAAGATTGGAAAAACTAAAACAATCGACATCATTAATACAATGAGGAAAATTGATTGTTTCTGTTTTTTGTCGAAGGGTTCAGGCTTTTGATCTTCAATAACAATAGAATTACTTTTTCTATTCCACAGGATATAAAGTCCTAACACTACAATTGGAATAATCAAAGTTAAGATAAAAATTCCACCGCTATATGAAAAAGCCGTTTGCGAACGAATGCCCGTATTTTCCATTAAACTTCGGAAAATAATGCCGCTTTGCGAAGTCATGAAATTTGCACCAGCTAAAGCGCCGTAATTTGCAGCCATTCCACCAATAATCATATTCATATTGGTTTTTTTACACAGCAGTAGCGTAATGGGTGCCATAAAAGCAAGGACGGTATAAAAACCAGCACCTAGACCTGCAATAATGGTTGCTGCGAAAAAAATTGCTAAGGGTAAAAACTGAGGAAACTTACGGCATTTATATAAAAGATGGCTAGCAAGCTTTTCTAAAGCGCCATTTGCTAAAGCGAAGTTATAAAACAAAGTGACCGATAAAATAATAAAGAAAATTTTGACAGGCCATAATTCAATAACTTCGGAGGGCTTAAGTCCCATCCCGAAGCAACCAATCAAATAGGCAAATGCAATCGTAAAAAAACCAATATTAATTTTTGTTTTATAACCTAAGCCTATCGACACAGCTAAAGCGATCAGCATCAATGCAGCCATATTATCTTCCTTGATAAATATATAAACATCTAAACATATATATGTTTGGTTTTTTGTATTACATAGAACTATGCTAATATTGTCAAATCGATTTCATAATGTTTGCCGCAAATGCTTGATGAAGCTGCATTTAAAAATTTTAAATTGCCCAGATATGAAAAAGTTCGCTGGGAACTCCAAAAATTACTGATCCAGTCAAAGTGGACAGTTGAAGAGCCTATTCCAAGTGAATTAGAACTGGCCCAAATGTATAGCGTATCGGTAGGAACCGTAAGAAAAGCTGTAGAGGGACTGGTCGAAGATGGCCTATTAGTTAAACAACAAGGAAAAGGAACCTTTCTTAAACAACCTAATTTTGAAAACTCACTCATCCGTTTTTTTAGATTACGTAATAAAAAAGGTGATTTCATTCAGCCTCAAGGGCAAATCAAAAAAGTAGAAGTGTGTGATGCAATTCCAGAGGTAAATGCAGAGCTTGGACTTGAGCGTAACGAAAAGTTGCTTTATATCGAACGTGTCCGCAAACATGAAGAAGTTGTTGTTTTAAGCGAAAGAATCTGGTTGCCTGAACGCTTGTTTAAAAGTTTAGAAGAAATACCGATCGCTGAGTTTGGTAATTTACTTTATCCTTTTTATTATCAGCACTGTGCTCAATTTATTTCTTCTGCAACAGAACGCTTAACTTTTGAGAAAAATATTAAAGATAACTATTTAGACAATAAGCCTGAAGAGCCTTTGGTGAAAGTGTGCCGTATTGCTAAAAATCTTGAAGGTGCTGCGGTTGAATACCGAGAGTCATTTGGTTTAGCTGATAATTTTCATTATGAAATATCGATTAACTAATCATTTTTGCTAAGCCACAATTTCTGTGTGTAGTTGATTGATAGAAGCCGTTGTGAGTCAAGTAAAGTCATATTATCAACGGCTTAGTTTTAGTCGCTTTCACCGAAACTAAAACAGTTAAATAAGGCCTTATAGCTTCTCTCTTTTTATTTGCAATAATGGTAAAGTTAAAAACCTAATTCAATACATTTAAAATTGATATCAAGCTATTGTAGGAAAAACATGGTTAAAATTAAACCTCACCCAGCAACAAGCGGAAATGCATCGGCTGATCGCCTTTTAACTTTGTTAACTGCTTTTAGAATAGGTGATAAATCTTTAACCCTAGCAGAACTCGCTGAACGAACAGAATTAAATAAAGCAACTATCATGCGCTTAATCGTTTCGCTAGAAGATTTTGGTTTTGTTAACCGTCTTTCGGATGGCAGATATACGCTTGCCAGCGAAGTCATGCGTTTAAATACAATTTATCAAGATGCTCTAGATCTAGAAAGACATGTCATGCCTTGTTTACAGCAACTTGTAGATGAAATTGGTGAAACAGCTTCTTTTTACGTTAAGCATGGGGCATATCGTCTTTGCCAATATCGAATAAACTCTACCCATCGATTGCGTGTTCATGTTCAGCCGGGCGAAGTTCGACCAATGGATGGGGCAGCATGCGCTCAAGCATTGCGATCAACACATGAACAAATTTTATCAAGAACAGAACCTTTTTATTCAAATGGTATAACAGAGCCACATGCAGCTGGAATGGCATTGCCTGTGTTTGATGCTCAAAATGAAGTGGTAGGAGCTTTACTCATTTCAGGTCCATCAAGCCGTTTTACTCCGGAAATTGCAAAATCTGTGGGTGATTTTTTCTTCAAAATTGCGGATGACTTGACCAAAAGTTTGGGTGGTAAGAGTATTCGTAATTAATTTTAATAGTGTGAATAAAAAAGGGCTAATGATTTAGCCCCTTTTTTATATATGCTGTTTATGAAGTACTTTGTGGTTGGTTAAATAAAACAGCTTTCTTTCTAGACATAACGAAAACCATAATAGCCGACACGAGATTTAAGGCAGCAAGTGGAAGTAAGGCAATGGCATGGCTTCCGGTTGCATCATGGATTGCGCCATAGATATTCACCATCATCCCGCCACCAATCAGGTTGGCACATGCACCAATTGCTGCGAGTCCTGCCGCCGTTGTACTTGGTGACATCCATGATGATGCTAAAGCCCAGAAAGGACCTTTCATAGAATAAGCACCAATTAATACGATACTGAGTAACAAGATTGTGCCAATGAGTGAAGACGTAAACAAAGCAATTAATAAACCAAATGAGATCATCAATAGTGTGATTGCTGTATGCCAACGGCGTTCATTTTTACGATCTGAGCTACGGCCCCAAAAAATCATTGCAATAGACGCTAGGCCATAAGGAATTGCATTTACCAGACCAATTTCTAAATTGCTTAAACCGAACGATTTAATTAATTGTGGTGCCCAAACACTCATCGTACTACCAGCAGCAGAAGCGCCAGAATAAATAATAATCATAGACCAAATATATTTATTCTTTAAAAGTTGCCATAGTGAAATATGGCCAATTGGGGTTTTTTGTTGGCGTTCAAATTGTAGTCTTTCAACCAACCAAGCTTTTTGTTCGCTGTTGAGCCATTTTGCTTGCTCTGGTCGATCAGTGAGTACAAATAGGCAGGCAATACCTAATAAAATGGCAGGGATACCTTCTAAAATAAATAGCCAATGCCACCCACGCATGCCCATCCAGCCATCTAGCGATAATAAAAGTCCAGATAATGGTGAACCTATAAAGTTTGCACCCGGAATTGCCACCATAAATATTGCGACCATTCTGGCTCTATAGTTTGCAGGCAACCAATAGGTTAGATATAAAATTACACCCGGGAAAAAGCCTGCTTCAGCTGCGCCTAGCAAAAAGCGCATAATATATAATGAGGTAGAGTTTTCAACGAAGGCGGTTGCAGCTGAAATTATCCCCCACGTCACCATAATTCTGGCAATCCAAACTTTGGCTCCAAATTTTTGTAAGGCGAGGTTGCTGGGTACTTCAAATAAAAAATATGCAAAGAAAAATAAGCTACTGGCAAAACCAAAGGCAGTAGCTGTTAATCCAAGATCTTCATTCATTTGTAATGAAGCCATACCAATATTGCCACGGTCAATAATCGCAATCACATAACAAATTGTTAGAAACGGTAGTAATCGCCACGCTACCTTGCGCATCGTTTCGCGTTCTATCGCACTCGGTTGAGAATATTCTGTAGACATAAAAAAATCCTTTTTTATATTCAATATTTTAATTGTTCTCGCATCTAAAAGATTAGAAACAATTGAGTTTCATGATTAGCTATTGAGTAACTTCCAGTTAGCGATAGCTCTTGGGTTTAGTGATTGACCATTCCAAATACTTACGATTTGTTCGAGTGCTAAAAGGCCGACGCGATTACGTGAATCAGTTGTGTTTGCGCCGATATGAGGAGTGACAACTAAATTAGGTAATTCCCATAGTGGACTATCTTTTTCAGGTGGTTCTGGACTAAAGGTGTCTAAACCTGCACCAGCAATTTTATTGTTTTTAAGTGCATCAACTAATGCAGCCTGATCAATTAACTCACCACGTGCTGTATTGATTAAGATGCTTGAAGGTTTCATCTTTTCAAATTGGGCTTGAGAAAATAAGTGTCTATTCTCTGCTGTGAGTGGGCAATGTAGACTAATAATGTCGCTAGTTTCGATAAGTTTTTCAAAGTCATGCTCTTGTTCTACATAATCAAGCTCTGGCAAATTTTGTAGAAACGGATCGTATACTTTCACTTTCATGTTTAAAGGAGCGACTAACTTCATGAGTATGCTGCCGATTGCCCCTAAACCAATTAATCCCAGCGTTTTTCCATATAACTCCACACCATTTGCACTTGCTTTATCCCAATGACCATCTCGAATACGTTGGTCTAACCATGTGACTTGTCGAGCAACATTGAACATAAGCGCAAAAGCATGTTCGGCAACAGATTGAGCATTTGCCCCAACTGCAATAGTGACAGGAATTTGTCGCTCAGCAGCAGCTTGAGTATCGATAGTGTCAAACCCAACACCATGTTTTGCAATTACTTTTAAATTATTAGAAGCAAAAATCATATCTCTAGAAAGTTTACCTGTTCGGACAATGATTGCATCAGGTTGTTCATCTTGGATGAGTTTTTCCATTTCATCTTTTGCCATGTAGGGTTCAGTAGGAATCAACTGAATATCATGCGAGTTAGCATACAGTAATGCATCAGAAGCTAAAGTTGGCCCTGTGATAAGAACTTTGCGTTTCATTTCGACTTGCACTCCATTTAAGTATTTTGAGAAAAATACGTCCTTATTTAATCCACATTATTAAAACGTCATTTCAAAAAGATAGTCAATAGCAAAGTTTAAATTTAATATTTGAGTAAATTTTAATTTATTTTTAATTAAAAATGAAATGACATTTCAAAAAAATGCTGTCATATTAATTTGCACAAGAAAACTGATGTAAGGGAAAATTGTTATGGCAATTGGTTTTAGAGTGCTGAAAAATGACAGAAAAGTTGAACAGAAATGGATTGAACAATATCGAGATCTACCAGTCGCTAATGTCAGTGACTCAATGAATCGAATGACTTCAGGCGGGGCTCAATTAAGACCAATGCATAAAGAGGGATACCTCTGTGGGCCTGCAATTACAGTTAAGGCGCGCCCAGGAGACAACTTGATGTTGCACTACGCTATTGATATCGCCCAAGCGGGAGATGTCATTGTGGTCGATGCGGGTGGTGATCTAACCAATGCATTGATTGGGGAAATGATGGTTGCTTATGCCATCAAAAAAGGTGTGGCTGGTATCGTCATTAATGGTGCAATTCGTGATGCGGCTGTAATTGGAGAAGGAGATTTTCCACTTTTTGCAGCAGGAATTTCACATCGAGGGCCTTATAAAGATGGCCCCGGGGAAATTAATGTTCCTATCGCAATCAATGGAATGGTAATTGAACCTGGAGACTTAATTTTAGGTGATGAAGATGGGCTTTTAAGCGTGCCGTATGCGGAAGTAGAAGAGGTTTATCTGAAAGCAAGTGCTAAACATGCCGCTGAACAAAAGCAATTAGAGCAAATCGCCGTGGGTGAAAATGACCGTAGCTGGGTAATCAACAGCTTAAAACAAAAAGGGTGTGAATTACCGGAATAAGGTCATTCAAAAATATTCGAGCAGGAATGGAACTAGCGAAGTCAATGGTTGAGCTTCGTTAGCCTCTCAAAAGTTAATTCAATAATCATTCAGTCACTAATTGAAAAATAGGAAATTTCAATTTGGTCTATATGGTTTCGTCTAAAGGAAAAGGACATGAAATATAAAGGGATTATTTATTTATCGTTATTAATGAGTATTACATTGCAGCAAGCTAAAGCTGAAAGCGAAGATAACTCAGCGCTAAATGAAAAAATAATTAAATTACAACAGCAAATAGATTATCTGATGGAGCAGCAAAATTTAAATAAGAATAATAGGTTGGATAAAGCACCTGCCTTGGTTCAAAACAAAACAGCAGACACCGAAAAGCCTGTTACGGCTGACCAAACTAAAATTAAATTTTATGGAAATATACGTGTTGATGCTGCATATGATTTTGAAGGCTCAACGCGTTCAATTGCGAATAAGACAGGGTCAATACCATTAGACAATTCAAACTCAACAAGTAAATCATTAAATGTTTCAGCTGCGACTTCACGTGTTGGGGTGGATATCGTCAAGCCGACCTCGAAAGGAGATTTAGTTGGAAAGCTAGAAGCTGACTTCATGGGAAGTGGTGGAGATAACGGTAATGGTTCGGTTCGGGTTAGACACGCGTATATTTCACTAGGAAACTGGCTAATTGGCCAAACCACTTCACCTTTTGTGAATAGTGATACAGCTCCAAGTTTGGTTGATTTTACGGGCGCGATGGGTACGGGAACTCAGCGTAATATCCAAATCCGTTATCAGCACGTTGTTGATGCCAAACAAAAGTTATTGGTGGCTTTAGAAGGAGGTGATGTTGAAAATAAAAATGTAGAAGGTGGAAGCCGTTTTCCTGCATTAACCATGCGATATGAATTTAAGAATCCAAATTTTTTGGTTCAATTGCACGGAATGGTACATGAAAATCGAGCAATTTCTGACACGAATGAAGAGCAAACTAAACTTGCTTGGGGTGCTGGATTAGGCACAAAGTATAAGCTTTCTGAAAATGACTCAGTTGTGTTTAATTACTATCACATAGCTGGTGATAACCGTTACATGCTTTATTCAAAAGATAATGATGCTTTCTACTTTGATCAAAATCGAATGTATTTAAGTGAATTTGATTCTATTGAGTTAGGGTATATACGTAAATGGAATGAAAATTTACGCTCGTCTTTATCCGCTGGCAGCCTTGTCTATAAAAATTCAAATTTTTCAGAAAATAACCTTGATCAAAATAAAAGACTAATCAATGCGAGCGTCAATTTATTTTGGACGCCTGTAGAGAAAGTCGATCTTGGTGTTGAATACACCTATGGTAAGAGAGAAACATTTTCAGATTTAGAAGGAAAACTATCTCGAATCAACTTATTAGGTCGATACAATTTTTAATATAACCACAGCCACTTTAATATCAAAAGTGGCTTTCTTTTATTTGAGAAGGGCTAATATTGTGGAACAAATTAATTATGCAAACGCAAGATCACAATTTTCAAAGGTCATGGAAAGAGTGCTGTTAGGTTATACCGTTAAAATTACACGAAAAGAGAAAGACGCTGTGGTTCTAATCAGTGAAAAAGCATATCTTGAATATAAAAGTGCGATGTTTGAGCTTAATAAATTAAAAAACAAAGATTTTTAACTCCCAACGATCCGCTTCTCAAGCATTTCCAGAAAGGTTTTTAAAATATTATTGTGGTTTTTGCCCTTATGAGTAATTAAGCATATAGGGGTGCTGTAATGCATTTTTTCCTTTGAAACAGCTTGCATAAACCCATCTTCAACCCATTTTTTTGCGTAGTGGTCAGGTAAAAAACCTAAGAATTTTCCGGTTAAAATCAGAAATGCAATTCCTTCACGGTCACTTGCTGTCGCTTTACAGTCTAAAAGCTGGTGCAACTTTGCTGCTTCTGGTGTGATCGCATAATTAGGAAGGACTGCTTGCCATTTTTTTAACTCATCTAAATCCATTTTGCTGCACTGACCAAACAACGGATGGTTTTTACCGCAATATAAAAATGAACTTTCGCTATATAAATCAAAATAGTCTAGGCCAGACAGCGGAGTAACAAGAGGAATAACACCCGCATGTAAACGGTTGTCTAGCACACGGCATTCAATATCTGACAAGGTACTCATACTAATATTAATAATAACTTCGGAATGCTCTTCAGCAAGTTGTGTCAAGGTGTTGGTGATATAACCTCTTGGCATCGTCACAAGGTTATTAATAATTCCAATATTAAATTCACCCTTAAGGCGATTATGCATTTGATTGACTTTAGAGCGAAAGTCTTCAATCGCTGCTGTTAGCACTTCGATATATTCTAAAATTTCTCGTCCTTCGTCGGTCAGGGCAAAACCTGCACGACCACGTTGACATAGTCGAATGCCAAGACGATTTTCTAAATCACTCATATGCAAACTGATTGCAGAACGGCTAATACCTAAAATACTTTCGGCAGACGTAAAGCTATGACAGTCGCAAACTGTTTTAAATATTTTGAGAAGTTTTATATCAAAATCAGTGACTTGATTTAATTTTTTCGGTTTCATTTAGTTTTGTTTTTTTAAATCTAAACTCAAGATAATTTGAATTTATCAAACTTATCACGCTATGTACACTCAAACCATAATTTGAAAATAAACAGGAATGGTTATGTTTGATACGGATAAATTCAGCGACTCTGAGCATACTTTGGACGCGGTTCAGTCAAATAATAATATGCACATAAATTATCAGGCACACTGGATGCCTTTTTCTGCAAATCGAAACTTTGCTAAAGACCCGCGCATGATTGTGGGTGCAAAAGGGTCGTACTTAATTGATGATTCAGGACGTGAAATTTATGACTCACTTTCAGGCCTATGGACTTGTGGTGCCGGTCATACCTTGCCTGAAATTCAACAAGCGGTGAGTGCTCAATTAGGTCAACTGGACTATTCGCCAGCTTTCCAGTTTGGTCATCCATTGTCTTTCAAACTGGCAGATAAAATTGTTCAGCATATGCCTGAAAAATTACAACACGTTTTCTTTACCAACTCGGGTTCAGAGTCGGCAGATACCGCTATTAAAATGGCGCGTGCATATTGGCGTATTAAAGGTAAACCAAGTAAAACCAAATTGATTGGCCGTGCCCGTGGCTATCACGGGGTAAATGTTGCCGGAACAAGCTTAGGCGGTATTGGCGGCAACCGTAAAATGTTTGGTCAACTTATGGATGTAGATCATCTACCGCATACCTTGCAGACTAATTTAACTTTTACCAAAGGCTGTGCAGAGACAGGTGGGGTAGAACTTGCCAATGAAATGCTTAAATTAATTGAACTGCACGATGCTTCAAATATTGCCGCCGTAATTGTAGAGCCTATTTCTGGTTCGGCGGGTTGTATTGTGCCACCAACGGGTTATTTACAACGTTTAAGAGAGATCTGTGATCAGCATGACATCTTGTTAATTTTTGATGAGGTGATTACAGGTTTTGGCCGTTTAGGAACGTGGACGGGAGCAGAGTACTTTGGGGTAACACCAGATATTTTGAACTTTGCTAAACAAGTGACTAATGGCGCTATTCCTTTAGGTGGTGTGGTAGCAAGCCATGAAATTTACTCTGCCTTTATGCAGCAAGACTTACCGGAACATGCCATTGAGTTTACTCATGGCTACACCTATTCGGCACATCCAGTTGCTTGTGCTGCCGCCTTAGCTGCTCTTGAAGTTCTAGAGAAGAAAAACTTATTTGCTCAATCCGCGGCGTTGGCACCAAGTTTTGAAAAAATGCTACATGGCTTAAAAGGCGCACCGCACATTTTAGATATTCGTAACTGTGGCTTGATTGGGGCAGTGCAATTGGCACCACGCGACGGCGATCCCACCATTCGAGGTTTTGAGCTAGGAATGAAACTCTGGAAAGAGGGATTTTATGTACGCTTCGGAGGCGACACGCTTCAGTTTGGCCCAATGTTCAACAGCACTGAAAAAGATATTGATCGCTTAATGAATGCCGTAGGCGATGCACTGCACCAAGTGAATTAAGACATATAAACATTTTATGGGTATCTATAAATTCAATGGATGCTCTTCAACATTTAAATGAAAAATACAGTTTGATCTGCAAACCGATTTGTAAGGAGTAACACCAATGACAAATGGCCTAGAAAATTTTAGCTATGACGAAGTTTCAACTGAAAATAGTACGCATAGTGAACAAGCCAAAAAAGTGCTAGGGCATTTCATTCAAGGAAGAATTGTATCTAAATCGGCAAGAAAACAGCCAGTTTACAATCCTGCAACGGGTGAAATGAGTAAAGAAGTTGAAATCGCTGATGCACAAACAGTGAATGAAGCCGTTCAAGCCGCCGAGCAAGCTTTTCCTGCATGGCGAGATACGCCAGTCATTAAACGTGCTCGCGTCATGTTCAAGTTCAAACAATTATTAGAACAAAATGCCGAAAAGATTTGCGCTTTGATTGGGCAAGAGCACGGTAAAATTTCTCATGATGCTCAAGGTGAACTTCAACGTGGTATTGAAAATGTTGAATATGCTTGCGGCGCACCAGAGCTTTTAAAAGGGGAATATTCAAAAAATGTCGGTCCAGATATCGACTCATGGAGCGAGTTCCAACCGCTAGGTGTGGTTGCAGGAATTACGCCTTTTAACTTCCCAGCTATGGTGGCTTTGTGGATGTTCCCAATGGCGTTAGTCTGCGGTAACTGCTTTATTTTAAAACCTTCTGAAAAAGCGCCATCAGTGGTTTTATTCCTTGCTGAACTTTTAAAACAAGCAGGTTTACCTGACGGCGTGTTTAATGTGGTGAATGGTGACAAAGAAGCGGTAGATGCTTTGTTGCACCATCCACGCATCCAAGCTGTAAGCTTTGTGGGATCAACTCCAATTGCTGAATATATTTACCGTACAGCAACTTCAACGGGTAAACGTTGCCAAGCATTAGGCGGTGCAAAAAACCACGCGATTATTATGCCCGATGCCGATATTGATAACGTGGTCACTTCATTATTAGGCGCAGCTTTTGGCTCTTCTGGCGAACGTTGTATGGCACTTTCAGTTGCGGTTGCCATTGGAGATGAAGTTGCTGATGTCGTAATTGATAAGTTAACTCAAGAAATGAAAAAATTGAAGTTCGGTCACTATGCAGATGCAAGCAATGATTTTGGCCCACTGATTACCCAAGCACATAAAGATAAAGTGCAGGCCTATATTCAAAGTGCAGAACAACAAGGCGCAAAAATTGTGGTAGATGGCCGTGATGCGAAACCAGCAGGCTACGAAAAAGGCTTCTTTGTTGGACCAACTTTAATTGATCAAGTCACACCAAACATGACCAGTTATCAACAAGAAATTTTTGGGCCTGTACTACAAGTCATGCGTGTTGACACGATGCAAGAAGCAATGCAACTCATTAATGACCACGAATATGGCAATGGTACTTGTATCTATACCCGTGATGGGGAAGCAGCACGCTATTTTAGCAGTCATATTCAAGTTGGTATGGTGGGTATTAATGTGCCTTTACCTGTACCTGTGGCTTATCATAGTTTTGGTGGTTGGAAACGTTCGTTATTTGGTGATTTACATGCTTATGGTCCAGATGGTGTCCGTTTTTACACACGCCGTAAAACCATTACGCAACGCTGGCCATCTGCACAAGTTCGTGAAGCAAAACAATTTTCAATGCCAACTCTAAATTAATTATTGCAACAAGGGGAAGACATCAGTTTTCCCTTTTTCATTACCGTAGGATTTTCAAACATGTAATAGATTTTTATATGGATATATTTTTAAGGATTGAAATATGAATAATGATAGAACAAAAAAATTAGGCGAAGGACTTTCAAATCGCCATATCACAATGATTAGTATTGGCGGTGTTATTGGCGCAGGATTATTTGTCGGTTCATCTTCTGCAATTGCCAAGGCTGGCCCAGCGGTTATTCTTGCTTACTTAATTACCAGCATTATGGTCTTTCTGGTAATGCGAATGTTGGGTGAGATGGCCGTTTTAGAGCCGGACACCGGTTCATTTTCTACCTATGCGCGTAAAGCGATCGGGCCGTGGGCAGGTTTCACCATAGGTTGGTTATATTGGTGGTTTTGGGTACTCGCGATTCCGGTAGAGGCCATCGCAGGTGCTGAAATTTTACATTCATGGTTTCCAAGCATTTCTGTATCTATTTATGCATTTTGTTTTATTGTCTTTCTAAGCTTAGCTAACTTTTTTAGTACCAAAAGTTTTGGTGAGTTTGAGTTCTGGTTTTCCTTAGTCAAAGTGGTTGCCATTATTGGATTCATTATTATTGGTGTTTTAGCAATTTCAGGTTTTTGGCCTTTAGCCAAAAATGTCAGTGGGGTTGCCAATTTATATAATAATGCTGGTTTTATGCCGCACGGTATGGGCGGAATCTTATCTGCAATCTTAATTACGGTATTTTCATTTTTTGGCGTAGAAATTGTATCAATTGCCGCAGCCGAGTCTTCAAACCCTAAACAAAAAATCAGACGTGCAACCAATTTGGTGTTGTATCGTATTATTCTATTCTTTGTGGTTTCAATGTTTATTGCCGTCTCACTTGTTGATTGGCGTTCACCAGACTTACAAAAGTACGGGACATTCCAATACGTTTTAATGAGCTTGAACGTTCCGGCGACTAAAATCATCATTGATACAGTTGTGTTTATTGCAGTTGCAAGTTGTATGAATGCAGCGATTTATACATCTTCACGCATGTTATTTCGTTTGGGTACTCGTAATGAAGCGCCTCAAGCAGTCACTAAAGTCAATTATGCAGGTGTTCCCGCAATTGCAGTGTTCTCTTCAACTTTTATAGGTTTGATTTGTTGTATTATTAATTATGTATTCCCAGGAAAAGTGTTTAGCTTATTGCTGTCAAGCACAGGGTCAATTGCTTTGCTGGTGTATTTAGTCATTGCTTTCTCGCAATTGCGTTTAAGACATAAACTAGAAGCAGCTGGAGCGGAAATTCCATTTAAAATGTGGTTATTTCCATGGTTAACTTGGTTTGTGATTATTATTATTCTAAGTGTATTGGCTTATATGTTCTTCTCGCCGGCCTATAGTTATGAAACGACTTTATCTTTAGGTGTAACTTCGCTTGTGGTGGTGTGTGGGTTGTTCGTCACGCGAAAGCGTAAAGCAACCAGAGCGGTTGCCATAAATTTAGATTAATTAAAAAAGATTTTATAAAGGCTTTGTGTAGTGAAATCTTATTCACCTATGCAAAGTCTTTTTTATTTTTACTAGATTTTTTAATCGTATTTATTTAAATCTTCTATTCAGAAAAAAGTTCAAAACATACTCGTCTTAACCATTGGTTGCTTGGTGTTTGATGAACCCGTGCATGCCAATGCTGCTTTACGCTATAAGTTGGAAAATGATAAGGCGGCTCTAAAACTTTTAGACCACCTCTGACTAGAAGCACCTGACTTAAATAATGGGGAATCGTTGCAATGGCGTCGGTGTCTTGCACAACCAAGCCCACACCCAAATAGCTTGGCAAACGAACCAGAATATTTCGATTTACTCCCAGTTTTTGTAACTCGTGTTCCAGCACGTAGTGTCCACCAGTGGCAAAAATATCGACATGCAGCTCTTGGCGAAATTCTTGATCTGAAAGCGTCGTACCTGTAAGCCTCGGGTGTTCTTTACTGGCAATACAAATATAACGTTGCTGAAATAGGGTTTGCTGATAAAAACCTGCTTCGAGTTGGGGTAAAAAACCAATGGCTAAATCAATATCGCCGTTTGACATCATCACTGGCGTATTAGCATCAATGGGGACAATTTCTAAACGAACATTAGGAGCATGCTCCCGCAAATAATTGATTAGCTTTGGTAAAAGTACTAAATGACTAATATCAGTCATGCTGATTTTAAATTGATAATTTGAAGTCAGTGGATCAAATTCAATATTGTAGTTTTGAACCAATTTTAATCGATTCAGAATCTCTACAACGAGTGGATATATTTGTTTTGATAACTCAGTAGGTTGCATTTTATTTTCAATACGGACAAAAAGCGGGTCCTGAAAATGCTCACGTAATTTATTTAACGCAATACTTAAGGTCGGCTGTCCAATTTCAAGCTGTTCAGCAGCTTTAGACACACTGCTATGTTTATAAATTTCAAAGAAAATTTGTAAAAGCCGAGTATCAAGATTAAACACTTTAATATCCTTGTATTGATTTTATCAATACAGACTATTGTTTTTTGTGCATGGATTCAACAATTTTCGATTGTTACATTGATGATCAAGGAAGAATCGGCCGCAAAAGTACAGAAGATTACTGTACGTATAGGCCGTAAAAAGAGGATATGCAATGGAACAGTTAGCAACGCTAGATGACTTGCCAAAACGTTATCTTGGTCAGCTCGAAGAATCAAACTTAGTACCTTTATGGCCAAGTTTACGCAATGTATTGCCACCGCATAAACCGATGCCGCAAACCATAGCAACCGCTTGGTATTTTCAGAATATTAAACCTCTATTGCTCGAAGCCGGTGAGTTAACACCGATTGAAAAAGCCGAACGCCGTGTGTTGGTTTTAGCAAATCCCGGACATGGTCTGGAAAATATGAAAGCCAGTTCGGTTATGTATCTGGGCATGCAACTTTTATTGCCAAAAGAGTGGGCACCCTCGCATCGCCATACCCCAAATGCAGTACGCCTGATTGTTGAAGGTGAAGGCGCTTACACAATGGTTGAAGGTCAAAAATGCATGATGGAGCATGGAGATTTAATCCTTACACCATCAGGGCTTTGGCATGAACATGGACATGATGGCGATGAGCCTGTGATCTGGTTAGATGTGCTGGATTTACCTTTGGTTTATTACATGGAAGCTTCTTATGTACAACCGGGTGAAATCCAAAAAGTGACCAGTGCCGGAAATGCCCATCACTATGGCACTGGCATTGTACCAACAGCACATTTTACCCGTGAAAATGCCTCGTATCCGATCATGCGCTACTCTTGGAAAGAAACCAAAAAAGTTTTGCATGCGCTTGCAGATGATAAAAACCATCAAGCTCCAGTTCAGGTGACTTACATCAATCCAGAAACTGGCGATGATTGTCAAAATATTATTGGCTATTCAGCTTTAATGCTTCGACCAAATGAAACGCTACAGCTCCAACCGCGCTCTACTGCCCAAATTTTTCATGTGATTGACGGTCAGCTCCAAGTCAAAATTGATCAGAAAGATTTCAATTTAAATAAAGCTGATACGGCATGTGCGCCATGTTTTGCTCATATTGATTTAATCAATACCTCAGATCAACCCTGTTATTTGTTTATTGCAGATGAAGCGCCCTTACAACGGAAACTGGGTTTGTACTCTGTGCGTGAGCGCCAGTAAATAGAACATTTTATAAGGATATAAATCATGTCAAATACTCAACAACCGTTATTAATTGCTGGTGGCGGCATTGGTGGGTTTGCAGCTGCACTCGCTTTAGCAAAACAAGGTTTTAAGGTACAAGTTTTTGAACAGGCCCCTGAAATTGGTGAGATTGGTGCTGGAATTCAATTAGGTCCGAACGCATTTCATGCCTTTGATGCGCTAGGAATTGGTGAAATTGCTCGCAGTAAAGCGGTCTATACCGACTATATGGTCATGCATGATGCGATTGATGAATATCAGGTCGGCAAAATTCCAACCGATGAAAAATTCCGTGAACGTTTCGGTAACCCATATGCAGTGATTCACCGTGCCGATATTCATGGTTCATTGGTCGAAGGCGCTAAACAATACGGCAACTTGGAAATTATCACTAATTGTCATATTCAAAAAGTTGAGCAAGATGATGCTGGCGTAACGATTACCGATCAACATGGTAAGCAATATCATGGTCAGGCACTTATCGGTGCGGACGGTGTTAAATCCGTTGTGCGTGATACCTATGTGGGTGACCCAGCATTGGTTACAGGTCATGTGGTTTACCGTGCTGTTGTACCTGAAAGCGAGTTTTCTGAAGACTTGAAATGGAATGCAGCCAGTATTTGGGTAGGACCAAATTGTCACCTTGTGCATTATCCACTGCGCGGTGGAAAGGAATATAACGTTGTGGTGACGTTCCATAGCCGTGATCAAGAGCAGTGGGGCGTAACCGATGGTTCTAAAGAAGAAGTGCTGTCTTACTTTCAAGGAATTTGTCCGAAAGCTCGCCAATTGATTGAGTTACCTAAAAGCTGGCGCCGCTGGGCAACCGCAGACCGTGAACCGATTGAAACATGGACTTTTGGCCGTGTGACATTACTGGGTGATGCAGCACATCCAACCACGCAATATATGGCGCAGGGTGCATGTATGGCGATGGAAGATGCCGTAACTTTAGGTGAAGCATTACGTGTTACCGACCATGACATTTTAAAAGCTTTTGATATTTATCAAAAAGCACGTGTGGCACGTACAGCACGTATTGTTTTGTCTTCACGTGAAATGGGCAAAATTTACCATGCCAAAGGTGTGCAACGCTTGGTTCGCAATGATTTGTGGCGTGGACGTCCTACTGAACGTTTTTATGATGCAATGGAATGGTTATATGGCTGGAATGTCAATAACTGCCTTGATGCGGTAAAAAACTATCAAGGAAATGTGGCATGAAACTTTATAGCTTTTTCCGTAGTGGTACATCACATCGAACCCGCATTGTGTTGAACCTAAAGGGTTTGGCTTATGAAGCGGCTTATATCTCGCTTGCTAAAAACGAACACCATCAAGCTGCTTTTAAAGCTTTAAATCCGCAAGGTTTTGTACCAGTACTTGAAACTGAATCGGGAAACTTGTTGCAAAGTCCAGCCATTATCGAATGGCTAGAAGAACAATATCCGGAACCCACTTTATTGCCTACAGATGCATTGGGGCGTGAAAAAGTCCGCGCCATTGCTGCTTTAGTTGGATGCGATGTTCACCCCTTAAACAACAAGCGTGTTCTTGAATATTTACGCCAGAACTTAGGACTGGATGATGCACAAATCAATACATGGTGTGCCAAATGGATTCAGGATGGATTTGCTGCTTTAGAGCATATTTTGGAACAAGACCAGAATCGCGAAAAATTCTGCTATGGCAAGCAACCGACCATTGCAGATGCTTATTTAGTTCCACAAGTGGTTTCTGCTGAGCGTTTTAAAGTCGATTTATCGGCTTATCCAAATATTAATGAAATTTACCAACATTGCATGACCTTAGAAGCATTTCAAAAGGCAGCACCTGAACAGCAGGCTGATGCATTTTGAGTCGTGATTAACCTAATAGAAGGAATTTAACATGTCATTTATTTTTGAACCAATGACCACTGCGGGTCTATTTATTCACGGCTCAGATCATAAATTTCCAGTACGCCGTGTGTATTGTGTCGGCCGTAACTACGCTGCTCATGCACGTGAAATGGGTTTTGACCCAGACCGTGAACCACCATTTTTCTTTTGTAAGCCAAATGATCTTGAGTCGATTGTTCCGGTAAATACAGATGCGGTTGATATTCCATATCCATCTGAAACTTCAAATTTTCATTATGAAATCGAGTTGGTCGTTGCAATTGGTAAAGATGCCAAAAATGTCTCAGTTAAAGATGCAGTGAATTATATCTATGGCTATGCCGTCGGTTTAGATATGACCCGCCGTGACTTACAGATGGCAATGCGTGAAAAAGGTCGTCCATGGGAAATCGGTAAGGCTTTTGATTTTTCTGCACCAGTTGGCCCAATTCATCCGATTACGCAAACGGGTGAAATCAATAGTGCTGATATTCATTTAACGGTAAATGGTAAAACCGAACAGCACAGCGATGTCAGTCACCTGATTTGGTCTGTGGCCGAAACGATTGCCAATTTATCTACGTTATTTGAATTAAAAGCAGGTGATTTGATTTTTACAGGAACTCCAGAAGGCGTAGGTGCGGTAGTAAAAGGTGATGTTATGCGTGCAGACATTACTGGACTGACTGGCATTACGGTGAATGTGAAATAAATCAAATTGAACTGATTTATTGAAATAGGTGCTCAACCTAAATAAAAAATACAGTTGGGCACCTTTGCTAAGGATTGCATATACGCCAATGTATTGGCGAAAGGAGCTCTCATGTCTCAAAATTCTATAGACGTACAAAGTTTCATTGATGAAATACCGCTATCGTCTTTTCAAAAATTAATTATGTGGTTGTGTTTTTTAATTGTTGCGATTGATGGATTTGATACCGCAGCAGTTGGATTTATTGCACCTGCTTTAAAGGCAGAATGGGGGTTGCAAGCAACTGATTTGGCACCTTTATTTGGCGCTGGCTTATTTGGACTGATGGCTGGTGCACTCATTTTCGGACCTTTATCCGATAAATTAGGCCGTAAACCGATTTTGATTGGTTCGGTCATTATGTTTGGAATTGCCAGTGTTTTTGCCTCTTTTTCAGCAGATTTACAAACCCTGATTATTTGGAGATTTCTCACTGGTTTAGGTTTAGGTGGGGCTTTACCTAATGCAATTACTTTAACCTCTGAATATGCGCCTACATCTCGCCGTTCTAATTTAGTGACCATGATGTTCTGTGGCTTTACAGTGGGTTCTGCTCTTGGTGGCATTCTTTCAGCTCAGCTACTTCCTCATATTGGTTGGCACGGTATTTTGCTCATTGGGGGCGTATTACCTTTAGCGACCGTACCTTTCTTATATTTTTTATTACCTGAATCTATTCGATTTTTAGTACTTAAAAAGAAGAGCACCGAAAAAATTGAAAAGATTATTCATCGTATCGCACCGCATTTAAATAGCACACCAACTTTGGTTCCAACAGTCAATGAAGTCGAAAAATCAAGTTTGAAAGATTTGTTTAATAAAGGCTTTGCTTTGGGCACTTTTTTGATTTGGTTTACCTTTTTTATAAGCCTTCTCATTATTTATATGATCTCAAGTTGGATGCCTACTTTACTGACCAACGAGGGCTTTAATTTAACTAATGCATCATGGCTTACTTCAATTTTTCAAATAGGGGGAACAATTGGTGCCATTGTCTTAGGCCTACTGATGGATAAGATGGATGCAACCAAAATTTTAAGTACGGCTTATGTTTTTGGCGGATTTTTCCTGATTTGTTTAGGATTTGGAATTGAACAGGCAAATACGGCTTTATTGATGTTTGCCATGTTTGGGGTAGGTGCTGGAATTAGTGGTTCGCAAGTAGGAGCAAAGGCTTTTGCATCTAGTTTTTATCCTACACATTGCCGTGCAACAGGGGTAAGTTGGGCCAATGCAGTAGGGCGCTCGGGGTCGATTGTGGGATCAATTATGGGCGGCTGGTTAATGTCATTAAATCTCTCCAGTTTTGAAATTTTAAGCATTTTAGCGATACCTGCATTTTGTGCCGCGGTTTCGTTGTTACTCATTAAACGTTTAAAGAAAAATCGGTCTCAATTTTTAGTCGCTTCAAATTGAGATAAGGCTATCGCACCGAACAAATATATGTCTGTGCCAAAGGATGGCGCAGACAATAGTTAAAGGATGATTTGTTTCATGAAATATTTAAAAACACCATATTTAAAGTTTTCTACTCTTTTAGTTATCTGTAGTGGTCATTCATTGTTGTGGGCAGCAGATACCGCTCAACAAAGCGAAGATGAATGGAAATTCACTTTAAAAAATGCCTATATCAACCGTGACTTTGATAATGATGCACTCAAAGATACTGGCAGTTGGTCTCAAGCAGCGTCATTATTTTATAAATCGAAAATGCATGACACTCCACTAGTTATTGCAGACAAGCCCATTACAATTGGTGCCGATGCTTCCGTTCAATATGCCGTGCGCTTGAGTTCAGACAAACACGTTGCGGACACGGTTTTACCTTTTAACAAAGAAACACAATCTCAAGTATCTGACTTTTTAAAATACGGCGCCACTTTAAAACTAGGCTACGACAAAACCCTTTTAAGTGTCGGTGAGCTCTGGTTAGACCTGCCTGTAACGGCTGTGGATGCTAGCCGACAATTGCTTGCCTCTTATTGGGGAACCAATCTTAAATCACAACTTTCAGATCAGCTGTATGCAGAAATTGGTCGGGTTGAAAAAGTATCTCCACGAAATGAAGAAGATTTTAAAAAGTTTTCGTTCACGGCAAATGGAATGACCAAAGAATCTGATGGTTTAAATTACATAGATCTGCGCTATCAATTCACACCCTCACTCAAAGGCGAATACTACTTTGGTAACTTGGAAGACCTCTATAACAAACACTATGTTGGACTTGAGCATAATTGGAAACAACCTAATTTTGCGCTTACTTCTAAGTTTAAATACTTCAATGCAAAAGATGATGGAAATACTTTTGATATTGATGCACAAAACATTGGAGTACTAGAAACACTCAAAGTAAAAAACCATACCTTTGGTTTAGGTTACCAACAGATTATCGGTGAATCGGCTTACCCGTTACCGGACGGTTTCTTACCAGAGACATATTTCATTAACTGGAACGCTACTGGTTTCTTTAAAGAA
>NZ_AMSS01000030.1 GCF_000313935.1 Acinetobacter sp. WC-141 | reverse complement strand
CACTGGCGATCTAAGTCAATGCTGCAGTTCTCATCATCATTGGAATAAGTGGACAAATTCCTGACATGGAAATTGCAGCGAGATTGGCTAAAGTTACTGCGCTGATTATCAGCCGAGATGTCGTTATTGATTATGCCTTATACGGAACTCCAGAATTAGCCCTCGTTGCGAACAACAAAGCCAGAAATCCTGCAGTTCCGCGGACGCTGAT
>NZ_AMSS01000029.1 GCF_000313935.1 Acinetobacter sp. WC-141 | reverse complement strand
TAGCTTGCCAAACACAACTGTGATTATGAATGCCTTAAGTACAGAAGTGTTGGGCGATGGTTCACAAGTGACTGGTCTTAAATATAAAGACCGTGCGACTGATGAAGAGCATGTAGTAGAACTTGCAGGGATCTTTGTGCAGATTGGTTTACTGCCAAACACTGACTTCTTAAAAGACAGTGAAGTTGAGTTAACCAACCGTGGCGAGATTATTGTGAATGATCGCAACGAAACCAACGTGCAAGGTGTGTTTGCTGCGGGTGACTGTACGACTGTGCCTTACAAGCAAATCATTATTGCCACAGGTGAAGGTGCTAAAGCATCACTCTCTGCGTTTGATTACATCATCCGTTCTGGACAGTAAAATTCAGTCAAACCAATACGTTTTAACCCAAGCCTAGCATTACAAAATGCTAGGCTTTTTTAATATTAGAGTTACAACTTCTTAACAATTTTCGATCTTTATTAATCAGTTAGTTTATGTTTATATTTTAGACATCCATAATTTTGGATGCCATGAATTAGAAGGAAAAACACAATGAATAAATTACTTGTTGCTTTAGGTCTTGCTGCGACCGTTGCTCTTGTTGGATGTAATAAAGATAAAGCTCCAGAAACAGGCGCGACAACGGGTGAACATTTAGAAAATGCAGCTCAACAAGCAACTGCAGATATCAAATCTGCAGGTAACGAAGCTGCAAGCGATATTGCAACTGCAACTGATAATGCTTCTGCAAAAATCGATGCTGCAACTGACCATGCTGCGGATGCAACTGCTGACGCTGCTGCAAAAACTGAAGCGACTGCTCGTAAAGCAACTGCTGATACAGCTCAAGCTGTTGAAAATACTGCTGCTGAAGTAAAAAAAGATGCTCAACACTAATCTCTAGAAATAAAAAAGCCCCTGTTTATACAGGGGCTTTTTTGAAGCCTAAAAATGATTATGAGATTAGGCCTTCATCACGCATCGCAATTTGTACAGATTGACGTTCTGCAACTTTATTACGTAGTGCAATAATGTGTTTATACGGCGTTAAATCATGCTCAATTGAGTTTGACCAATTTGTTAAAACAAATAGATAAGCATCTGCTGGGCCGAAATTATCATTTACCAAATAATCATAATCAGATTCAGACAAATAGTTATCGATATATTTTAAAAGACGATCAATTTCTGCATAAGCTTTGGTTTTTTCATCACTTGTTAACGGCGCACCAAAGAAGACTGCATACGCATCATGTAATTCAGAGTTCAAATACCCCAACCACTCCAATACTTTCGCACGGCCCATCCCTGACGGCGGAATCAAATCTTGTTTAGGGTCATGCTGAGCAAGAAACGGTAAAATCGCAACATTTTCAGTTAACATTAAACCTGGGTTAATTTCTAAAGCTGGTACATATCCTTTTGGATTGATTTCGTAATAATCCGCGCCTTTTTCTGTTTTATGTGTTTTTAAATCTACTCGTTCTAAGTCAAAATCAACATTAATTTCATTTAAAATAATATGTGCAGCTAAAGAACATGCGCCTGGCGAATAATATAATTTCATATCTGATCCTTGTTATCTCATATTAACGTTTTAAATTGCTTCTAGAAAACCTGCAAGGTTTGCCCAATTCTTTAATTGTAAAAAAGCGTAAATTTATAAAATACTTACACCATCTAATATTCTTGAAAAAGTTATTCCTTGCAAGTTGTCTTGCGTGACGATTGTTTAAAATATGATAAAACACATTTGCGTCACGCATTTTTTCCGTTAATTACGCTTAAAAAGTTGGCTAAGCCAATTCATTAATTCAGATAAGAAATCAAAAATACCATTTTTCTTATCGTCATCAGGATGACTTGAGTCTTTTCCATTTAAATCTAGATCGACAATTACAGGGTCATGATCCGAAGAACGATAAGCATCTTCACCATAGAACAACGCCTTTTGCTCATCTGTTTTATATTCTTCGTTATAGTCTAAAGCCGTTGGCTCATCAGCATTGATATGCCATGCAAAGGTTCTCACTACTTTTGGATATAAAGAAGCATCAGCAATTGCATGATCTAGGTTACCTGCTCCCCCATTACCGTTGGCATCACTTGCAACACCAAAAACATAGCTATATGCCTGAGTGCCCTGACCTACCTTAGTGTCATTAAGTAAAACTTTATAATTCGCTTTTTCAAATGACAAAATAGGTTCTTCTTTTGCATAACTGTTCATATCCCCTACAAGTAAAGCATTTTGCTTAGGCACTTGAGTTGGATTTTTCGCTAACCACTGCACAATTTGATCAACTGCTTTTACACGGGTTGGGTTCCAGCAGCCTTGACCATCTTTTTGGTCAGCGTCAGTAGAACTAGCATCAACTCCGCTACAGCTTTTCGATTTCAAGTGGTTTGGAATAACAGTAAACGTTTTATTACCACGAACGGCTTGGAAACTTTGCGCCAAAGTTGTTCGGTTCTTGTCGCCTAAATCAAGCACAACAGGTTTATTTAAGGGTTTAACACGTTTGCTGTTATAAATAATAGCAACTGCGATTGCATCACCACCTAAACGGTCTAGATTTTCAGGAACCACATATTTCCAATCGCTACCTAAAGCTTTGGTCAAATTGGCAATTGCACTGTTAGGCCCATAACCATTGTTCGCAATTTCCATTAAACCGTAAACATCGGCATCAATCGCTTTTAATGCACTCACAATTTTACGATGCTGTTTATCAAACTCAGCTTGTGTTGTCGCACCACGCTCTGTTGGAAAACCTGTTGCACCATTGTCATAGTTCAAAACGTTAAATGAAGCTACACGAATGTGATTAGCATTTTTAGTAAGGACGCTTTGACGCGGGTTTGTTTGAGTAATAACTTCAGGCTGATTACGTCCAAGCACAGGTTGTACACGCCAACCATTAAAACGGTACTCTAAAATACCTTCAGCATTTTTAAGTTGATAACCCGAGCGTAACGTATTGGCAGCGCTAAAATTGCTTGGTAACCATGGTGTACGGTTTTGATTGTTATAACCATCATCAAAAATAATTTTCGATAATAAATTTTTCTGAGCTAGAGCTTTGGCTTCAGGAGATAACGCTGGATATAAATTGGTTGGAATATATAAACGGCCTAAACTCAGCGATAACTCACCATAACGACCATAATTGTAGTTCTCACTCACCGTTAAAGTCTGAGGTAATTTGACCAACATACCTTGATAACGCTGCGGCGAATTAACTGAGCCACCCGTTAAACTAGCAAACGGAAGTTCGAGACTAATCGGCTGAACTTGATTTGCCATATTGCTATTACAGGTTTGAATATCTTGTTGTAATTGATCTATCTGTAGCTGATTTTGATAGCTTGTTAAACGGCCACGCAAAATAACTTCATCACCAATTTGTCCACCTTTTACCACACTGCTATTTGGAATATAAACAAAAATAGCATTGCTGACATTTGCACGTGCTTTTGTGTCTGGCGTCTGAACATAAAAACCAGAGAAACCATTGGCATAACGATAGTCAGCTGTAATCACACCACGCACAGTATAAGTCTGGTCTTGAGTTGCTGCCGTCAAGTCTGCAATTGGTGTATCTGAGCTTGAACAACTTACCGTTTCAACAGGAGGCTGAGTTGTAGAACCCGATAAATTTGAAAAGTCATTTCGGTTTGTCCAAGCCGACCATGAATGGTCCAAATCAAATGCTGCGGTTGCATCCACACTTAAAGCTGGGTTTTCTGTTTCAATACGCTTAAAACTATTTCCTAAGCTTGAAACTGCCGTCCCCCATCCCGCTACTGGGCGTTCACCAATACGGCCAAAACGGTCTACAGGCGTACCTTTATAAACGAGTACAACCGCATCATCTCCATTAAAAGATAGTGCTGCCACCTGATTAACTTTACTTCCAAGCTCAGTTTGCAACTCTGAGCGCCCCACTAAAAACTTCTGCTTACTCGCGAGTGTGCCTTGTAAACGAAAAGCCACTGTCTTTGCTGTACCACCATTATTAAATTGTTGAATCTCATAATCGGCTAAATTAACGGTAGTGCCGTCCGGATTATAAATTTCCAAGCCTTTTTTATTGCTGCTGCCATCCACATATTGACTAAACATGAGCTGCGCTTGAGCAACTGAGCTATATGAAAATGCACCTAATGCACTTAAAAAGACCGAAAGTGTTCTTAATTGAAAAGTTTTCATGAGTAAAAGTGTTCATATGAGTTTTAATTAGTCTCTTAGAGTAAATATTGATCATGACATCTACATGAAGAAAAACACCGAAACATTTGACTTGATCCCATGAAGACTTAAAATACCGCATTTGAATTTCAATATTGCCAAGGTTATGTCGATCGATCAGTTAGAAACGCAAATTGCAGACTTAGACAATTTGCCTGAACACCGTGAAATTGTGACGTTTATGCGTCGTTCAGCACCACTTAATACGTCTCAACGCACGGCATTAGAACAACATCGCGATTTAATTTTGGAATATCCTGTTGGCGACTTACGTCAACACTTCGAACACCCAGAGCGTCCATTAACTGTTGAAATCGGTTTTGGTATGGGTCGTTCGTTAGTACTTATGGCAAAAGCAAACCCTGAACGCAACTATGTAGGTATTGAAGTCCATGTACCAGGTATTGCTCAATGCCTATATGAAGCAGGTATAGCTGAAGTTAAAAACTTACGTGTACTTGATGCAGACGCGATTCAGGTTCTACGTGAAATGCCAGACAACAGCATTAACTGCGTACAACTTTACTTCCCTGACCCTTGGCAAAAGAAACGTCATTTTAAACGCCGTTTTGTTGCTCATGAACGTATGCCATTGGTTGAACAAAAACTTGAGCTTGGTGGTACGTTCCATGCTGCAACAGATTGGGAACCGTATGCTGAATGGATGCTAGATGTATTAGATAATCGTCCGAACCTTGAAAACTTGGCAGGTAAAGGCAACAGCTACCCTCGTCCAGACTGGCGCCCAGTGACTAAGTTTGAACGCCGTGGTATTGAGTCAGGTCATAAGATTAATGACTTTATCTTTAAGAAGATTAAGTAAATAATAAAAAAGGCTTAGTAATAAACTAAGCCTTTTCTTTTTTATATTAAAAAGAAAATAAATATATATCTTATCTATAGTATTTCTTCTTTCTAATTAATAATTGCCAATCGAGCCAAATCTAGCTATTTATAGGAACTAGTACTTGCCATACTAAAAATACTAAGGACAACCCATGTTAAAAATTTTAGGACGTGATAATTCCATCAATGTTCGCAAAGTCTTATGGCTGTGTGAAGAATTAAATCTTGAATATGAAAGAGAAGATTGGGGACGAGGCTTTCGCTCTGCTCAATCACCTGAATATTTACAATTAAACCCAAATGGTCAAATTCCTGTTGTTTTAGATGGTGATTTAGTCCTTTGGCAATCCAACAGTATTATCCGTTATCTGGCAAATGCCTACGATAGAGAGCATCTGCTTTACCCTACTCAAGCGAAAGAAAGATTCTTTGTTGATCAGTGGATTGATTGGCAAGCGATCGAGCTGAATAACAGCTGGACTTATACCATTATGTCTCTCTTGAGACATTCACCAGATCATCAAGACCCGAATTTGTTGCAACAAGGCATTGATGACTGGAATCATCATATGCAGATTCTTGATCAACAACTTGCAAAAACTCAAGCCTATGTTGCAGGAACTGAGTTCACTCTAGCGGATATTCCAATTGGTCTATCTGTACAGCGCTGGAAAGCCACTCCTTTTGACCATCCAATGCTTAAACATGTCGACCAATATTTTGAACGTTTAAATCAGCGTGCTGGCTTCTTAAAATGGGGCAATAACGGCGAACCTTAATTTTTAAATAAACTTTAGTCCGAGTGATGGCGGTGCAAGATGCCATCACTTAAAAGTTGATAGACCTGCTTTAAATCATCTTGATTTGCTTGAGCTAATAAGTCTTGATGCATTGACAAAATGTTTTGATCGCCTCGTACTGCTGGCCCTGTTTGCATTTGCTTTGGATCATTTTCAGTGGCTTTTTTTGCTGTTTCCAAAATTAAAGGATAGAGCAAACTAAAGTCGACCTGCTCTTTATCTACAACCTGTTTTGCCATATCAAAACAGTAATTACTAAAGTTACAAGCGAACACAGCCGCTAAGTGTAAAGTTAAACGCTGTTTCGAGGTATATTGATAAACTCTATTGCTTAGGCTATTTGCTAAATCTGAAAGTATTTCCTGATCGACATTTGTTATTGCTTCAACAAATAACGGCGTTGCAGACCAATCAACTTCTCTTTCAAAGCTAAAAGTTTGTAATGGATAAAACACCCCTGCTTTTTCATGTACATGACTGATGACTTCAATAGCAGTACTACCCGAGGTGTGAACAATAAGTGTTTCGGGAAAGAATTCATGTACCTCTTTTACAAGTTCTGCAATTGCACTGTCTGAAACCGCTAGAATGATAAGATCGGTCGATTGGAATTGTTGAAGAGAATGGCATGCTTTTGCTTGAATTTTCTCTGCAAATTTTTGGGTCTTATCAAAATCACGCGCATAGACTTGTGTGATGTTATGACCTTGGCCCAATAAAGCCTTTGCTAAATGAAAGGCCACTCGCCCACTTCCAACCAAACTGATTTTCATATCAATCCAACATTATTTGTTTCAACAAAAAAGCTTCTCAAAATGAGAAGCTTTTTTCAAATTAAAATAACTAATTTTTCATAAATCAGTTGATTATTGAGCTACTGAAAACTCGATACGACGGTTTTTAAAGCGGCCTTCTTCTGTCGTGTTTTCTGCAACTGGCTGATCAGAACCATGGCCTTGTGCCACTAATTTAGATGCGTCTACACCTTTAGATGTCAAATAATCTACCACTGCTTGAGCACGGCGTTGAGATAAAGCTTTATTTGCAGCAGCATTACCTGTTGAATCGGTATGGCCGCCTACATTTAATTTGACACTAGTTACTTTATTTAAAAGTGTTGCAGCTTGATCAAGAATGGCTTTGTTATCCGCAGGTATATCACTTGAACCACTCGCAAAATTAATAATTTGCAAGTTAAGCGCTTTCACCAAAGCATCTACATCGACATTGTTCGGATCAATTGAGCCTAGAGCAGTTTGCGAAGCACTTAAGCTATTGCTTACAGACTGCTCAACTGTTGCTGGTGCAGCACCGACAACCTCAGTATGTGGCACCAATGCTTTTACTTTTGCAGTTAAAGCTTCTAATGCTGCCGCATCACCCGCTTTCAAAGTGATTTTGTCGCCTACCCATTCTAAAGATGCATTTGGCACACCTTTTAATGCACCTAACACACCAGCAAGTGCATCTTTATCTGTAAATGAAGCCGCATAAGTTTGGCTTGTATCTACATTACAATCTTGAGTTGTCGAGAAAACCTTTTTAACGTCCGTTTGTAGCGTTGCCAAGAAGCCTTGATCGCCAATCCCAGCCTGACACTGACTTACCGTTCCTTTATCATCTGTACTTAACGTTAAACTTGCGGGTGCAGCAGCAGCTTCAACACCACTTGCAGCCGTCGGTTCTGGTGCTGGTACAGCTTCTTTATGCTGGCAAGAACGCCACAACCAAGCAATGATAAGACCCAGAATAATTAGGGCAATAATAGGTAAGAACCCACGCGACTTACCGGTATTTTCAGTTGTAGCTGCAAGCGGAGGTGCCGTTGATGGTGTGACAGAAGACAAGCCTGCACCCAGTCCCAGAGGAGCTAATAGACCCACTGCCCATGCCGGTAAATATGAACGAATGGTATCTGCATGCTGACGTAAATAATTTACAATACTTTGCTGATCATTTCCGGCAACATCTGAAATTGCATTAAGGCTAGGTTTAATTGCGCTATTGAGTGTACTTTCTATTTCATTATTTGGTGCTGTACCACTTAAATGAGTAAGCACAGTATTCTTGATTTGGTCATTATGAGAAAAAAGGTCTGATAACGAGGGAGCCAAACTGTTTTTCAATTGTCCAATAAGGTCAGGTTTAGCAGCTAATAATGAAAGTAAAATTGGATAAAACTTAGATAAAGCATTCGATTTTTCGCCGAGGTATCCGTCCTGGTTATTTAATAATGTTGATGATACTTTTTCTTTAAGCAGTTCTATAGGGTTTATCGACATTGATTATTCTCCCGAATCTTATAAGTCGTAACCAGCAACTTTTGATTATTCAAATACTTCTCTTTGCTGATAGTTTTTTATTCTAATCTGTGCTCATTCTTTTGTTGTTTTTTAAATAATTTATATACAATTTTCCATCTATTATTTACAAAACAGGTAGACCTCATTGATCTACCTGTTCATATTTTAAATTTACTTTAAGTAAGTACTTTATCAGTTAACAAAAGTTTGAAGTACTTTGCCCGTCAAGGTTTGCCCCAACAATGGGGTATTTTTCCCTTGCGATAAAATGGTGTCTTTGTTTACTGTCCAGCTTAAAGTCGGATCTACTAACACCCATCCGGCTTCATCTTCCCAACGCGTGGTCATATTGGCAACCTGCGCTGGTACGCTGGTTACTTTAGCAACCCATTCTAGAGGTTCGAATAAACCTTCATTGATGAGTTGAATACCTAAAGATACATAGGTATCAAAAGCGGTAATACCCGGCTGAGTTTCTGCAAATGGCGCCATTTTTGCCGAACTGCTTAAAGGCTCATGGTGCGTACAAATTGCATCAATTACGCCTTCTTTTAACCCTTGACGTAAAAGTTCTTTATCTTGCTCAGAACGCAATGGTGGGCGAACGTGTGCCAGTGAGTTGAAACCGTCTGTTAAGTGTTCGGTTAAATGTAATTGGTGCATTGCAACATCAGCAGTCACAGGTAAGCCTTTTGCTTTTGCTGCACGGATTAATTCAACCGATGCACCACAAGACAACAAACCGAAGTGAGCTTTTACGCCAGTTGCTTCAATCATCAGCAAATATTTTGCAATCGCTACAGTTTCAGCAAGCGCCGGAATCATCGGCAGACCTTGGCGAGAGGCAATAAAGCCTTCGTGTGTACATCCATCTTTAGCAATTTGTGGTTCTTCGGCATAAAACACAACCGTTAAGCCAAGACCAGCTGCATATTCCAAAGTACGAATAACCACATCATCATTTTCAAAAGCAGCATTCGCATTTGAAACAGCCGTACAACCACCCTTTTTAAGACCGGCCATATTTGCAGGTTGTTTACCATTTAAGCCTTGGGTTTGAGCACCAATAATATGCATATGAATGCCGCCATCAAGCCATGCCTTTTCAATCAAGCCATGAATAAGCGCACCGTTGTCTTGCACAATCGGCTTTGAATCTGGTGGAGTAATGACGTGCAAAATACCATTAGCACGTGCTGCCTTTCCTTCAGATTTAAGTGTACCGTGTTGTTGTTGACCAGGTTCACGTAAACGTGCACACAAATCAACCATGGTTGGCATTAACCATTTACCTTGACCATCGATGGTTTGCTCAACTTGCTCTACCGGAGCAACAAACTTGCCATTTTCAATATATACAGTTTGTACGTTGTCTATTTTCTGGATTGGGTCTAACACACGTACATTTTCAATTTTTACGATACTCATGTGATCCATTCCTTACAACGTAATCGCTTCAATTAAACCTTGCTCTTGGAGTTGGCCTTGCATTGATAAAGCCAATACAGCCATACGAACAGCAATACCGTTGGTGACTTGTTTCAAAATAACCGACTGGTCTCCATCAGCAACACTTGAATCAATTTCTACACCACGATTCATTGGCCCCGGGTGCATTACAATACAGTCTGGTTTAGCTAAACCAAGACGTTCTTTGTTTAAGCCATACATTCTATAAAATTCAGACTGTGAAGATAATGCCGGAGAGTCAATACGCTCATTTTGAATACGTAGAGCAATAATCACATCACAATCTGCGATCCCTGCATCCATGTTATTAAACAACCGGACATGCTCGCCATATTCCGAAAAACCCACTGGCAATAATGTATTCGGTGCAATCACGCGAATATCTTTACAACCTAGAGTTTGTAATGCTGCTACATCAGAACGTGCTACGCGAGAGTGTTTGATGTCTCCAATAATCGCAACACTCAACTCTTCAAACGGTTTCTTTGTTTCACGGCGAATGGTAAGCATATCAAGCATCGCTTGCGTTGGATGGGCATGACGGCCATCTCCAGCATTAATAATTGCGACTTTTGGACATACATCTTTAGCAATGAAATGTGCAGCGCCCGAAGATGAATGGCGGACAACAAAAATATCGGCAGCCATTGCTTCAAGGTTCCAAAGCGTATCTCGTAGCGTTTCACCTTTTGAAGTACTTGAACGTGCAATATCAATATTCAATACATTGGCAGACAAGCGTTTTGCTGCTGCTTCAAAAGTAGTACGAGTACGGGTGGAGTTTTCAAAGAAAAGATTCATAACCGTCAATCCCTCTAAGAGCGGGCGGTTAATTAAATTATTATTATCATCTAAAAAGCTTTGTGCGGTATCTAAAATCTTCGTGAGGTTTTCTTTTGAAAGTCCCTCAATTGTTAAAAAATGTTTTAAATTTCCGTCCTGATTGAGCTGAACCTGGCTCGGCTGATGCAACGCTGCAATATGCATAATGGATTCCTATGGGTCGAATCGCGAAAACGTGCATAGTGTAGCTGAATTCCGCTCTTTTCGCAGAAGAACTTTACAGAATAAGACCCTAAATTGACCAAAATTTAAGGTCTTATTCGAGATTACCTTAAAGCACCAATATAATGATGTGGAACTTGTGCTCGATAAATGTCTTCGGCTGTTATTTCTGGCTCTTCATCGACCTTAGCCACAGCGAGTGTTTCTTTTTGAGGAGGTTCTGGCAGTGTGTCAACTAACGATCTTAATCGCTCAACACATCGTTTTAATTCATCATCCTCTGTTTCTAACGCCACCGTAATTACATATTTTGCATAATCTTTATTTTGAATTACATACATTGCATCTATTACCCGCCCTGTCACTCTACGCATACGTACATATATTTGTGTGGCCACTGAGAAAGCATCCGCATTAGCAATAAAACCATTCCCCATCATGTCTTTCATTTATAACGTCCCCATCCATTAAAATTATAAAAATGGTTAAAAATCGACTTTGTCTGTTAAATAAATAACCATCAATAATCTTGGTCTAGCAAAATACATACCAATTACAAGGTATTACTCTTTAAAAATCAGTTTATTGGTTGCTAAATGATAGGTTGCAATAATTTAAAAACCTTTAGACATCAAAATACGTTAAACTTTGCATTGTTAATATTTATATGTTTTGGTCAATCGAGTTTATGAATACCTCTTTACGTTTAAACCACTATTGGATTACTTGTGCTGATGGTTTAGAACCCCTCTTACAAGAAGAAATAGAACAACTTGGCACCAAAGTGACAGAACGTAAAGCAGGACGTTTAATCATTGAAGGGACGCTTGAACAAGCTTACCGCATTTGTATGTGGTCGCGTCTCGCTTCTCGTGTTTTACTTCCTATTCATACTTATGAACTTGATTTTACGCACGATGCACGTGATGTCGCAGAAGAACTCTACGAAGGTGCAATGAGCTTTGACTGGTCACTTGTTTTTGCACCACAAAGTACCTTTGCAATTCGCTTGCATGCAGAACGTGAAATCATGGTCAATTCGCAATTTGCTACACTACGTGTAAAAGATGGCGTTGTTGATTCTTTTATGGAAGCTGTAGGCCGCCGTCCTAGCATTGACACCAAACAACCAGAAATTACGATCTACGCTTTAGCAGGTAAAACTGAACATACCTACTGTCTAGATTTATCAGGTGATTCGCTACATAAACGTGGCTACCGCCGTTATATGACAGATGCACCAATTAAAGAAAACCTTGCTGCGGCAATTTTGCAAAAAGCTCAGCTCAAACAGCGTAATCCAGAAATCATACTCGACCCAATGTGTGGTTCGGGCACATTTATCATTGAAGCATTAATGATTTTAACTGACCGCGCACCAGGGCTTGTTCGCCGTTTTGGATTTAATGGCTGGCATGGTCATGACCGCGACCTTTGGCTTTCACTTAAAGCAGAAGCAGCTGAACGCCACGAAAAGGCACTTCAATTACCTTTACCTAAATTTTATGCCTACGATGCAGACTGGGAAGCAATTAAAGCAACCCGTGAAAACATTATTGCGGCAGGCTTTGAAAATTTGTTAGGTCAGATTCAAATCGAAGAGCGTACTTTAGCGGATTGGCCAGATTTTGCTGCTGAAGGCAAAACTGCATTTATTGTGACTAACCCGCCTTATGGTGAACGTTTAGGTGAAAAAGCTTCAAACCGTTCTCTATACTTAGGTTTATCAGCGCTTTTACAAAAACATTTCCCAAATCAATATGCAGCAGTTATTGCAGCTCAAATTGAACAATCTGATGTTCTAGCCTTTGAAGCGCCTGAAACCTTACGCTTAATGAATGGTAAGTTGCCAATTTATATTCGTTTCGGCGTAATCAAACCAGAAAAAGTAACTCAACCATTTTTAGCAACTTGGCAAGCTCAACCTATTGAAATGGAAGAAGCTCAAGACTTCGCTAATCGTTTGCAAAAAAATATGACTGCCTTGAAAAAATGGGCAACGAAAGAAAATGTTTATTGCTTACGTTTGTATGATGCAGACTTACCTGACTTTAATGTCGCTGTTGACTTATATGGTGACCGTTTACATGTTCAGGAATACGCACCACCAAAAACAATTGATCCAGAAAAAGCTAAAAAACGTTTTAATTTAGCACTTGCTGCAATTCGTGCTGTTACTGGTTTAAACCGTGATGCCATCTTTATTAAGACACGTGCACGCCAAACTGGTACAACTCAATATACGAAACAAAGTACAGCTTCAAAACGTTTTATCGTTCAAGAAGGTAAAGCTAAAATTTTAGTTAACCTGACTGATTACCTAGACACAGGTTTATTCCTTGATCACCGACAAATGCGTTTACGTATTGCTCAAGAGGCACGTGGTAAACACTTCTTGAACTTATATAGTTACACGTCTACAGCAAGCTTACATGCTGCGCTTGGCGGTGCTGCAAGTACAACAAGTGTCGATTTATCTAACACTTACCTAAACTGGTCAAAAGAAAACTTTGTTCTAAATGGCTTAACTGTAGATCATGCAGATGAACAACATATGTTCTTTGCTAGTGACTGTTTTGAGTGGTTAAAAGAAGGTCATGAACAATACGACCTTATTTTTATTGATCCACCAACATTCTCAAACTCTAAAAAATTCTATGGTACATTCGATGTACAACGTGACCACATCTCACTGATTAAGCGTGCAATGAACCGTTTGCACAGTGAGGGTACGCTCTATTTCTCGAATAACTATCGCGGTTTTGAAATGGACGAAGAAATTGAAGCTATTTTTCAGGTTGAAGAAATCACTTCTGAAACAATTGGCCTTGATTTTAAACGTAATCAAAAAATCCACCGTGCGTGGAAAATTCAGCACCCTGCTCTAGATCAATATTAATGAGCTTAGAGGTTATTATTACTTCACGGTAATAATAACCTCACCATGAACATTTTTTGACTCAAAATCATAACGTGTAAATCGATCTGCTCTTTCAGGTAATGCAATCATTTCTAACTTCTTCTTTTCTTTACTATCAATAACATGATTTTGTTTTTGTTCTTGATAAGGAGAAAGTACGCTAGTTCTAAGCGCATCCCATCGAACCTGCTGTAAATAGTTATCTCCTAACGCCTGACGTACTTGTTGTTGTTCTATCGCAGGTTTTTTAGCATCATCCTGAGCTTTCGCAATAATGACGGGTAAAGATGTCGTTATCGCTCCAGTTTGAGTTGCAAGCGCACTTTCCGACATTGGTTGTACTGCCCATGTATTTGATAATAATATAGACACGCCGCTCAAAATTGCCAGCATACACCCTTGTTTATTGTTCATTTCCTTCATCCTAAAATTGTTATTGTTTGTTATATCGAACAAAATTAACAATTTTTTAAGCATGTCGCAATGTTATAAATAAACTTCCCGACAGTTAACATTGATCATTTTTAAACCTGACTTTTTTCACAGGCATTTTGTGAATATTCAAGTAGTTTTATAGATTTTTATCACACACTTGAATGACACCTTTAAATCACTTACTGTGATTTTGTAATTTATCTGTGAATTGAATTTATTTATAAATAAACACCATTCGAGGTGAAATAATGCTTCAGCACTGCTGCCAACTATTAGAAGATCGTCAACTCAAAATTGCATTTATTGAAAGTGCCAGTTCTGGTTATTTAACGAGTCAATTTTCCATTCATAAAAATAGTGGTGCAGACATTTTACTTGGTGGTTTAGTGAGTTACGACCCCAGCATTAAAGTTAGTATTTTAAATATCGATCCAAAGTTAATAGAGACCTACACGGCCGAGTCGCCACAAGTCACAGAACAAATGTGTAGGCTGGGCCAAACGTTATTTCAACAAGCAGATCTTATTGTAAGTTGTACGGGTCTATTAAAATCTGGAGGAAGTGAAACCACAGAAAAGCCTGTAGGTACTTTTTTTATTTGTATTTCTTATCAAGAACGTATTTATCATTACCATTATTTTTTATCTGGCCACTCCGAACAAAAATTAAAAACATTAACTCAGAAAGTTTCAGATGCCTTAGTCGCTTTACTCACAACAACACAAACATCCTTATCATAAAAAAAAGAGAATATGTTTCCATATTCTCTTTTCGGTTTTAGCAGAAAAAGTTTAGATAAGTTTCATTTTATCGAAGACTAAATGCCCATTTTCGCCTTTAACTAAAATGGTATCGCCTGCGACAAAATCACCCGATAAGATTTTTTGAGCTAATGTGTTTTCAATCTGTTGTTGAATCGCACGTTTTAACGGGCGCGCGCCATATACAGGGTCGAAACCAGCATCAATCAATAAATCAAAGGCTGTATCATCTACATTCAAGCTCATATCACGATCAACAAGTCGTGAACGTAATCGATCCAACTGAATATCGGCAATGCCTCGAATTTGTGCTTTTTTGAGTGAATGGAAAATCACAAGCTCATCAATCCGGTTAATAAATTCCGGACGGAAATGCTGACTTACCGCACTCATTACAATAGCACGTACTTCATCGTCAGTTGCACCCTCACCTAGCTCACGTACATCTTGTGAACCCAAGTTCGAAGTCATCACAATCACAGTGTTTTTAAAGTCTACTACTCGACCTTGTGAGTCTGTTAAACGTCCATCATCCAACACTTGTAGCAAGATATTGAATACATCTGGATGCGCTTTTTCAACCTCATCAAATAGCACCACACTATATGGTTTACGGCGAACAGCTTCGGTTAAAACACCACCTTCTTCATAACCCACATAACCCGGAGGCGCACCAACCAAACGGCTCACCGAATGTTTCTCCATGAATTCACTCATATCGATACGAATCATGGCATCATCACTGTCAAACAAAAAGTTCGCTAGCGCTTTTGTTAACTCAGTTTTACCAACACCTGTTGGCCCCAAGAACAAGAATGAACCACTTGGACGATTCGGATCGGACAAGCCTGCACGCGAACGACGAACGGCATTCGAAACGGCAACCACAGCTTCATCTTGCCCTACAACGCGGTCATGTAAAAAACCTTCCATATTGAGTAGTTTTTCACGCTCGCCTTGCAGCATTTTCGCAACCGGAATTCCTGTTGCGGCACTAACGACTTCAGCAATTTCATTTTCAGTCACTTTAGTACGAATAAGTTTTGGCTCTTCGTTTTCTTCTGCAACTTCGTCTTGCTCAAGTTGTTTTTGAAGCTCTGGAATTACACCATATTGTAAACGTGCTGCTTCAGCCAAATCACCCTCACGCTGAGCCTTCTCAAAAGCAATACGCGCTTTATCAAGTTCAACCTGAGCCTGTTTAGTACCTTCGACAAGAGTCTTTTCAGATTTCCAGATTTCTTCAAGATCGTTGTATTCTTTCTCGACTTCAGCAATCTGTTTTTCAAGATGAGTGACTTCAGCTTTACTGCCTACATCTTCATCTTTTTTTACAGCTTCCAATTGCATCTTCAACTGGATTAAACGGCGATCAAGCTTATCAAGCGCTTCTGGTTTAGAGTCAATTTCCATCTTAATACGAGAAGCTGCCTCATCAATCAAGTCAATTGCTTTATCTGGTAATTGACGATCAGTGATGTAACGATGAGACATTTTAGCCGCTGCAATAATCGCTGAGTCTAAAATTTGCACACCATGGTGAGTAGCATATTTCTCTTTTAGACCACGTAAAATCGCAATGGTATCTTCAACGCTTGGCTCATCAACCAACACTTTTTGGAAACGACGCTCTAATGCAGCATCTTTTTCAATATATTGGCGATATTCATCTAAAGTTGTCGCACCCACACAGCGTAACTCACCGCGTGCCAATGCAGGTTTTAACATATTACCTGCATCCATTGCGCCATCACCTTTACCTGCACCTACAAGCGTATGTAGCTCGTCAATAAACAGGATGATTTCGCCTTCATGTTTTGCCAAATCTTTTAAAACAGCTTTTAGACGTTCTTCAAACTCACCACGATATTTAGCACCAGCAAGTAATGAACCTAAATCTAATGATAAAACACGTTTGCTTTTTAAACCTTCTGGTACTTCACCATTTACAATACGCTGTGCCAAACCTTCAACAATAGCGGTTTTACCTACCCCTGGTTCACCAATGAGTACAGGGTTGTTTTTTGTACGACGTGACAAGACCTGAATAGTACGGCGGATTTCGTCATCACGTCCAATCACCGGATCAAGTTTTCCCGATAAAGCACGTTCAGTTAAATCTATCGTATATTTATTAAGTGAGTCACGTTGATCTTCGTGATTATTACTCATGACTTTGTCACTACCTCGAATATGTTCAATTACTTTGCGTAAGCTGTCAGGGGTTACACCTACGGCACTTAAAATATTTTTAGTTTCGCCTGTCTCTGCTAGCCCTAATAGGACCCAGTCAGTTGACAAAAATTCATCACCCGCTTTTTGCGCATATCTATCGGCTAAATTAAGCGCTTTAACAGCTTCAGGGTTTAAATTGACATCCCCAGTCGGATTCGCGATGGTTGGAGCATCTTTTATAGCTTGCTCAAGCTTTTGTTTAAGCTCAGGTAACCGTGCACCTGCTTGTTGCAACAAACTAATATTTGATGGCTCTTCTAATAGGGTAGACAAAATATGAATACCTGCGATTGAGGTATGGTCTTTACCCATCGCTAAAGATTGAGCATCTGAAAGGGCTTGCTGCAAGCGGTTTGTAAATTTTTCAAAACGCATTCTTGTTATTCCTCACAACAAATTTGTACTTGTGTAATAGATGGGAACACTTCTTCGGATTTCAAATAAATTTTTATATATTTTTCATAATGTTAATAAAACAACAATGAGTAAAACTCCATTATAATATGGGATTGTTTTGTATATATTTCAAGTACAGTTCAGCTACATTTTATTAAAATACTTGAATATTTAGCTTCTGCTTATTCGTACTAGTCTTTTCACAAACTCTTCATTGAGAATTTATTGTTTAAGCTTTAGTTTATCTTGTTAGTTTACTACTCGTTTTGAAATGAAAAATGCACTTTAAACATATTCTATTAACAACAACTTGTCTTTTTACTTCGGCACTGGCAATCGCTCAGCTTCCACAAGACTCCCGAAGACCCGGTGGGATCGCAGTTATACCCTTAACTAGCGATATTACTCAGGTCACTTTCCAGCAAAAGCCAGTTTTAATTAGTCAGGAAGGCCAGCAGCGTTATGCTGTTGTGGGTATTCCATTATCTACCCCGCTTGGGACTGTACAACTTGATACGAACAAAACCCCTATTCAAATAGAAGTTAAGTCCTATCCTTATGCTGAACAACGAATAAAAGTTACTAACCAAGATTATGTGAATCCCAATCAGAGTCAACTAGACCGCTACGCCCAAGAAGCTAAAGAACAAAATGATGTATATAGCTCATTTACACAAAGTTCATGGCAAACCCTGCCAGCATTTATACGTCCTACATCAGGCAAATTTACCAATTCTTTTGGTCGAAAACGCTTCTTTAATGGTGAAGAACGCGCACCTCACTCAGGTTTAGATATCCCTGCACCCGTAGGACAAAAAGTCGTTGCACCAGCAGATGGTATTGTAATCCAAACTGGATCTTATTTTTTTAATGGTCAAACTGTATTGATTGATCATGGGCAAGGCTTAATCAGCATGTTCTGCCATTTAAGCGCAATTAAAGTAGAGAAAGGTCAACATATTCGCCAAGGTGAAACTTTAGGCTTAGTAGGCAAAACTGGACGTGTAACAGGCCCTCACCTACATTGGGGCATGAGCCTGAATAATGCTCGGGTAGATCCTCAGCTTTTCCTAAATACAGCTCGTTAATTTAAAGCCTTACGAAAATACTTTGGTGCATCGACATAGCCTTCTCTGAGGTAAAATTGATGTGCCAAAGGTCTTTGCATTCCAGAATGAAGTTCCATTCTGTCACAACCACGTTGCCTTGCTAACCTTTCTGCTTCATGCACAAGCAAACACCCTACTCCTTTGCTACGCATATTCTCATCAACGCACAGATAGCATATTTTGGCAAAATCGCCTTGTAAGGCAATTTGTGGAATAAAATAAAGCGATAAAAAACCACAAATTTTACTCTCTTCTTCAGCAATCAGAATCTGCGCTCTAGGGTCGCTATGTAATATTTCAAATTTTTCTTGGATAAGAGCGAGTGGCTGTGGGTAGCCCATCTGTTTAAGCAAATCGCAGATGGCCTGAGTATCTTCCGATTTAGCAATACGAATATTCATTTCCTCCCCCCTCTTATTTTTTTAGTTATTTTTGACAATAAAAAAGCCAACTCTCATGTTAGCTTCTTTTATTTTCTATCTATAAAAATTGCCTTATTCCGCTTCGATAATTTCGAAGTCATGGGTAATTTCAACACCACCATCGGAAAGCATTTTACTTGCTGAACAATATTTCTCAGCAGACAATTCAACCGCTTTTGCGACCTGTTTTTCTTTCACCGCTTTACCTGTTACCACAAAGTGTAAGTGGATTTTAGTAAAAACAGCTGGAATTGCGTCAGCGCGCTCAGCTTTTAAATTACATACAACATTCGTCACATCTTGGCGAGATTTCTTTAAAATGGTCACAATATCAAACGAAGCACACCCACCAAGTCCCATTAATAGCAACTCCATAGGACGTGGACCACGGTTTTCACCCCCATACTCAGGTGAGCCATCCATGATGATACTATGCCCACTATCTGATTTCGCTTCAAAAGCAACATTCTCTAGCCAATGTACACTTGTTTGCATTGCAACTACCTAAAAAAAATTATAAATTTAAGTAGGGTCTGTTGACATTTCATCTATGGATTGCGTTAGAGCTAAAAATTAATCCAAATAAGACGCAAAACCCAGACAATGGCATTCCTTTGTCCAGTTTTGTTATATAGTTTGTGAAATTTCAGCCATAATCTGAGGTGCAATTTAAGCAGTGCAGACATAGCGCAAGACCATGTTATTTTGTACGTTCCGTTGTTAAGATCTATTTATTTAGAATGGCTAAATTTCATAGCTCTTGCTTGGTAACGTCTAAAAGAATTGTCTTATGTCGCAACCATCTGTGAAATGTCAACAGACCCTTGTTTTGTACACTAACATAAAATGAGTTGATAAGGAATTTCATCTCTTCTGTGTAATAGCTCATCTCGAGCTTGTGTGAATTGTTTACCCTATTCGGAACATATTAAGCATGACTTCAAATTTTTCACAACTCAGCACAGATGCTTTATCTCCGGGGCAACTACCTGAATCCGTTAAAGCATTGTTAAAACGTGCTCACATCAACAGATATCCAAAACGAACCACAATTGTTGATGCCGGAACAGAGTCAAAATCTTTATATCTAATTTTAAAAGGCTCAGTTTCAATTATTTTACGTGAAGATGATGAGCGTGAAATCGTTGTCGCATATTTGAATCCGGGCGACTTTTTTGGGGAAATGGGGCTTTTCGAACCGAACCCTCAACGTACAGCTGAAGTTCGTACTCGTGATGTCTGTGAAATTGCAGAAATTTCTTATGACAACTTTCACGAACTTAGCAAACAATATCCAGACTTAAGTTATGCTGTTTTTGCACAACTTGTTCGCCGTTTAAAAAATACGACCCGTAAAATGACAGATCTTGCATTTATTGATGTGTCTGGGCGTATTGCACGTTGTTTAATCGACTTATCTTCACAGCCAGAGGCAATGATTTTGCCAAACGGTCGTCAAATTCGTATTACTCGACAAGAAATTGGCCGTATTGTGGGATGTTCACGTGAGATGGTTGGCCGTGTACTTAAAACCCTAGAAGATCAAGGCATGATCCAAACAGATGGTAAAGCTATTCTTATTTTTGATGTTTCATTAGAAGAAGCACCTGTTTCTGATGAAGACTATGATGATGACGAATAATATTTATTAAGTTTTTAATAAAAAGCAAACTTCGGTTTGCTTTTTTTATATGCAACAATGAGTTAATACACAAAACTTACAAACTATTCTAATTTTATGATTTAAGTTGAATACATATTCTCCGTTAGGCTAACTCAAAATTTCCAAGGATTCCGCTGTATGCAATTTAACCCACTTAGTCGCACAGGCCTTAAACTTCCAGAAATTTGTTTAGGCACCATGACATTTGGTGAGCAAAACTCCCAACAAGAAGCTTTTGAACAACTCAATTATGCTTTGTCACACGGTTTATATTTTTGGGATACGGCAGAGATGTATTCGGTTCCGCCAAAACCTGAAACTTATGGTGCAACAGAAACCATCATTGGCAATTGGTTTGCCCAAAATGGTCAACGTGATAAAGTCTTCCTCGCCTCTAAAATTGCCGGACCGGGCTTTGGCGGAACACATATCAGAGAAGGCCATACGCGCTTCAACAGCGATCATATTGCTAAAGCCCTAGATGGCTCATTGAAACGTCTCCAAACCGACTATATCGACCTTTACCAACTGCATTGGCCTGAGCGTCATACCAACTTTTTTGGTACGCTAGCTTATGGCAATGCGCAAGCTCAAAATGATTACGACACCACACCTCTAGAAGAAACATTACTTGCTTTACAAGAAGAGATTAATCGTGGGCGTATTCGCTATATTGGTTTATCAAACGAAACACCATGGGGAACCATGAAGTTTTTACATTTAGCTGAAAAGTTAGGTGTAAGTAAATTTGTAAGTGTTCAAAATCCATATAGCCTACTCAACCGTACTTATGAAATAGGTATGTCTGAAATTGCTAAATATGAAGATGTTGGCTTACTCGCTTACTCTCCTCTTGCTTTTGGCTATCTCTCTGGCAAATTTAGAAATGGCGCTCGTCCCGCTAAAGCCCGTGTCACATTATTTCCACGTTTTAGCCGCTACAGCAACCCTCAAAGCGAATGGGCAACTGAGCAATATGCACAGCTAGCAGAGAAGCATGGGCTAAGCTTAACCCAAATGGCATTAGCATTTATCAAACAACAATTCTTTGTGACCAGCACAATTATTGGCGCCACGAATTTAGATCAACTTAAAGAAAATATTCAGGCATTTGAAATTGAACTGCCTGCTGAAGTCTTACAAGGCATCGAAGCCATTCATATCCAACAGCCCAACCCTGCTCCTTAAATAAAAAAACGGATGCTTAAGCATCCGTCTTCTTTATCTATAAAAAATTTATATCTTATTTACGGCTATTATAAATAGCCATTGCTGCAGGCAAGTTTTTACGCATATCGCCAATACGCTGAGAGTTAGATGGGTGAGTAGACAAGAATGAGGAACCACCGCCACCTTCAAGCTTATTCATTTTTTCCCACAATGTAATCGCTGCATTTGGATTATAACCTGCACGCGCCATTAGCATTAAGCCGCCTTGGTCCGCACGACTTTCCAAGCTACGCGAATATGGTAAGCCCACACCCACTTGTGAACCTAACTGAGCCGCAGCCGACCCTAGTTGACCCACATTACCACCATTAATCTGACTTAAGCCAATATTTAATGCTAAATCAGTTAAAGCTTGAGCACCAATTTTACTTTTTGCGTGCTCTTCCAAGGCGTGAGTCATTTCATGGCCCATAACCGCTGCAATTTCAGCATCTGTCAGGTTCAGTTTATTCACAATACCTGTATAGAACACTACCTTGCCACCAGGTGCAACGTAAGCGTTAATTGTATCTGATTTCAACACCGCTAACTGCCAGCTAAACGGCTGACCAGTTTGGTTCATCTGGTTCGCATAAGGTTTTAAACGGTTAAAAACAGCATTAATACGGCTATAGGTACTTGAACTTGTATCCAAAGTTCCTTTGCCACGTGCTTCCTGCACCATCTTATTAAAACCTTGAGCAGATTGAGCATTTAAGGTTGCAGTATCTGCACCCGCCATGTCCGCTACTGTTGCACAGCCAGAAATGGTCATCACACTTGCTGCACACAAGCTTAAAAAGAGTTTTTTATTCATAACATGGATCACCTAAATCGAGAAAAAGCTGTTTATTCTTTTGCACTTATTATAAGAAATACCACTGACACTTTGAATGTCTCATTTCTTCATGATCATAGTATTTATGTAACGATCAAGTCGATAAAGTCATCAAATAAATCCAGAAAATCAAACATATTACATTTAAGCCAAGATAGATATGACTTAAGGTCCTAACTTTCTCTTCAAGATTAGGATTTTCTCTTTTCCAGAGTAAATAACTATTTTGTATGAATACGACAGGAATTAACACACATGCGAACAATACTGACAAGCTCATAAAAGCAGTCATGAAAAAGTCTTCATGGTATGTTTGACCATAAATGACCAACATCGCTAATGTTGGAGAACCACCAATAGCAAATAAAAAAGAATAAAAAATTGTTTTTGAAATAGTTGGTTGCAGCTTCATCCTGAGCCCATCATTCCTTATCTATATATAACGTTTTAATCTGAATCGAATAAAACGAAAACTGCACTTTAGTCGGGTATAAAAAAAGCCCCCTTTCAGGAGGCCTTTTTAATCTTTGCTAATTAAGCAGAGAATGGATGACGTAAAACAATTGTTTCTGCGCGGTCTGGACCAGTTGAAACGATATCAATCGGACATTCGATTAATTGTTCAATACGCTTCACATAAGCCAAAGCATTTGCAGGTAATTGGTCAATGCTAGTCAAACCAACAGTTGACTCGCTCCAACCTGGCATAGTTTCATAAATTGGTTTCAAGCATTCAAAAGAAACCGCATCAGAAGAACCTACGCAACCTGAATCAGTATTTTCATAACCTACACAGATTTTTACTTCTTCTAAACCGTCTAGAACGTCAAGTTTAGTCAAGCAAATACCTGAAAGTGAGTTAACGTCTACAGAACGACGTAAGATTTCAGCATCAAACCAACCACAACGACGTTGACGACCAGTAGAAGCACCAAATTCGTGACCTACAGTACCCAAGTGTTTACCAATTGGGTCACCAGAATCACTTGCTGCATCGTAAACTAATTCAGTTGGGAACGGACCAGCACCTACACGTGTTGTATAAGCTTTAGTAATACCTAATACATAGTCAAGATGTAAAGGACCCATACCAGAACCAGAGCTTACGCCACCAGCAGTTGTATTCGAACTTGTAACATATGGATAAGTACCATGGTCAATATCTAGAAGTGAGCCTTGAGCTCCCTCAAACATGACAGCCTTACCTTCTTTGCGATAGTCATGCAACACTTTAGTAACATCAACTACTAATGGAGCAAGAACTTCACGCCATTGGTTGCAAAGAGCCAATACATCTTCAAATTTAACAGCTTCTACACCGTAGAACTGAGTCAACTGGAAGTTATGTAACTCAAGCATCTCAGACAGTTTTTCTTCTAATGCCGCGCCACCACGAACAAGGTCAGCAACACGCACTGCACGGCGAGCTACTTTATCTTCGTAAGCAGGACCAATACCACGACCTGTAGTACCGATTTTAGCATTACCACGTTTCTTTTCACGTGCCTGATCAAGTGCAATGTGGTTAGGCAAAATGAGTGGACAGTTTGGAGAAATACGTAGGCGTTCTTTAACAGGAACTCCTTCTGCTTCCAAAATTCCCATTTCTTCAATTAACGCGGCTGGTGAAAGTACCACGCCATTACCAATTAAGCACAATACGTTTTCACGTAAAATGCCTGATGGAATGAGGTGCAATACAGTTTTTTTACCACCTACGACAAGAGTATGACCTGCGTTATGTCCGCCTTGATAACGTACTACCGCAGCCGCCTGATCTGTGAGCAGGTCGACGATCTTACCTTTACCTTCGTCGCCCCATTGGGTACCAAGTACCACAACATTTTTGCCCATAATAGCCTCATTACATCATGCTGTTAAAATTGGAAACCACCAGTAAAAACTTACCGTTGGCAATTAAATCTTTTCAATATTCCATTGACCATTTCGCAACACGAGTTGATGGGTCGCGTATGGAATAGAAGTTAAATCATCATTACCTAACAATTGAACGACACGTAAACCTTGAGCACGTGCATTAGAAATTGCTTTGAGTAAATCTTGTTCTGTACCTTTTGGAGCAACAACAGTTTCAATTTCTGCGAACTGATTTGCGCCTAAGGCATATAAATCACAACTAAAGCCAGTAGCAGGACGTGCGCGACCAAAATGCTCACCGATACCATCGTAACGGCCACCCTGCGCTAACGGCGCAGCACGGTTCGGCGCATATACTGCATACATTAAACCAGTGTGATAGTGATAACTACGTAGCTCTACAACATCAATACCGATATTGAGATTTGGCCAACGACCTTTAATCTGCTCAAGCGTTGTCTTAAGTGCATCTAATGCTGACTTAAATTCCGCATCTTGCAAGATATTGTCACTTAAGTTTTTCTGTAAAGCTTCTAGATCACTAGAATAACGGCCAAGCGCATAGAAATCAGAACCCATATTTAGGGTTTGAGTAAATTCTGCCAACTCTGGTAACGCTTTTCTTTGATAAAGATCAGACAGCTCATGTTCTTCATTCTTTGACAGTCCAGCATACTTTACTAGACTACGGAACAACCCTACATGGCCCAAATCTAAATGCGCACCTTGTAATGTATAGATGTTCTCAATCAACCCCAGCATCACATCGACCATTTCGACATCAGCTTCAATACTGTCGTGGCCATATAACTCTGCACCTAATTGCAAAGGCGCACGTGTGGCATTGAAATTTTGTGGTTTAGTATGTAATACAGTCCCTGAATAACAGTAACGTGCAACGCCTTCAACTGGTCTTACATGTGCATCAATACGTGCAACTTGTGGTGTCATATCAGCACGAACACCGAGTAAACGGCCTGAGAGCTGATCAATAACCTTAAAAGTTACTAAATCCAAGTCTTGATTTGATTCTGATAATGAAGACAACGATTCGATGTATTCGATAAATGGTGTATATACCAATTGATAACCTCGCACCGCGAGGAAATCTAAAGCTTCACGGCGAAGTTTTTCAATGACTTGTGCCTGTTCCGGCAATACATCTGCTACCCCGTCAGGCAGCAACCATGTCTCTGAAATGGTCATATTTCAAGCCTAAAATCTGATCAACGTGGAACGACCCCACATAAAAAAATCGGGAACACACCCGATTTCTCTTAGTGTAGCATGATACTTTCTGCCATGCACCTGACAATTTGCATAAATCTTTCTTAATAAACTCTAAAGTCAAAAAGAAGATTTAAACAATTAATAATAATATTCAATGCCTTACTCAGCTTTGCTTATATCATAGTCAAAAGTTCTTCGACCAAAGAATGGGCCAATAACTGAACTATCACCTGGTTGCCAGTTAACTAAATTTAGCTTTTGAATAGCTTGAGCTGCTTGAGTATTAAAAGCAAAGCAACCTTTTTCAAGATTTGCGATTTTTAACTTTTGTCTGAAAGCAATTAATGAATGCACCTCATTAAGTGGGTTATCTTCTATAGAATACAGATGAGACTTCTCATAAGCTAAATTTCTATCAGCCTCCCATACACTGCTTGATACAAACTCTATAGAAGCAGACTGGTTATTATTATTCCCCAGTACGCTTTCAATATTACCAGTTTCCAAGTTTTCCAAAACAGTTAAGTTATAGCCATACCACTGCGAATTTAGAAGCCTAAAATATTTTTTATCTAGACCTAAGTTATTATATCTTTCGATGATTGACTGCTTTTTCTCACTAAACGCGGGATTGGCATAAAAACTAGATATATATGAAATATAAGATTGATTCCATTGAGTCTCTTTTAAACGATAACAATAACTATTTTTTGGAAACGTAACATTCTTATAGTTTTGGTAAAATTCAATTAAATTTTTATCAAGCTGATTATGAAGTCCCGTTTCTAAATTTATATTTTCTTTATAGCCTGGCAATACACGATCAAAGATATTTTCACCATCCAACTTCACAATTTCAAACTTTAAATTTTTTTTCAAATCAGGGGTTAATTCATAAGTCCAACTGCTCGGTGTTAACCTTTTCACAATATTAGTTTGTAACGTCCCTTTATTTAAAATTTTCTTTTCAGTTAAAACCTCAGTTTCTAGCGGCTGGTTATGTGACTTTGCAAAAAATATTTCATTATTTTTAATTGGATATTGAGTAATTTCAAAAAAATCACTATAGATACCTGAAGAAATATCAGAAGATTGATAATAAACTTGGTAAATGTTGTCTTCTTTTTCTAAATTATTTTCAGCTTGACCATTGGTATTTTGATCTGAGCTTTCGCCACCACAAGCAGTTAAAATAATAGTAGATGTAAAAATTAAAAAAACACTTATTCTTTTTGAATTAAATTTCATATGAACTCTATAATTAAAATTTTAATGTTTGCGAATCATACAAATAGATATAATTTTACACAACACTAATATTTATAATTTTCATTATTTTTAACTTTTTGTATTTCAAATTAATAATTATAAAAGGATGTTTATTTAACATCCTTTATTACTTAAATTCAATTTTAGAAAGAATCGCACAAATCTAATAATCGATTTGCATAGCCCCATTCATTATCGTACCAAGCAAATAATTTAGCTTGATGCCCCACAACCATAGTTTGAGTTAAATCAACTACGAGTGAATAAGGAGAATGGTTAAAATCGCTTGAAACTAAAGGCTCATCAGTCACTGCCATAATTTCTGCATAGTCGGTTTGAGATGCTTTAATTAACAATTCATTAATATGATGCACAGTAATTGGAGATTGCGCGATAAAAGTTAAGTCAATTGCAGCCACATTAATAGTAGGTACCCGAATTGAATAACCATCTATACGGTCTTCCATTTTAGGCATAACACGTTTTAATGCACCAAGTGCACTAGACGTGGTCGGAATAATATTTTGCCCTGATGCTCTAGCACGACGTAAATCACGATGCGCGTGATCGAGTACAGACTGGTCTGCTGTCACCGCATGAATTTCGGTCATAAGTGCTGTTTCAATACCAAAAGCATCATCAATGATTTTCACCAATGGAACCAAAGCCTGCGTAGTACATGAAACGCTTGATATGATCTGATCTGTTACTTTAACTTCATTATGGTTCACACCATAAACAATGGCCGCATCGACATGGTCAAATGGTGCTGCACCAATAATGACCCGTTTTGCTCCAGCTTGTAGATGGCGGGTTGCATCAGCATGAGAACGGAACAGTCCGGTACACTCAAGTACCACATCAATATGTAGGCTAGACCATGGCAATAGTTCTGGTTGGTCCTGCTTTAAAACTTCAACTTTTAGCGTTCGTTGATTTGACTGAATATTCAAAAAAACTTTTTCATTTTCAATCAGTATTTCTACATTTCCATTAAAACGCCCATGCGTAGAATCATATTTAAATAAATGCACTAATGTTTGTACATCTGCTATATCGTTAATCGCCACGATTTCAAATTGAAATTGTTTTGGGCTCTCAAACCAGGCACGTAAAACGTTACGTCCAATTCGACCAAACCCATTAATGGCGATACGTTGCATGACCTATCCTTATCTACAAAACTACAGGCTAAAGAAGGCATATAGTAAAGCACGTCACGGCCAATTGAATATAGATTTTTAGCCAAATCACAGTTTTGTAAGATATTCCTTTTAAAATCGTTGGTTCGGTGGGGTTTTTCCGCTACAATTTAGCGTTTTTAAAAAATAAGCCCCGTATCACATGCTAAGGTTTTGCATAAAACAAACAGGCATTGATACATTTAGCCAAATTCGAAAATATGGAGTGACTTGGTTGTGAGTACTCGTTTAATGACATCTGCTGAAATTCGTGAAGCATTTTTGCGCTACTTTGAGACGCAAGGGCATACACGTGTCGCGTCGAGTTCTCTTGTTCCTGCCAACGACCCAACTTTATTATTTACAAATGCTGGGATGAACCAGTTTAAAGACTGCTTCTTAGGTCTTGAAAAACGTGACTATGTACGTGCAACTACATCACAAAAATGTGTACGTGCTGGTGGTAAACACAATGACTTAGACAACGTTGGTTACACTGCTCGTCACCATACATTCTTTGAAATGTTAGGTAATTTCTCATTTGGTGATTATTTCAAACGTGATGCACTTAAATTTGCTTGGGAATTTTTGACTAGTGATGAATGGCTAGCTCTCCCTAAAGACCGTTTATATGCAACTGTTTATCATACCGATGACGAAGCTTATGACATCTGGAATAAAGAAATTGGTTTAGCGCCTGAACGTATTATCCGTATTGGTGATAATAAAGGCGAAAAATACGCATCTGATAACTTCTGGGCAATGGGTGACACAGGACCATGTGGTCCATGTTCTGAAATTTTCTTTGACCACGGTGACCACATTTGGGGTGGTTTACCAGGCACACCTGAAGAAGATGGCGACCGTTTCATTGAAATCTGGAATAACGTTTTCATGCAGTTTAACCGTACTGCTGATGGCGTACTTCACCCACTCCCTGCCCCATCTGTTGATACAGGTATGGGCTTGGAACGTATCTCAGCAGTATTACAACATGTTAATTCAAACTATGACATTGACTTGTTCCAGCACTTATTAAAAGCTGCCGCAAATATTATTGGTATTGAAGATGAAGGCCAACCTTCTTTACGCGTAGTTGCAGACCATGCGCGTTCTTGCTGTTTCTTAATTGCTGATGGTGTAAACCCAAGTAATGAAGGCCGCGGCTATGTATTACGTCGTATTATCCGCCGCGCTGTGCGTCACGGTAATAAACTTGGTGCAACAGGTACATTCTTCTACAAAATGTTGCAACCGTTAATCGAAGTTATGGGTGAGGCTTATCCAGAACTTGTAGCGCGCAAAGATGTAATTGAAGCAACTTTAATTCGTGAAGAAGAACAATTTGCTAAAACACTTGAGCAAGGTTTAAAACTACTCGAAGGTGAACTTGCTCAATTAAAAGATAAGACCATTCCTGGCGCGACTGTATTTAAGCTTTACGACACTTATGGCTTCCCAACAGATTTAACTGCTGATATTGCACGTGAACGTGACTTTATTATTGATGAAGCTGGTTTCGAAGTAGAAATGGCTGCACAACGTCAACGTGCACGTGATGCTGGTAAATTCGCAGTTGATTACAACAGCATTGTACAAGTTGAAGGCGAAACCCAATTTGACGGTTATATCAACACCACTGGTCAAGGCCAAATTGTAGCGATCTACAAAGATGGCGTACAGGTTGATGAAGTTTCTGAAGGTGATGAAGCACTTATCGTTTTAAATCAAACTCCTTTCTATGCAGAAAGTGGTGGTCAGATTGGTGATACGGGTATCTTCAAAAATGAAACTGGTATTTTTGAAGTTCAAGATACGAAAAAATCAGGCGGAGCCTTTGTTCATCAAGGTATTGTGACCGTTGGTAATCTTAAAGCCGATCAAAACGTTGAAGCGATTGTTAAAGCAGACATTCGTGATGCAACAGCTCGTAACCACTCGGCAACTCACCTATTACATGCTGCCCTACGTCAAATTTTAGGATCGCACGTACAACAAAAAGGTTCTTTAGTTGCAAGTGATATCTTACGTTTTGACTTTGCTAATGACCAACCAGTAACGTTTGAACAGTTGCAACAGGTTGAGCGTTTGGTCAATGCAGAAATTATTGCAAATACCGCAGTAACCACTGAACTACTTGACATCGAAGCGGCAAAAGCCAAAGGTGCCATGATGTTGTTCGGTGAAAAATACGGTAATGAAGTTCGTGTTCTTGCTATGGGTTCAGTGATTGATGAGAAAAACTTCTCGATCGAACTTTGTGGTGGTATTCACGTTAAGCGTACAGGTGATATTGGTTTATTTAAAATCACTTCTGAAGGTGGTGTGGCTGCTGGTGTACGCCGTATTGAAGCAGTTACAGGCACTAAAGCTTTAGATGTAGTACAAAAAACTGATTCAGATATCCAGCACATTAATGGCTTATTAAAAGCACAGAAAGACCAAACTGTTGAGCGTGTACAAGCCAATGTAGAGCTTGTTTCTACATTACAAAAGCAGATTGAACAACTCAATCAGAAATTGGCAAACTTCCAAGCGTCAGAATTGATTGATCAGGTACAAACGATTTCTGGTCGTCAAACGCTTATTACCACTGTTCAAGGTGTAGATGCGAAATCACTTCGCAACTTGCACGACAGTGTTAAATCAAAATTAGAGAACGCAGTCATTGTGTTAGCTGGCGTAGAGGGTGACAAAGTTAGCCTGCTTGCTTCAGTTGCATCACAATACACTGCAAATCTAAAAGCAGGTGACATCATCAAGCATCTAGCAACCGAGTTAGGTGGTAAAGGTGGTGGTAAACCTGACTTAGCACAAGGTGGCGCGCCACTTAACGAGAAGTTTGGACAAGTTATTGCTGCATTACCTGCATGGCTTGAACAAAAATAAGACTTCACTTTTTGTGTAACTGACCCTGAAAAGCCTCTCAGGGTCATGGCTTATATGGAAAAACTATGGCATTAATCGTTCAAAAGAATTAATGCCATTTAGCCACTCCGAGACACACTAAGACAAAAACTTCAATAAAAGCCTTATTTCTCAATATTTTCCCCATTTTTAATATAGACATACTAAGACATTTTAGGACAGAATAAGTCTCATTAATTATGTACACATACGTGTACATATTCATACTTATCTCTTACTTAATCAAAATTATGTACACAGGTGGACTATGGCTTTAACTGAAGTGTGGCTGAAAGCTAATAACGGCAAGGCACGTGATAAGGTTGAAGAAATAGCAGATCGGGATTCAATGAGTGTCAGAGTCTCACCTAAAGGTAAAATTGTTTTTCAGCTTAGATATCGTTTTGCTGGTAAAGCTGAACGTTTAGACCTTGGCACCTACCCTCATATCTCTCTCAAAGATGCACGTGTAAAAGCTAGTGAAATGCGTTCACTATTAGATAAGGGAATGAATCCTAAAGTTGAGGTTCGTGTACAGCAGCAAAAATACATCGATGCAAGCACATTTGAAGATGTCTTTAATGACTGGTATGAAAGTTATTGTCTAAAGAAAAAGACTTCTGCACAGCAAATTAAAAATACCTTTGAGCAGCATGTAATACCTGAAATCGGTGATTTACCAGTTGAGCGCATTACTCTGCAACAATGGTTAGCCTTACTTGAAGAATTAGCAGATGATGTACCTTCGATTGCTGATCGCGTATTAACGAATGCTAAACAGGTTTTAAAATGGGCAAAAAAAAGACAATTGCTTGAAGTAAATGTCTTATCCGATATCTATGCTAAAGAAGATCTAGGAATTGAAAGAAATAGAGGTACCAGATTTCTTTCGGATGAAGAAATTAAAATGGTTTTGATGGCTATTGAAGAATCAAACATTTTGCCTAAAAACAAAATTTTCTTAAAACTATGTTTAATGTTTGGTTGTAGAAATGGCGAACTCAGAAAAGCTAAAAAAACTGATTTCGATTTAAATAGAAAGGTCTGGATTGTTCCCGTTGTAAACAATAAGACCGGTAAGAAAACTGGCCGTGAAATCATTCGACCTATTTTGCCTGAAATGGAGGCATTAATTGTCGAAGCTTTCGACTATAGCTCATGTGAGTATTTCTTAACGAATGATAGTGAAGAAACACCTATGAGTCATGGATCATCTAATTCATTACCTGGTTACTTGATGGAGCGCCTAAGACGACATCATGACTATTATATGAAGCATTGGTCCCTTCACGACCTACGAAGAACAGCACGCACTAATTTCAGTGCATTCACCTCGCGCGATGTGGCTCAGCTCATGATTGGGCACGTAATGTCTGGCGAACAAGGTACTTATGATTATTACGAGTATTTACCACAGCAAACTGAAGCTTATGCAAAGTGGTTGGAAAAATTAAAAGAACTAACCGAAGAGTAAATAAAATTAGCTCTTTTGCTTCTTACTAAACTTCCACCAAGTTTTTTATAATAGACCTCTACTACGGGCAATTGGTTCAGCATTTGCTTGATAGATATCTAAGTACCATCTTTTGAGATAAACCAATTTAAGCTGGTAATTCACCTTATTTAGTTTGATAAAAAATTTCTGGTTCCGATCGAGTAAAGGGATTTCATATAACACCATATTTACTTACCACTCATTAATGAACTAAAAGCATCTACAGCTGGCCCTAAAACAGTATTCAATACTGAAGAGTTAACTTGTTTCGGTTGCTTGGTACCAGAATCAACAACATCAGAAGTTACTTCGGGGTTCTTTTGATCAACGATTGAAACCAGCGTTTCTTTTGTGGAAACAATAAAGACTTTTTTAAACATAATATCGATCATCAAAGCATTTTCGGACGTTTCATCAGTGACATTCTTTAATGACTTAATCAACATGTCCGTATAAAGGCGTTTACCATTAGAAATAATAAGTCGTTGACCTTGTAAGGCCTGCAACCCCTGATAAATACCAAGAAGTGACAAATCTGACCCGATAAATGTATTACCTATTAGCCCGTTCATTCTGCCAGCACTCTCAGACCAGCCAATTTTCATTGTTACTTCTGGTGGTGCTTTATAGCAGTGGTCAGAAATCGGTGAACCCTTTTCTACTGGATGCTCTGTAATAATAAGCTCATCAGAAAGGTTTTCTTCAATCACCACATCAGCAAATAAACCCATTATTGAACGATGCCCACCTAACAAAAGTGAGCCAGCTCTTTCGGTTAGTGCCATACTTTTCTCCGGGCAATAAAAAACCGCCTTTCGGCGGTTATTAACTATGCTTTTGGTTTTAATACTCTAAAAATGGCTATCGGCGTCATACCGTAAGCCTCATTATCTCTGCCAAACATCTTCATCATTTCTGACATAGCAGATTTAAATTGCTCCATTTCACCAGTACTTGGTAACGTGATATTACTTGAATCTAAAGAATTAGGTATGGCATCTAAAATACCAAGTACATACCACTTCCCTGCAAGTTTCTCACCATGTTTAAAGTTAATATCATGAATAACAGTAGACATATCTTCACGCGACAAGCTCATCCAAACTTGAACTAGATCACCACTATCATAAGGAACAAATAGATTACAACTCAAAGCAAAAGGTACATTTTTCATAAAATCAACTAGAGGAGTAATAGTTGATTCAAGATTTTTTTTTCTTTCTTTGTGCGCATTTGTTGTATTTGGCATGTTATTCAACATGAACTTTATTGTGGGGTCGATCACTCCCTTCATGACCTCAATATCTGTAATATTAAGATAACCTTCTACTAAAACTAAATTTCCTAGATTGCTTGGATCTAATTCTCTTTGAATAAACCCTAGTTCATCAAGTTTATTAATCATTTCTCGCGGCATAGTAGGAATGCCATCATATAAATGTTCAGATGTTGTGTTTACAGTATGATCATTGCCTACTTTCCCCCCAGTAACAGCAGGCATACCTACAGAGGCTTCAAGCTTTCGAGTGTCTCCAATTTGGCTAGTACTCTTTAATGTATTAAGTGAGCCTAAACCGTTAAGCTGAGCATAGAAGGATTTTATTTTTGGATTATCAATATAAAAAAAATCAAAGATTGATTTGATGTCTTGTGAGTCTTGCACCACGATTTATCTGCTCCTCAGCTTTTTTTCTATGTTCATTATACTGAGATGCACTTTCCTGCATAGCTTTTTTATAAGCTTCCGCAGCTTCTTTTAAAGCTTTTGCTGCTTCATTAAATTGATTATTTTGTTTGTGGTTTCCAGTATTAAACGAAAAGTTCATATGAAACCTCCTTTTTTATTGGTTCTATCATCAATAAGCAGTTTCATGCTGGCCATACATAATCTCCCAACATGAAAAATAATACGAATTTGTATTGTGCAATACAATCATATCATGAAATTTTAGATCGAACTGTTCGTTCACAAAAATCTATCGGAATGATCATCGCACTATATCGAAATTTTTCATCGATGCTTATGAAAGAACAAATATCTCTGCATTAAAAAACCCACTGATTGGTGGGTTTTGATTCAAATAAAAGTTTAGAGTGGTGAATTGTAACTCTTACCAAGTTTCTCAAGTAGGTCAGCAGTTCTTCTTGTATTTTGTTGAATCTTGAATATAACTACCCAAAATTCAGCCCAAAGACGAACTATCACCGAACCGAAAATTAAAATACATATACCAACAAAGACACCCAAAGAGCCTGATGTGTATGGGCTTGCTGCTTCTGGAGGTAGACTGTCGCTACCCAATCCCCCAGTAATCATAACTCCCCCCGTAATCCATACACACAAAAGTAAGATCCAGTATGCAAATGTGACGATCTTGGTTGACAAAACGGCATCTAAAAACAGGATACTTTTCATTTTTCCTCTTATCATGTATATAGTTAAACTATTACATAATAATCTATTGATGCTCAAAAATCACCCATTAAACCATTGTTATATATCTATCTAGTTAATTAGTGGTTTCACACTCCTCGCCATTTGAATCATTGTATTTTCATTATGACGCTGTATTACCTGAGCAGTTTCATTTGGGTTGTCCGCACCATTGATCGTCATTTCAGTTTTATGGGGCTGATAAATTGATATACGCTGAATTATCAGGAGACTTTCCCTTGGGAGATTCTAGGCAGCCAACTTATAAAAGTCTTCGGCCATTTGATTTGGTGTCTTAAAACCCAAACCCTTTTGAATTCTTCGATGATTATAAAATAACTCAATGTATTTTATAATATCTGCTTTGGCTTCTTCTCTGGTTTGATAGTTGTAATGATGCACTAACTCATTTTTCAGTATTCCCCAAAAGCTTTCAATCG
>NZ_AMSS01000028.1 GCF_000313935.1 Acinetobacter sp. WC-141 | reverse complement strand
AACTGTTCAGCCACGTTTTCGGCAGTCTGGGGCATGGTGTCTACACCATACAATTCTTTAAGTTTCGGGTTAATGAAACGCCAGCCCATAGTGGTGTCTTCAATCTTCTGGCTACGGCCAAAGGCACTGTCAGACTTACCCATCACATAGGGCGCACGGCTCATACTTTCTACACCCCCTGCAATCACCAAATTTGCTTCACCGGCTTTAATGGCACGGGCAGCAATGGCAATGGCATCGAGAGATGAACCACACAAACGGTTAATGGTGGTCGCAGGCACTTGATACGGTAGACCTGCAAGTAAAGCTGACATACGGCCCACGTTACGGTTATCTTCACCAGCTTGGTTGGCACAGCCATAAATCACATCATCGACCTGTTCCCAATCTACACTTGGGTTACGCTGGATTAAAGCCTTAATCGGCACAGCACCAAGGTCATCGGCACGGACAGGTGCAAGGCCACCGGCATAACGGCCGAATGGAGTACGGATGGCATCGATGATATAAGCGTTTTTCATTCTTACATTTCCATTTTGAAATCTGTTGCTGTCATTGCCACATTGTTAGACTTTCCAGATTTTGCTGGCGATCATCATGGTTACTAAGTTAAAAGTAGTCATGACAGAGTCTTATCGTGTTGAGTCAAATATCAGTAGCTAATTCTTGTCACTTTTTTTAAAAAGTAACCAAAAACCTTTGCTGAACAGAGGAGGCTTCCTTGCCTCCCTGTCCAACGGGCGACATCCATGTCGCCTCTCACGATAGTTACTGCTGTTTAAATTTTAATCTTGAGTTGCATCAATCAAAGTTGCACCCGTTAAAGCCTGTAACTCTTCAAAGCTAAGACCTTCAACTTTCTCAATCACCTTTAAACCATCTTTAGTCACATCAATCACACATAGATCGGTATAAATACGGTCAACGCAGTGTTTACCTGTAACCGGATAAGTGAGCTCAGCAACAATCTTAGGCTCACCTTGCTTGGTCACATGGTCTGTAGTGATAAATACTTTCTTGGCACCAACCGCCAAATCCATCGCACCACCCACAGCAGGAATTGCATCTGGTGCACCGGTGTGCCAGTTTGCCAAGTCGCCATTCGCTGCAACCTGAAACGCACCAAGCACGGCAATATCAAGGTGACCACCACGCATCATCGCAAACGAATCGCCATGGTGGAAAAAGCTGCCACCTTCTAGCATGGTCACAAATTCTTTACCTGCATTAATCAGTTCTGGGTCTTCTTCACCTGCCGCTGGCGGTGGGCCAAAAGCCAACAGGCCATTTTCAGAATGAAGGAAAATATCTTTATCGTTGGGTAGGTAACTGGCAATCTTGGTGGGTAAACCAATACCCAAGTTCACATAGGCGCCATCTGGAATATCTTGTGCCACACGTTTTGCAATCTGGTCACGGCTGAGTTTCTGGTAGCTCATGTTATTTCTCCTTATTGCTTACTGTGCGGGTGCGACTTGTACAACGTGCTGTACAAAGATACCTGGGGTAATGATGTGCTCCGGATCTAATCCACCTAGCTCAACTACCTCAGACACCTGAACAATGGTGACATCCGCAGCCATGGCCATGATCGGGCCAAAGTTACGTGCAGATTTACGGTAAACCAGATTGCCCCACCGATCGCCCTTGTAAGCTTTAATCAAGGCAAAGTCAGCCTTGATTGGATATTCGAGTACGTAATCTTTCCCATCAATCTCGCGGGTTTCTTTGCCTTCAGCTAAAAGTGTTCCAAAGCCTGTCGGGGTAAACACAGCGCCTAGTCCCATACCTGCTGCCTGAATACGGCAAGCCAGATTACCTTGTGGCACCACTTCAAGCTCAACCTTTCCGGCACGGTACAATTCATCAAACACATAAGAGTCTGACTGACGTGGGAAAGAGCAAATCACTTTTTTAACTGAACCGGCTTTAAGCAGTTTCGCCAAGCCATAATCGCCATTGCCGGCATTGTTGCTGACAATGGTTAAGCCTTTAACACCGAGTTCAATCAGACCGTCAATGAGCTCAGCGGGTTGTCCTGCGGTACCGAAACCACCAATCAGAATGGTTGCGCCATCTTTAATCTGGGATAGAACCTCGCTAAGTGAGGACTTACTTTTGTCAATCATGTGAGAAACCTTAGAGCATGAGGTAACGTGATGTATTACTACCGCTAAAAATTTATTGAAATTCTTAATGGTAGTAATAAATGGAATAAATTTTGTGAGTCAAAAGCGAACTTTTAACTCACATACACTTTCAATTAAGCGCTAGCGCGACGACGTTCAACTTCAGTTGAAGGTGCAGCATCAATATCTTTAACAAGTTCAATATTGAACGTGATGTGTTTGAAAGCGTGATCTAAACCACGGCGTTGAATTTCAGCTGGGTCAGTTACATCAACTGCTGTTGCTACTAAGCCATCACGAGTTGCGAAAGCGAAGTCGTCCCATAAGTACTCATCACCCTCAATGTTGAATTGAGTAGTCAGCTTGCGATAACCTGGTGCTGATACAAAGTAGTGAACATGAGATGGACGGTTACCATGACGGCCTAACTTGTTAAGAAGGGCTTGAGTTGTACCTTCTGGCGGGCAACCATAACCCACAGGCATAGTCGTTAATGCAACATATTTACCATTTGCATCAGTCAAAATACTACGGCGTAAGTTAAAGTCAGATTGAGACTTATCAAAGAATGAGTAGTTACCTAAACTGTTGGCATGCCATACTTCAACTTTAGCATTTTCAATGATATTGCCATCAGTATCGGTCACAGTACCTTCAATAATTAAGGTATCGATTTTGCCAGATTCAGTACCATCATCCATACGCGCAAAACCAACAGATTCAGGCGCACCCGCTACATAAAGTGGACCTTCAATGGTACGAGGTGTGCCACCCGTAACGCCAGCTTTTGCATCAGCTTCATCTGCACGTAAATCAAGATAGTGCTCTAGACCTAAGCCAGCTGCCAAAAGACCAAGTTCATTGGCTTGACCAGCATCGGTAAAATATTCCAAACCTTTCCATACTTCTGAAGGCTGGATGTCTAAATCTTCGATTGCTTGAAATAAATCCCCGAGAAGGCGCACTACAATTTGTTGAACACGTGCATCGACTTCGCCTTTAGCTGTGTCGACATTCATTTGTTTTACAAGCGCATCAATTTGTTGACGGTTCATACTAAAGCTCCTTAAGTATGCAATACGGTTTTGGGTGGCAGAGTTGCGGGCATTTTATTTTGCTAGCGAATGGTTGCTACCACGTTCCTTGTTACCTTCTGAATCAATATATTTAGTTTTTAAATGTGCTTCAGACCACACACTCAAACTATTTTTTTGGATTACGAATCATCATCACGAACAGAAGAAGGGTGGCGATTAAGCGCCATCACTTCGATATTCATGTAAGGATATAGAGGTAATCCCTGTAAAATGTTGTGCAATTCTTCATTGCTCTCGACATCAAAAATACTGATGTTTGAGTACTGGCCTGTAATACGCCAGATGTGACGCCATTTACCTTGACGCTGTAAATCTTGCGAATAGGCTTTTTCAACGGCCTTAATTTCATTTGCTTTGTCGGCTGGCATATCAAGTGGAATATGCACATCCATACGTACATGAAATAACATGGGAAACTCCTTATCCTGTTGCCTTAACGACGTAACTTTTCAACTTTATCTTCATCAATTTCAATGCCTAAGCCTGGAGCTGTTGGCAAGTGCAATTCAAAGTTTTCGTAACGCAGCGGTTCTTTCAAAATTTCTTCGGTAAGTAATAACGGACCAAATAATTCTGTGCCAAACGCTAATGTTTCAAAGGTTGCAAATGCATGAGCAGAAGCCATACTACCTACAGGGCCTTCAAGCATAGTGCCGCCATAAAGATCGATTCCCGCTAAACCCGCAATCTTGGCCACTTCACATGCTTCGATCAGACCACCAGACTGTTCAATTTTCACGGCAAATACATCTGCACCATGACTTTTTGCAATACGATATGCACTGTCAGGGCCAGTTAACGCTTCATCTGCCATGATTGCGACATCAAAACGACGCGTTAAACGAGCAAGTGCTTCAGTATTTTGAATCGCACAAGGCTGTTCAATTAAATCAATTCCGCCATCTTGTAGCTGTTGAATACCTTGAATACATTCCAGCTCTGACCATGCACGATTTACGTCGACACGTACACTAATATCTGCACCTAGTGCTTTTTTAATTGCAATCACATGATCAACATCGTGTTGCAAAGGGCGTGCACCGATTTTGAGTTTGAACGTGTTATGACGTTTTAACTCAATCATTTTTCGAGCTTCAGCAATATCTTTTTCTGTGTCACCAGACGCGAGCGTCCAAAGTACAGGTAAACTATTACGCAGACGGCCACCTAAAACTTCACTTAATGGCACGCCTAAACGTTTTGCCTGAATATCAAGTAGAGCGGTCTGAATGGCACATTTCGCAAAACGGTTACCATTAATATTCTTACGAATCAGTTTTAGTGTTTGAGCAACATTTAAATCTTTAACTGATGCGAGTAATGGTGCAAAGTAAGTATCAATATTGGCTTTGACACTTTCAGGACTTTCTTCACCATAGTTCAATCCACCAATGGTGGTCGCTTCGCCCCAACCGACAATACCATCCGTGGTCGTAATTTTAACGAGCACCAAAGTCTGAGTACGCATTGTAGTCACAGACAATTGGTGAGGACGGATAGTTGGAATATCCACAAGTATGGTTTCTATGGTTCTATACATGAAGTTTCAACTATTTCAAACTTGTTTACATACCATAGAAGAATGTAATAGCCTAAAATAGATATAGAACGGTATTTTAAGATACTAAAAAGGTATATTAATGGAATTAAGACATCTACGTTATTTTGTGACCGTTGTTGAGGAGCAAAGTCTGACAAAAGCGGCTGAGAAGCTTTTTATTGCCCAGCCACCTTTAACACGTCAAATCAAAAAACTAGAAGAAGAGTTAGGTATTGATTTGTTTGTGAAAGGGTCGCGTCCATTAAAAGCCACAGAAGCAGGTCTGTTTTTTTACCAACATGCTGTTCAAATTTTAACGCATACGGCTCAAGCTGCTTCCATGGCTAAAAAAATGAAGCTGGTAGAGAATATTGTCAAAGTTGGCTATGTGAGTTCACTTCTGTATGGGCGTTTACCACAGGTCATTTATCTATTTAGGCAAAAAAACCCTGACATTCATGTCGAGCTTATTGAATGTGGTACCCGAGATCAGGTCGAGGCTTTAAAGTTAGGAAAAATCGATTTAGGTTTTGGCCGTTTACCGATTAGTGACCCTGCCATTAAGAGACTTTTACTTCGAAAAGAAAAATTAAAACTCGCGATTCATAAAAAACATCCCTTAAGTGAGTTTCAAGATTCAGGAATTTACTTATCTCAGATTATTAATGAGACTATTTTTTCTTACCCAACGACACCTAAGCCTAATTTTTCGACCACTATTCAAGCTTTATTTACCAAGTTAGGTTTAATACCAGCCAAGTTGACCGAAGTCCGAGAAATTCACATGGCGCTTGGTTTGGTGGCATCGGGCGAGGGTATTTGTATTATTCCAGAAAGTGCTTGTGATATTGGAATGAAGAATTTAATTTATTTAAATATCTTAGATTTAGAAGCCTATAGTCCTATTTCTTTATCAATGAGAAACATGGACCAAAGTTCGTACATTCCTAAAATTTTAGATTGTATTGAAGAGATCTATAGTCAAGAAGAAGTATCCAGAAATTTAAATTTATAAGTTTTTAATACGCTTTTAAATGACTTATCATGTTATTTTAAAAACTTTAAACCTATAGGTAATATTTAAAAGGAATTAATAGATGAGAAAAATTTTAGGCGTAGCTTCTCTCATTATGTCTACAGGTGTTATACATGCTGAACAATTAAATGAACAAGAACAAGTTTCTCCCTACAGTGCTAATGTAACCTTCGCAAGTCAATATATTTCACGTGGTTTTCAACAAACTTGGGGCAAGCCTGCATTACAAGTTGGTCTAGACTATGCAAATCCAAATGGATTATTTGTGGGTACTTGGGCATCGAATGTAAGTTCTAACTATCTTCGGGATGCTTCAGTTGAGTGGGATTTTTATGCAGGTTATATCAAAACTTTCGATAAATTTTCGGCTGGAATGACTGTTTTTTATTACTACTATCCGGGAGCTGCAAGTACGCCTGAAACGGGCAGTACCAGTTATAACTATGGCGAAATTGTACCTCAAATTAGCTATGGTCCTCTAAGTCTTAAATATTTTATTACCTATACACCCGATTATGCAGGCTATAACTCAGATACGATGGGAGGTCCAGCAGGTAAACGGTCAAGAGGAACAACTTATTTAGACCTGAACTTTACACAGCCTATCAATGAAACTTGGAGCTTCGGTGCTCATTATGGCTATGAAAGAATTAAAAACTTCTCAGAAGCTAATTTTCAGGATGTTAAAGCCGAGCTGATTAAAGATTTAGGTGATGGTTGGAGTACAGGATTAGCCTATACCAAAGCATGGGATAAAAATGGTTTCTATAAAAAGTATAGTAATGGTGAGTCAGGCGCACCTATATCAAATCCGATTGATTCGACCTTTACAGTTTCTGTAAAAAAAGTGTTCTAATTTATAAATAAAAAAGCCTGATTACTTTATTTTGAGTGATCAGGCTTTATGCCATGAATCTATAAAATTATTTTTTAATTAAATCGTAAGCCATTTTAGTGTCGTCTAGTTGAACGAGAGAGGCATGGCGTGCTGATAATGGATCTTTATTTTCAATTGCTGTCAAAATTGCTTTATGTCTAGGTAACGAATGGCCTTGTAAATTTGGGCGTAAACTGGTGACTTGGATCGATTGTTGTAAAGGTAAAACCAGCATTTTTGACATATAAGCCAGCAAGTCATTATGCGTTGCTTTGGCAATTGCTAAGTGAAATTGAATATCTGGCTCTATAAATTCTTCAACTGTGGTCGCTTTTTCCATCCCATCATAAGCATGTTTAATACGTTCAATATCTTCTTCGTTTGCCGTACTTGCTGCAATATAAGCCAGCTCTGGTTCTAAAACGCGTCGTACGGTAGAAAGTGTTTTAAAAAATTCGTGTTCAGGCGTTGTTTGAATTAGCCAAAACAGTACATCGGGGTCAAGTAAATGCCATTCGTCTTTCGGCCTCACCACAGTTCCGATTTTGGGTCTTGAGTAAGTTAAGCCTTTAGCATTTAAAACGCGTATTGCTTCACGAAAGACAGGACGGCTGACTTTATATTCCTCACATAAATCTACTTCACTCGGGAGCTTTTCGTTTTCTGAGATTTCCCCAGAAACAATTTTTAATCCCAATTGTTGAACAATTAATGCATGTTGGCTTTTGCTAGGAATAGGATTTTTATAGTCAGCTTTACTCATATTTTACTATTACGACATGTTGAATATCCTATGGTATAGATGACCTTGTGTTTTAACAAGATCATCTTTTTCAAGAATAATTATTAATGAGAATGACGTGGAACTTCCGAGCCACGGCAACCGACCAAGAAATCAAAATCACAACCTTCATCGGCTTGTAAAACGTGTTCTACATAGAGTTTGCGGTAGCCGCCAATAAAACTTGGCGGTGCTGGAGGCGCTAAATTCTCAAGACGTTGCTTAAGTTCTTCATCGCTTACTTCTAGGTGAAGTTTTCCTGCATAGGCATCGAGTTCAATAAAATCACCATTTTGAACTACGGCTAAAGGCCCGCCTGCCATAGCTTCTGGGGCAACATGTAAAACGACCGTGCCATAAGCTGTTCCACTCATCCGTGCATCGGAAATACGGACCATGTCTGTAATGCCTTTGGCTAAAATTTTTGGTGGCAATCCCATATTTCCAACTTCTGCCATGCCCGGATAACCTTTAGGACCAGCATTTTTCATGACTAGAATACAAGTTTCATCAACATCAAGGTCTGGATCATTAATGCGGGCTTTATAGTCATCAAAGTTTTCAAATACGACTGCACGACCGCGGTGTTTCATAAGCTCAGGTGTTGCAGCAGAAGGTTTAAGCACCGCACCTTTAGGTGCTAAATTACCGCGTAAAATACACATGCCGCCATCTTGTCGAATTGGGTTATTAATTTTTCGAATCACTTCATCATTATAAATAGGTGACTGTTGGCAATTTTCCCAAATGCCTTGACCATTTACGGTTAAAGCCTGTGGATGTGGCAAAAGATTGGCTTCGCCCATACGACGAATCACAGCTGGTAAGCCACCACTATAATAGAATTCTTCCATTAAAAAACGGCCTGAAGGCTGTAAGTCAACAATGGTTGGCATGCCACGACCCACACGGTTCCAGTCATCGAGTTGTAAATCGACCCCAATACGGCCAGCAATTGCTTTTAAGTGAATCACGGCATTGGTTGAACCACCAATAGCTGCATTGACTTTAATGGCATTTTCGAAAGCTTCTTTAGTTAAGATTTTGGAAAGACGTAAATCTTCATGAACCATGTCAACAATACGCATGCCAGAAAGATGAGCCAACACATAACGGCGCGAATCTACCGCTGGAATGGCTGCGTTGTGCGGTAAAGAAGTGCCTAGGGCTTCTGCCATGCACGCCATTGTAGAAGCGGTGCCCATGGTATTACATGTACCAGCTGAGCGTGACATACCAGACTCGGCAGATAGAAATTCATTTAAATCGATTTTGCCTGCTTTTAACTCTTCATGCATTTGCCAAACGATTGTGCCCGCACCAATGTCTTTACCTTTGTGCTTACCGTTAAGCATGGGTCCACCAGTCACCACAATGGCAGGAATATCACAGCTTGCAGCTCCCATTAATAATGCTGGAGTGGTTTTGTCACAACCTGTCAATAACACTACACCGTCTATAGGATTGCCACGAATAGCTTCTTCAACATCCATACTGGCTAAGTTGCGGGTAAACATGGCGGTAGGACGCAAATTCGACTCACCATTTGAGAACACTGGAAACTCAACAGGGTAGCCGCCAGCTTCTAAAATCCCTTTTTTTACATGTTCGGCAATTTTTCGAAAATGGGCATTACATGGCGTAAGTTCAGACCAAGTATTACAAATTCCTATAATCGGTTTGCCTTGAAACTCATGATCTGGAATTCCTTGGTTCTTCATCCAACTACGATACATAAAGCCATTTTTATCCGTTGTACCAAACCAGGCAGCCGAACGAAGAACTTGTTTGTTATTCATACAAATTTCCCTATATAGTATTACTATTGGAATTAATTAAATTAAAAATACACCATAAATTTTATTTTTAAAAGGTTTGAAATTTAAATAGTATTACTATATTTTAAATTGAAAGGATAATTTACGAGCAAGATGCTCTATAAGTAATAATAGGAAATGGAGTCGAACATGGATTTCGAAAAGGATGTAATACGGACGGTCACGTTTAAACTGATACCTGCATTAGTCATACTATATCTGGTGGCATACATTGATCGTGCCGCTGTGGGTTTTGCTCATTTGCACATGGGTGCCGATGTCGGAATTGGTGATGCAGCCTATGGTTTAGGAGCAGGCTTATTTTTCATTGGATATTTTCTTTTTGAAGTTCCAAGTAATTTGCTTTTAGATAAATTTGGTGCCCGCAAATGGTTTACCCGCATTTTATTGACGTGGGGTTTAATCACCATGGCAATGGCACTCATTCAAGGTCCAAAAAGCTTCTATTTCTTACGGTTTTTACTAGGTGTAGCAGAAGCGGGCTTTTTTCCGGGTGTTTTATACCTCATCACTCAGTGGTATCCCGTGCGTCATCGCGGAAAAATTATGGGAATGTTTGTGCTTTCGCAACCCATCGCCATGATGATTGCTGGGCCTTTAGCTGGTCTATTACTTGGAATGGATGGCATTGCAAACTTACATGGTTGGCAATGGTTATTTATTGCAGTTGGCTTACCCGCGGTTTTATTGGCTTTACCAACATTTCTGTGGTTACCCGATAACATTGATAAAGTGAAATGGTTAAGCATTGAACAAAAGCAATGGCTTAAAAATGAACTTATTAAAGATGAAGCCGAATACGATCAAACTCGACATGCCAATCCACTGCATGCTTTAAAAGACAAACGCGTACTTTTATTAGCATTGTATTACCTACCAGTGACTTTAAGTATTTACGGTTTAAATCTCTGGTTGCCTTCTATTATCAAGCAATTTGGAGGTGGTACTGATCTTCAAATTGGCTTCTTATCTAGCATTCCCTACGTTTTTGGAATTATTGGATTATTAATTATTCCACGTAGTACTGACCGTCTAAATGACCGCTATGGACATTTAAGTTTTCTCTACGCATTAGGCGCTTGCGCAATGTTTTTGAGTGGTTGGCTAAATTCTCCAGTCATGCAATTAGCTGCTTTGGCCGTGGTTGCGTTCTGCCTATTTTCATCAACTGCTGTGTTTTGGACATTACCAGGCCGTTTCTTAACTGGTGCAAGTGCAGCGGCTGGCATTGCCTTAATCAATTCTGTCGGAAATTTAGGTGGCTATGTTGGGCCATTTGGCATCGGACTTTTAAAAGAATACACAGGAAATATGGCTGCTGGTTTGTATTTCTTATCTATCGTCATGCTTTTTGGCCTAATTTTGACTTACATCGTCTATGCCAAGCTCGAACGTCAAAAAACACAAACAGTGAATATTCAAAAGCCTTTGTAAGGAATAAAACATGCAAATTATTCAATTTGAAAATCGTGCAAATCAACGTGCTGTTGCCAAAGTAGAAGGCAACATGGCATATCCGGTTAAAAATATTCAATCGGTTCGTGATTTAGCACTTTTAGCAATCCGCAATAAAGTTTCATTGGAGCAACAAGTTGAGGTGCTAGGGTTTGAAGCGGAGACTTATGATTATTCATCTTTATTAGCAGATTTAAAGGTACTGCCGCCTTTAGACCATCCAGATCCCACGCACTGTTTAGTTTCCGGTACAGGTTTAACCCATTTAGGTTCTGCATCAGCACGCGACAAAATGCATCAGCAAAATTTAAGCGATGACAGCTCTGTGACCGACACCATGCGAATATTTCAATGGGGACTACAAAAGGGCCGTCCACCAGAAGGTCAGATCGGGGCACAGCCAGAATGGTTTTATAAAGGTGACGGTTCAATTGTGGTGAGACCGGGAGCTGAGTTGCCTTTACCACCATTTGCCGAAGACGGCGGCGAAGAACCTGAAATCGCAGGCCTATACGTGATTGGGGAAGATTTAAAGCCTTATCGAATCGGGTTTGCTTTGGGGAATGAATATTCTGACCACGTGATGGAGCGCCGTAATTATTTATATCTAGCCCATTCAAAATTACGTTTTTGCAGTTTTGGTCCAGCCTTACGGACAGGCGAGTTACCGAAACATTTAGTAGGAACAAGCCGATTGCGCCGTGATGGACAAATTATTTGGGAAAAAGAGTTTTTATCTGGTGAAGACAATATGTGTCATAGCTTGGCAAATCTGGAATATCACCACTTTAAGTATCAACAATTTTTAAAAGCAGGGGATGTTCATATTCACTATTTCGGTACAGCCACTTTGTCTTTTGCCGACGGTATTCAAGCGCAGGTTAACGACGAATTTGAAATAGAGATGAAAGAGTTCGGTCTTCCACTTAAAAACAAACTTGCCCATACACAACCAGAGCTACCGATTGGTTCAGTTATTACTCTTTAAGGAATATAAAATGGTCATTGGACACAACTTTATTGACGGTTCACGCAGTGCACAAGGTACAAACTTATTAAAGAGTGTGAACGCAACAACTGGTGAGACTTTAGCTTATGAGTTTCACCATGCAACCGAACAGGAAGTGAATCAGGCTTGTGAAGCGGCCAGCCAAGCCTTTAAGACTTACCGTCATACATCACCTGAACAGCGTGCTACCTTTTTAGAAAATATTGCCGATGAGCTCGATGCTTTGGGCACCGATTTTCTAGAAATTGTTTCACAAGAAACTGCTTTGCCACTTGCACGTTTGCAAGGTGAGCGTGGCCGTACCAGTGGGCAAATGCGCCTGTTTGCCAAAGTGCTGCGCCGTGGTGATTTTTTAGGGGCGCGGATTGATACCGCTTTGCCTGAGCGTCAGCCTTTACCTCGCCCAGACCTGCGCCAGATTAAAATTGGTGTTGGTCCCGTTGCAGTCTTTGGTGCAAGTAACTTTCCACTCGCCTTTTCAACTGCAGGTGGTGACACCGCTTCGGCACTGGCAGCGGGTTGCTCTGTAGTGGTGAAAGCGCATAGTGGACATATGGCCACAGCAGATTTTGTGGCTCAGGTAATCGAACGTGCCGTAGAAAAATCAAATATGCCTAAAGGTGTATTTAACATGATTTATGGTAATGGCGTGGGTGAGCCACTGGTGAAACATCCTTTAATACAAGCGGTTGGATTTACTGGTTCACTTCGCGGTGGACGAGCTTTATGTGACATGGCGGCAGCCCGTCCACAACCGATTCCGGTGTTTGCGGAAATGAGCAGCATTAACCCAATGTTATTATTGCCAGAAGCGTTAAAAAAACGTGGTGAAAAAATTGCACAGGACTTGGCAGATTCGGTTGTTTTAGGCTGTGGTCAGTTCTGTACCAATCCGGGTTTGATCTTGGGAATAAAATCAGCTGAATTTAGCCAGCTCATTAGCAACCTGACTGAAATTATGGGGGCTAAGCCTGCACAAACCATGCTGAATGCTGGCACCTTAAAAAGTTATACGGCAGGTCTTGAGCACTTAACTGCACATCAAGGGATTGAACACTTGGCAGGTCAAGCCCAGCAAGGCAATCAGGCACAGCCACAACTGTTTAAAGCCGATGTTGAGCTTTTACTGGCGGGTGACCAGCTTCTGCAAGAAGAAATTTTTGGGCCAGCGACTGTCATCATTGAGGTTGAAGATAAAGCCCAACTCATTCAGGCCCTACAACGCATGAATGGTCAACTGACTGCAACTTTAATTGCCGATGAAGCAGATTTAACCGAGTTTGCAGATGTAGTCCCTGTACTAGAAGAAAAAGCTGGCCGTTTACTCATAAATGGCTACCCAACGGGTGTGGAAGTGTGTGATGCAATGGTACACGGCGGGCCATACCCAGCCACTTCAGATGCACGAGGCACTTCTGTTGGCACCTTAGCCATTGACCGTTATTTGCGCCCAGTGTGTTACCAAAACTATCCGCAAAGTTTATTGCCAGAGGCTTTAAAAGACAGCAACCCGTTGCAGATTTTAAGACTGGTCAATGGTGAGATGACCAAAGCAGCGATCTAAAAATAAAAAGAGACCACTAGTTGGTCTCTTTTTCATATTCTGAAGAAGAAATTTATAGCGGAGTAGGCAAATTAAGCACGACTTGCGCATCTTGAATAACATCTAAGCGGAGAATTTTTGAAGCGCCAAGTTCATTTAGCAACTTTGTTAAAGGGCCTTCATTTTTCACAAGTCGTACTTTCTTTGGAAAAAGCTTTTGCGCAAAAGAAAGAACGTTTGATTGAACTTCTGTTTGGTGCCATTTTCCATCGACTATATGTAGCATGGTGACTTTATTAATATGCGTTTCAGAATCGACATGTTTTAAAGTCGGTACAAGGGTTTTTAAGCTTAAATCTAATTTTCCATTAACATCGAAAATTTTGGCTTGAACCTCTTTTGAACTAATATCGATATCAATTTCAGTTAGCCATTTTGGTAACTGGTAACCATATACACCACGGACTCTAGCAATTTCTGTATCTACAGGTAAAGCTAAAACATGTGCATGAAAATGACGTTGACGCATCGATTTCATTAACTCTGCGATGTGAGGCCCACGAGCATGAGGTTTACGTACAATAATCGCAATCGACACTTCGTTATAGGGATCATTGTCACAAACCGAATAGGTAAAAAATGTGACGGCGACCAACCCATAACCCGGAAATGGTTGTAACGGCGTTAAAGCATCCGGAAGTTTTGTCTTAATATGTTTAATGGGAGCAAGCATTAACAGCTGAACATTTGCACTACGATAATAAAAGTTCGGCGCCCAAACAGGACCAACACGTGACTCCACAATTTTTTTAGGAATATGACGGAAAAAATCGATGTTGCCAGCAGCTGGATCTTGGGCAATTTCATCTAGATCTGGATGCATTCTAAAACGGTCATAGTAGCCACCTTTAGGTACTTTGACTTTTTGTTGCCCAAACTCAACTTCAGTAAATTGTTGTTTTATATTCATGAGCGTTTACCTTTAACATTAACTGACCAAGTAGCTACGGTTGCCTTTATAAAGACGTGTTAATTTATAGCCAATGTCGGCACTATAAGGTTAAAGTTAACTTTAAAGTCAAGACTTTAATTTCTAGCTGTAAAGTCTTTGACATTTAAAAGAAATAAAATAAAAAACAATTAAAGATTAAAAAGATACAGAGTACAGTAGAGTCTTCATATAAATTTTATTTTAAAAATAAGATTGAGACGGTTGACCTTAAAGCTAACTTTAATCTTACGTTAAACATTCAGACCTTTATAACGATTCTAGAAGCAGAATTTCAGCAGGAGTACAAAGATGGGATATGTAACCACAAAAGATGGCGTAGACATTTTTTATAAAGACTGGGGACCACGCGATGCCCAAGTTTTATTTTTTCATCACGGTTGGCCTTTAAGTTCAGATGATTGGGACACACAACTTCTTTTCTTTTTAGGACAGGGCTACCGTGTTGTGGCTTATGACAGACGCGGACATGGGCGTTCGAGTCAGGTTTGGGATGGCCATGATATGGACCATTATGCAGATGACGTTGCAGAAGTGGTTAAACATCTCAATATTAAAAATGCTATTCATATTGGTCATTCAACCGGTGGTGGTGAGGTGGTTCGTTATATCGCACGGCATGGTGAAGAAAACGTTGCAAAAGCTGTGCTTGTCAGTGCAGTACCGCCACTCATGGTTCAAACTGAAAATAATCCTGAAGGGTTACCAAAAGAAGTTTTTGATAACTTGCAAAATCAAGTTCTCACAAATCGTGCGCAATTTTTCCGAGACCTACCATCTGGCCCATTCTATGGTTTTAACCGACCAGATGCGAAACCATCTGAAGGTATCATTTCTAACTGGTGGCGTCAGGGAATGACGGGCAGCGCAAAAGCACATTACGATGGCATTGTGGCATTCTCACAAACCGATTTTACTGAAGATTTAAAGAAAATCACCGTTCCTGTTTTAGTGTTGCATGGTGATGACGACCAGATCGTGCCTTATAAAACCTCTGGTGTGAAATCGGCTGAGTTGCTTCAAAATAGCCAACTCAAAATCTACCCAGGTTATTCTCATGGCATGTTAACTGTGAATCATGAAGTGATTAATGCTGACTTATTGGCTTTTATCCGTGAATAATAAAAGCATTAAACTTTAAGAAAGAGGCATACTAATGCCTCTTTTTTTATATAAAAACTAATGAATTCAAATGACTGAATGTAGAAATACGAAAAGGTATTGACATTAAAGTTAGCTTTAATCTTAAAGTAAAGCCATACTGAATGAGGTCATTCCAATGAAAGTGTTCGAAAAACTAGTATTCCCAAATGGCTCATATGTTCCAAACCGTATTGCTAAAGCGGCAATGGAAGAAAACATGGCTGATTTAAACCACGCACCATCAGAAGAATTAATGCGTTTATATCAGGCTTGGGCAAATGGTGGTGTAGGTTTAATCATTACTGGAAATGTGATGGTAGACCGCCGAGCAATGACTGGACCGGGCGGTGTAGTGCTTGAAGATGAAAAGCATCTGGATACTTTTAAAAAATGGGCTCAAATTGGTCGTTCAAAAGGCGCACAGGTTTGGCTTCAAATCAATCATCCCGGGCGCCAAATGCAAGCGAACCTTGGTCAGCAGACTTGGGCGCCATCGGCTATTTCACTTGATCTTGGCAAAATGTCAAATCGCTTTAACACACCAATCGAAATGACTGAATCTATGATTGCAGAGGTGATTCAGCGGTTTGCAAACACGGCGCGTTTAGGCGAAAAAGCAGGATTTACCGGCGTAGAAATTCATGCAGCGCATGGTTATTTATTAAGCCAGTTTCTTTCTCCACTGAGCAATAAACGTCAAGATCAGTGGGGTGGTTCTTTAGAAAATCGTGCTCGCATTTTAATTGAGATTGTAGAAGCAGTTCGTAAAGTGGTTTCGCCTCAGTTTACTGTTGCAGTGAAACTAAATTCAGCCGATTTCCAGCGCGGTGGGTTTAGCGCTGAAGATGCTCAACAAGTGGTTAAAATGCTAAATGAACATGCAGTTGATTTGGTTGAACTTTCAGGCGGTAGCTATGAAGCGCCTGCAATGCAAGGTCAAGCGCGCGATGGCCGAACACTTGCTCGTGAAGCTTACTTTTTAGAATTTGCACAAGAAATTCGTAAAGTTGCCAAAATGCCTGTTATGGTCACAGGTGGCATACGCCGTAAACAGGTGGCAGAAAAAGTAGTTGAAAGTGGTGTAGATATGGTCGGTATTGCCACAGCTTTAGCGATTGAACCTAATTTGCCAAATGCTTGGAAACAAGGCAAAAATGTTTCACCTGAACTCAAGCCAATTACATGGGAAAATAAAACATTCGCATCACTTGCCAATATGGCTGTGGTCAAATTCCAGTTACGTAATTTAAGCGCTGGTAAAAAAACAAAACCAAATGTTTCACCAGCTTGGGCTTTAATTTTGCAACAATCAGCGATGTCATGCCGTACCCGCCAATACAAAAAAGGTATGCGTGACTATACATTTGCTTCTTAATAAGTGAGTTGTGTTATGACAAATCCGAATAATTCAAACTGGATAATTTATGGAGCAAATGGCTACACGGGCGAGTTAATCGCTCGTGAAGCTGTACGCCAAGGGCTAAAACCAACTTTGGCTGGTCGTAACAAAGCTAAGATTGAAACATTAGCTCAAGAGTTGGGGCTCGACTATAAAGCTTTTGGGCTTGATAACGTAGATGCGATAAGTGAGCAACTCCGAGGCTTTAAACTGGTGATGCACTGTGCAGGGCCATTTTCCTCGACATCAAAACCTATGATGGAAGCGTGCATTAAAGCAGGCGCTCACTATCTCGATATTACGGGTGAAATCTCTGTATTTGAGTTGGCTCAATCACTCAATAGCCAAGCAGAAAAAGCCGATATTGTGCTTTGTCCGGGTGTTGGCTTTGATGTCATTCCAACAGACTGTGTTGCTGCTGCGCTCAAAGAAGCCTTACCAGATGCAACTCATTTAGCACTTGGTTTCGACTCTAGAACAGGATTTTCACCGGGTACTGCTAAAACAAGTACAGAAGGTATGGCCGAAGGCGGAAAAATTCGTAAAAACGGAAAAATTCTCACTGTTCCATTAGCACATTATGTTCGGACCATTGATTTTGGTGACGGTAAAAAAAGTGCTATGAGTGTTCCATGGGGAGATGTATCTACAGCGTTCTATACAACAGGTATTCCAAACATTGAAGTATTTGTACCCGCATTTCCCAAAATGATTTTTGGTGCGAAAATGATGAACTATTTACGCCCAGTATTAAAAATTAATGCTGTGCAGAAGTTTATTAAGTCACGTATTGAAAAAACGGTTGTGGGGCCAAATGAAGAGCTTCGTGCGAAAGTACCTACCTATGTTTGGGGGGAAGCAAGAAACGCGCGTGGGGAAATAAAAACGGCCCGCATCCAAACGGAAAACGCGTATAACCTTACCGTAAATGGTTCACTGACTGTAGTGAATTATTTACTCAAAAATACCGTTAAAGGCGGTACATATACACCAGCAAAACTGATGGGTTATAAGCTAGTGACTGAGCTGCCGGGTTCTGGTCCATTGATAATCACTTAATACAGACTTTGTTAAAAAATAAAGCTTATCGCGTAATCCCGAATAAGGAGTCATTCTTGTTCGGATTGTTTTCTAAATATTTCAAATAAATACAGCTTTATATGGATGAAAGAAAAACAGAAAACAAAACACTCCATAAGAAATAATTCAAATTGAATATACTGAAATGTAGTACATATTTTTTATAAACAAAGGAATGAAAATAATGAGAAAACTCGTACTATTTCTACATGCATCGCTAGACAGTTTTGTCGAAGGTCCAAATGGGGCAATGGATATTGGCTGGATTGCCTACGATGCCGATTTGGCAAATCATGCAAAAGAAATTTTGAGTACTGCCGACACGGTGATTTGGGGACGTGCGACTTATCAGATGATGCACGATTACTGGCCATCAATGCTTTCAAATCCAGAAGCTTCGGAGCATGAAAGCAATCATGCAGAGTGGATTGAAAAGACAGAAAAAGTGGTTTTTTCTACTACCTTAGACACGGTAGAGTGGAATAATTCCAGACTTGTAAAAGACGATATTGAAGAAGAAATTAATAGACTCAAACAAAAGCAGGGCAAGGATATGGTTATTCTGGGGAGTCCTCGCTTTGCGCACTACCTGATGCAACTTGGTTTAATTGATGAATATAAAATTACGGTTTCGCCTGTGCTGATTGGTAGTGGCTTGCCACTATTCCAAGGTATTCAGGAAAAGACCAATCTTAAACTCATCGAAAATAAAACTTTTGCTTCTGGAGCCATCGGTCTTCACTATCAAAAGACTGTCTAGTTTTTCTCTAATACTTATATAAAAAAACGAATTACAGCGTTGGTCCATAATTCGTTTTTTTTAGATTTGTGAAATGCTATTTAAATACTTGTGTTGCTTGGTTAATACCAATACGAATCTTATATTCAAAACGAGAGCGGTTAACTTTAGTTAAGGTTAAATATTACGGTGTATTTACTTTGTCAAAATAGAGATTCATCAGACGTTCTGCATTTTGCTCACACGTAATTTCATCGGGTTTGTTATTGATCGCATTAATCATGGTACGTAAGTTTTGCTTACTGACTTTTAGCTTTTGTTCTAAAAGTTCTATTTCCTGAATTTTAGTTTCAATCGTTTGAATAAGTGCATCATGGTCCCAAGCAACAACTTTTGAAGGCAAAAAACCTTTAATTTCAGCTAAAGAAAACCCAACCTGCTGGGCTTGCTGAATTAAAGAAAGTTGCTTTAAATCGTTATCGGTATATTCACGATAGCCGTTCGATTTTCTTTTTGCTTTAGGCAAGAGTTTGATTTGTTCGTAGTAACGAATTGTAGGGGTAGTTAAACCACTTAGTTTAGATAACTCGCTAATATTCATAGCTACAGACTCTCTTGACATTAAAGTTAACTTTAGACTTATAGTGTTGTAAAAGCAAGGTTCATAACTTTACTAAGCACACACTTTCAGTAACAGCTTTCTATGCTTTGATATATGAAAGATAGAATTATAAATATGAAAAATGAGGTGATGAAATGTCTAAACGCATATTACATGTCGTGACCAATGTTTCACGCTATAAAGATGTAGATGAACCCACAGGTTTGTGGTTAGGTGAGCTTACCCATGCCTATGATGAGTTCGAAAAACACGACTATATTCAAGATATTGTGAGCCCAAATGGCGGAAAAACGCCGATTGAACCCAAATCGCTGGGAGCCTTAGTTGCCGATAAATCAGTAAAAGCGAGAGAAGATGATCAGGCATTTATGACTTTACTGGCTAATACCCATAAACCGTCAGATATTAATTGGCAAGATTATGATGCGATTTATTACACGGGCGGTCATGGAGTAATGTGGGATTTTTTAGATAACCCTGAACTCCAAGAAATCACCAAAAATATTTATGAAAAAGGCGGTATTGTTTCAAGTGTATGTCATGGCTATTGTGGCTTGCTCAATGTGCGACTTTCCAATGGTGAACGACTTATAAAAGGCAAAAAGTTAACGGGCTTTGCATGGAGTGAAGAGGTTTTGGCAGGAGTTGCAAAAAAGGTGCCGTACAATGCCGAAGAGTTAGCGAAAGAATATGGCGCTGATTATGACAAAGCCTTTGTTCCCTTTGCACCACATGTAGTTCAAGACGGTAACTTAATTACCGGACAAAATCCGTTTTCTGCTAAAAAGACGGCTTTAGCAATAATAGAAGAGCTAGAAAAGTCATAAAATTTAATGACTAAAAAATAAGCCCTAAAAGCAAAACCAATAACGGCTTTTGCTTTTAGGGTGTTTAAATAAAGTAGTTTGTTCTAGAAAACCTAATATTAAGGAACAATCACAAAATCAGGATTTGCTATTGCAAAAACTGCTTCACGGTCTGCAACTGGTGGATAAATCCAGACCGTATTAATTTCCTGTTTAATTTTTTTCGCTTCCTCACGTACAAATTGAACTTTTCGATCCCATCCTTCGCTATAGAGTGCACCCCAAGGGCCCAAGTCAACACAAGTCACATACTTCGGTTGGCTGTATGGATGAAGTGGTAAATCAACTAATTCTGCCGCAGCATTGTAGCCCGCCACACGGCCTAGACTCATAGCGTGCTGACATGACATCACATTAAAATTTCCTAAATCATCGGTTGGAACTTTTACTGTATCGCCCGTCACAAAAATATTTTTTGCTTCAGGTGCATGTAAATAAGCATCTCCAATCAAACGGCCTAAATTATCTTTTTCACCAGCAATTTGAGAAGTGAGTGAGTTAGCTCGCATGCCCGCAGTCCAGATTACGGTTTCTGCTTCAATTTTTTCGCCGTTAGAAAGTGTTACGCCAGAGGCATCAAGTGCAGTCACGCGTAGTCCAGCTTTACCCTCAACGCTGAGTTCAGTAAGCGCTTCACGAATAACTGTCGCAGCTTGGTCACCCATTGCTGCGCCAATTTCTGTTGAGGAATCTACTAAAACCACACGAATATCAGTTTCACCTAAAATGCTACGCAGACGTTCAGGCATTTCGGTAACAGTTTCTAGACCAGTAAGCCCACCACCAGCAACAACCACTGTATTACGCGCTGCATTTGCAGGTTTGTTGGCTAAATTTTTAAGATGTTGATCTAGCTTTTCAGCATCTTCTAATGTACTTACACTAAAGCCATATTCTGTAAGGCCCGGTATCGGGGGCATAAAAGTGGTACTTCCCGTTGCCAGAATAAAACGGTCATAGCTTAAGGTTTGCTTGTTGCCCTCGGTGGTTGAAACCTCAATTGTTTGTTGATCGGCATTAATTTTATCTACCCAACCTGCCAAAAATTTAACATCAACTACACTTAATAACTTTGAAATATCAGGGTTCATGTTTTCAAGCACAGCTTCATAAAGACGAGGACGAATATCAACATTCGGGCTAGGGGAAACCATCACCACTTCAATGTTTTGTTCTTGCGAAGCCAAGTGAATTGCTCTTTGTGCAGCAAGTGCGGCCCATAAACCAGCAAAGCCAGAACCAGCAATAATAATACGCTTACTCATTTGATTATCCTTTTGATAGATTTTTCGGACAACACATTCCAACTCAACACAAAATTTTGGGTGAGCGAATCCTTTCTCTGATTGTCCGAAAAATCTGAGAAGGCGTTTAAAAACGATTAGGGGAGTTTTACTTTAGGGCGTGAGGCCCTATCAGCTTATTAGTCGGGCGTATCCCGCGATATTTTACTTTTACGCATTTTTGCTGTTCTTCCTTCGATGCGTTCATTGATCCAGCCATTTACATCACTAAAAAATACGTCGGGTGCGTAGCGGCCAAAACGATCTGCAATATCACCAAGTGTATGAGCACCTAATGCATCTCGCATGGCTTTTTCAGCCTGTAGCATGACTGCATGCACTGCACACACACCACTGGTTGCCCAATCTGGTGGAGCATGATTAAAGACTGCGCATTTACCGCGAACTTCTTGGCACTCAAAAAGCGGTTTTTCACCTTCGATTGCATTCACGATATCTAGAAAACTGATTTCATGAGCAGGTTTAGCCAGTAAATAACCACCTCGAACACCTTCTTGTGCAACTACAAGACCAGCCTTTTCAAGTTTAGGAAAAATCTTAGCCATAAAACTTGGAGAGACTCCTTGTAATTCGGCAAGATCCTTACTACTCAAAGGTTTATCTTCATTGTTCACAAGAAAAAGAAGACAGTGAATCGCATACTCGACGCTACTAGTGATATAAGCCATTTAATTTCATAATTGATCAACTACAAACACAGACTAATGTAGTCTGTGTTTTAAGTCAACAATAAAACTAAGACAAAGTTAGTCCTAGTTTTATTTGAGAGTGGCATGAATGGCAATTTAGAAGGGTATATAACTGAATTTAAAACTTTTAAAGTAAAATTGACCGAAATAAATAAATTAAAAATTATCAAGAAAACTTACGAACGCCACCAATAATTTTCAACATTTGGCTCGTTTAGATCCAGAACTTCACCCATTTGAGGGGTACTAATCGCTAAGTCATTTTGTTTAGCCAAACTGACAATACGTTCAAACGGGTCATCCCAAGCATGAAGTGCCAAGTCAAAAGTACCGTTGTGCACAGGTAATAAATGACGACCTTTTAAATCGATATGTGCTTGTAAAGTTTGCTCTGGTTGCATGTGAACATCGGGCCATTCAGGGTCATAAGCGCCAGTTTCTAGCATGGTCAAATCAAACGGACCGTAACGATGTCCAATTTCTTTAAACCCGTCAAAATATCCCGTGTCACCGCTAAAAAATACACGTAAGTCATTATCAATAATCACCCACGACGCCCAAAGGGTCGCATTGTTGTCGCCCATACCTCGGCCTGAAAAATGATGGGCAGGGGTGGCAACCAGTTCGAGTCCATCGATAGATGTTGTGTCCCACCAGTCGAGCTGTTGAACTTTTTCTGATGGAATTCCCCATTTAATGAGTGTGTCGCCCACACCAAGTGGTGTTAAGAAATGCTCAACCTTATCGTTAAGCTGTATGACCGCGTGATAGTCCAAATGGTCGTAGTGGTTATGCGACAAAATCACACCTTTAATAGGCGGTAAGTCTGCAATGCTAATTGGCGGTTGATGGAAACGTTTTGGTCCAATCCACTGAAAAGGTGAGGCGCGCTCCGAAAAAACTGGGTCTGTTAACCAAAATTCATTTTGTAGTTTTAACAAGATGGTGGAGTGTCCAAGGCGAAATAGAGAGCGGTCGGGCGCACTTAACAGTTGTTCTTTTGACAAGCTTAAAACAGGAATTTCTTTGTTTGGAACCGTGTCTTTCGGTTTGTTAAATAAAAACTTCCACATAAGCTGGAGCGTTTTACCAAATGAAGGCTTGTGTTGGTTTTGGCGTGTATTTCTAAATTTGCCATTATGTTGCTGTGATGGCATTAAGGGAGAAGGTAAGTCTGTTGTGTTTGAAATAGTCATCTTGTTTTTCCTTTATTGGAACAAACCTATATGTGCAAATAAGAACTTGGGCTAAGTGCTTATTTATATTTATTTAAATGAGTATTTAATCACTCATTAATTTGTTTAAAAATAAGGACGCCGCGCATCCTTAACTTTTATCTAAATTGAAACTGCGTGCCAAAACGCTTCAAAACCAGATTTACGATAACGCTCGGTTTGAGAAGGGTCTTGGGCAATAAAATTAAGTGTAACTTCGGCAAGCGCACCTAAAATTGAAGCAATAAATAACGGTGGATAATCTCTTAATTTGCCATCGTTAATACGTTCTTGAATGTTTTGGGTCAGGTCACAAAAGGTTTGCATACCAATTTGTTTGCTTTGCTCAGTAATTTGTTCTGAGGTTGCAAGCTGCGCCATCACTTTACGTTTGAGGGGAGCTTCTAGGCTCCAGTCCAAATAGCTTTGCCAAATATGCGACATTTGTGTTTGCAGGTCGGAGTCAGCCGGGTAACCAAGCATCATGACCTGACGTAGTTCAGCCTTTAGCGAAAGATATAACTGATTGAGCAGTTCTTCTTTATTACTAAAATAGGTAAATAAAGTGCCTTCGGCTACGCCAGCAATTTTGGCAATTTTTGAGGTAGATGCACGTTCGCCAAGCTCTGCTAATGTTTCAATAGCAGCACTTAAAATTGCATTACGCTTATCTTCACTACGTGGACGAGCCATATCTAAACACATTAATTGAGTGATTACTCAATCATACATAATAATAGTAAGACAGCAAGATATATTTTGTTTGATAAGCTATTCAGCGCTTATTAATAACTATTTTTCAGGATGTGAAACTAGATTATTGATTCTGTCTAAATTGATTTGGTGTTAAGCCAAACTGTTTTTTAAAAGCACGCACAAAGTTAGTTGCTTCCTCATAACCAATTAAATTTGCTACTTCTTGAATTTTATATTGTTTTTGTAATAATAGTTTTTTTGCCTCAGTAAAACGAACCTCATTTAAAATTTGAAGAAAACTTGTTCCTTGTGCTTGTAAATGGCGTTTGATCGTTCTTTCGGACATGTTTAAGCGTTGAGCGACGAGAGTAAGCGAGGGATATGCACCATTAAATATATAAAAGTTCAGACCTTATTGATTTTTGAAGATCATGAGTAGCGTCTTTTACAATTCTTGCTTTATCCTTTTCACAATATTGTAGGGCTTGCTGGTAAGCAATTAAATCGCCATGCGGATTGCGATTTTTCAAATATTTAATCGGTAATCGAATACCATTGCGTTTACTATTGAAGTGAAGTTTTACATTGTTATTTTTAACTGATTGATAGTCTGAACTTTCATTCCAATCGAGAAAAATTTCAAAAGTTTCTAAATTTTCTTGAATAAGAATTTCTAATAAATGAATTCCACCAAAAAGTAGACTTTCAATTAAAAATGTTCTTAATTGCTGTGATTGTTCAATATCGCCAAGTTTTACCGGATGCACATCATCAAGATAAATATAGATAAAGTTTTCATCCGTAGTCCAAGTTGGCATAAAACTTTGGATACGGGTACAAAAGAATTTTTGACAAAGATTAAGAGCCGTTTCTACATCCATACTACTTAAAAAGGCGAATCCTAGAGCCCCATGAGCTGTTAGGCGTAGCCGATATCCATACTGAATTCCTAATCGACGATTACCCGTAAGATTAAGTGCATTAACGACCAGTTTAGACCATTGATGAGGATTAATTTGTGCATCATGTTGCTGAAAATCGGTTAAAGATAAATCTGTGTTTTCTAGAAGCTGTGTTGTGCTAATTCCATATTCTTGAGTAATTTCTAATAATAGATGGGCATATGAGATAGAAATACTTTTATTAAATAATCCAAATGGATCTTGCATATTTTTACTCTTGGCCCAAATTGATCATTAATATGGCATGGTTACACCTATTGTGTAAATGTAATTTATAAATAATAGATGACTCATTCGTAATGATTTGAGTCTGATAATGTTAGCTAAATATTCTGCTGCTTTGGTCGAGCACCCAAAAGCGATGAAACAATTTCCATTTAATATTGCTTCTAAACTTTTTAGTAAAGATACTTTGAATGCTACGCAAGCACAGATTGAGTCATTCAAAAGTTTTAAACATATTGGTGATCCGGTAGCTGACCGATTAGTTGAATGTATGCACCGCATAGGCGCGCCATCAAGACAAATGTTTAATCAGGCTTTGGAAAATGGTATAGAAACCGTTGATAATCCTCCCCAAGAATTAATCGATTTTTTTGCAATAGCCGATAATTTCCCATACTGGGTTGACCATAAAAGATTAGAACGAGCGACCCAGACTTATGAGTTAGTTGGACGCGAAGCACTTTCTATTTTTATTCCTGGGTTAGCGGTGAGCTATATTGCCCCGACTGCAAACCAAGTCTTACTTAGATCGGGCGATCTATATAAAAAAGCAGGAAAGCGTGCGGTAGAAACTTTAAATTGGTTCAATGAAGTGACCGCTCCAAATGCGATGAGTCATCGGTTTGGATCAGGCTATAAAGCATGTATACGTATTCGTATGGTTCATGCACATATGCGAAAAGCGATGCAATCTAGAGCTGATTGGAGCTTTGATGAATGGGACCAGCCTATTCACCAAGTTATTTATACAGCCACGATCTTACCATTTGCACTATTAGCAACTTTAGGCGCCAATCTTTCCGGTCTTATCTCTATTAAAAGTGAGCGTGAGGATATTTTTCATCTATGGCGATTAATTGCGCATGTGGTGGGTGTACATCCTTCACTTATTCCTACAAATGAACAGGATATTTGGCGATTGACATGGATGGAGCTAGATCAAGTATTTATTGCTGATGAAACTTCTGCCATGTTGGGTGGGGCGCTCTGGCAAGCTTTGGCAGATATTCTGCCTTTTGAGCAAAACAAATTAGTTGGCCGTATTCAATATAAATTGGCTCATGAGTATATTGCTACGTTGTCTAATTTATTGCTTGGTAAGGAAATTGCGGCTGCTTTAGCTTTTCCATCGGCATCCGCTACTGGCGCGATTTTAGTAGGTGGTACTTTTGCAAAGAATTTTGTAATGACTTCAGTTGCCCGCTTTTTACCTCATGGCGCTAGTTATTTAAGAACAATTAAGACTAAACAAAGACAAGCTTTAATGGGTCAGATTATTAAAAATACAGGCGCAGATTTGAGTTATGAGAGAGGATAAAATAAAAATTAATCCTGCCAATAAGGCGTTTCACCGTAGACCTCAGCAAAATAATCAATCACTACCCGAATATTTAAAGGTGGATGACGCACATTCGGATAAATTGCTGCGATGTGCTGGGGTTGAGACTTAATAGATGCTTCATATTGAGGTAAAAGTTTTATTAATTTACCCTGTTTTAACGCCTCACCAATGAGCCAGTCAGGAAATAAAACAATTCCCATCCCATTGAGTGCAGCTGTCATTAAGCTCTCGGCATTATTCGAAGCAAGTAGGGGCACGATGGGATAATGTACCCATTCCTCATTTGGTTTTCTAATTAACCAACGGTTAGGTCCTTCAAAGCCTTTATACACTAAACATTTATGCTCATTGAGTGCTTTAGGATGATCAAGCGCGCCGTGTTTAGAAATATATTGCGGAGAAGCCGCCAAATGATATTTTTGTGTGCCAAAGATACGCGCATGAAATGATGAATCTGTGAGGGTTCCAATGCGAAATATTAAATCAGTACTGTCCCGAAGAGGGTCTATAAATTCGTCTGTCTGAATCAGTTCTATTAAAAGTCTTGGATAACGTTCTGATAAACCCGCTAACCACGGCGCAATATGCCTTTGGCCAAAAAATACGGGTGCGTTAATTCTGACCAGCCCAGAGGGCTCTACCGTTTTATCTTGCAATGCTTTTTGAGCTTCATCAAATTGCTCTGTAATTCTTTTGGCATATTCAAAAAACAATTTACCTGATTCGGTCGGTGTGATTGCTCGTGTATTTCGATAAAAAAGTTGCTGCCCCAACGCATCTTCTAACTGTTGAATGGTCCGAGAAATCATCGATGCAGAAACATCTTCTTTTCTCGCCACAATAGAGAAGTTTTGAGCCTTATATACACTGATAAAAAAGCGAAGGGTACGTATATCAATCGAATTTGATAAATTCATCTGTGCAATTTCTGCAAAAGTGATTCATGGATTATGCTGTTTTTCTGCTGAATTGGCTACTCTATGATTCGTTGCCTAAATACCATGAGGCAATGTTCATGCAAATCCTATTACTATTCCTCACCATTTTAGGTGGGATGGGGCTATCCGTAGAAGCTGGTCTTTTAGGGCCATTAGGTACACAAGTTGGAGAATTGTGGGCCACTTTTAGTATTTTTGGAGTAGGGGCCGCACTTACCTTTCTACTTATGTTGTTTTTTAGTCCTCGCAATAGTCCGTCATTTTTTACTCTTCCCTCATGGCAGTTATTGGGAGGGGTAATTGGTCCGATCTACGTCATTATTCTCACCATTACAGCGCCGATTATTGGTATTGCCATGACCATGATTGGGATTTTGGCTGGTCAAGTTTTTAAGAGCCTGATTATTGATCATTATGGGTTACTCGGAACCCCGCATCGAAAAGTAGATCGTAAACGTGTACTTGCGCTGGTTTTTATTGTGGTCGCACTTTCATTAGTCGCAAAAGCATAAGGGGGAAATATGACTATATTTATGATTTTATTGGCAGTCATCGGCGGTGCTTTACTCAGTGTACAAGCGGCAATTAATGGACAGCTTGGCAGTAAAGTTGGCGTATTCCGTAGTGCATTTTTAACGTTTTCGGTAGGCGCTTTAATTACTGCATTATTAATTTTTTATTTTGAACCCAAGCAAACGTTAACCCTATTAGATGTGCCTAAATGGCAATTACTGGGTGCAATGTGTGGTGTTCCCTATATTGTGATTATGGTATTAGCTGTGCAAAGAATCGGGGCGGCTGTTGCAACAGTTGCGGTGATTTTTGGGCAACTTCTCATGAGTATGTTGATTGATAATTTTGGTTGGTTTGGCAATGAAATTCTGCCTTTTTCAACTTATAGATTGGGCGCGCTCATCTGTTTAGCAATTGCGCTTTATTTTATCTATTCAAGTAGTAAAAAGACTCAAGTTGAACCTAACAGTTAACATGCCTATAAAGTAGGAGGGTTTTATTAAGTTAATATTTAAGGTTTTTCTTAATTGTGTAATTAAATGAAAAATAATAATTAATTAAATAATTTCTAGCCAATATCACATTGACACCTTAAATATTGCAGATTACCATTTGCGGGCTGGCCTACATTGCCAGTCGGTTTTGACGGACCGAGTTTGTAAGACCACATCAGAGTTATTCCTTCTGAGGAATACTTATATGTGCACACCCGTTCCCTCCCGTAGCGGTAGGACGGGAGTGGGACACCTTCGGGTGTGCTGGAAGTCTTACCCAGTCCGTCAACCTGCTTCCGTTCTGCCACCATAATTTATAATGTTTCGGCAGAACTCCCAATAGAAGGAGTTGGCGATGCACATTCATAAATTATTGGCAGTCACTGTCAAAATCTATATAGACACCACTTAAATCTCTTTAAAGCAGCTCGATCGCCGTAAGGTTTTCAGGCTTTAAATCGTCACGACTAAAACTTAATCAACAATAAAACTTGAGATGTGCCATGCACAGTCTTTACGACTTTGCTGTGCCTTTTTTCTCCCAGAAAAGTATCTCATTTATATACAACAAAAATTTATTTTATAACGGAAAAATTATGCCAACTTTAGAAACCTCTTCCAAAAAATTACAGGTTATTCACACCGCAATAGAGCTGTTTAATATTCATGGATTTCACAATACGGGTGTGGACTTAATTGCCAAAGAATCCAAAATCCCTAAGGGCACTTTTTATAACTACTTTCACTCAAAAGAGCGGCTTATTGAAAGGTGTATATCTTTTCAAAAAAGCCGCCTGAAAGAAGAAGTGCTGGCAATTATCTACTCAAGCCGTTACCGAAACCCAATAGATAAAATTAAAGAAATTATTGTTTTACACGTCAATTTTAATAGTCTGTACCATCTATTACTTAAGGCCATTTTTGAAATTAAACAGATGTATTCGGGGGCCTACCGTATGGTAATTGAATATAGAAAATGGCTGCTTCGAGAACTTTTTGATCTGGTTTTTAGTTTAGAAAATCGCCCGCTCAAACCTGATGCCAATATGGTTTTAAACTTAATTGATGGTTTGATGTTCCAGATTTTAAGTTCAAATCGTTTGGATGAAAGGGATGTGGTGGTAGAGAGGTTTTTTGGGTAATATTTGACAATGCTTAATTCTAAATCTTACGAACTAAAGGTTAGAGATTAATTTAAAGTTATAACTGTAGATTATTAAAACTAAACAAATAATGAGGGGATTTTAATGCAAGATGTGAGGGAAGGCTTATTAATACTTGAAAATAAAGAACTCGAAAATATTGCTGAAGTCTATTCTCTTGAACAAATTAGAGAAATACTTATTTTTGCTCTAACTGATAGTACTTCTGAATATTGGACAATATTAGCTCTAAACCTATTGAGTAAAAAATCCGAGTATATTTCTGATGAAATAATCTTAATGCTTAAAGAAATAGCAGGCATGCCAAAAAAATATACACAAAAAACCAGACATGAGGCATTAAAAATATTTAAAAAACAAAATGGAAATACTAATTAGGGGATTTATATGAATTGAATTTTTTAAAGAATATAGTAGTTAATTTAACATAGAAGTGGCTATGTATAGATTGGATATACCGCAGTGAAAATTATGATTGAGCCATCAGTTCTTAGAACCAAATCTCCATTTTTTATTATTGCTAAAAATTTCTTTATTTTTGGATTGCTTTAGATTTTATTTTTATTATTGTATGGTGTCTTTGACATGGTGATCAAGCTGAAGCTAAAAGACTTAATTTGAAATTTTTATAATATTTTTAAATATACGCTTGATAATCAATAACTATTACTTGTGAAGATTTTGCACCTATTTGAATTACAGGCTTTTTAGTAAGCTAGAGGCACAATGACATGAATTTGTATCCAATACCTGCTGATTTTATTAATGAAAAGGTGAACCTTTCATGGTGTGATATCAAATGGGGCTATGAAAATAATCTTCTTACTTCAGAAATACCAATAAAAAAAGCAGAAAATAGTTTATTAACGGAAAACTATACTAACGCTGAACTTGAGTTGTCATTCCTTATACCCACTGAGTCAAATGACATCAGTTCTTTTATTTATGAATTATGTCCAAATTTTAAAGAAGATGAATATGAAACCATTAGTCAAAAATGGTTATATGTAATTCTTAGCTGGCTCTGGCTTAATCGAGAAAGTTTTGAAGATCCTTTAGATGAAGTAGAAAGTATTTATACAGATTTTGATTGTCCAGCCGAAATGGATAATTTTATTAAATATATGCCTCCTACAGATGGATATAATCCATCATTGTATTCTTATGCAGAAAATATTAATCGCTTAATGAAGAATTGGGAAAATTACTTACAAAAGAGTGCTCTAAAGTACAAATAAAGTACTGTGTGATTTATGACACTTAAGAATATTAGGCAAATTTTTTAAATACTGGAGTACCATCAAATGCTACAAGATATTGGGGATCAATATCCAAATGGCGCAATTAATAAAGAAATTATTGAAAATTTTGCAGCTACCTTAGAAGTTACATTTCCACCAGAATATGTTGAACTTATTTCTCAACATGATGGCGTCTATCCTGAAATTTCTAGCTTTGATTATGTGGACACTGATGGTGAACTAAATATCAGTACAGTAGAGTTGGGAGGATACTTGCATGAACCTCGAATAGAAGGAATGCAATTTCCCGAAGGTGATGATGACTATGAGGGAAAATTAATTAGCTTTGGATTGATGTGTGCTGAAAAAACAGGAGGTTTTAACTTGGTAAACTAAACACACTCATCAGGAGTTTACCATGAGCAAGAAACACAAGACTTACACCACAGAATTTAAAGCTGAAGCCATCAAATTAATTGAAGCCAATCAAGGCAATGTCTCGGAAACAGCCAGACAACTTAGCATTTCAATGCAAACTCTTTCAAATTGGAAT
>NZ_AMSS01000027.1 GCF_000313935.1 Acinetobacter sp. WC-141 | reverse complement strand
GCAGCCGTGATGACGACGATGACGATGATGATCGCGGTAGCCGCTCAGGTGGTCGAGGCCGAGGTCGTAGCCGTGATGACGACGATGATGACGATCGTGGTAGCCGCTCTAGCGGACGAGGCCGAGGTCGCAGCCGTGATGACGACGATGATGACGATCGTGGTAGCCGTTCAGGCGGCCGAGGTCGCGGTCGTAGCCGTGATGACGATGATGATGACGATCGCGGTAGTCGCTCTAGCGGACGAGGCCGTGGCCGCAGCCGTGATGACGATGAAGATGACGATCGCGGTAGCCGCTCAGGTGGTCGAGGCCGAGGTCGCAGCCGTGATGACGACGATGATGACGATCGCGGTAGCCGTTCAGGTGGTCGAGGCCGAGGTCGTAGCCGTGATGACGACGATGATGATGATCTCGGTAGCCGCTCAGGTGGTCGAGGCCGAGGTCGCAGCCGTGATGACGACGATGATGACGATCGCGGTAGCCGTTCAGGTGGCCGTGGCCGAGGTCGTAGCCGTGATGATGACGATTATGATGGTCGTGGACAAAACTCTCGCAATCAAAAACGTGATGCCTCTGGACGTTTTACGTCTTAAGCATACTGTTTTAAAAACGAAGGAGGCTTTTGCCTCCTTTGTTTTTTCATTTATTTAATTCACTGTGGGAGCAGTTGTAGCCCTTTTACAATATCAATGTACTCAGAACCGTTTAACCAAAAAGATTTTTTTAAGAATAACGTCGTCATAATACTTTCTGCTGCTTCACTCTCTGGATTTTCACAGAATAATCCGTAGCTTTCACCCAAAACCGCATCATTTTCAATCAGGCGAATATAGTAGGCATGTTGCTCATTTGCATAGCCTAAAACCGCATCACGTTGATTTTTCATTTCGCATGTCTCCATACCAAAAAACTGAATTTAACCAGAATGTTAAGTGTTCAGAATCTCATTTGATAAAAATCAAAAAACCGTCAGTCATAAAGATTATTTCTAATCAGGTTCTGATTTCTTCAAATTACCATTTTAGTTTAAACATCCCTGTTAAAAGCAAAATGGATTAAAATCTGATCATGGGATTTATTGTTATGCAAAAAAAATATTTCGTCAACTTGAAAATGTAACTTTTTCAAGTTACATTGTCTGGGTAGGATTTGAACAGTGAAAAGGGAGGCAATATGCCAAAGAAAAAAGAGTTCGAGCATGGCGGTGTACGAGAAAATGCCGGACGTAAAGCACAGTTCAATGAACCCACAAAAGTGATTCGTGTTCCCGAGTCTCAAGTTAACTTTATCAAAAATTGGTTACTAAATAATGTCAAAACCAATAACTTGACCGATTTCAACTCAAAACTTAATGTTCAACAGGTCCATCCGAATAACGATAAAATTTACCATATTCCTTTGGCAACTGAACGTGTTGCTGCTGGTTTTCCTTCGCCAGCGCAGGATGATATTGAACAAGCGCTCGATTTAAATGAATATTTAATTAGAAATGAAAATGCTACTTTCATTGTTAAAGCCAATTCTTTATCCATGCTAGATGCTGGAATTGATATTAATGATCCCCTTATTGTGGACCGTAGTATTCCCGCTAAATCGGGAGATATTGTAATCGCACTTATCGATAATGATTTCACTGTTAAGCGCTTAATGATTGATACCCAATTTCAGCCGCCTAAAGTTTGGCTAAAGGCAGAAAATCCTGATTATCAAAATATTTACATTGAAGACGGTCAAGAACTGGTTATTTGGGGAGTCGTAACTTATAACCTGAAACGGATGAGATAAATTTTTTCGTATTTATTAATCAAGTTACTGACCATAACTGGCGGCCAGTAACTTTTGGCTGAGTAACTTTTAAATTTGCCCAATCAATAAACATGTAGCGATGACAACCATTAAACCACCTGAAAAACGGCCAACTAACTGTGCTGCTTGTGGTCTGGTTTTTAAAATAGCTTCTGAACCATAACCCACCATTAAATAAATAATCGCGCAGCTAATCATGTGAACAACACCAAAGGCAAGAATTTGTGTCGTCACTGACCATGAAGCAGTAGTGTCAATAAATTGAGGAAGCAGGGCTAAAAAGAGTAAAAAAACTTTTGGGTTTAACCCACTTACATATACACCTTTGGTTGCCCAGCTCAACCATGACTGAGCTTTTTCAGAACCAGACTCGTTCGGAGTAGGAGGGGTAAGTAATAAGTTTATTCCCATCCATAATAAATAAGCAGAACCTGCAATGGTTAGGATCATGAGTGCAGTTGGATTATTTGCTACAAGCAGACCCACACCAGCCGCTACCAATAAAATCGTAATAAAGTGCCCAAATAGCATACCTGCAACAGCCGGTACGACGACTTTGCCCTTAATTCCTGCCGAAATGGCATAGGCCCAGTCTGCCCCTGGTGTAATAATAAAAAGAATGGAGACACTCCAAAATGCAATAAAAATGTTAAAAGCCATAAGCTTATCTCGGCAAACTATTTTCCAAAGGTTTCGCTCGTGGTTTAGAAAAAATCCCTATTTATGCGAGCTTGTTGAAAATAATATGCTCATGTATTTAGAATGTGCTTTTAAATGTTTGCTCATATCACACTTATTTGGGGTAAATTTTTCTAAATGGATCGCACAGATAAAAAGATTCTTGCTGAATTGCAATTAAATGGCCGATTATCTATTACTGAATTGGCAGAAAAAGTCGGTTTGAGCATTTCACCTTGTCACAGGCGAGTGAAAGCTTTAGAAGAGTCGGGAGCCATTAAAGGTTATCGGGCAGAACTCGACCCAAACTTAGTGGGATTTGAATTTTCAGCGATTGTTTTTATTACGCTTAAAGAAGGTGATAAACAGGCAGTCGAGAAGTTTGAAAATGCCGTGATAGACATCCCGCAAATTATTCAGGCGCAGCGCTTATTTGGTGAGCCTGACTATTTGCTACATGTGGTCGCTAAAGATTTGCCAGCTTTTCAACGGTTGTATGATGAAAAGTTATCTGCTATTCCAAGTGTGCAACGACTCATCTCAACCATTGTCATGAAAGATGTAGTGCCTGAACGATTATTCCCGATTGGCTAAGAATAAGCAGATGAAAAAAAAGAAGCTTGATAGCTTCTTTTTTATTTGTATGCGTTTAGACATCTAGTGTTTTACATAAAGAGCAGATAGTGCCGTTATGTTTGTGAGAGAACATAATATCGGGGCGCTCGTAACCTTCTTCACATACGCGGCAGTGGTAGACGGTGGCAACAGGTGTACCTTCAGCATCGTAACGTGGCTCTTTAATACCGTCATCGTGTGACTTGATGTAGTATTTTCCTTTGGTTAATAAGCCCATAATTGGTGTTAATACAAAGGCAAGTATAAGCGCGATAAGTGGTGAGTACGGCGCCAAGAAACTACCAAGTAAGCCGAAGAATGCGGCAATCGATACGCCTGCTGATACAAGGAATGCCACCATACCGACAGGGTTTACGTTGTATAGCATGTCACGGCGATATTCCGGTTCTTTCGGTGAAAGTTTTAAAACATATTTATTGATTGAAATGTCTGTTGCAACAACCACAACCCACGCGATCGCGAAGTTTGAATAGAACCCTAAGATTTTACCCAGTACCGCAAACATGTTGCCTTCCATCAAAGCAAGTGCAATTGCCAAGTTCACCATCACAAAGACAATACGGCCCGGATAATGTTTGCTAATACGAGTGTAGGCACTTGTCCATGCAAGGGAACCAGAGTAAGCATTGGTCACATTAATTTTAATTTGAGAAATGACCACCAAAATCACTGCAAGTGTTAAAGCCGCCCAGCCCGGAAGCATGTCATGAAATGCTGCGTTAAACTGTTGAACAGGTTCAGTGCTGTTTACACCCGGTATTTTAGTCAGTAAATAGAACCCTAAAAATGCCCCGATAATTTGTTTGATTGCGCCTAAAATCACCCAACCCGGACCCGCTGAAATAACCGCAGCCCACCATGCTTTGCTATTTTCTTTTGTTTTTGCAGGCATAAAGCGCAAGTAATCAATTTGCTCACCAATTTGCATAATCAAAGATAAACAAATACCAGCACCTAACATGATTGCGGCCATGTCTACAGTTGCAAAACCTTCGTTACCTGTGAAAGTTGCAAATTGGCTAACTAAGGTTGGTTCTTGATAAATCAGGTAGGCCACAGGACCAATCATCAGAATGAGCCAAAGTGGAGTAGTCCAAACTTGTAATTTACTTAAAGCTTTCATGCCGTAAATGACGAGTGGTATTACCATAACGGTTGAGATGAGGTAACCTGCCCAAAGCGGAATGCCTAAACCGAGCAATAACCCTTGCGCCATGATTGAACCTTCAAGGGCAAAGAAAATAAAGGTGAAACTGGCGAAAATGATACTAGTAAGAACTGAGCCGATATAACCAAAACCTGCACCGCGGGTAATCAAGTCAAGGTCGATATTATAGCGCGCTGCGTAGTAGGCTAAAGGAATACCGGTTAAGAAGATAATAATCGCTGCAAATAAAATGGAGAAAACAGCATTGGTTGTTCCGTAAGACATACCAATACTGGCGCCAATAGAAAAGTCAGCAAGATAGGCAATACCACCAAGTGCAGTAATAGCGACAACTTTGGGACTCCAGCGCCGAAAGCTGTGTGGAGCATAACGTAAAGTATAATCTTCTAAGGTTTCATTCACTGCTTTTTGTGAATCTGTACCTTGCACAGTGTCCAGATTTGGATGTTCAGATACACTCATAACATCAATCTCCCAATCATTTTCGGTCAATCAACACAAATATTGATCATTGTTTTTTGATGGTTTTGAGTGTGTGATTTTTGGGAAAAATTGAAAATACGTTATTTTGCGTATATGCGCGTATTTGAGAAAATCGCCATGATAAATGACTTTTGGCATAAGGATTGCTGGGTTTAATATAGCCCCATCCAAAACATGAGTGTTATGCCAGATTCTTCACGCCCCCAACAAGCGCCACAACGTGTGATCAAAACACGCCGTGAATATAATATTTGGGTGGCAGATGAAAGTATCGAAGATTATGCGCTCCGCTATGCACCTACCTCAGTAAGAAAATGGTCACCTTGGACCGTGACCAATACCGCAATTTCGACCGTTAGTTTTCTGGCGATGGAAGCCATTGGGGCGACCATGCTTTGGCAGTATGGCTTTAGCAATGCAGTATGGGCAGCAATTGTCGTATGTACCATCATATTTTTAACCAGTTGGCCGATTAGTTATTACGCCGCAAAATATAATGTAGACGTCGATTTGCTTACTCGTGGTGCAGGTTTTGGCTACATTGGCTCGACCATTACATCTCTAATTTATGCCAGCTTTACCTTTATTTTACTTGCGTTTGAAGCTGCCATTATGGCAATGGCACTTGAGCTAGCTTTAGGCATTCCACAAGTTGTTGGTTACTTAATTTCGGCATTAGTGATTTTGCCTTTAGTGGTCAAAGGCATTGGTTTTATTAACAAAGTTCAGGCAATCACGCAGCCAATCTGGCTCTTATTACTATTATTGCCGTGGTTTTTTGTACTTTGGAAACAGCCACAAATTTTAAGTAGTAGTCTGCATTTTGTTGGTGCGGTTTCAAACTCGACCGATTTTAATCTGTATTACTTTGGTGCGGCGTGCACTCTTATTTTTTCATTTGTGATCCAAATTGGGGAGCAAGCCGACTATTTACGTTTTTTACCCCAACAAGAAAAGAATAGAACTGCATGGCGTTTTGCTGTTTTCTTAGGTGGTCCATCTTGGATTATTTTTGGTTTTCTAAAAGTTTTGATGGGCATGCTGCTGATGGTATTGGCTTTTCAGCTGTTTATTCCTGTCTCTGAACTAGACAATCCGACATATTTGTATTGGGTCGCCTATCAACAGTTTATTCCAAATCCTCAGCTAGCGTTAATATTGACTCTAGCACTGGTTTGCTTGGCACAAATTAAAATTAATATGACCAACGCCTACGCTGGCTCATTGGCATGGTCCAACTTTTTTGCCCGTCTGACGCATAGCCATCCGGGGCGAATTGTTTGGCTACTTTTTAATATTTTTATTGCCATTGTTTTGATGGAAATGGGGATTAGCCATGCGGTTGAACGCATTTTGGGGCTATATAGCAATATCGCTTTGGCATGGATTGGTGCCGTTGTTGCCGATTTAATTATCTGTAAGCCTTTAGGTTTAAGCCCGAAAGGAATTGAATTTCGACGTGCTTATTTATATGACATTAACCCCGTAGGTGTGGGCGCATTACTGATTGCCTCAGTGTTATCGATGCTGAGTTATTTGGGCTTTTTCGGACTCATGGCAAAAGGATTGGCGAGTTTTATTGCTCTAGGAAGTGCGGTGTTATGTGTGCCTGTTATTGCTTACTTAACCAAAGGCAAATATTACATTGCACGCCAACCTGAAAAAATTGACGCGACTTCAGTGGCAAATTGTGTGGTGTGTGAACGGGACTATGAACTCGCTGATATGGCGGGCTGCCCAGCCTATAGCGGTACGATTTGCTCCCTTTGCTGTTCACTCGAAGCACGCTGTCACGATTTATGTAAGCCCGATGCACGTTGGTCGGTACAACTTAAAAAAGCCATCTGGCACTATTTACCAGAACGTTGGGCCAGCCGTTTAAATAGCAGGGTCAGTTTGTATTTATTGCTGACTTTAGGGCTGTCGATTGTTTTGGCAGTGAGTTTAAGTCTGGTTTATATCCAAGAAAAAACCTATTTAGAAACAGTGAATGCGGCAGCCGTTCCTCAGCTATTTACGCTGTTTGTCAAAATTTACACCATTTTATTTTTATTGATGAGCGTTGCAGCATGGTGGCTCGTTTTAAACGATGAAAGTCGTCGTAATGCTGAAATTGAAACACACCAACAAACGGCATTATTGATTGATGAAATTGCGGCTCATGAAGTCACTTCAAAAGACCTGCAAGATGCCAGAATTTCAGCAGAACGGGCAAATGATGCAAAAAGTCGTTATGTCATTGGCATTAGCCATGAACTACGAACCCCTCTAAATAGTATTTTGGGCTATAGCCAATTGCTTCAAAAACAAGAGCAGCTTTCAGAACAAGGCAAAATGGCGCTCGGTGTGATTAGCCGTAGTGGACAGCATTTAACTTCACTGATTGACGGTCTACTAGATTTAGCACGAATTGAAACAGGCAAGATTTCTTTAAATGTAGTGGATGTGCATTTCCCAAATTTCATAGAACAGATTATTCAAATGTTTCAGCCTCAGTTTGAACAGAAGAATTTACAGTTTATTTATGAAATTGGAGAAAACCTACCGCACTATGTCCGTACTGATAAAAAACGCTTAGAGCAAGTACTCATCAATTTACTGGGTAATGCTTTAAAGTTTACGACGAGCGGCACAATTACTTTAAAAGTCGAGTACCGTTTTCAGACGGCTTATTTTGAAATTAGAGATACGGGCTGTGGTATTGCCGAGGCCGATTTAGAGCGAATCTTTAACCCGTTTGAACGGGGCAGTAATGTGGTTCAAGGCGGATTTACCGGAACAGGACTCGGACTACCAATTGTAAAATTATTAGTCGATTTACTCGGTGGCCAGCTATCTGTGACTAGTCAACTCAATCAGGGTTCACAGTTTAAGATTAAGTTTTACTTACCTTCAAAAGAAGTGGTTCATCCAATTTCTAATGTTTACTCCAATCAAATTATGGGCTATCAAGGCGAGCGAAAACGAATTTTGGTTGTTGATAATGAAGCGGTGGACCGAGGTTTAGTCGCTAATTTTCTAAAACCTTTAGGATTTATTATTGAAGAAGCCGAGTCGGGCATTGACTGTTTAAGACGTGTACCTATTTTTCGGCCTAACCTGATTTTGATGGATTTAAATATGCCTTTGATGGGCGGTTGGGAAACTGCGCGATTATTGCGTCAGAATAATATTACTAATGTGCCGATTTTAATTATTTCCGCCAATGCGGGCGAGCGCGAAGTCAATCCACAAGATGCCATCTTAAGTGAAGACTTTATGCTAAAACCAATCGATCTTAATTTGTTGCTGAGTAAAATTGGGGACAAATTAGGTCTGATATGGATTGATTCCAAATCAGAGACATCCATTGAAAATAATGAAGTTCAAACACTGGATCTAAAGATATATAAACAAGAGCAAACCAATGTTCATACACTAATCCAACAACCCGAAAATAATGATCTGCTCGATTTACCGCAAAGCTTGCAGCAATTAAATGATTTAATTGGACAAGGTTATATCCGTGGAATTCAACAGACTTTAACGCAATGCCGTCAAAATTTTCCAGAGCATAACGAGTTATGGGAACAGCTTGAACAGGCTATCCAAAAGTTTGATTTAAAACACGCGCAACGATTAATTCAGGATAAGCAATGAGTACGCAACATGTTTCTTTTCAGCAAGCTTCGCCAAACGAGCAGGCTGTTATTCTGATTGTGGATGATGTGCCGGAAAATCTGGGCTTGCTACATGAAAGTCTGGATCAGGCAGGTTATCGCGTGCTTGTCACAACCGATGGATTGAGTGCAATTGAAATTGCACACCGATGCTTACCAGATATGATTTTGCTTGATGGGAATATGCCACATATGGATGGTTTTGAAAGTTGTATACAGCTTAAAGCGAGCCCAATTACGCAGTTTATTCCCGTCATTTTTATGACAGGTTTGTCGGAAACAGAACATATTGTGCGTGGTTTTCAGGTCGGTGGAGTAGACTATGTGACCAAACCTTTGAATATTGAAGAAGTATTAGCAAGAGTAAAAACACATTTGGCACATGCCCAACTATTGCAACAACAAAAACAGGTGATTGATGCAACGGAAACAGCCATTCTTGCGCTAGATGTTCACGGTAAAATTGTTTGGAAAACTCAAAAAGCCAGTGATTTACTGAATCAATATTTACCCGAATTAGACGGTTTTGAGGCAGGGTTAAAAGCTTGGTTTTCAGATTTGGAACATGAAAAAGATCCTAAAAAACTAACCAGCTGTTCTTATTCAATACCATCTCAGCAATTACAGCTTTTATTGCTTACGCCGTGGCAATCTGAAACGAGCGTAGCAAAAAATTATCTTATCCAGATCAAGACATCTACGCCAGCTTTGGAAATGGCTGATATTTTGAAATATTGCCCACAGTTGACTCAACGTGAGGCAGAAGTCATGCACTGGTTGTTGTTGGGCAAAACCAATAAAGATATTGCAGAAATATTGGAACTTAGCCCACGGACGGTGAATAAACATTTAGAGCATGTTTTTGAAAAACTTTGTGTTGAAAACCGAACTGCTGCGGTGGCGCATATTAATAGTTTGGTGCAAGAGTTTCATTGAGTTAATTGAAGATTGTATTTAAAAAGCATACAGACTCGCTGCTAAAAATAGGCTATTTTTTTACAGTTAAATTTGTTCTTATAGATAAAGATTATACAAAGTCATTTCTAAATAAATATGAGTCGTAATACGAGGAATTCATTGTGAATATTCAACAAAAAGATGATGCAAAACACGGCAGCTTTAGCTTACTTGATGGTGAAACAGTTGCAGGTGAAATGACTTATACATGGGCAGGCGAAGGCATGCTGATTATTGATGCCACAGATGTGAATGAAAATTATCGCGGACAAGGCGTAGGTCGCCAATTACTTGATGCTTTGGTGGCCTTTGTTCGTGAAAAAGAAGTGAAAGTAATTCCGCTTTGCCCATATGCTAAATCGGTTTTTGATAAAGACCCAAGCATTGGCGATGTACTTAGAAAATAAGCAATAGATTAAAATTATTGAATAGAAATCGGGCGTTGGTGTCCGATTTTTTATTGGTTTTATTATTCATCTTTGTTTTATTGAATATGTTTTGAGCGGTTGTATTCAACTGATTTGAAGGCTTTCAATTGCCAGATCGAATTTATCAAACTTATAGAAAAGCTTATCTAATAAAAATAGTTTTAGACCAATTGGGAAAAAAATAAACTCGTTGCACAAATATTTAATGGCTGACGAAAGCTAAATATTTATAACGTTTTAATATTATTTTTTGGAATTTTCCTTGAACTGGCAGTATATCCATAGTGTGTTGCCGCAATTTTTCTCTGCAACTTTGACCACGCTGAAGATTTCAATTATCAGCATTATTTTGGCAATTATTGTAGGTCTAATTTGCAGCATTTTAATTACATATCGCGTGCGGGTGCTAAATAGAATTGCCCAGTTCTATATTGAGTTATCTCGAAATACCCCCTTATTAATTCAACTGTTCTTTTTGTATTACGGTTTGCCAAAGCTCGGTATCAAAATCGATGGTTTTGCTTGTGGTGTGATCGGACTGACTTTCTTAGGCGGAAGCTATATGGCTGAAGCTTTCCGAGCAGGTTTGCAGTCTGTTGCAAAAGGGCAGATAGATTCTGCAAAAAGTATTGGTCTACAACCGATTCAAATTTTTAGATATGTCATTTTCCCTCAAGCGCTTGCCATTTCAATTCCGGCAATAGGGGCAAATTGCCTATTTCTGATTAAAGAAAGTTCTGTGGTCAGTGCAATTGCTGTCGTTGAACTGCTTTTTGTCACCAAAGACTTAATTGGCATGGACTATAAAACCACCGAAGCTTTGTTCTTACTCATCATGGCTTATCTCATTATTTTATTGCCCGTGTCTATTTTAACTAGTTATCTGGAGCACAGAAGTCGGAAGGTGAGCCATGGAACTTGATTATCTATTTCAAGCGAGTCACCTCGAACGTTTAATGTGGGGACTTTGGGCAACTGCAAAAATTGCATTTATTTCAGTGTTTTTCTCTGCAATTTTTGGCACAGTTTTCGGCGTCATTATGACTTCTAAAAACATAGTCGTTAAATCGCTGTGCCGTCTGTATTTAGAAGCCATTCGAATCATTCCAATTTTAGTTTTGCTGTTCGTGTTTTATTTCGGTTTCGCGACATGGTTTAACTGGCAGTTTTCAGCAATGTGGGTATGCGTTGTTGTATTTGTTTTGTGGGGCACCGCTGAAATGGGCGATTTGGTTCGTGCAGCCATTACTTCAATTGATCAACATCAACGCGATTCAGCCTATGCGCTCGGACTTACCCACGTTCAAGCTTTGATCTATGTCATTTTTCCGCAAAGTCTAAAACGAGTAACACCAGGCGCGATTAACTTATTTACCCGAATGGTGAAAACCAGCTCTTTGGCAGTCCTGATTGGTGTGGTTGAGGTCATTAAAGTTGGTCAGCAAATTATTGAAAATTCGCTGTTGACCGTGCCGAGCGCTTCTCTTTGGATTTATGGCTTTATTTTTATTTTGTATTTTCTGATTTGCTATCCCTTATCTCGTTTGGCGGCACATTTAGAAAAGGTCTGGGAGTAATTATGCCTTTGTTATCGATACAACAATTACAGAAATCATTTGCACAAAGTCATATTTTACAGGGCATTGATCTGGATGTAGAACAAGGAGAGGTAGTTGTTATTTTAGGTCCATCGGGCTGCGGTAAAAGTACCTTATTGCGCTGTATTAACGGCTTAGAACCGATTCAGGGTGGCGAAATTCGTTTAACTGGCTCAGGTGTACTCGGTAAAGATGTGGATTGGACTAATGCTCGTCAAAAAATTGGCATGGTTTTTCAGAACTACGAGTTATTTGGGCATATGAACGTCATTGACAACATTTTGCTTGGGCCACTTAAAGTACAAAAACGTCACCGTGATGAAGCTGAACAAGTCGCAGATGAGTTGTTAAAGCGAGTGGGACTGTTTGAGCGAAAACTTGATTATCCACGACAACTTTCAGGTGGACAAAAGCAGCGTATCGCTATTGTGCGTTCACTGGTCATGCAACCTAAAGTCATTTTACTTGATGAAATTACAGCTGCGCTTGATCCGGAAATGGTCAGAGAAGTACTTGATGTAGTCCTTAAATTGGCGAATGAAGGCATGACCATGTTGATTGTGACACATGAGATGTCCTTTGCACGCAAGGTTGCCGACCGCATTATTTTTATGGATAAGGGCAAGATTATAGAACAGGCTTCACCAGAAGAATTTTTTGAACAGCCAAAAACAGAACGAGCGAAAGCCTTTCTAAATATTTTGTCGTATTAATTTTTTATTATTTGAATCATGAGGAAGTGAATGTTTAAACGTAATTCAATAAAAATATTAAGCAGTCTTGCGGTTGCTGGGGTGTTGTTAACTGCATGTAGTAAAACGCCATCAACTGAACAGGCAAGTAATAGTCAAGAAGACCATTCTTTAGAGCAAGTCAAAAAAAATGGGGTACTACGAGTTGCCGTTTTTGCTGATGATCCGCCGTTTGGTTATGTAGACAGTGCTGGAAATAATCAGGGCTTTGATGTGGCTTTAGCAAAACGGGTGACTAAAGACTTGCTCGGTGATGAAAAGAAAGTTGAGTTTATTGTGACTGAAGCTTCAAATCGGGTGGAGTTTTTAAAATCAAACCGTGCCGATGTAGTGTTCGCGACATTTACGGTAACGCCAGAACGTAAGGAAGTTGTCGATTTTGCCGAGCCTTATTTAAAAGGTGCTTTTGGTATAGTCTCGCCTAAAGCCAAGCCGATTACTGACATTGCCCAATTAGAAGGTAAAACCTTAATTGTAAACAAAGGCACAAGTTCAGATACGTACTTTACTAAGCATTATCCAAAAGTGAATTTACTCAAGTTCGAAAGAAATTCGGATGCTTTTAAAGCCTTAACCGACGGTCGTGGTGACGCGATTTCACAAGATAGTACCTATGCTTTGGCATGGGCCGCGAAGAACCCAAGTTATGTGGCAGGTATTCAGTCCATTGGTGATCAAGAATTTATTGCACCGGCAGTTAAAAAGGGCAATACCCAACTATTGAATTGGCTCAATACTGAAATCAAGCAACTCAGAACAAGTGGTGAAATTAATAAAATTTATGATGAAACCTTGAAGCCAATTTATGGTGACTCGGTCAATCCGAATGTGTTTTTAGATGTAGGCCAATAATTTTCGATATCGCTGAGGCAGTGTCTAGAAGTAGGCGCTGCTATTTTTAAATAAGACTTTTACAAGAACGATAGGGTGAAATAATGACAACATTAACATTTCAAAACGTGAAGCATATTTTAGCTGCGTCTTTACTGAGTTTAGGTTTGGTTGCATGTGACAAAGGAACTCAGTCTACTGAAAAAACGGCCGATACCACACAAACTGTGTCGAGTATCGAGCAGATTAAAAAGAATGGTGTGGTACGAATTGGCGTATTTAGTGATAAACCGCCGTTTGGATATTTAGATGCTCAAGGTAAAAACCAAGGCTTTGATGTAGAGATTGCTAAGCATGTTGCTAAAGATTTGCTCGGTGATGAAAACAAAGTTGAGTTTGTTTTAACTGAAGCGGCTAACCGTGTCGAATACTTAAAAGCCAATAAAGTGGATATTATTTTTGCCAACTTTACCGTTACACCAGAACGCAAAGAAGTGGTCGATTTTGCTAAACCTTATTTAAAAGTGGCACTAGGTGTGGTTTCTCCTAAAAGTCATCCGATTACTGATGTGGCTCAACTTAAAGATAAAACTTTATTGGTAAACAAAGGTACAACGGCTGATTCATTCTTCACCAAGACTCACCCTGAAATTAAGCTACAAAAGTATGAGCAAAACACAGAAACTTTCGATGCTTTAAAAGATGGTCGTGGTGCTGCGCTTGCACATGATAACTTGCTGGTTTTAGCTTGGGCTAAAGAAAATCCAAATTACACTGTTGGCATTACCAATTTAGGTGAGCAGGACTTAATTGCACCAGCAGTGAAAAAAGGCGATAAAGAGTTATTGGACTGGTTAAATCAAGATTTAGAGAAACTGGCTAAAGAAGGTGTAATTCATCAGGCTTATGAAAAAACGTTAAAACCAGTGTATGGCGATACGATTAATCCAAAAGATCTATTGGTTGAGTAGCCGTGCTAATAACCTCTAATAATTAGAACTCTAGAATAGAATTTGCTCAAGCTAGGATTCATCTACAGCCTGCCCATAATTTTTAAAAATAATGTTTTTTGCAATATTTTTTATAGATGTAAACAGTGGTCAGATTCTGTAGATGAGAAAGTTTTTTGGTTACTTTTTTCAAAAAAAGTAACAGAATTAGCTGATTGCTTTAAATTTAAAGGTAGGAGTCCATCATGCTAATCCTTTCACTTTATATTACTTTAACTTAAATAAAGTCGGCTCTGCTGCTAATTTATCTGCCAAATATTGAATCAACACACTCAATTTAGGCGGGACATGCCGTGTCGGTGGGTAAAGTAACCACAACCCACCACTATAATAGGTTTTAAAATACCAATCTGGTAAAACCTGAACTAATGTGCCTTGTTGTAGAGCATGGCGTGCAACGAAGTATGGCAGGCTCGCAATACCTAAATGCTGTAATGCAGCACTCAAACGCACACCCGTATGGTTTGCTGCATAACGGCCACGCACAGCCACACTTATCGATTTATTTCCTTGCTGAAATTTCCATTTTGAGTCACTGGCTTGTTCGCCCAAGTAAATACATTCATGCTGCTTTAAATCATGAGGATGGCTTGGTGTGCCATGCTTTGCTAAATATTCAGGTGTAGCACAAACCAAGTGATCAATATCAATGAGCTTTCGGCCCATCAGACCACCCGGTGGTTGCTCTGTAATTCGAAGCGCTAGATCAACTCCATCATCAATGAGATCTACATAGCGATCTTCTAAAAGCATTTGTATATCAATTTTCGGGTAGCGTTCTAAAAACTCGGGTAAATGTGGGTGAATCATAAAATGCCCCACAGCTTTTGGAACACTCATACGAATAATACCTTCTGGCTCGACATGAAATTGCCCTGAACTTTCCATGACTGCTTGTGCCGCATTTACCATATCTACACAACGTTGATAAACCTGTTGTCCACTTTCACTTAAACGAAGCTTTCGTGTTGTGCGATAGAGTAATCGTGTTCCTAAAGCACGTTCTAATCGAGCAATTGCGCGGCTTACCGCAGAAGGTGTTGTACCAAGCTGCCTTGCAGTTTCGGAAAAACTTTCCGACTCGACCACCTTAACGAAAGTCGCCATTTCATTTAACAGAACCAGACTTTGATTTGTGCTCATGAGGCAAAAGTTATTTGGATTTTGATTGGATTATCGCGTCTAAAAAATCGCAATACAATCTTTTAGGTGATTTTCAGGAAAATAAATTGTTATGTGGCAGTTATATGGACATGAGTTTTTAACGCTAGCTCTTATTCACTTTATGGCGGTGATTTTACCGGGACCAGATTTTGTGATTACGGTCAGACAAAGTGTACGTTATGGCTACTTAATTGGATGTCTAACCGCAATTGGTATTGGGGTGGGAATTTCAGTACATGTGTTTTATACACTTGTTGGTATTGGCTTTTTGATTCAACAAAGTGAATGGCTCATGTCACTGATCAGAACAGCGGGAGCAGCTTACTTAGTGTATTTAGGATGGCAGTGTTTACGTAGCCAGCCGAATACAAATCTTGAGATCAATAACCAAACTGATAGTGATGCTCCAAGTTTGTTTAAAGCTTTTACGATGGGTTTTCTTACCAATGCGTTAAATCCCAAAGCTACTATCTTTTTTCTGGCAATTTTTACGACGATTGTAAGTACCACCACACCAATGAAAGTTCAGGTTTTTTATGGAGTATGGATGTGTATGGTTAATGCCATCTGGTTTATGGTGGTGAGTGTACTGTTTGCACAGCCTATTGTACGTACAAGATTTTTGGAGTTTGGGGTTTATTTTGAGAGGGTGATGGGAGTGTTATTAATTGGAATTGCATTGAGATTGATTTGGGGATTGTTTGTTTAAGTTAGTTTTCTTTATAAATGGATGGACTGTCGCGACGGAGTCTTACCGTTTATACGTCATAATAAAGTAGCTAATTCTGTTACTTTTTTTGGAAAAAGTAACCAAAAAACTTTGTCATCTACAGAACCTGTTCGCTGTTTTCATCTATCAGGAAATGTTGCGAAAACATTATTTTTATAAATTATGGGCAGGCTGTAGATGACTCTTAGCTCGAGCCGAAGGCTAACCTAGAAATCGAATTTCAAATAACAAGACTCCGCCGTGATAACCACTAATAATTTTTAGCTCAACCTAAAGTCATCTGCGAACTATTGCATAGCACGACAGAGTATTATCGCTTAAATTTTTAATTCCTTCAGTCGCCTTCGGCTGGACTTACTTTGGTTTCGCTCTGAGAAGCGTCTAAAGCTTCGTAAGAGCAAAAGCATTGTCATCTGCAAAACCTGTCGACTTATTTCATTTAACTAGTATTTCACAGAAACAGAATCTTTTTGATGCTACGCAGGTTGCAGACGACTTTTGCTTGAGTAAATGTAGTGCTAGGACTATTTGAGTTTTAATAGTTTCCTCATTGAAAAATTGAATTTTAATGATGGCAAATTAATTATAAAAAAGACCGCTCGAAAGCAGTCTTTTCTACAAATAGATTTAATTGCTACGCCTATTACGCGTTAATTGATGTAACACCGATACTAATAAGTCAATTTCTTCAGTCGTATTATAAAAAGCCAAAGACGGACGCACGGTCTGTTCTACACCAAAACGACGTAAAATTGGCTGTGCACAGTGGTGGCCAGAACGTACGGCAATACCATGTTGATTTAAAGCTTTGCCCACTTGTTCAGTTGAATAGCCTTGTAAGGTAAAGGACATAACACTGGCTTTGTGATGTGCGGTTCCGATCAGACGTAAACCTGACACACTACTCAGCGCATTTTGACCATATTCGAGTAGATCATGTTCATAGCGAGCAATGTTATGAATACCTAGACTTTCGACATATTCAAGCGCAGCACCTAAACCAACAGCATCGGCAATATTTCCAGTTCCAGCTTCAAACTTGTTTGGTGCAGGTTGGTAAACTACTTGTTCGAAGGTAACATCCTGAATCATGTTACCACCGCCTTCCCAAACCGGCATGCTTTCTAGCAATTCTGGTTTTGCATAGACTGCGCCAATGCCCGTTGGCCCAAACACTTTATGTCCAGAGAATACAAAAAAGTCTGCATCAAGGGCTTGTACATCGGTAGGGATGTGCGAAACAGATTGAGCACCGTCAACTAAAACGCGTACACCTTTGGCATGCGCAATTTTAATGACTTCAGCAACAGGTGTAACTGTGCCTAAAGCATTCGAAACCTGAGTAATCGACAGCAGTTTAGTGCGCTCATTAATCAGTTTTGGCAACTCTTCTAAAATAATCTGACCCGTGTCATCCACAGGAATGACTCGTAATTTCGCTCCAGTTTTTTTAGTGAGTTGATACCAAGGCACAATATTGGCATGGTGTTCTAAGTGAGAAACGATAATTTCATCACCTTCACCAATATTTTGCTCACCCCATGTTTTTGCAATCAAGTTAATGGCTTCGGTTGTTCCTCGAACAAAGATAATCTCTTTAGAAGAGGGTGCACCAATAAATCGGGCAACTACATTTCTTGCATGCTCATAGGCATCGGTTGCACGAGCCGCTAACTCATGGGCAGCACGGTGAATATTTGAGTTTTCATGCTGATAAAAATAAGCAATCCGATCAATCACGCGCTGTGGTTTTTGTGTGGTCGCAGCATTATCCAACCAGACTAGAGGGCGGCCATTGACGCGTTCCTGTAAAATTGGAAAATCGCGACGTATAGCATGTACATCGAGTGGTTGAGCACTGCTTGCTACAAAAGTGGGTTGCGATGGTTGATAGTGACTATAACTTTGTCCACTTTGAGGCAAGTCTAAAAAATAAAATGCAGAGCTTGCCGAACTTTGGGGAGGCGTGTTTGTTGCAAAACGATCTTCCGTCAGCAATGATTTCAGCTGGTCACCATGTGGTAACTGAAAAGACTGCGCAACAGAATAATTGTCTTCAACACCTTTAACAGATGGCTCTGCTGCATTTGGAGCAGAAAAATCATTTAAAAAATAATAAGGTGATTCACCTGCACCAGTGGGTAAGTTTGGTTCAATGCGCGGCACATTGGGTTCACTATGAGCAGCTTGTGGCAAATGTGGCTCAAATGATGGGCGTGGCAAATTAGCTCCACCAACCAAAGGCGCAGACGCTACAATTCGGCGTTCAGGGTAGTCTGGCAAATTTGGAATATGCTCAGGAAATTCCGGATTGAGACTTTTCTGAAAGGCGATATTGGGCGCACGACTACTGAGTGCAGAAAATGGTTCACCCGGTTGTGGTGGGTGCGGTGGCGCTCCGACAGGTAAGTCCAAGTTAAGGCCCGATAGAGAAGATGAACTGCTTGAGCTTGGTAATGCTGAAAAAAACTCATTAGCAAGTCGAGCAATGGTGGACTCATCAGGGAAGTTGGCTGGTGGGTTAACACCAACCACTTCAGGCCCTGTTGGACTACCTTGCAGATTATTTGTAGGTAACTGGGTAGTCATGATATTTGTCCACCTCCACATCATCTAATACTGCCAATGCATCATCAGTGAGTACTGCAAGTGAGCAATATAACGAGATTAGATACGACGCAATCGCGTTACGGTTGATTCCCATAAAACGTACTGAAAGCCCCGGTGACTGTTCACCAGCAAGACCTGGTTGGAACAACCCAACAATGCCTTGACGCTTTTCACCAACACGAAGCAGCAAGATTTTAGTTTTGCCATCTTCTACAGGAATTTTATTTGATGGAATGAGCGGAATACCGCGCCATGTAATGAATTGCGAACCAAATAAGCTAACCGTTGGAGGTGGCACACCACGGCGTGTACATTCACGGCCAAATGCTGCAATTGCATCAGGGTGCGCGAGGAAAAATCCCGGTTCTTTCCAGACTTTACGTAGCAAATCATCAAAGTCATCTGGGGTAGGTGGGCCATTTAAGGTCGAAATACGTTGGTCATCTGTCACACTTGCCAATAAACCATATTCAGGGTTATTGATAAGCTCACTTTCTTGACGTTCTTTAATGGTTTCAATGGTTAAGCGAAGCTGTTCTTTAATTTGGTCATGGGGGCTGCTGTAAAGGTCGGCAACACGTGTATGTATATCTAAAACAGTAGATACACCATTTAAAAAGTATTCGCGTGGCTCTGGGTCATAATCAACAAAAGTCTGAGGTAAAGTTGCTTCATCACGTTGTGTACAAGCGACTTGAATATCATCGGTATTATTTACACGGTTTAGGCGATAAATACCTGCTTCAACAGGGAGCCATTGAAGTAAATGAGTCAGCCATCGGGGAGTAATCGTAGAAAGTTGGGGAGCTGTCTTGGTTGCATTGGCCAGTTGGCGAGCCGCGTGATCCCCAAGTGCAAGTTGGGCTTTGTCTGTATTTTTCGCCATGAATCATTTTTCCTTATTACATTGGCTTTTTGAAAATAAAAATTCTAGGATTTATGTAAGCTAGAATTAGTTCTGGTTTTAAAATAAAAGAGCGTTATAAATTTTTAAAATAAGAATCTTATTAATTAAGAAATCTATTTTTAAAATAAAAATATATTTAAATTAGAAATAAGTATTTAATTAATTTGCTAAGTTCTTAGTATTTATTTATCTCCTTATTAATTTATTTAATATATATAGTTCTTAACCGGGAATATGATTTTTTTGATAGGACTCATTTGGCGACTGTAAAATCTGGCTCCCCGCGGCAACACTATGTGTAAGCCAGACATTACCCCCAATAATGGAACCTCGGCCAATGGTAATACGGCCTAAAATAGTGGCGCCTGCGTAGATCACGACGTCATCTTCAACAATCGGATGGCGTATATAGTCTTTTTTCAAAGCACCATCATCATTGGTTTCAAAGCGTTTTGCTCCAAGGGTCACGGCCTGATAAATACGAACACGTTCCCCAATAACGCTAGTTTCACCAATCACCACACCAGTCCCATGATCAATAAAAAATCCTTTGCCAATTTGCGCACCCGGATGAATATCAATACCCGTTGCAGAATGCGCTAACTCAGAAATAATGCGCGACAATAAAGGCACTTGAGCATAGAGTTGATGCGCAATTCGGTGATGAATAATCGCAAATATGCCCGGATAGCAGAGTAATACTTCATCGACACTATGTGCTGCTGGATCACCTTCATAGGCTGCACGCACATCGCCGTCTAAAAGACGTCGTATAGAGGGCAATGTGTTGGCAAAATCCTGCACAATAGTTTGAGCAAGTTCCTGTGGTGATTGCACTGTGTTCGAATGACCTAAATGTCGTTTTGCCTCATAATTTAAAGCCAGTTGTACTTGAGTATGTAATGCAGTGAGAACCCGATTTAAAGTATAGGCAATATAAGAATCTTCAGTTTCTTGGCGTAAGTCAGCAGGGCCTAAACGCATTGGAAATAAAATGCCACAAAGGTCATCTAAGATGGCTTTTAGTGCCTCTTTAGATGGAAGTTCGCGGCCCCCAAATTCTTTGATTCTATGCTGTTGCTGACGCCAGTCATGCCTTGCTTGTTGTAAGCCCTGTACAACAGCATTAATGTTCCATTGAGTCACAAGCTTTCCTTGATTCACTGAAAATTTATTGAAGTTTTAGTCTTGTTGCCAAGGGAGATGATGAATCCGCCAGCCGTTTTTTTGATTACGCTGCTGCTGATCATCTAAGTCGCCTTCAAAGCCTTCAAGAACGTTATAAATGTGCTCAAAACCAGCATTAAATGCGGCTTCGGCTGCTTGTGCTGAACGGTTGCCACTACGGCATAACAAAAGAATGGTTTTATCTTTACCAACTTTTGATTCAAGTTCTTTTAAAAAGCGTGGATTACGGTTAAATGACGTGCCTGTTGCCCAAGCCACATGAATACTTTCAGGAACATAACCTACAAATTTACGTTCTTCATTGGTGCGTACGTCAACTAAAACAGCTTCTCCTTGTTGTACGAGTTGCCATGCGTCAACAGGTGATAAACTGCCACTAAAATTTAGTTCGTGTTCTTGTGCGTATTGCTGTGCTTTAGCAAGAATATCTTCGGCTGAAAAGGATGTATTTGAACCATTTGAGATAAAACTTTGCGGAGTTTCAGTATTTAATTTAGCGTTCATTGAATATATCCTTATCTTTGATTCAGATTGTTAAGGTTCAATTTACGCGGTTTTAAATATAAGCAGAAATAATGAATATCTATTTATATATCTATTTTTAATAAAATGGATTTAAATGATTTTGGGAATGAATTTTTAAAATGGTTGAATATTATTATATTGTTTTAATCTATAGTTATTATAAATTTTAAATTCATTATTTTAATAAAAAGCCCGCTAAGAGGGCGGGCAAAATATTTTAAAGGACAATCAAACTTTATCTTGCGTTTTGGTCTCAAAGTCGTTGGCATCATGGCGCTCATGTAACTGCGTTTCTAAATCGCCAAAAGTACGGTTGACCATACGACCACGTTGAACCGCAGGGCGCGCTAAAATCGCATCTGCCCAGCGCTGAACATTTTTATATTGGTCGACACCTAAAAACTCCGCGCCGTTATAGACCCAGTTTTTAACCAGACCACCATACCAAGGGAATGCAGCAATATCAGCGATGCTATATTCAGAACCTGCCAAATATTCATGCTTTGCTAGATGCTGATCTAACACATCAAGTAATCGTTTTGTTTCCATGGCAAAGCGATTAATTGCATATTCAATTTTAACCGGTGCGTAGGCATAAAAATGCCCAAAGCCGCCACCTAAGTAAGGCGCGCTGCCCATTTGCCAGAATAACCAATTAAGACATTCAGTACGTGCAGCAATATCAGTCGGAATGAATGCTTTAAACTTTTCAGCCAAGTAAAGCAAAATTGAGCCAGATTCAAATACTCTTAACGGCGGGTTTTGGCTGTGGTCAACCAATGCTGGAATTTTTGAGTTTGGATTAGCTTCTACAAAACCACTGCCAAATTGCTGACCTTCACCAATTTTAATCAGCCAAGCATCATATTCAGCATCTTGATGTCCCAATGCTAAAAGCTCTTCCAGCATAATGGTGACTTTCTGTCCATTAGGAGTTGCTAAAGAATAGAGCTGGAGCGGGTGTTTCCCGACAGGAAGCGTATGTTCGTAACGCGCACCTGAAGTAGGTTGGTTTAAATCGGTTTTTTCTCCAGTCCATTGCCAAACTTTTGGAGGAATATAATTTGAATCACTCATTTTTTTATCTCATGTTTGGTTGAAATATAAGGGCTTAGTTATGTCTTAAGGCAAGCCATTTTTGTACTGTTGGGCGTTGCCACTGTTGTAATGCATAATTTTTTAGGCGCTCTGGCACAGCATCACCATTTTGAATAAGGCGTTGTAACATCAGCGCGAGTTCAGCATCTACAATGCTCCATGAACCAAAAAGAAATTCGGCATGAGGCGCTAGAAGTTTTTCTGCAACAAAGAAAAGTTTCTCGGCTGCTTTTTGACCTTCTTCTGAAAGTGGAGTGGACTTGGGCTGAATAAAAATAACATCGGTTGGACGTTCAGTTCTTAAAGCCACTAAATCTGATCTGAGCCATGCCTGAATTTGTCTAGCTCTTGCACGTGCCTGAATATCTTTTGGATAAATAGATGTGTCTGGATAGAGGTCTTCAAGATACTCCAAAATAGCAGACGATTCTGATAGGGCAAAATCGTTATGTTCAAGTACAGGCACTTTGGCTGTTAATGACTTTTCTACGTAAGATTTTTCAAATTGGCCTTGCTGACCTAAGTTGATGGTTGCTATTTCAAATGGGATTTGTTTTTCATGTAACCCTACAAAAACTGTAAACGCATAGGGGCTTAGAAATTGTGAATCTGTGTACAGCTTAAAATGTTCATTATTCATTGTTATTGTCCATGTCATAAAACAGATGGGTCTAGTCTAAGTGAGCTGATCCAAGATTGGGTAACTTTTTTGTGGAAAAGCTTTATCGGTTTTGAATCATACTATTTCAGTGCTTGAAATCACGGTTTAATGTGCAGAAAATGTTGACGGACAATGCTGAGCCAAGCTTGTACTGCGGGTGAAACAGGAAGGTTCTTTTTCCAAGCCATGACTAAGTGCCACTGAATATTTGGCTTTTCAAGCGGCACTGCGGCAAATAAAGTCGGGTCAAGCATGTCAGTATAGTATTGTGGCAAGAGGGCAATTCCCATACGTTGTAGCACCATGTCTGCCAAAAGGTGCCATTGGCTGGTCCGGCAAGCAATGGTTGGGTAAAAACCATGCTGCTTACAGGCATCAAGAATAATACTATTTAAAGAGAAGTTTTCAGGAAACATCAAAAACGATTGATGTTGTAGTTCTTCTAGGTTTAATTTTTTACGGCTTGCCCAAGTCGCATCACGACGTAAAAGAACCATTAATGGGTAATTACATAGCTCAATGCTATTGAAAATTTGCTCATTAAAAGGCTGCAATAAAACGCCCACATCTAGCTCGTTATTCAGCAACGCTTGTTCAATACCACGTGAACCCACTTCCATGAAAGCCAATTCAATATCAGGCCACTGTTGGTGATAATCAAAAAGGGCAGTCGTTAGAAGCTGCGAACCTAAAGGCGGAACGCCAAGTTTTAAAGTCCCTGTTTTTAATTGTTGATAGTTTTCAATTTCAAGAAAGATGTTCTGTTCTGCCTGAAGAAGCTCAATTGCATGTTGATAAATGCGCTCTCCAATTTCAGTTAGTTCAATTTGTCTTTTTCGTCCATGATCAGGTTTAACCAAAAGTTGTACCTGAAGTTGCTCTTCAAGCTGCTGTAATATTTTACTAATAGTGGGTTGAGTCAGATACAACTCTTCAGCAGTACGGGTAAAACTTTTAGTTTTTACCAATGTAACGAAGCACTGTAGTGATTTTAGAGAAAGCATAATAAAGAATAGATTATTCCATTTTGGAATAATATTAACATGAATAATTCATATTTAGCAGCTTTAACCAAGATAGCATAATGGTGTAGTTAACCATTTAATTTCGCAAAATGAGTACTGAATCTGCTTCTGGATCACCCACACAACCTTCATTTTTAGCATTAGTTAAACAAATTTTGATTTTGGCTGGTTTTTGGTGGGTCGGATATCTCTTACATCAAAAACTAGGTGTACCTGTGTCCGCAGGTATTTTAGGTATGTTTTTATTACTTCTATGCCTGTTCTTTAAAATTATCAAAATGGATCAGGTAGCAATGGGAGCAACAGTTGTTTTAGGTGAGCTATTACTGTTTTTTGTGCCCGTGGTGGTCGCCGTCGTTCAATATAAAACTTTATTTATGACCGAAGGCTGGCAAATTGTCTTGAGCATTGCAGTTGGGACCATTTCGGTCATGCTCAGTACGTGCCTGACGATTCACTATTACAATCGTTTGAAAGCTTATTTACAGGTTCGAAAACGTCTTCAACATAAGCATATCTAAAGAGCAAACGACATGAATATCTGGTCAATTCTTTGTCTGATCTGGACTTTGGCAGCCTATATTGTGGCAAAGCGGATCTATCAGAAAAATCCAAAACTTTGGTTGTCACCCGCGATTAGTGTGCCTGTACTCACCATCATTTTGATGACGATTTTTGGAATTTCATACCAAACTTATTCAGAAGATACGCAGTGGATTGTTAATTTATTAGGGCCTGCAACGGTTGCGTTTGCTGTACCGATTTATCGTTATCGGGAAACGATTCGTAAAAACCTTGGAGTCCTTTCAATTGCGATTATTGTGGGGATGAGTGTAGGTGTGATGTCAGCCTATGAGATGGCTCAGTGGTTCCACTTTAGCCCAGAAGTGACCAACAGTTTAATGGCACGTTCTATTTCAACACCTTTTGCCATGATTTTAGCCGAAGATATTCATGGTTCGGCAGCATTGGTTTCACTATTTACCGTTATTACTGGTTTGGTCGGTATGATTTGCGGCGATGCGATTTTAGCGATTACTAAAATCCGTTCTAACGTAGCAAATGGGGCGGCCTTTGGTAATGCAGCCCACGGTTTTGGTACAGTTAGAGCACAGCAGCGCAATAGTGAAGAAGGGGTAATTGCCAGTTTAACCATGGTTATTGCTGGTATTTTAATGGTACTGATTGGACCATTTGCGATTCATCTATGGTTGCTGTTGTAGATTTTATCTAACTTGATTTGTCATGTTGTTGAATAATTCTTGATAATTTTTTTATGGCTTGTTTCATTAGTTCAGGTTCAAAATCGCCTAAGCCAACAATTAACCCCGAACGTTGTTGCTCTTTTGAAAATGTCGGTGAAATTGCTTTAATGGCAATGCCTGCATCGACTGCTGAGCTTGCAACGTCAATGTCATTAATATGATGAGCAAGCCATAACACCATATGCATGCCTTGATCGCCCGGCTGTAACCAAGCCAGTTCTTGAGGTATGTATTTTTCAATCAAGCCAATAATGTATTCTCGAACTTCTGCATAGACATTTCGAGTTCGTCGAATATGCCGCTCTAAATAACCTTCTTGAATAAAAGCAGCTAAAACATGCTGGTCGGCAGCAGGTGGGTTTCGATCAATTAATACTCTAAGCCCACAAAAAGGTGCCACCAATTCTTTAGGCAATACTGCATAGCCAAGTCTAAGTGATGGAAATAGGACTTTACTGAAAGTCCCAAGATAAATGACTTGGTCGGGCGCCATACCTTGTAAAGATGGGAAGGGCTGACCGTTATAACGGAGTTCACTGTCATAGTCATCTTCAATGATCCATGCATTTTGCTGTTTTGCCCAAGCCAATAAAGCCGTACGTCTTGCTAGACTCATCGGCATGCCAAGTGGATATTGGTGAGACGGTGTCACAAAAGCAGCACGTGCATGTTTAGAAAGTTTAATTCCGGTTTCAACCTGAATACCTTCTTCATCAACAGGAACACGCACCATCCGAATGTTTTGTACAGCATGCTCAAAAATGGCTGTTGTACCCCGATAAGCTGGATCTTCAATCCAAACTTCATCTTTTGCTTCAAATAAAATCTGGCTACAAATATAAAGTGATTGCTGAATACCGGGAGTAATCACAATTTGGTCAGGTTCACAGTGGACAGAGCGGGATCGACGTACATAGTCGGCTATAGCAATTCTTAGTGATAGCACGCCTTGAGGTTCACCATAACCCGAAGGAGCACCAGCACCTCGTGATCTAAATTTATTACCAAACTTACGCCAGATGTCGCTCGGTTGGGTGCGGGCAATGGGAACAGACACTGCAAAAGGGGCATGAGGAAGCGGTTTAAACTCTTTAAGCACTTGAGCATAGGAGAGTGCCGACTTCGTCAAAGGGGTTGAGTTAGGTGTGGTCTCTTTTTGAGAATGTTGTGGTGTAGTTTTTTTAGCTAAAGCATGAGACACATAGGTGCCCGTTCGTGGTTGAGAGTCAAAAACACCTTCGGCTAAAAGCTGATCGTAAGCTTCGATAATCGTTCCGCGAGCGACCCCAAGTGTTTGAGCCAGTTCTCGTGAAGAAGGCAACGGATCGCCAGGCTGTAAATCACCACTTTGTACAGCTTCACGCAAAGCTTGGGTCAGTTGAGCACTTATCTTTCCTTGGCTTTTATTAATCTTTGCAATCGACGGAAGTTCAACAACTTTTGCCATTCTTGCCATAATTCTGGTCTACTTAAAAAAATACAAAGTGGTTCTTTTTAATAAACCACAGAAACCAGAAAATTTACAACACAAAATATAAATAACCCTGATATTTACAGTGAGGTTTTGAGCCATGTATATCCCCGATGATTATGCAGAAAACCGTTTGGATGTATTGCATTCTCTTATTACCGAATATCCGTTTGGTGTGCTTTTTACGCATGGAAGTAATGGCTTAGATGCAAACCATCTTCCATTCGAATTACAGGCAAACGAAGGGGAATTTGGTGTACTACGTGCGCATGTGTCTAGAGTTAATCCTGTCTGGCAGGATATTAAAAATGGAGATGAGGTACTCGTCGTGTTTCAAGCAGGCGATGCTTATATTTCACCAAACTGGTACCCATCCAAACATGAACAGCACAGACAAGTGCCGACATGGAACTATAGGGTTGTGCATGCTTATGGCAAAGTGACCATTCGAGATGATGAACGTTACGTCCGTGGTGTTGTGGCTCGTTTAACTCGTACCCATGAAGCATCTCAACCTGAACCATGGAAAATGTCCGATGCACCAAAGGACTATCTTGAACCGATGTTAAAAGCCATTGTCGGTATCGAAATTGAAATTACCCAGCTTCAAGGAAAATCAAAACTTGGGCAAAACAAAGAACGTCGAGACATTTTAGGCGCGGCAGATGGGCTATCGAAATCTGGTCATCAAACCATAGCGAATGCCATGTACAGTGTGGCTGAGTTAAATAAATAATTTTGAAAATATAAAACTTTAATATCAATTAAGGAGATAAAGATGTCTTTGACTACACCTGTTGAGTTAGTGGGTGAACACGTTATTTTAAAACCGCTAGATGTAACTCAAGCTGACTCACTGGCAGAGGCCGTTTGCGATGGGGAACTCTATAATCTTTGGTATACCCGTGTGCCAAGACCTGAACAGATGACTGCTGAAATTGAAAGACGTCTTGATTTGCAAAAATCTGGTTCTATGCTGCCATTTTATATTGAAGACCGAAAAACGGGGCGAGCGTTGGGCATGACAACTTTAATGCATATTGAAGAAGCCCATCGCCGTGTAGAAATTGGTTCGACGTGGTACAGAAAATCTGCACAGCGTACGCCTGTAAATACTGAATGTAAAAAATTATTGTTGGCTCATGCATTTGAGACTTTAGACTGCATTGCAGTTGAGTTACGTACATCTTCTTTAAACGTTCAAAGCCAAGCTGCAATTGCTCGTTTAGGGGCAAAGCTGGATGGTGTGCTCAGAAGCCATCAAATTGTGAAAGATGATATTTTACGCGACACCCATGTTTATAGCATTTTAAAACATGAGTGGCCTGCGGTTCGCCAAAATCTGGAATGGTTATTGAGTAAACCGCGTTAAAAAGATTTAAACAAACTGCTTTTCTCTTTTTTGGCTTAGCCAGAAGAGAGAAGCTGCGGCAATCATTAACCTGAGGTTAATGAGCGCTGATGGAGGTTGATTGATCGAAAGTCCATAAAGCGTTTTTATAGATTCAGAACAAAACTGCGATCTATAGGTAAACACATGGAAGGCTCAGTTCAGAATAAAGAACGGTTATGGACAAAGCGGCGTCATGCCAAACAACTAAAACTAGAGATGGCAAACCAATATACCGATGGTGTGGTGATTCCCACTCAAGACATTATTAAAGTTTTGGAAACCTTAATTACACCGGGTGACAAAGTTGTACTCGAAGGGAATAACCAAAAGCAAGCAGATTTTTTATCACGCTCTTTGGCACAAACCAATCCAGATGTTTTACACGATTTACATATGATCATGCCAAGCGTTGGGCGTTCGGAACATCTTGATCTATTTGAAAAAGGTATTGCGCGTAAGCTCGATTTTTCTTTTGCTGGCCCACAAAGTTTACGTATTAGCCAGTTAATTGAAGATGGACTGCTAGAGATTGGTGCCATTCATACCTATATCGAACTATATTCACGTTTAGTAGTCGACCTCATTCCAAATGTGGTGCTCTCAGCTGGTTTTATGGCCGACCGTCAAGGCAATATCTATACAGGCCCAAGTACCGAAGATTCTCCTGCGCTCATTGAACCTGCGGCTTTTAGCGATGGTATCGTGATTGTTCAGGTGAATGAACTGGTCGATGACGTTTCAGATTTACCGCGTGTCGATATTCCTGCTTCTTGGGTGGATTATGTGGTGGTTGCAGACCAGCCATTTTATATCGAACCGTTATTTACTCGAGACCCGAAACACATTAAGCCTGTGCACATACTAATGGCGATGATGGCAATTCGCGGAATTTATGAAAAGCATAATGTGCAATCGTTAAACCATGGTATTGGTTTTAACACTGCGGCAATTGAACTGATTTTACCGACCTATGGTGAGTCTTTAGGTTTAAAAGGAAAAATTTGCCGAAACTGGACACTAAATCCGCATCCCACCCTAATTCCAGCGATTGAAACAGGTTGGGTTGAAAGCGTGCATTGTTTTGGTACCGAACTCGGCATGGAAAAATATGTTGCAGCTCGTCCTGATGTTTTCTTTACAGGTCGTGATGGCGCTTTACGTTCCAACCGTATGATGTGTCAGCTGGCAGGTCAGTACGCCGTTGATTTGTTTATTGGCGCAACTTTGCAAGTTGATGGCATGGGCCATTCTTCGACTGTCACCAAAGGTCGTTTAGCTGGTTTCGGTGGTGCACCAAATATGGGGCATGATCCACGCGGACGTCGTCACGATACGCCAGCATGGCTGGATATGCGTTTGCAAGGTGCCAATGAAACAGAAACCTATTTGGCACGTGGTAAAAAGTTAGTTGTGCAAATGGTGGAAACCTTCCAAGAGGGTGGCAAGCCGACTTTTGTAGAGCGTCTTGATGCCATTGATGTGGCTAAAACAGCAGGCCTACCTTTAGCACCAATTATGATTTATGGCGATGATGTCACTCACTTACTGACCGAAGAAGGCATTGCTTATTTATATAAAGCAAGCAGCCAAGAAGAGCGTCAAGCCATGATTGCTGCTGTGGCAGGTGTGACCAGTATTGGTTTAACTCAAGACCCTAAAACAACAGCGCGCTTGAGACGTGAAGGTCTGGTGGTATTCCCTGAAGATTTAGGTATTCGCCGTACCGATGCCACACGTGAACTTTTAGCTGCAAAAAATATTGCCGACTTGGTGACATGGTCTGATGGTTTATATCAACCCCCTGCAAAATTTAGGAGTTGGTAATGATGGCACAAGTTCAATATCAAACGCTCAGCGATAGTCAGCTTTTGGCAGATATGGCAGTCGAAGCGTTAATTGATGAAGTTAATCTGACACCGAAACCAGCTTTGGTCGATCGCCGTGGCAGTGGTGCACACAATGACCTGACTTTAGAGTTAATGGAGCGCTCTGCGAAAAGTTTAGGGCCTATGTTTGATGCGATGGCGCAAGCTGCAAAACATCATGGAAAAGTCTGTTTAGCTTTGCGTGAAGACATTGGAGAAATCGGTCGCCAAGGTGAAAAGACCATGATGTTGGCAACAGATGGTGTCAACACACACCGCGGTGCAATTTGGGCCTTGGGTTTAATGGTTACCGCAGCAGCATTAGCGCACACGAATCAACAGTACTTTTCTGCTGTTGAGCTATGCCAGTTAGCAGGCCAGATTGCTCAGCTTGAAGATCGCTTTATTCCAAAGCAGGGTTTGAGTCATGGTCAGCAAGTACAAAAGAAATTAGGCATCTTAGGTGCTAAAGAACAGGCTCAACAAGGTTTTCCAACCATCGTAAATTTTGGCTTAAAGCAGCTTTACCAAAGTCGTAGTAAACCTATGAAAGAAGAGTTCGCACGTTTAGATGCCTTGCTTGCCATGATGACGGATCTAACCGATACCTGTGTGCTTTATCGATCTGGAACAAATGGTTTAAAGCGTATGCAACAAGGTGCTCAGCAAGTACTCGATTTGGGCGGTAGCTCAAGCTTGGAAGGTCGACGTGCTTTGCATCTTTTAGAGATTGACCTGCTTCGGATGAAAGCTTCAGCTGGTGGTGCCGCAGATTTGTTGGCAGCAACCTTGTTTATAGATCGTGCTGAGCATTCATCTTTAAAAAATAAAAAGGGATTTTGATTATGGAAACACTTCATTTTGAATTTGTGGCGACAAAGCCACCTGTAAAAAAAGCACTAGTAGGATGTGTTGGCTCGGGTGATTTAGAAATTTTGATGGAACCCGGTGAAAAGGGAAAGACCTCTATTCAGGTAGTGACTTCGGTAGATGGCAGTGCAGCACGTTGGCACAATCTTTTTGAACGGATTTTTACTGCGCAAATACTGCCAGCGGTCAATATTGATATTCATGACTTTGGTGCAACTCCCGGTGTCGTTCGCTTACGTCTGGAACAAGCATTGGAGGAGATTGCTCATGACTGATATTCAGAGTTTGTTAAATAAACAAGATTTTATTGAACTCAGCGCAAGAGAACGTGCCAAAGCGCTATTAGATGAAGGGACTTTTCGAGAGTTGCTCGACCCATTTGCTCGTGTTATGTCGCCTTGGTTGGCTCAGCAAAATATTGTGCCGCAAGCCGATGATGGTGTAGTGATTGCAAAAGGATCTATTCAAGAACGCCCAGTGGTTCTAATTTCTATTGAAGGCTTATTTCAAGGCGGAAGTTTAGGCGAGGTAGGCGGAGCTAAAATTGCGGGTGCCTTAGAACTTGCAGTTGAAGACAATCTGAAAGGTATTCCGACAGCGGCAATTTTACTATTAGAGACGGGCGGAGTTCGCTTACAAGAAGCAAATCTGGGTTTGGCTGCAATCGCTGAAATTCAGGCTGCAATTGTGAACTTACGTCAGTATCAACCTGTGATTGCAGTCATTGCAGGCAGTGTAGGGTGCTTTGGCGGTATGTCAATTGCGGCTGGCCTATGTAGCTATATTGTAATGACACAAGAAGGACGTTTAGGTTTAAATGGCCCGCAAGTGATTGAACAAGAAGCTGGTGTACAAGAATATAACGCCAAAGATCGTCCATTTATATGGAGTATTACGGGTGGTAATCAGCGTTTCGCTAGTGGTTTGGCAGATGCTTATGTAGACGATGATCGCGAGAAAATTCGTCAGCAAGTCATCGATTATTTAACTCAAGGCGTGCCTCAGCAGTATCGTAGTTCAAATTACTCATTCTATTTAGAAAAGCTACAACAAGTCGATACTGCTGAGCAGATTACCCCAGCACAGGTTCAAGCTTTGTATCAAGGAGAGCAAGCATGAATATCGCCGTTGATACATTAAAAGCATCTACTCGTGGTGCACATTGGTTTAAAGCACTCACGCAAGGCTTTAAGACAGTTGAAGGTTTTCCAGCTTCGGTTTGGGTGGCTGATGGTCAAATTGATCAGCAAGTGATACGTGTGATTGCAGTTGTCCAAGACAGTAATAATTTGTTCCCACGCGCGAGACAAGGTGAAGTTGGAGTCTTGGAAGGCTGGAGTTTGGCAAAAGCAGTTGATGACGTGATTCAAGCCGATGTTCATTCAGAAACTAAACGCGGCATTTTATGCTTGGTTGATGTGCCAAGTCAGGCCTATGGGCGCCGTGAAGAATTATTAGGTATTCATCAAGCTTTAGCGGGTGCAGTAGATAGCTATGCTAGAGCCAGATTGGCAGGCCATCCTGTTGTCAGTTTATTGGTTGGTAAGTCGATGTCGGGTGCTTTCTTGGCGCATGGATACCAAGCCAATCGTATTATTGCCTTAAAAGATTCAGGTGTTATGGTGCATGCGATGGGTAAGGAATCTGCTGCACGCGTTACCTTACGGTCGGTTGATGAGTTAGAGCAATTGGCCTCAAGCATTCCGCCAATGGCTTATGACATTGAAAATTATGCAACACTTGGTTTGTTATCTGAACTGTTATCTGTTGAAAACCCTGAACAACCGACAAACGATGATCTTTTGTTAGCGAAGCAGATGATTGCTCAAGCGTTTAAAGAAATTAATGCTGATCAATCTAGAGGATTGGAACAAAGACTTCACGGCCAAAACCGTCAAATGTCTAAAAAAGTCCGTGAATTATTGCGTGAGCAATGGTTATGAAACTTAAGCTCGAAGCCCATGATTTACTGTGGGGCATGACGGTCGATTGTTTAGCCGATGATGCTCCACTTTGGGTGAAACAAGTATTGCAACGAGGTGATCCTGTTGTGGTTCGACGGGCAATTACTCCTGGAAATCAGGTGGCTGTGGGTGTAAGAGGGCAATTTCGCTATCAACGATATGCAGCTCAAATGCCACGGTCTGCAATTAGCAGACAGCTTAAACCTGAAGCATTGACTCATGTTGATGTAGATACGCAGCAGTTTGAGCACTTGGCAGAACGTTTACAGACCATTTCCAGCATCATGAAAAATTTTTCAGGATGCTGGGGATATACAGGAAGTTTCGGGTTTGAGCTGGCAACGGGCATTAAAACAGTAACTCAGCAAAGTGACATAGATTTGTTGATTCGAGCTGAACAACCTTTTGCCAAAAAACAGGCAATTGAGTTACTCGAAAATTTTCAGCAAGTAGGGCTGAATGTGGATATACAGCTTCAACTACCACAAGGTGGTTTGGCGTTAAAAGAATGGGCAAGGAATAGCGGAAAAGTTCTATTAAAACGTTCCGATGGTGCTGTCTTATTAGAAAACCCATGGAATTAGGGAATAGATATCATGGCTTCAATTTGGGTATATCCAGGACAAGGTGTGCAACGAAGCAATATGTTGCACGACTTACCTCAAACCGCACTGGTTAAAGAATACCTTGAGCGTGCATCGGATACACTCAAAGAAGATGTCTTGATGCTAGATAGTCCGGCTGCATTGCAATCGACACGTGCAGTACAGCTTTGTTTACTGATTTCAGGTGTGGTGAGTTCAGCCTTATTAACAGCGGAAAACTTAACACCAGATTATGTAGCAGGTTTATCAATTGGTGCATGGTCGGCTGCGGTTGCAGCAGGAGTTTTAGCCTTTGAGGATGCCGTTCGTTTAGTTGCCTATCGAGGTGAACTTATGCAAAACGCCTATCCAACTGGCTATGGTATGACTGCTCTGATTGGTACAGACCGTGCAGCTGTTGAAACATGGGTCAAACAGATTTATGGAATAACGCCAGAGGTGTTTGTCGCAAATATTAATGCACATAACCAGATCGTTATTTCAGGAAGCTTTGAAGCCATGAACCAAGTTGCTGTTTTGGCAAAGCAACAAGGCGTGGTAGCAAAAAAATTAGATGTATCGGTGCCATCGCACTGTGAACTATTAAGTCAGCAAGCAAAGCAACTTGCAGCGGCTATGGAGGGAGTCACTTTAAAGCAGCCTAAAATACGTTATTTAAGTGGTACAACGGCTCGTACACTTGGTAAGCCAGAACAGATTGGTAATGACTTGGCTTTTAATATGAGTAGAACTGTAGATTGGGAAAGTACCATCCAAGCTGCATGGGAGCGAGGTGTGAGGTTACAGATCGAAGCTTTGCCGGGAACGGTGCTTACTACACTTGCACGCCGAACATTTAAAGAAGGAACCGTGTTGTCATTTCAAGGGACACGCATAGACACTATTCAGATGGCAATGCAAAAAGAACAGGCAAATAGTTTTTCTTTTTGAGTCAGATTTTACAAAAGCATAAATGATCCAAGGATATGAGGGATTGTCATGATTATATATGGAGTTGGTTTGCTCGCACTTTGCACCTTGGTGGGTGTTATTGTTGGCGATTTGTTGGGCGTTTTATTGGGTGTAAAGTCCAATGTTGGTGGCGTGGGTATCGCCATGATTTTACTCATTTGCATACGGTTATGGATGGAAAAACGTGGTGTTATGACAGTTGAAACCGAAAAAGGCGTTTCATTCTGGGGCACCATGTACATTCCTGTTGTTGTTGCTATGGCTGCACAACAAAATGTGGTTACAGCATTATCTAGTGGACATATGGCACTTTTTGCGGCGGTAGTTTCAGTTATCGTTTGTACACTCACCATTGCGGGCTTAAGTCGTTACAACAAAGCAAGCCCTTTACCGAAGGAAGAAGACACCACATTAAACCGCATTGGAGGCAAAGTTCATGGTTGAATTATTATTAAAAGACTTAACCCATTTAGGTTTAATTACAGCTTTCGCCTTAATTGCTTTAATTATGTGGTTGTCGACCAAGCTATCTAAATATTTAACCAATGGACGAGTGCATGCTTCAGCAATTGCGATTGTGATTGGTTTAATCTTGGCATGGTTTGGCGGAAAAATGACGGGTGGTGAAAAAGGCATAACCGATCTTGCACTCTTTACAGGTGTTGGGCTGATGGGCGGTGCAATGCTTCGTGACTTTACCATTGTCGCAACTGCATTTGAGGTACAAGCCACTGAAGCGAAAAAAGCTGGGTTTATTGGCGCATTCTCTTTATTTCTCGGAACCATTTTGCCATTTATTGTCGGTTGTATGTTTGCGTGGATTTTTGGCTATCGTGATGCGGTGAGTATTACCACAATTGGTGCGGGTGCAGTGACCTACATTGTGGGACCAGTGACGGGAGCTGCAATTGGTGCGAGTTCTGAGGTCATGGCGCTGTCAATTGCAACGGGGCTGGTGAAAGCAATTTGTGTAATGGTTTCAACACCACTTACCGCAAAATTTATGGGATTAGACAATCCACGTTCTGCCATGATTTTTGGTGGCTTGGCAGGAACTGTAAGTGGTGTGTCGGCTGGTTTAGCAGCGACAGATCGTCGTTTAGTTCCTTATGGTGCGCTTACAGCAACGTTTCATACGGGTCTTGGCTGTTTAATGGGACCAACTGTTTTATTCTTCGCGGTTAAAGCTTTGGTAGGCTGATACGTATTTTAGTGCTCAAACAAAAGGGCTGTTGTTAACTAATACAACGGCCCTTATTTTTATCTTTTAAAATTAGAGGCAAACATACGGCACTCGGCAATTAAGGCCAATAAGTTAGGGTCTCGTTCTTTGCTTTTTAGAAAGACCAAACCGATTTCTTGCTGCATATGATATTGCTGTTTTAGTGGAATAAGTTTTACTGAACTTTCATAAACAGCAGAAATACGACCGGGTAGTAGAGCAAAACCGACACCTGAGCTGACCATACTAATTAAGGTAAAAATATCATTGACCTGTAAAGCAACTTTTGGTGAAAAACCTGCTTTTTTAAAAATAATGTCACTGTCGTTATGAGTTGCAAAACCCTTAGTTAAAGTTAAAAAAGTTTCTTCTTTTAAAAGGCTTAAATCAATGTCTTTAAAATCTGCATATTTTGAATCTTTATTGACGGCCAAAAAAATGTCATCTGAAAACATCGGCAAAATTTCAAAGTCATCATCTTGAGTGGTTTCATTTAACGCTACGATAATGGCATCCAGCTCCGTAGCTTTCAGCTTTTTCACTAAGTCCTGATTCGAACTCAGCAACAGTTGAATATCAAGCTCACTGCGTCTGAGTTTAAGACCGCTAATCACATTTGGAATCGTATTTACCGTCAAAGAATAAAGAGACCCTAAATGTAAAACCTTGGCTGCAAAGCCAGCGGCTTCTCTGGTTTTATTTACGGTAATAAAAATGTCTTGTACGATTTTTTGTGCACGTTCTTCAAATACATAAGCACTTTTTAAAGGAATGAGATTGCGTCCTTCATTTTTAAAAAGAGGACAACGTAAAGCACTCTCTAAAGAATGCAGAGCTTTATGAACACTCACATTACTAAGATCCATTTCTGTGGCTGTTTTAGACAAATTTCCGCAGCGCATAAAAGCCAAAAAAATCTGTATTTTTTTAAGGGTGAGTTCTTCATCAATTTCCATATTAATCCTTTGAACCTATTTCCCTTAAAACTATAGATTTGAGTTATAAAGTTACCACAAAATAAAGTCTATAAAATTGTGCTTAGGTCGAAGCATTTCTTTAGAGACTTGCTTCAACTCTTTGTTGAATAGTTTTAATCACTTGATCTAATGCGCTTTGAATTTTAGTGTTCCATTCAAAAGAGCAATTGATTCTCAAATAATGCTGCTGTGCAGGTAAAACACTAAAAAGAGGACTTGGTGCAACGCCAATGTCTTGCTTAATCAACGCTTCATAAACTTGCATACTGTCTAATGTGCTGGGAAGTTTGACCCATAGAAAATAGCCACTTGGGTAGTAATACACTTCGCAAGAGCTCGGTAAGTGCTGCTTTAAGTAGTGATAAAACTGCTTTTTATAACGTTCAAGGGAAAGCCTAAGTATACGCAAGTGCTTTTCATAATGATGATGAGACAAAAACTCAACCAATGCATTTTGAATGAGTGCATTGACTGAAATGGTACTCATGAGCTGTAAGTGTTGAATATGGTCTGAAAATTTACCAGCATAGACCCAACCGACCCGAAAACCTGCACCTAATGTTTTAGAAAAAGACGAGCAGTGCAGTACCAGATTTTGCTGGTCAAAATACTTCATTGAAAGTGGTTTTTGGCCGCCATAAAAAAGCTCTTCATAGACATCATCTTCAATCAAATAAATTTGGTGTTCGTGAAGTAACTTGGCAATTTTATATTTAATGTTATCACTAACAGTAAAACCAATCGGGTTATGGGCATTCAGCATGAGCCAACACACCTTGATAGGATAGGTTTGAATGACCTGTTCGAAAGCATCTAGATCAAAACCATGTTGAGGATGTTCAGGAATAGTAATTACTTTAAGACCTAAACGCTCGGCGGCTTGCCAAGCACCATAAAATACGTTTTGCTGTAATAAAATATAATCGCCCGGTTGAGCAACTGCTTGTAAAGAAAGGTTCAGTGCATCTAATCCGCCAGATGTAATGACAATGTCATCTGGGTCGGTCTGTATGCCTTGCATACAGTAGCGCTGAGCAATCAGTTTTCTTAACGCTAAATTACCCGGAGGTAGGCTTGTGGTTTGATCGTAGCTTTGTCTTTGACGTGCAAGCTGTCCCATAATTTGGATGAGTTTGGGTGCTGTTAAAAGCTGACTATCTGGAAAAGCTGAACCAAAAGGTATGACAGATTCATGTTGAATCGATTTGAGATATTTAAAAACTAAAGAATTAATTTCAATTTTAGAGTTAAGTGAAACAACCGAATACTGTTCTAAAGGTTTAAGAGCAATTTGCTCGGCAACGAAATAACCCGATTTTTCTTTTGAATAAATGAGCCCTTGAGATTCAAGTTCTTGGTAAGCATTCATGACAGTCATTAAGCTAAAACCAGAACGTTGTACCTGATCTCTTAAAGACGGGAGTTTCTCATGCGCATTTAAATTTCCGCTCTCAATGAGTTGGCGAATACTATGGGCAAGTTGTTCAGATTTATACATGTGTTGGCTGCCAAAAATGACAAAATAAAAGAAGCGCTTACTCAATAATAAATGCCGTTTGCAGAATCTACAAACGGCATTTGTTTAGAACGATAGATTTACTTTAAGTACGGGGCGGCATAAATCAATATCACTTTAAACAAACCAGCAATCACAGCTAAGGCTAAAAAACCGCCAAGCCATAAGAGAATAAACCATTGAGTTTGATTAAGTTTAACTGATGACTTTTTCATAAAACCCTCCATACTTAATGATAACCTTCATCACCTACACGAACTTTGTCTCTAAATACCCAATAAGACACAATGGTGTAAGCAATAATGATCGGGATTAAAATAAGAGCGCCGACCAGAGCAAACATCTGGCTTGAGTGAGGTGCCGCGGCCTGCCAAATAGTCACTGATGGCGGAATAATATATGGCCATAAACTAATGACGAAGCCTGTAAATGCAAGGAAGACCAGCGCCAATGTATACGCAAATGGTTTGAGGTCATGATCTTGCTTCTTACAAGCTGATAAAATCAGGCCGACAAACAATAAGACCAAAATAGGAACTGGGCTAAAATAGTAAAGGTTTGGTAAAGAGAACCAGCGATCTGCAATTTCAGGATGAGTCAACGGCGTATATAAACTTACGCCACCAAAAATGATCAGCAGTGCAATAATCAGTTTTGGCATAAGCTCATACATACGTTGCTGCAAGCCTTTTTCAGTTTTTAAAATGAGCCAGCCACATCCTAAAGTTGCATACATCGCAACTACACCAATACCTGTAAAGATGGTAAACGGTGTTAACCAGTCCAGAGAGCCACCTGCATAAATACCATTTTCGGTTTTAATCCCTTGAATATAAGCACCTAAAATAATCCCTTGTAGGAAGCTGGTTAAAACTGAACCCCAAATAAAAGCCAAGTCCCAAAGATGTTTGGTACGATGAGCTTTAAAACGGAATTCAAAAGCAACGCCACGGAAAATTAGGGCAATCACCATGAAAATAATAGGTAAATATAACGCTGATAAAACTGTTGAATAGACCAGTGGAAATGCAGCATATAGACCCGCACCACCGAGTACCATCCACGTTTCATTACCATCCCAGACAGGGGCGACGGTATTCATCATTACATCACGTTCTTGGCTGTTCTTAATGAATGGGAACATAATCCCGATCCCTAAGTCGAAGCCATCCATGACCACGTAAATCATCACACCTAAACCGATAATACCGACCCATATTAAAGAAAGATCAATCATGACGGTTCTCCCCAGAGTTTTGTTTGCTGTCAATATTTTCATCGACTGCACTAAGTGGACGCATTGGTGTTTTAAAGTGCCCAACGCCACCAGATTCAATATTTGGCGTATCGATAAATACAGGGCCTTTATTAATCAGTTTTAAGGTGTAGTAAATACCGCTACCAAAAACGATGGTATACACCACTACAAAAATAAAGAGACTCAGGCCGACTTGTTCTGCGGAAACCGTATGCGATAGACCGTCTTTAGTTCGCATAATGCCATATACCACCCACGGTTGACGGCCTACTTCGGTAGTAATCCAACCAGCAAGCATTGCAACATAACCCGCCGGACCCATCATTAAGGCAAATTTATGAAACCATGAGGTTTCATAGAGTTTTCCACGCTTACGTAGCCAAAGCGCAATGAGTGACAGGGTGACCATAAGTACACCAAGCCCCACCATTACACGGAAACTCCAGAAAATGATGGTGGAATTTGGACGATCTTCAGGTGCGAAATCTTTTAAGCCTGTCACTTGGCCATCTAAGCTATGCGTTAAAATTAAGCTACCCAAATAAGGAACACCCACTTCGAAGTGGTTACGTTCTTCTTTCATATCTGGAATTGCAAATAGCAATAGTGGCATAGGCTCATTATGATTGGTTTCCCAGTGGCCCTCCATTGCAGCAATTTTGGCAGGTTGATGTTCACGAGTATTTAACCCGTGGTTATCGCCAATCACTACTTGTAAACATGAAGTCACAAGCACCATCCATAAACCCATCGAGAACGATTTTTTTACCAATTCATCACGACGGCCTTTTACTAAATGCCATGCAGATGTTCCGACCACCAATAATGATGAAACTAAGAAGGCGGCTGCACCCATATGAGCAAAGCGGTAAGGGAAGGATGGGTTAAAGACAATTGCAAACCAGTCTTTTGGTACAATAATACCGTTTTCGATGGCAAAGCCTTGCGGGGTCTGCATCCAGCTATTGGAAGATAAAATCCAGAACATGGAAATACATGTTCCGATGGCAACCATAAGTGTTGCAAAGAAATGGGCTCGAGGACCAACACGTCCCCAACCAAATAACATAATGCCTAAGAAACCAGCTTCTAAGAAGAAGGCACTCAAGACTTCATAGGTAAGTAAGGGACCAGTAATACTTCCGGCGACACGTGAAAATTCACTCCAGTTCGTACCGAACTGATAACTCATGACCACGCCCGAAACCACACCCATACCAAAGGCAACGGCAAAGATCTTAATCCAGTATTTAAATAGATCTTTATAAATCGGGTTTTGGGTTCTTAACCACTTCCACTCTAACACTGCTAAAAAGCAGGCAAGACCGATAGAAGTAGCCGGAAAAATAATATGGAAGGATACTGTAAAAGCAAATTGTATTCGCGCTAATTCTAGAGCGGTTAGACCGAGGCTCATATACTTTCCCCCTGTGAACTAGCTGATGATGGTTAAAAGAGTTAAATAATTATTTTCAGGCAACAAAGTATTCTGAGGATTAAACTTACTTCTGCGATAAATGTTCTTAGCAAGTAAAATGCCAACAGGGTAAAGCAATATAATTGCTTGATATTTCAAGAGAATAGACTGATTGATTGTTCTCAATCTGTTAACAAAGTTTATGCTTGATGTTGCATTTGTAAAAATGCATGTTGCATTGAAACATTGATGAAATATCTGACGATGCACCATAGATTGCTTCATGAAAACTACCTACCTTAAGAAGTTTTCTTAATCATGCACTCGCAAGTTTTGTATATGTAGATACAGAAATTTTTTATAAAACTATAACAGCTGGGTGCAATTGTGAGGTGTGCTATAGTTTTTTTTCAATTATCTGTAGCTATATATCCATTCACCTAAAGTCCAAAATAAATGAACAAGATTTACGAATGGCCAAAATCATCGTTATAAGCAACATCAATGCGACTTTGGTTTTATATAAGCGCAGGATAAATTACTTCTTTTTTATTCCCTTGTTGTTTTGTTTGAGGTCTGGTTGTTACGTAGGTTATTAAAGACCTGATTTAAGTGTAGCTCTTCTAAAATAGCTTGGATGTTAAAAAATGTTTATTACTTCTCAACTCAATGTCCTGCATAAAATTATTAAAAATCAGCCTATTCCTGCATCTATATTGGCTCAGTTGGAGCAAACCTACGTTAATTTTGAAGCCACTTTATTAAGAGCAAAAGTACTCAGAGACTTTTCCAAAGGTGAAACTGTATATTTAATCCAATCTCATATTGGGCCACAGCAAAGTAGCGTGGCCTACCTATTTTCACCTTTTATTTTTGCAAACTTAAACAAGCCTTCCATTTATACGACACCTGCAACTGTGCCTGTGCTTTCTATTCTTAATAAATATTACCAAGCTGAAAAGAAAGTACTCTTTAAAGTAGATGAAGTCCTAGAAAGCTTAAAAATTTATATAGATTTGGAACTTGCAGAACTTAATGAAGTTGAGTTTATTTATTTAAGCCTAATCAAGGCACTGTGCCGAAGTGATCTCTCAACGGTTTTTTTTATTACAGGTTTAGACCTAGATTTAGAACATTTAAAAGAGTTGGAACAGTTCTTAAAAGTCAAAATTTATTGGATTAATCCCAAACAAAGCGGTGATTTAAAAGATATAAAAGACTTAGAAATGAAGAAATTATTATTTAAAAATAAAGATGAAACTTATGTGAAATTATGTGCACAATTTGCCCAAATGAATGCGGCACTTGTAGGGTTGTGCGATACCTTCACTACACCTCAAATGACGCATTTAATTGATGATATGTTCTATTCAGAGCATATTTTCGAGAAATTATCTGTCTATTCAGAATATATGCAAACCTTATTGCAAAGTCAGCAGAGCATTAGACAAAAAGAGCTATTTTAGGGCTTGGGAGATGAGCTTTTTTATGTCTGTGTGTGGGTTCTTATATAAAGAATGAATACAGTTATAAAAAAATAATCGTTTTCATGTGAAATAAATATTTTATGGTAAAAGCAAAGCAATATTGGTTTTACTTACATGACAAATTTAAATTTTGAGCATCATCTCGGTTCACTAACGCATGCAGCACTTAGTCAGGCCTCAATTATTTCTCGCGTATGGGGTGAAGGGCCAACTGAGCGTTATGATGAGTTGGCAAAAAATTTCAGACCAACTTTTGCCCGTATTAAAGAAGGGGCTTTAATCCGTGAGCAACAGCATATTTTGCCCTATGAACAACTTCAGTGGCTCAAAGATGTTGGTTTTACACGATTAAGACTTCCCAAAGCCCATGGGGGCTTTGATGCAACCATTCCTGAATTATTTGCATTGCTCATTGAGCTTGCAGAAGCAGACTCAAACTTACCGCAAGCTTTGCGTGTGCATTTTGGTTTCACTGAAGATGTCTTGGTAAGTAAAGACAAAGCGTTTCAAAAGCGTTGGCTTAGCCGAATTGCAAATAGTGAAACAGTTGGTAGTGCATGGTCTGAAGGCGGGAAAGAGTCAATTGATCAGTTCGAAACACATTTATATCGAGACAGTGAAGGAAAAATTCGCGTTAAAGGTAAAAAATATTACACCACAGGTAGCCTATATGCAGACTGGGTGGATGTTGGTGTAACAGATTTAAAGGGTGAATCTGGCTCGGTTGTTGTTCGCCGTGAAGATGAAGGTGTCGAAATTGTTGATGACTGGAATGGCTTTGGTCAGCAGCTCACCGCAAGTGGTACGGCATATTTCCACGACGTATTGGTCGATGAAACTGAAATTTTACCTGATGATGACCGTTTTAAATATTCAGCGGCTTACTATCAACTGGTTCAACTGGCAATCATTACAGGTCTAGGACGTGCTGCAACCTATGATGTTTCTCAAGCTGTTGCTAAACGTACCCGAAACTACACGCATGCAAATGCCCAATTTGTAAAACAGGATCCGCAAATTTTACAAGTAGTGGGACAAATTCGTGGCGCGGCTTACAGTGCAGGAGCGATTGTTGAAAAAGTTGCACAAAGCTTACAACGTGCTTACTTAGCTGCATTTCAAAATAATGAGCAGCTTGAAGAAGAGCAAAATGCACTTGCCGAGCTTGAAAGTGCACAGTCTCAAACGGTCATTACCGATCTAATTTTAAATGCTTCTACGATTTTATTTGACGCTTTAGGTGCTTCTGCAACAGACAAAGATTTAGGCCTAGATCGATACTGGCGTAATGTACGAACTTTATCTTCACATAACCCGAGAGTATTTAAAAATCGAATTATCGGTGATTTTAGTGTAAACGGCACATTACCACCGTATCAATGGCGAATAGGGAATGTTGCTAAACAATAAATTATATTTTTAAATATTAAGCTGCTATTTTAGTGGCTTAATATTATTTATGTTTTTAGAAATAAATTATAAAAATCTATTAGAATAAAATCATATTTTGTTTGGGGTTTATATTATAAAGAAAACCTAAAAATTGCTTTAGTATAAAAATTAAATAAAATGCTGGCGAATATTTTATGACTAAGAAAATTAGTTTTAATGCTTTTGAAATGAATTGTATTGCCCACCAATCTCCTGGATTATGGAGGCATCCTCAAGACCGATCTGTTGAATATAAAGATTTAGAATATTGGACAGATTTAGCACAAATTCTTGAGCGTGGTTTTTTTGACGGTATTTTTATTGCAGATGTGCTTGGTATTTATGACGTTTATCATCAAAGTGCTGAACATGCCTTAACAGGTGCGGTACAAGTTCCAGTCAATGATCCGCTACAGATTGTGCCGGCGATGGCGGCAGTCACAAAGCACTTGGGTTTTGGTGTCACAACTTCGATTTCCTTTGAACACCCTTATCCTTTTGCTAGACGTATTAGTACGCTAGACCATTTAACCAAAGGGCGAGTTGGTTGGAATATCGTGACGTCTTATTTGGAAAGTGGTTCGAAAAACTTGGGCCTAAAAACTCAGGTTAATCATGACAATCGTTATGATATTGCTGATGAATATTTAGAAGTCCTTTACAAACTTTGGGAAGGTTCTTGGGAAGAAGGTTCGGTACTTCGTGACCGTGAAAGCGGTATCTTTGCTGACCATAAAAAAGTGCATCCAATTCAGCACGAGGGTAAATACTTTACTGTACCGGGTATCCATATTTGTGAGCCATCACCGCAGCGAACACCAGTACTTTACCAAGCAGGCGCATCTTCACGCGGGCAGAAGTTTGCGAGTCAAAATGCCGAGTGTGTATTCATCGCAGCACCGTCTAAAATCGCCACTAAAAAAGTGGTACAGGGCATTCGCCAAAAATTGGCTCAAGAAGGCCGCGATCCGTACTCAGTTAAAATTTATGCACTTTTGTCGATTGTCACTGATGAAACCGATGCAAAAGCACAGGCTAAGTTTAAAGAATATCAAAGCTATGGAAGCTATGATGGCGCTTTAACATTGCTGTCTGGCTGGTCGGGTGTTGATTTTTCACAATATCAACCGAACGATAAAGTTGAATATATTCAAACCAACGCGATTCAATCTTTATTAGATTCTTATGTAAATGCAGATCCAGAACGTGTCTGGACCATTGAAGAAATTGCAAATTGGAACAGTTTAGGTGGTAATGGACCAGTATTGGTGGGTTCGGCAGAAACCGTTTCAGATGCTTTACAACAATGGGTTGAAGATACCGATATTGATGGCTTTAACCTTGCCTATATTTTGGCGCATCAAACCTTTGCCGATGTGGTCGAATTTATTGTGCCAGAGTTGCAAAAACGAGGGGTATATCAAACCTCATATGCACAAGGAACTTTACGAGAAAAATTATTTGGTGCTGGGCCATATTTACCTGAAAATCACCGCGGTGCAAAATATCGTAATCTAAAAGAATTAAAACTTGCTGAGGCGAGTTAAATATTTTAGGAAGTCTTTAAATAAATAGCTGGTTAGATACCAGCTTTTATTTTGTCTTTTATATCGGTTTTACTGCTGAGTTAATAATGAAAAGATAATTCTATAATTTAGATTAAAACATCAGATTAATTTGTTTTTGTATAGTGCAAATAATCATTATTTTGTTCCTGTGATTAAAATACAGGAATTATTAAGTGAGCACACAAGAACTCGATCATAACCACCGTTATGAAATTAAATCTCCCGATGATGTTTCACAATTAATTTCCAAATTTGCAGGGAAGGGTAAATCGAATAAAGTTATTTGGTTGGCACTGATAGGGGTGTTTATTGATGCCTATGATTTAACAACGCTGTCCTTTGGTATTGAGCAAGTCATCTCAGAGTTTTCTTTAAGCCCTGTGATGACTGGTGTGGTAGCTTCAGCAATTGTCTGTGGAACCATTGTTGGTAACCTGATTGGTGGTTGGCTGACAGATAAAATTGGCCGTTATCGGGTCTTTATGGCGGACATGGTGCTGTTTGTCATTGCGGCAATTGTCGCTGGTTTTGCACCGAATGTATGGGTTTTGATTTTAGCCAGATTCATTATGGGAATTAGTGTTGGTATTGATCTGCCTGTGGCAATGTCATACTTATCTGAGTTTTCCAAATTTAACGGTAGTAGCAACAAGGCAGCGCGTTTAGCCGCATGGTGCCCAATGTGGTATGCCGCTTCTTCGGTGTGTTTTGGCCTAGTTCTGGCGCTTTATTTTCTTTTACCCCCTGAGCATAGCAACTGGTTATGGCGAGCATCTTTAATTTTCGGAGCAGTGCCAGCCTTACTCATCATTTTTATTCGCGGTAAATATTTAACTGAATCACCAATCTGGCTTGCAAACCAAGGCGATTTAAAAGGTGCAGCTAAGGTTTTACAAGAATCCTATGCAATTCATGCAGTCGCTACAGTTGAAAAAGTAGAAAGAACTGCTGAAAAGAAAAAGCGCGAGGGTTTTGCAGTTTTATTTAATAAAACCTATTTGCCAAGAACTATTGTGGCAATTGTGATTCACATTTCGGTGGCATTTCAGTACACGACCATTGCCTTCTTTTTACCTTCTATTTTAACGCGATTCTTTCATACCGATGTCTTGACGACCATTACTACAACACTTGGGCTTAATTTATTGTTTGCATTTACGGGCGGGCTGTTAGGTGTATTTGTTGCTAGCAGATTTAAATCTCGTCATGTGTTGCTTACAGGCTTTTTACTCCAGTTTATAGCCCTCATTGCTTTGGCATTAATTGGTGAACCCGGTAATAGCTTTTTACTCTACACCGCAATTGGAATGCTCGGTTTGTGGCTTTTTGCTGAAGGCTTTGGGCCAGGGGCACAAATGATGGTCTATCCAACCATGGCTTATCCAGCTTCGATTCGTGGTGTTGGTGTTGGCTTTAACCGTGCAGTAACGGGTGTTGCTCAAGCAATTGCCTTGTTTGTTTTACCCATCTGGATGGCGGGGTACAAAACCGATGTTTACCTAATTATTTCTATCTTTGCATTTATTCCTTTAATTGTGATTGGGCTACTGATTAAGTTTGAGCCTACCGCCCAAGATGTTGATGTGATTGATGAAGATAAAACAGAACTTCCTCTCAACAATTCACCGGTAATTGATTAGAGTGAAAATAAATCTCTAAATAAAATAAAGGCCAACATCTGTTGGCCTTTGTTTTAAGAATTAGAAGTAATAAGCAAAAATTACAAATGCTTTTTTATTCCATTTATCATTACTTCCACCAGCCGCTAGACCTTCGCTATCTCCTAGATATGGATCGTGTTTACCCATCAGCAACTCGGCTTGTACTGTGAATTTTTGATAGTTAAAGGCAATGCCGGGAATAAAACGAGTTGAATCTTTAAAGCCATCTTGCTCTTTTCGATAAGAACTATAGTTGAGGTAAGGGCGAACAGAGGTAATTGGACCAAACTGCTGAGGGAATAGATAGCTCAGTTCTGCTGAATAAATCTGACCTTTGGTTGCAGAGTTAAATGAATAATCGAAACCACCCAAAGTTAGATGGTCTTTATATTGGGCATCGGCATTATCAATGTCTTGATAACCAGCCAAAAGCTGTAAATTCCATTGATTGTAATTGGTATTGCTAAAAACTGAATAGACTTGGCGATCGCCATCTTGCCCTGAACGTTTATTTTCAATGGTGGAGTACCAAAGAGAGGCGCCCAGTTGGGTAGAGAAATTTTCTTGGCCTAAGACATTTTTAAAGGTATGAGCACCGCGAACAACAATCGAGTTCTTTTCTTTAGTATTGGTGCCTTGTGGTACAGAGTCATCCGCATTAACAGGGTTGATACTAAATCGACTCGAGTCTTTGCTCTTACCTCTATAGGTGCCACCATCGGTAGGATAAAAGGCGAGTTGTGCTTCATTGATTCCATCATTGAAATCATATTTCACCCCAAGGTTATGTACATCTTCCCAACCTGCACTATTGGCAATGCCTAAATAATAAGTATTTCCCCAAAAGCGACCCAAGCCAAAAGGAACGGGGTTTAAGCCAGCAATAATTTTACTGTTGTCATTAATTTTATAACCCAACCACGCATCGGTAAGCCAATTGGCATCGCCTAAACGCCCGTAATATTCATAAACCCGATAATCTAGGCGGCCAATCCATTTCGGGGAGTTGTAATCTAGCCATAATACCGCGTCATTAAAGGAGAATTTACTGGTAGTGGGATCAGAGTCAAAATCATAAACATATTTAGCTCGAACAGTACCACTCACTTTAAGTTGACCTTCTTCAGCATTACCAAAGGTAAGGGCTGCATGACTTGAGAGGCTGAATGTAATTAAAGATGCTGTAATTAATGTTTTTTTCAAAATTTGATAATGTTTAAACAAAAGAATTTTTCTCCTCTTAAAAAAATAAAAATTAAATTTGCGTCATGTATAAACCAGAAAAAGATTTGTTCAAATCTTAATATTTGCAGAAGATTCAAGATAAAAAGATAATAAAATCTGTACTTTATATAAAAGAATGAAAATTAATGAGATGCAAAACTCTGGATGCGATAAGCAAAAATAAAAATGATGAAATGAGTAGGATAAGATAATTAGAGTAGGTATGTCAGGTTTTTCTCATCATGTGTTTTTTGAATATCCTTTTTAATTATTGATATATAAGTATTTTAATTTTATGGCTAACCTGTAAGTTTGGTTGATATTTGCTTTTTACCAAAAGATAAAAACTTATATGAAAAAGTTATTTATCAAAAATAGATAAGCAACTCATATTTTTTTATTTTTCATTATAAAGCCAGCTGCATACCATGAGCTTATATTATTGAAAGATCATGAAATTATGAGCACGAAGACCAAACCGTTCATTATCACGGCAATTGTGGTAGTCGCAATTGTTGCATTTATCGTATGGCAAAATAAAAAAGACAATAATACAAGTGCTTCAGTTAGCGACAGCAAACCTGTCGTAATTGCCTACCAAACAGGGGTGGACCCAAGCAAAGTGGCGCAGGCTAATGGGGAATATGAAAAACATAGTCAACGTACCATTCAATGGAAAAAATTTGATGCCGGCTCAGATGTTGTAAACGCACTTGCTTCAGGTGATGTCGTACTTGGCAATATTGGTTCAAGCCCACTTGCTGCTGCGGCAAGCCGTGATTTACCGATTGAAGTATTCTTAATTACATCAAAACTTGGTGGGTCTGAAGCACTCGTAGTAAGTAATAAATCAGGTATTAAAACGCCTCAAGATTTAATTGGCAAAACCATTGCTGTACCTTTTGTTTCAACCACACATTACAGTCTTTTGTCTGCACTTAAACATTGGAACATTCCAGAAGACAAAGTAAAGATTATTAACTTGCGCCCACCTGAAATTTCAGCTGCTTGGGAACGTGGTGATATTGATGCAGCATATGTGTGGGAACCTGCTTTAAGTAAAGCCAAAGCATCTGGTACGGTTTTAACCGACTCAAAACAAGTGGGTGAATGGGGCGCTCCAACTTATGACTTATGGGTTGTGCGTAAAGATTTTGCAGAGAAAAATCCTGATTTCTTAAAAGCTTTTGTTAAAACTACGCTTGAGCAACTCGAAAAATATAATCAAGACCCAGCCGCTTACGTTAAAAATGGCGATAACGTGCAAAAAATTGCGCAGCTCACAGGTTCTGATCCAAAAGATATCCCGCTTTTATTAAGTGGAAATATTTACCTTGACCACGCTCAGCAAAAACAAACGTTAGATGGTGAATTTGCGCAAAATATTTTTGATACAGCGAAGTTATTAAAAGGTCAGGGCAAGGTCGATCAACTGAAAGCCGATTATAAAGGCAATGTGAATTCTTCATTTTTGCAGCCTTAAGGAGTTGTCATGAGTGTACTAGAAGCCAAACATATTCATCTGACTTTTCCTAAACAGCAAAAGCCAGTTTTACAAGACATTAACCTAACGATTGAAGAAGGTTCTTTAACCGTGATTTTGGGCGAGTCAGGTTGTGGCAAAACAACTTTGCTTAATATCTTGGCAGGGTTTCAAAAGCCGAGTTCAGGTGATGTGCTTGTAAATCATGAAGTGGTAAATGGACCAGATATAACCCGCGCTGTCGTGTTTCAGGATCATGCACTCCTTCCTTGGTTGAATGTTGCAGATAATGTTGGCTTCGCTTTGCAGTTAAAAGGTTTAAAGCGCGCGGATATCGAAGCACAAGTGAACGCAATTTTAAAAATTGTAGGTTTAAGTCACGTTGAAAAAGCCAATATTTGGGAACTTTCCGGCGGTATGAAACAACGTGTTGGTATTGCCAGAGCTTTGATTAGTCACGCGCCGTTTATTTTGTTAGATGAACCTTTTGCGGCATTAGATGCTTTTACGCGTGAAAACATGCAGCAGTTAGTGCTCGATTTATGGATTCAACAAAATAAAAGCTTCTTTTTAATTACACATGATATTGAAGAAGCATTATTGCTCAGTAATCAGTTAGTTTTAATGACAGCGCATCCAGGCAAAATTGTAGAAACTCTACATCTCGATTTTGCTAATCGATATCGTCAGGGTGAGTCTATTCGCTCAATTAAATCGGACCCTCAATTTATTCAGCTCAGAGAGCAGTTGTTTGAAAGTTTAAGGGCACAAAAACAAAGCGGTAAGGAGGCGTTAACCACATGAGTACTAAAGATAACGTCTATGAATATGACAAAGCAGGACTAAAACTTAAGTCAGATGTGCAAACAGAAAATGCTTCATTTCTATCGTCATTTTTTGAAAAGCATCGCACTTTGGCAGTCAGCATAATTAGTGTGGGAAGTGTGGTTGCACTTTGGTTCCTCATTACTGCTTTGCATGTCGTACCGGAACTGTTTTTACCGAGCCCCCAGGCAGTCTGGCAAAAATTTATAGCGGTCAGCCAAGAAGGCTTTATGAAGGCTACTTTGTGGCAACACTTGGCCGCTAGTATCTCGCGTGTGTTTTTAGCCTTGATTGCTGCCGTGATGATTGGTGTACCACTGGGCTTATGGATGGGCCTGAACAAATGGGTTCGCGCTGTTCTAGATCCTTTGGTTGAATTATTACGTCCAATTCCGCCGTTAGCTTATTTACCCTTACTCGTAATTTGGTTCGGTATTGGCGAAACCACAAAAGTACTTTTGATTTTCTTCTCGATTTTGGCGCCTGTCATCATTAGTAGTGCGCATGGTGTGTTAAGCCATCAGCTGAATCGTGAACGTGCTGCACTGTCGCTAGGGGCAAGTCAGACACAAGTATTTTGGCATGTCATTTTACCAACCGCTTTGCCTCATATTATTACCGGTATTCGTATTGGTCTCGGGGTGGGCTGGTCAACATTAGTTGCAGCAGAATTGGTTGCAGCGGACCGTGGTATTGGTTTTATGGTGCAATCGGCAGCGCAGTTCTTAATTACCGATACGGTGATTCTGGGCATTATTGTGATTGCGATTGTCGCAGTTAGTTTTGAGCTGTTTTTACGTTGGTTACAAAAACAGTTTTCTCCTTGGTATGGTCAGCAGTTGTAGTAAAGAAGATGAATACAGTAGTAGCAAACTTAAATATTGAAGTGATCAAGCCTACCATTGGCGCAATTATTCACGATATTGATTTGAATGCGTTAAATGAACAGACAACGCAACAAATCCAGCAGGCTTTGCTTGATCATCAGGTTATTTTTTTTCGAAAGCAACAATTAGCACCGCAAGCACAAGCAGACTTGGCTCGTAGTTTTGGCAGTTTACATGTGCACCCGATTTATCCTTCAATTGAAGATGTGCCAGAAGTGATGGTGCTCGACAGTTGGAAACAAGATTTGCGTGACAATGAACTTTGGCACACAGATGTGACTTTTAGTAAAAATCCACCTTTAGGTTGTGTGTTGCAAGCCATTAAAATTCCACCTGTAGGCGGTGACACGTTGTGGTCGAGCAATACAGCAGCTTTTAAAGGGCTTCCGCTTGAGTTACAGCAAAAATTACGTGGCTTAACTGCAATACATGATATTCGTAAGTCTTTTCCACTTGAACGTTTTGCCCATAACGAAGAAGAGCGTGAAAAGCTTTTGCAAACCTTTAAGCGTAACCCGCCAGTGGTTCACCCAGTGGTGCGTACTCATCCGGTTACAGGTGAGCCTTTGTTGTTCGTAAGTGAGGGTTTTACCACACACATTAATGAGTTATCCGAACAAGAAAGTGAGCAATTACTTAATTTCTTGTTTGAACATGCGACCCAAGAGCAATTTCATTTACGCTGGAAATGGCAAGACGGTGACGTCGCGATTTGGGATAACCGTTGCACACAACATAAAGCATTATTTGATTATGGCGATGCTCATCGCATCATGCACCGTGCAACTATTAACGGTGATGTACCATTTTATAAAAATAAACAACAGCCAGAGTTAGCTGAAGTTTAATTCTTTAGTTTTCAGCCGTTTCAATTCCAACGCAGCGTTTTGAGTTGGAATTGAAACAATAATGCTTTAGCGCATTCCAAACCCCGACAATATGCCTGTGTAGTTCTTTACAGGAGGTGAGGCCCAATCACCAACTTTGCTGGTTTTTAAATTTAACTGAACTAACATTTCAGCTTGTTTAACTGCTGCTGCAACGCCGTCAATAACAATCACTCCCAATTCGTTTTGTAGCTTTAGGCACAAATCACTCATACCTGCACAGCCTAAAACAATCGCATCGCTTTTATCTTCTGCGAGCGCTTTTTTGCACTCATCTCGTATGGTCTGATAAGCGTCTGAGTCAGGAAGCTCCAACTCTTCAACTGCAATGTCACAAGCTCGAACATTTTTGCAAAATGGCGTAGCCCCGTAGCGATGAGCCAGATGCCAGCTCATATTCACTGTGCGTTGTAAGGTTGTGACCACACTAAAACCAGTACTTACATAACTTGCAGTTCGCATAGCTGCTTCGGCAATCCCAATCACAGGTGCTGACGTCATTTCACGGGCAGCATAAAGCGCAGGATCACCAAAACAGGCAATGATATAGGCATCTACATTTAGCTGTTCACCTTGGCGGATTTCCTCTAGCACACCTATGGCACTTAGGGCTTCATCATAATAACTTTCAATCGTTGCGGGGCCCATTTGAGGACTCACGGCAATAATTTGAGTATCAGAATTTGCGGCTATCTTTGCTGATGCAGCAATTTTGTCAGTCATATTTTGGGTGGTATTAGGATTAATAATTTTAATTTTCATTGTACTTTTACCTTAGTCATTGCCGATTTAGCATGGGCAAGCGGTTGGTTAAGAAATCGGTAAATGACAAAACCAAATCCCATACCAATAAACCATGTGAAATTAGCCAGCCCAGACAGTTGTGGTAAAAGTACGCAGAGAATAGGAATTAATGAAGCTGGAATTAAGGCATAAAAGGCAGAGTGGTTATAACCATTTTTATACCAATACAAACCTTTGGTATCTAAAGTATATAAATCATCTACCACAATTTTTTGTTTTTTAATGAGGTAAAAATCGGCTAGTAATACGCCAAAAAGTGGACCGATAAATGCACCTAAAATATCAATGGTGTAATGGATCACTTGAGGGTTATTAAACAAATTCCATGGGGTAATAAAAATTGAACCAACTGCTGCAATCATTCCACCCATGCGCCAGCTAATTTTGCTCGGTGAAACGTTGGAAAAATCGAAGGCAGGTGAAACAAAGTTAGCGACAATATTAATCCCAATGGTGGCAATCATTAAGGTCAAGCTGCCTAAAATAACCACAAAAGTATTATCAAGTTTTCCAACCATCTCGACAGGGTCTGTAATGAGCTTGCCGTAGACTGGAAGCGTTGCCGCAATACATACCACAGTAAGTAAAGAAAAGCCTAAGAAATTAATCGGTAGTCCAAGAAAGTTACCCATTTTAACGGCATTAAAACTTTTGCCATAACGAGAAAAGTCACCAAAGTTCAGCATAGGCCCTGAAAAATATGAAACAACAAGCGCAATCGCACCAATCATGACGGGTACAACCGCAAAACCGTCGTATTGAACACCGCTCAAGTTTAAATCAATATTCTGCCACCCAGCTTTCCAGATGAGCCATACTGCCATCGCAAACATTACAACGTAGACAGCTGGACCTGCCCAGTCAATGAATTTACGAATACTGTCCATGCCAGACCAGAAAACAATCGCTTGCAGTAACCAAAGCAGCATAAAGCCAACCCATCCTAAATAGGAAAGCCCAAGAAAGCCGTAATTTGAAACATCGGCATAGACCGACCATTCTGGAAAGAACTTTAAAATGACCAATAAAAAGGCACTGGAGGCCAAATAGGTTTGAATGCCATACCATGCGACAGCAATAAGCCCACGGATAACAGCAGGAATATTTGCACCAAGCACACCAAAGGTTGCGCGGCAAATAACAGGATAGGGCGTACCAGTTTGTTGGCTAGACTTGGCAATCAGGTTTGTAAAAAACTGAACTATAGCAATGCCGATGAGTAAAGATAAAAGTACCTGCCAGCTATTGAGTCCAAGTGCAAAAAGGCTCCCAGCCATGACATAACCGCCGACACTATGAACATCAGACATCCAGAAAGCAAAAATATTATAAGCGCCCCATGTTTGCTTTTTTAAAGGAGCTAAGTCTTGATTTGTCAGTTTTGTATCATAAGAAGGTTTAATTATTGCTTCGGTATTATTCATCTTGAACACTCACTTCCTTAAGATGGAGGCACTTTCAGCAGCATTGTTGTTCTGTCTAAAAGAATGAAATTAAAATTGTGTACAATGTGATATTTAAATTGTGCACAATTTAAATTGAGCAAAAGTTATGCCAAATTTAAGAAGTAACGCTTATGAGTTATTTAAACTGGTATGAATTTTGGATATGAAGAGATAAATTTATAAAATGAGAAAGGCTTAATTTTTTATAAAAAGTAAGTAAATTTAGCTGTATAAGTGGATATTTAGAGGTCTAATATTGAATTGTTTAGCTCAACATAAGTGTTTGGGGGAATGAGAGTAATATTCCAAAACGCTTAAGTTAAACTTACACTATTGTCATTAGATAAAGTCTTAAAAAGAGGGGGCGTTAATAAAAATGGAGAAATCAATGCCATCGAATGCACCAAAAAAAGCCGTAGAAATGAGCAATGATGAAATTGATGACCATATATATAACGCTATTGTAGATGCTATTTTAAATCGACAACTTGCCCCTGGCGCACGTTTAGTTGAAGCACCTTTGTGTGAAGCATTCGGTGTAACGCGGGGAGTATTAAGACGTGTTTTCGTCAAACTTGCACATGAAAAGGTCATCGAAATTCAGCCCAATCGTGGAGCACTCATCGCAAAACATAGTGCTCATGAAACAAAAGAGGTCTTTGAAGCACGTAGCATGCTTGAAATCGCCACTGTAAAAAAGCTAGCTCAAAAGTCACATAGCCTAGATTTTAGTGAGCTTCGAAGCTTAGTAGATCAAGAGTCTCATGAGCGTTTAGCTGGTAATTGGGCCGAGTGGATTAAGCTATCAGGTCAATTTCATTTAAAGCTGATTGAAGCAAATCAAAATACGATTATGACTAGTTATTTGCAGACGCTTATTGCAAGGACTTCGTTATTAATTGGGTTATATGAAATTCCTAAACATAATAATTGTTCGGCAGATGAACATCGTGCAATTTTAAATGCTATTGAGCAAGGAAATGAAAAATTAGCTACTCAACTGATGGAAGAACATTTAGAACACTACGCAACGACATTTATTGAACAAGACAGCACAGCAACTGCAGAGCAAAATTTATTAAATTTATTTAAAAATAAGAAAATTGAAGCTATTTAAACTAGCTAAAAATAGTGGGCCAATTCTTATCGAAAAGGCCCAGTTCACTTATTTTACGGGCATGATCTGATGCGTTAAAAAATCAATAAATAGTTTTACTTTCTTCGATAAAATTTTACGGTTTGGCCATGTCACATATAAGTGAAGTGGTTGACTGGTATAGTCCTCCAAACATTTCTGTAATTTACCTTCTTTGTAGTAAGGTTCAGCAATAAACTCTGGAAGAAAGACGATACCGTGATCTTTTAAACACATATCTAATAATAATTCACCATTATTACAGGTCATGACTGGGAAGCAATTAAAGGACACTTCTTTTTGATCTTTTTGGAAAATCAATTTCTTATGTCGACTATCTTGATAGTAAATCAGAAATTTATGTTCTTTAAGTTCTTCTAATGATTCTGGTAATCCATGCTGATTGAAATACTCAGGTGTTGCATATAAATATCGTTGATAGGTATTTAATATTTTACTATTTGCTAAGTTTGGAGGAGAGCCATCTACGCGAATGGTTAAATCAAATTTATTATTATTCATGTCTAGTAGTTGATCAGTCATGAATAAATCAATTTTGATGCTGGGATATTTCTCAATAAAGTCTGAAATAATATTTTGAAGAAAAATATTGCTAAAAGACATGGGCGTATTGAGTTTAAGTTCACCTTCAGGATATTGCTGATTGTAGCTAATTTCGTAGGCAGCCCATTCAAACTCACTTAAAATGACTTTACTATGTTGATAAAACTTTTCCCCACAAGAGGTTAAGTTCATCTGTCTTGTCGTTCGGTTTAAAAGTGTGGTTTTTAGGTCATTTTCGAGGTAGCAAACACGTTTTGCCACTAAGTCGCGAGAGATATCGAGAGCTCTGGCTGCACTACTAAAATTCCCATGTTCTACGACACTTACAAAAGTGGAAATACAGTCTAATCGATCCATGGATAAGCGAAAGTTAAAAAATATATATCAATGATTAAACTATAAAAATTAAAAAGCAATCTTTGTTTTTATTGTATTCGTACAGGATACAGATTCGAGCTGATTTACTGTCTATGTTTTTACATTTTTATCTGTTTTGATAGTGACCAGTAAGCAATTTTAATGCATTACTCATAAGGAATAATGGAGTTTACCCATGAATAAATCACTTTTAGAACAACTTTCACCAACAAATTGTCAGGTTATTTTTATTGATCATCAGCCACAAATGGCTTTTGGGGTACAATCAATAGACCGCCAAGTATTAAAAAATAATACGGTAGGCTTAGCAAAAGCAGCTAAAACATTCAATATTCCTGTCACCATTACCACGGTTGAAACTGAAAGCTTTTCTGGTCATACCTATCCAGAACTTTTAGATGTATTTCCAGATGCTCCATTACTAGAACGTACTTCAATGAATTCATGGGATGACCAAAAAGTACGTGATTCGCTTGCAAAAAATAATCGTAAGAAAGTGATTGTTTCAGGTTTGTGGACTGAAGTGTGCAATAACACCTTTGCTTTTGGTGCCATGCTTGAAGGTGATTATGAAATTTATATGGTTGCCGATGCTTCGGGTGGCACATCGAAAGAAGCACATGACTATGCCATGCAACGTATGATTCAAGCAGGTGTTGTTCCAGTAACTTGGCAACAAGTCTTACTCGAATGGCAACGTGATTGGGCACATCGTGATACGTATGATGCTGTTATGGCAATTGTACGCGAACATTCTGGTGCTTATGGTATGGGCGTTGATTATGCCTATACGATGGTACATAAGGCACCTGAACGTACAACTTCAAAACACGAAGTACTTGCACCAGTTCCTGCAAAATAAGAAATAGTTGAGTTAAGGGTATTTCGATATTTAAGTTGATTTATTCGATTTTTGACTATATTTGATAAGTGGAAAAGCCATCTGCAACTGTTCGAGGCAGGACAAAATCTGAAAAGATTGTAATTGAACGAGTTTTGCAGATGGCAATGGTTTTGGTTACTTTTCACGAAAGAAAAGTAACAGAATTAACTCCTCTTATTGGATGTAAAACGGTCAGACTCCGTCGTGTAAAATCAAAAAGAATAATGAAATATATTTGTTGCTATACCTTTATTTTTTAGAACGATAATTCACAAGAATGGAGTTCAGAATGACCGAAATAAACCTCATACTCATAAACGGTAAAATCACAACACTAGATCCTCACAACCCCGAAGTACAAGCAATTGCGATTGCAGACGGTAAAGTCGTACGCACAGGCACAAATGATGAGGTTATGAAGCTCGCAACACCAACAAGCAAAGTTGTAAACTTAAATGGCCGTCGCGTTATACCGGGTCTAAATGACAGTCATCTGCATATTATTCGTGGTGGCCTAAATTACAATATGGAACTGCGCTGGGAAGGTGTCCCATCCGTTGCTGATGCACTACGCTTACTTAAAGAGCAAGCAGATAATACGCCTGCTCCACAATGGGTTCGTGTAGTAGGTGGTTGGACTGAGTTCCAGTTTGCCGAAAAGCGTTTACCGACTTTAGAAGAAATTAATAAAGCTGCGCCAGATACTCCTGTATTCATTTTACATTTATACGCCAGTGCTTTGTTGAACCGAGCTGCGCTTGATGTATTGGGCTTTAATAAAGATACTCCAGATCCACCGGGTGGCAAGATTGTAAGAGATGAAAAGGGTGAGCCAACAGGTCTGTTGCTCGCAACTCCGTCCGCTATGATTTTATATTCGACCTTAGGTAAAGCACCGAAATTGCCAGTTGAAGATCAAGTCAATTCAACTCGTCATTTCATGCGTGAACTGAACCGATTAGGCATTACTTCAGCAATTGATGCAGGTGGCGGCGGTCAAAATTATCCTGAAGATTATGATGTGATTAAGCAATTGCACGATCAAAATCAAATGACGGTTCGAATTGCTTATAATCTATTTGCTCAGAAGGCAGGCCAAGAGCTTGATGATTATCGCCGTTGGACCGAAATGACATTTCCGGGTGATGGTGATGAGCTATTTAGAATGAATGGAGCAGGTGAGAACCTGACTTGGTCGGCAGGTGACTTCGAAGATTTCTATGAGCCACGTCCGGATTTACCGGAAAAAATGGAAGGTGAACTCGAAGCTATTGTAGAGCACTTGGCTGAAAAGAAATGGCCATTCCGTATTCATGCAACCTATGATGAAAGTATCAATCGTTTGCTCAATGTATTTGAGCGCGTCAATTCAAAACAGCCATTTGCAACTCGATTTATTATTGACCATGCCGAAACTGTATCTGAGCGTAATATCGAACGTATTGGTGCGTTGGGTGGTGGTATCGCCATTCAACACCGTATGGCATATCAAGGTGAGATTTTCGTAAAACGCTATGGTGCCGAGGCTGCTCAGGCAACGCCACCAGTTAAGAAAATGTTAGAACTTGGTGTTCCTGTCGGTGCGGGGACAGATGCGACTCGTGTTGCCTCTTATAACCCTTGGGTGTGTTTGTATTGGCTAAGTACTGGTAAAACAGTCGGTGGTTTGCTGCTGTATGATGAAAAAAATCTGTTAGATCGCCAAACAGCACTCAAACTCTGGACTAAAGGTTCGGCTTGGTTCTCAGGTGAAAAAGATGTTAAAGGTTCACTGACAGCAGGGGAACTTGCTGATCTGGTCGTATTGTCAGATGACTATTTCAAGGTTGAAGCAGAAGATATCCAGTGGATTGAGTCTGTACTCACTGTTTTAGGCGGAAAAGTGGTCTATGCAGGGGCTGAATTTAAGCAAGATGATCCGCCGTTACCGCCAGCATCTCCAACATGGTCGCCAGTAAAACGCTTTGGTGGTCAGTGGCGTTTATCCGAGAATCGTAATGCACCTTCGAATCAATCATTACAGTCACAAAGTGCATTGTGTGAATGTGCTAGCAGTTGTGGCATGCATGGGCATAGTCACTCTTGGATGCTTGATGTTCCTGTAAATGATAAAGATAAAAAATCGTTCTGGGGTGCACTCGGGTGTTCTTGTTTTGCATTTTAAATAAAACAGTTTGGGAACCTGCCTCGTTAAATGGCTTGCTTCCCTAAGGTATGTACGATGAAAATGTACTTGTTATCTTTGGCTGTAGGGTTGCTTGTTGGTGTCTTATATTATGTTTTGAATGTTAAGTCACCAGCTCCACCTCTTGTTGCGTTAGTCGGATTATTAGGCATGGTAATAGGAGAGCAACTTCTTCCTTTTATCAAATCCTATTTTTAATCTGTTTCATTCAAAAAAAAGCTAAATGGTGTCATGCCATTTAGCTTTTTATATTAATAAGTATCTTCAATTACTTTATACGACGGCCTTGTTCATCAATAATCACTTCGCCATCTTCTTTTGCAAAATAGCCTAAGTTTTTTGAATCTAAAATGTCGAGCACCACTTCAGATGGGCGGCAAAGTCGCGTGCCTCTTGATGTAACCACAAATGGGCGATTAATTAAAATTGGATATTGCAACATAAAATCAATTAACTGCTCATCGGTCCAATGGTCTTGTTCTAGCTCTAAATCTTTATATGGATCAACATTTTTACGAATTGCTTCACGTACAGTTAAGCCTGCATTTTTAATGAGTTGTATAAGCTCATCTTTAGTAGAAGGTGTTTGTAAATATTCGATAATTATAGGCTCAAGACCTGCATGACGAATAAGTGCCAATGTATTTCGTGAGGTTCCACATGCAGGGTTATGATAGATTTTTACTTGCTCAGTCATGGCGGTAAATTCAGCGTTGAATTAAGATATTGCTTTTATATATGGATATCCGTATATTTGCAATAACGAATATATTCTGTTGAAGATATGATCAACCAAGTCGATTTCTTTAAATGTCTATCTGACCAAACTCGCTTAAACATTCTTAAATTAGTTCTAAACAAACAAAATATTTGTGTATGTGAGCTAACCGAACAGCTTGAGTTGAGCCAGCCGAAAATCTCCAGACATTTAGCTTTATTAAGAACTCATGGCGTATTGTTGGATGAAAGAAAAGGACAGTGGGTATATTACAGCATAAACCCTGATTTACCTGTCTGGGCCTTAAATATTTTAAAGGTTATAGAAAATGAAGAGCGCGAGACAAAAGTAAAGCAACAATATCAGCCTTTCACTACTACAACGTGCTGTGATTAATCTTCCTAGTTTTTGTCTTAAAAATTCGTTTTTTAGCATCAGTACTTAGTCAGTTGTATGCATTGAACAACATTAATCAATTCTTTCATCGAGTAGAGCATGACCAAACAAGGGCTTTCCTTTTTAGATCGAAACCTGACGCTATGGATTTTTATTGCTATGGCCTTAGGCGTAGCCATTGGAGTTTTCTTTCCTCAAGCATCTGTGTCTTTAAATGAATTAAGCGTAGATAATGTTAATATTCCAATTGCAATCGGCTTAATTTTAATGATGTATCCACCTTTAGCAAAGGTTGATTACGCTGCGTTACCAGAAGTATTTAAAGATAAGAAAACATTAACTCTATCGTTGGTACAAAACTGGATTATTGCTCCAGTTTTAATGTTTATTCTTGCGATTGTTTTTTTGCATAGCTATCCGGAATATATGACAGGTCTCATTTTAATTGGCTTAGCACGTTGTATTGCAATGGTATTGGTCTGGAATGGCTTGGCTTGTGGCGATAACCAATATGTTGCAGCGTTGGTTGCTTTTAACAGTATTTTCCAAATTTTGTTCTTTAGTACTTATGCATGGTTATTCTTGACCTTTTTGCCGCCTTATTTTGGTGTGGCAGGACAAGTCATTGATGTCAATTTCTGGATCATCACGCATGCTGTTTTGGTGTATTTGGGGATTCCATTTTTGATGGGTTTCTTGACTCGTCTAGTTTTAGTTAAATCAATAGGGTTAGATTGGTATCAAACCAAATTCTTACCAAAGATTAGTCCATTAAGTCTAATCGCCTTGCTATTCACCATTATCGCCATGTTTAGTCTAAAAGGTGGCGATGTGGTGAGCTTACCTTTAGATGTATTACGTATTGCGATTCCACTGACGATTTACTTTGTGGTGATGTTCTTTATCAGCTTTTTTATGAGTAAACGGCTGGGAAATAACTATCCTCAAACAGCGGCAATTTCATTTACTGCGGCAGGTAATAATTTTGAATTGGCTTTAGCGGTTGCCATTGCAACTTTTGGTTTAGCATCACCTGTGGCATTTACCACAGTGATTGGACCATTGGTTGAAGTTCCTGTGCTGATTTCATTGGTTTCGGTTTCGCTTTGGTTAAAGAAAAAATATTATGCTTAAGAAATATAATAAAATTTATTTGATCAAGATTTTATTAAAGTGCCTTTAGATAGGCACTTTTTTATTGTCTCGTTGCTTACACTCAAGTCATCGTTGGTAATAGTTTTTGCATGAGTTCAATGAAGTTTGAAACTTTAGCTGAATTTTCATTTTCTCTTGTAATCAAGTAAATAGGGGCATTTAGTTTTATTGAATCATCAAACTCGCGATACATAATTTCATGATCCCAAAAATTATGCATCGAGGCTGGCACAATCGTTATACCAATTCCAGCAGCCACTAAATTTAATGTTGCAGTAGGACGAGGGGCTTCCTGAATAATGCGTGGACTAAAACCTGCCTGATAGCAACTATATAAAATATTGTCATATAAACCTTGCCCTGAAGAGCGACGGTATAAAACAAAATTCTCATCTGACAAATCACTTAAACTAATTTTCTCTTTTTGTGTAAGTGGATGTCCTATAGGTAATGCAACAACCATTGACTCATCTAATATATGAAGATGCTTTAATCCAATATCACGGCTAATGGGCGCTCTTAGAAAAGCAATATCAAGTTTTTCCGAAATTAACCAATCTAGTTGCTTTTGACTGCCTGCTTCCTCCAATTTGGTTTGTACAGCAGGATATATTTCCCGATATGAACGCAAGACTATTGAAATGAGCGGATGCAAGCCTGCGGAACTTGTAAAACCAATATTGAGTTGCCCGGTTTTACCTTGGCTGACGTCTTGGACTAATTTTGGAATATGTCTGGCATGTTCTAATAAAATTTGAGCTTCTTTAAATAGAGCTAAACCTGCTTCAGTCGGTTCAATGCCACGAGGCTGACGAATAAGTAACTGTGTACCGAGTTCGTCTTCAAGTTTTTTAAGTAAACGCGTTAAAGGCGGTTGTTGAATAAATAATCGGTTTGCCGCATGCGTGATATTTCTTTCTTCTACCACCACCACAAAGGCATGAAGCTTATGTAAATCTAACATAGGAATACCTTTAGGGTATGGTTAATGAAAATAAAAGCATTTGTAGATATATCTTAAAAGTAGCATTCTATGCTGGTCAGATAAAGTGAAAAGTAACGAAAATGAACCATGTTGAGATTGCCGTGCAGAAGGAGAGCGTACCGACCTGCACAGAGTTATTTTTAGGTTTTTTAACATTAGGTTTAATTGGATTTGGTGGTGTGCTGCCTTTGGCGCGTAAAGTCGTTGTAGAGCAGAGGCAGTGGCTAAGTCCGGAAAAATTCACTGAGTTACTGGGTCTGTGTCAATTTTTACCAGGCGGCAATATCATTAATTTATCTGTCGCGATTGGCATGGAGTTTCGGGGTGTCCGTGGTGCAGTTAGCTCTCTGATTGGTTTAATCTTTGCGCCTACGGTAATTGTTGTACTTTTACATTATGTCTACGAGCAGTTCCAAGATAACCTCATGGTTAAGCATCTTTTTGAAGGATTAGGAGCAGCAGCAGCTGGGCTTCTGGTTGCAACTGGCTTAAAAATGTTAAAACCATTATTACGTAATCCAATAGCGATGTGTGTTGTGGTGGCGGCAATTGTCAGTATTGCTTTTCTAAAAGTCTCCTTGCTTTTGACCATGCTAATTTTGTTGGCTCTTTATTCAACTATTATTTGGAGACGTGTGTAATGGGCGCAGTTCTACTTACTTTAGCGATCATTTTTACTCAGCTGTCTCTTATTGCATTTGGTGGCGGCAATACAATTTTGCCTGAAATGCAACGCCAAGTAGTTGATATTCATCATTGGATGACGGCACAAGAATTTAGTGCATTATTTGCCATGGCTCAAGCAGCTCCTGGTCCAAACATGATGATTGTACCTTTGGTAGGATGGCATGTAGCAGGGTTATCAGGTCTACTGGTAACCTCTACAGCTAAATTTTTACCTTCATCAATTATTACTGTGTTTGTGATGAGAGGTTGGTCGAAATTTAAAGATAAGAAATGGCGCCGTGTTTTACAGCTTGCTTTACAACCTGTCACTGTGGGAACGGTGCTTGCCAGTGCGTGGATTATTTCTGAGGCAGCGGCAATAAATACTTTACTTGTCATTATGGTAGTCATTGCAACTTTATTATCTTTAATTAAGAAAGTTCATCCTTTGCATGTCCTGATTGCTGGGGCAGTATTTGGTGTTGTTTTACTCTAGTTTAACCAGTTTGCCGACCTGCGCTGGATGAGTTCAGGTCGGTTTTTTTTGATTCAAGTAAATAATAAAATCTAAAAAACCGATTGAATATATAAAAACATACTGTTTTACCTATTTTGTGTTTTCACGTATTATGCATCTATTGAAAGAATTTAGATGCATTGGAGTAAAAAACAGATGTTAGATCAAAACATTAAAACTCAGTTAAAAGCTTACTTAGAACGTTTAGAAAGTCCAATCGAATTAGTTGCTGCTTTAGATGAATCAGATAAAGCGGCTCAAATTAAAGAGTTAGTGACTGAAATCGCCGAGCTTTCTGAAAAGGTAACTGCCCGTTTTGATGGCAACAATACACGTCGTCCAAGCTTTGGTGTGGCTAAAGCAGGTGAACAACCTCGTGTGTTCTTTGCTGGCTTACCATGGGCCATGAGTTTACGTCTTTGATCTTGGCTGTTACAGTGTCTGGCTATGCACCTAAAGTGTCATGAAGTGCTAACCAGATTAAAGGTTTAAACCTCAAAGCAACTTTGATGTGTTTGTATCGTAAGCTGTCATAACTGTCCGGAGTGTCAGGCCTTAACCTGATGCGATCTATAACCCGAACACTACAGCAACCATGATTGATGGTTCATTCTTCCAAGACGAAGTGGAACAACGCAAAATCATGGCAGTTCCAATGGTGTTCCAAGACAACGAACACATTGGTCAAGGTCGTATGACCCTTGAAGAGATTGTAGCGAAACTCGACACTAACTCAGCTGAAAAAGATGCAGCAGCCCTGAATGCCAAAGATGCTTTTGATGTATTGGTGATTGGTGGTGGACCTGCGGGCGCAACTGCTGCAATCTATGCTGCACGTAAAGGCATTAACACCGGTATCGTGGCTGAACGCTTCGGTGGTCAGGTCATGGATACCATGGACATTGAAAACTTCACTTCTGTGCAAAAAACGCAAGGTCCTAAGTTTGCTGCTGAGATGGAATCCCATGTTCGTGAATACGATGTCGATATCATGAACCTGCAACGTGTCAGCAAAATCACAGGTGCCAACCAAACGATAAATGGTCTGGTTGAAGTTGAACTTGAAAACGGTGCGAAACTTGAATCGAAAACTGTGATCCTTTCAACAGGTGCACGTTGGAGAGAGATGAATGTACCGGGTGAACAAGAATACCGTACCCGTGGTGTTGCGTACTGTCCACACTGTGATGGTCCATTGTTCAAAGGCAAACGTGTTGCGTGATTGGTGGTGGTAACTCAGGTGTTGAAGCTGCAATTGACCTTGCAGGATTGTTGACATGTACTTTGTTGATTCGACACAAACTCGTGCGACCAAGTGTTGCAAAACAAACTGCATAGCTTGCCAAACACAACTGTGATTATGAATGCCTTAAGTACAGAAGTGTTGGGCGACGGTTCACAAGTGACTGGTCTTAAATATAAAGACCGTGCCACTAATGAAGAGCATGTAGTAGAACTTGCAGGGATCTTTGTACAGATTGGTTTACTCCCAAACACTGACTTCTTAAAAGACAGTGAAGTTGAGTTAACCAACCGTGGCGAAATCATTGTGAATGACCGCAACGAAACCAATGTTCAAGGTGTGTTTGCTGCGGGTGACTGTACGACTGTGCCTTACAAGCAAATCATTATTGCCACAGGTGAAGGTGCTAAAGCATCACTCTCTGCGTTTGATTACATCATCCGTTCTGGACAGTAAGATTTAGCTCAAACAAAAAAGCCAAAGATTATTCTTTGGCTTTTTTTATTCTATGGTTTATATAAACCATGTTCGACTAAATGTTCTCGTAAAATACGACGTAGTTCCAATACAGCTTGCGGTGTGAGCTGAATTGAATGACCACCTGGAAGAACTTTCTCAGATTTGGCTCCGTCTAAGTGAGCACTCTTATAAGGGACAATACCATCGGTAATCACATTTGGATCATCACTCTTGGTGATATTACCCATAATGGAGTGGAAAACTAAACCTTGGTGTGGATTAATATTTTTTGTGAGCTCCATAAATTTAGATTGATGACTTAGATCGCTCGGTCCATTTTGAATTAGACCATTATCAATATTACTTAAGAAATCTTTAACATCTAAATTTTCAGTGGTAAGCGAAGTCGCTACAGCTGATAAGAATGCACCCGGTAAACGAATAATTTTACGCGCTGCTAAGGTAAACCAGCGATCTGCATAATCTGTACCTCGATGAGGGGAAGCCAAGAAAATTGCGCGATCAAAATTATTAATTGAATGCATTTGCAATCGTTCAGTCACCATTGGATGTTTCTTAAAGCGGTTTTGCTGACGAATCGTCATCAACTCTAAGGCAGGTTTAGTAATATCTCCATCACTGACCAGTAAACGGCTAATAATACCCCCCATGCTATGTCCAACAAGAACAGCATCATGTGCAGCAGGGTCGCTTGGGTTTAGCGAACTAAAAGCTTGTTTGAGCAGTGCATAGATCTGGAAACGACTTTCCAAAATTGGCATGTTGGTCGAATAGAAAACTTGCCAAACTTGATAATTATCTCTTAAAACCGTATCGCCCATAACATCATTGGTGAGAGCAATCCACGCTTCGGGACTACTTGCCAAACCATGTACTAATACAATAATTTTCTTGTTCGGATTGTACGGTTCAAGCATGTAGAGATGCGGCATGGTCAAGTGCTGATCGCGATCAATCAAAGTTAAATAGGCTGCGACCCCTAAATTATTTTCGGCTAACCATAGGCCATAAGGCGCTGAAAAGTTAGCAGCTAGAGGATATTGTTTTCCTGCCACATTAATATTATCGGTCCTGTATGGATCGTAAACCCGAATCACAAATTCAGAATTATTAATAATTTCTTCAACAGTGGTCGCGTGTTTTGGTTCAGCGACAATAGTTGCAGCCAAATAACGTGCATGATGAATATTTGGGTTAACACCATTTTTATAATTGTATTTAAGCGGGTCTAAAATATATTCATTAATATCTTCTTTTCCAGATCTCGGAAAAACCGCAACAAATTCAGAACCAAAACCATCACGACGGTTAATCGTTCTTAACCCTGAGAAGTTTAAATTATAACTAGAAATTAATTTTTCTAATTTTTGTCCAGCAAGTTGCCGGTGAAATTCGAAATCAATTGAATAGATACTTTTACCAATATGTATTTGAGGCTCTACGACATCTTTTTTAGGATAGCGTAAGTCATAAACACTCACCATTTTAGCAATGGCTTGATTGTAAAAGTCTCGAATCTGAACTTGTCTATTATCAAAAATACGGTCAGTGGGCTGACGTTTTGTTGAAAATAGATAGGCATAACTATAGCGAATACTTTTATCCAGTAAATTTAATTGCTGGTCTAAGCAATCATCATACTTATTCTGAATATTCTTTTGCTCTTCTTCAGACTTATGCTTGCTAAATCTACTTATTTTACAGTCAGAGGTATCTGACAAGGACATGGCTTTTGCCAGATACATTTCACTTGCAGCAGATAAGAATTGTTCATCTAAAACTTGTGGTAGATTTTTGAGTTGATTTACACAGGTGTCAGGTGTGTCAGTACAAACTTTAGCTTCTTGACCAGACATTGATAAAACGTTCAGACTGGCTTCACTAAGTTTATCTTGTGTAAGAATGCTATTACGCTCATTCGCAATAGTCACATTCAAAGCTTGCTGTTTAACATTTACGACCTGACATCCACTCAGAATTGAACCGAGTAGTATGACCGTCAATACTGTTTTGCTTCTTTTTATTAAAAACATTATGGTCAAAATATAGTGGCTCAATGGTAGGTAGATCATACAAATTTTAAAATGTTTTTCAAATGATCAAATACAAAAAAGGGCTGTCAAAACAGCCCTTTTTCTCTTATTAAGCTTATTTTGTAGGCGCTACATTAGGCGTAGTTGCAGACATTGCAGGGTTAGTTAAAACTTGCCAAACATTCCAACGGCCTTGTTTTTCAATTTCTTGAATTAAACGATCAGCAATTTCCGATTCATCTGGATATTTAACTTTATAATTTTTAAGCGTCTGGATCGCATTTTTCTTTTGCTCCATCGCAATATAGTTATTTGCAGCAGCTAGATACGCTTCTTGAACATTACCTTTAATTGCTTTATCTAAATATGGAATAGCTTCACGTTGGCCACCACCTTCAGATAAACCAAAACCAAACCAGAAGTTTGTTTCAGCGTCATCTGGACTAATTTTTAAAAGTCTTTGAGCATACTCTAAAGATCTGGTGGTATGAACAGTACCTAAATCAAGATTACGTGCAAGAACGCTTGCTTTAAAAGCGCGAAGTAAAATATCAAATGATGCATTTGGGTCTGCAGCAAGTGTATCGAGTTGCTGTGTTACTTCTTTAAGTTTGCTTTCGAAGCCTTTACGTTCTTGGCGGTCAGTAAAGCGAGGTGGGTAGTGACGTGCTTTACCTTCTACTAACTGTAAGAAGTCATCAATAGTAGTCACATCAATTTCATTCTGACCAGCTAAAACAGCATATTTCATTGAACGCTGTGAATTATTTACCGTCGGAACAATGAGTTTATTGGTGTCGAGAGTAAGCTGTTTAGTTGGGTCATCTTGACGATTAACCACCATTTTCGTTACCGGCTGTGCAGCAGCTTCTTTTAACGCAACTTCAAATGCTGGCGGTTGATCATAGTTAAAAGGATTTAGTGCATAAAAAGGAGGAGTAAGCTCTGGTTCCTTGAAAACAAAAGGCTCAATTTTTTGTTCTTTTACGGGTGCCATTGTACAAGCAGTTAAACTTGAGGTCGCAAGGATGATATATGCCAAAGGCTTAAAATTCATAGGATCTTCCGTTCATTTTAGTAAAGTCAGATTTGGTACTGGTAAGTCTAGGAAAAGCTAAACCGACATGCAAGGGTAAGCGTGTTACATTATGAATCAAGAATATTACGTTTTTGATATCTTGTTTTGTGCACCACATTCACGACGAACTTCTTCAAGTATTTTTAGCTCTTCATCACTAAAAGGTTGTTCATCTTGGCTTTCTTTTTTGAAGCTAGGGTCTAGCTCCGATAAACGCTGGCATAAATTATTCATACGTGTTTCATTGTGCTGAATACGATCAAGTAAAACGCGCATACCTTCTAAAATAGGGTCTGATTGATCAGCAGTTGTCGCATATGGGGCAAAACCAATACTTTGTGCATAATCACGGCGACGTGCTTCATCTTTATCGTTATTTTTATCGGCATCTTTATAAATATAGCGAGCAGGGTTTCCTACAGCAGTCACTCCAGCAGGAACAGCTTTGGTCACCACGGCATTTGAACCGACCTTGGCACCTTTACCTACCGTAAATGGTCCCAAAATTTTTGCACCCGCCCCAACGACCACACCGTCTTCTAAAGTTGGATGGCGTTTACCAGTTTTCCAGGTTGTACCACCTAAAGTAACTCCATGATAAAGCGTAACATCGTCACCAATTTCAGCAGTTTCACCAATCACAACACCCATGCCATGATCGATAAAAAAACGCTTACCGATTTTAGCGCCAGGGTGAATTTCGATTCCTGTCGCAAAACGGCTAAATGAAGAAAGTAGGCGAGCTGCACCTTTACAATCTTTTTGCCATAATTCATGTGCAACACGATGCATCATAATTGCATGAATACCAGGATAGGTCGTAAGAACTTCGAGTGTATTGCGGGCAGCAGGATCACGCGCAAATACAGCCTTTATATCTTCTTTAAGCTGTTTAAGCATTGGGTTGATCCTCCTTGTCAGATAATGCTTTTTTCCATTTACCACTCGTTAGAGCTTGCACACGACTAAAAATACCGCGAAGTAAATGATATTCCATACGATCTAATTGTATACGACCAAACAGACGACGCAAGCGTAAAGGCAATAAACGTGGATTTTCTGGATCTAAAAATTCAATTTCAGTCAGCATTTTTTCTAGATGAGGATAAAACTCTTCCATTTGTTGCTGAGTCACCAAAGGCTCATCCCATTGCATGCTTTGGCCTTGCACTAATGGCATTTCATCTACAGTCTGATCGACTTGCTCTTGCTCAAGAGCAGACATGCGAAGTTCGTAACATACAACTTGAATGGCTTGCGCAACATTTAATACACCATAGTCCGGATTGACAGGAATCGTTAAATGATAATTTGCCAGTGCTAACTCTTCGTTAGTTAAACCACGGTCTTCACGGCCAAAAACAATAGCAATTTGTTGTCCTTGGGTGATTGCTTTAATAGCTTCTTTAGCTGCAGGTCGCACATCAAGTAAAGGCCAAGGAATGGTGCGACTACGTGCACTTGTTCCAAAGACCAAATGGCAATCTTTAATCGCATCTTCTAAGGTGTCTACAATCTCAAGATGTTCAAATAAATCTTGAGCACCGGCGGCAAGTGCTTGTATATCTGGATGAGGATATGTTTTAGGTGCAACAAGAACTAATTTAATTAGTCCCATTGTTTTCATGGCACGTAAAGCACTACCAATATTGGCAGGTAAAGTCGTATTTACCATGACAATACGTACTTGTGCTAATTGTTTTGACACGGTGGTGTGGTCAAACGAACTCATAAGATTTCCAGAAATTACGAATATTGAGAAACTTCGCTTTGGTATAAATCCAATGCATCGTCCATAGACATACCCGCAGGAGGTGAGGCAACAGCATGTGGACGAACAGGGTCTGCTGCTTTAGCTGCTTTCGACTTTACTTGATACTCAATATAAATGTTATCTTTACCAAAATAATCTCTGAGTTTAGCAAGTAATTCGTCTAGAGGAGCGACTTTCCATTGCGGACCAAACTGAAGTTCGGCTTGAGCATAGGGTTGGTCAATCTGTAACTGTAGAGCGATATGCTGATGCATATCTACATTGCAAAATGGCAAAATTATATTTTGCAGATCTTTTGCCAATGTTGGTTGCATGAACTCTTCTGTTAATTTGATTTGAATACTGTTAGCACGTTTTTGTCTTATTTCATTTAAGGTGAACGCTTTGGTTAAACGCCCCATTGGACGATCAAAGCCTTCTCGTTCATAGATTTCGCCTTCGAAAACTACAACACGTTCAACTTGAATGATATCTTTAAAACGTTGGAAGCGCTCATGGTTACAGCTGACTTCAATACGTCCTGTACCATCATCAAGTACAATAACAACTCGGTTAGGGAAGTTTGCGACATCAATAACCAAACCTGCATAAACTGTAGTAACGCCACGACGTGTGGCTGTAATTTCATTTAGTTTTACAGGAATAAAAGCTTTGAGTTCTTGTCGGTAAACATCAATTGGATGGCCCGTTAGATATAACCCAAGTGTATCTTTTTCGCCTTTAAGACGAACCTCATCACTCCATGGTTTAACAGGTTTAGCTGGCTTACGCTGAACTTCTTCAACTTCACCAAATAAATCCATAATACCGCTTTCACGGTTACTTCGAGCTTGTTCAGCGGCTTGCACCGCTTCAGGCAATTGTGCCATTAAGCTTGCACGTTCAATCCCTAAGCAATCGAGTGCACCTGCACGGATTAAAGCTTCAAGAGTACGCTTATTGATTTTTTTCAAATCAATACGATGGCAAAAATCGAATAGATCTGTATAAGGGCCATATTGTCGACGTGAGTCAATGACTGACTGCATTGCTTGTTCGCCGACACCTTTAATTGCGCCCAAACCGTAAACAATGGTTTTATCGTTACTTGCATGGAAATGATAAGTCGACATATTGACTGATGGTGGTAAAACCTCAAGATCATTATTTCGACAGTCGTCAATCAAAAATACAACACTGTCGGTGTTTTGCATTTCTGATGTCATTACGGCTGCCATAAACTCAGCAGGGTAATGAGCTTTTAACCACGCAGTATGGTAAGCAACTAGCGCATAAGCAGCGGCGTGAGATTTGTTAAAACCATAGCCTGCAAACTTTTCCATATAGTCAAAGATATGGTTGGCTGTACTTTCGTCAATCCCTTTTTCAGCAGCACCTTTTAAGAAAATTTGGCGCTGTTTGACCATTTCCTCGGGTTTCTTTTTACCCATCGCACGGCGTAATAAGTCTGCACCGCCTAGCGTATAACCTGCACAGATCTGTGCAGCTTGCATAACTTGTTCCTGATAAACCATAATCCCGTAAGTTGGTTCTAATACACCTTCTAAAAGAGGATGGAGATATTCAAAATCTCCACCATGCATACGGTGAATAAAGTCAGGAATCAGGTCCATTGGGCCTGGACGATACAGTGATACGAATGCAATAATTTCTTCGAATTTACTTGGACGTGCTTCTTTAAGCATCCGTTTCATGCCGACGGATTCAAACTGGAATACCGCTGTCGTATTTGCATCGGCAAAGACAGAGTATGCTTTTGCGTCGTCTAAAGGAACATGCAAAATATTGAGCTGATCATTACTGTCGCGGTTTTTATTAATATTTTGAATCGCGTCTTCAATAACGGTTAAGTTACGTAAGCCCAAGAAGTCAAATTTGACCAGACCAGCTGCTTCTACATCATCTTTATCATATTGAGCAACACGGTTTGTTCCATCTGCATCACAAAGTACAGCTGAAAAATCGGTAATTTTACCTGGTGCAATAACGACACCTCCGGCATGTTTACCTGTATTTCGGGTTATACCTTCTAATTTTAATGCCATTTCCCAGATTTCGCTGGCATCTTCGTTATCTGGATTAGACGGGTTGGTGACAATATCTTTAAGTTGAGGTTCCATATCAATAGCGGTAGCTAAGTCCACACCGAGCGGTTTGGTAGGCACCATTTTTGAAATACGGTCAGCTAAACCATAAGATTTACCTAATACACGCGCAACATCACGGATGGCACCTTTTGCTGCCATGGTTCCGAAAGTTGCAATTTGTGAAACGGCTTCGCGACCATAAGTACGTGATACGTAATCGATGACGCGGTCACGACCAGCAATACAGAAATCGACGTCAAAGTCGGGCATTGACACACGTTCCGGGTTCAAGAAACGCTCGAAAAGTAGATCGTAACGAAGTGGGTCAAGGTCAGTAATTTTTAAGCTATATGCGACTAAAGAACCCGCGCCTGAACCACGGCCTGGCCCTACAGGAACACCATTATTTTTTGCCCATTGAATGAAGTCCATGACGATGAGGAAGTATCCAGGGAAACCCATTTTCAGGATAATCCCGACTTCATATTCAATTCGTTCATCGTAAGGCTTACGAATCTCTGGCCAGTCCTCGCCACGTTTTTCAACAGGGTAAAGATAATTTAGGCGTTCTTCTAAACCTACTTTAGATAAGTGTTCAAAATAAGTGTCGATGGTAAAACCATCTGGAATTGGGTAATCAGGTAAAAAGTAAGTGCCGAGTTGTAGTTTAACGTTGCAGCGTTTAGCAATATGATAGGTGTTCTCGATAGCACTAGGAATATCGGAAAACAATTCGATCATTTCATCTGAGGTCTTAAAGTACTGCTCAGGGCTATATATGCGTGGACGCCGATTATCTGCTAGTACATAACCATCAGCAATACAAACACGAGCTTCGTGTGCCTCGAAATCTTCTTTTTCTACAAAGTGCACATCATTATGTGCAACTACACCAATATTATATTTTGCAGCAAGTTTAGCTGCTTCTTGAATAAAGTCTTCTTCACCAGGACGTTCAGTACGTGTTAATGCAAGATAAACACGGTTACCAAACTTTTCGAGCCATGCTTCTAAAAGGGGAGCAGCTTTTTGCGGGTTAGATGAACAAAGCATCTGACCGACATCACTATGCTGGCCAAGTAAAACGATAATATCTTGATGCTGTTCAAGTACCCATTCTTTTTGTACACATGGAATACTGAGCTGTTGTCCTTCAATGAAACCGCGTGAAACGATTTCGGTGAGGCTTTTCCATCCAACGTCACTCATCGCAAGTAGAGTTGCACGATGTTGAGCATCATCAAGGCGAATTGTGCTACCTAAAAGCGGCTTAATTCCTTTTTTTAAACAAGAATTATAAAACTTAACTGCCGCATGAAGGTTAGAGAGGTCAGTTAATGCCAACGCAGGCATTTGGTCTTTAACCGCAGCATTGACCAAGTCAGGTATGCGAACTATCGACTCTGTAATCGAAAATTCTGTATAAATACCTAGATGAACAAACTGCATAAACCAATCCTTAATGCGACCGAAGCATAGTTTAACACGCAAAGTTAAAAGGAAATGGTTAATATTTTGGCAAACTGTTAAGGATTTTATTATTTAAGAAGAATGAGTTGAACATCTATTGTACAGTTTTAATATAAAAGACATTATTTTTATAAAATATGACCAGCTCAAACCTCAAGGTTTGAGCTGGTTGAAAAACTTAGTACTGCCAGAACATACGTTGAATTTCTTTAGCGTCATTAGTCTTAGTAAGAGCTAATGCAGTAAGAAGACGTGCTTTTTGTGGGTTTAAGTCATGAGCAGCTACCCAACCATATTTATCATCAGGTTGTTCTGCATTACGTAATACGAAACCTTGTGGTACACGTGATGAACGGATAATTTGAATACCGTTCTTGTCGTGAAGATTTTGTAAAGTTGGAACGATATAGTTCGCAACTGAACCGTTACCCGTACCTGCATGGATAATCGCTTTAGCGCCAGCTTTTGCATATGCTTCATAAGCATCTGGAAGCATAGAGTCTGAGCCGTAAACGATTTGTACTAAAGGAAGTGCATCACCTTTAATATTCTCGATATTAAATTCAGAAGCATTTGTAAAACGTTTGACAGACTGTCTGAACCAGTATGGCTTGCCTTCAACTAATGTACCTAAAGCGCCCCATTGGCTAACAAAAGCATTTGTATGAATGTTAATACCTTTAGTGACATCACGCGCTGCAAAAATAGAGTCGTTCATAAGCACCATAACGCCTTTATTTTTTGCATCATCAGAAGCTGCTAAAGCAACTGCACTATAAAGGTTAAGAGGGCCATCTGCTGAAAGAGCAGTTGAAGGACGCATTGAACCAACAATAACAATCGGTTTATCCGTGTGAACAACCAGATTTAAGAAAAATGCTGTTTCTTCTAAAGTATCTGTACCGTGAGTAATCACCACACCATTAACAGATGGTTTTTTTACCAGCTCATTTACTTGACGAGCAATTTGTAATAATTCCTTGTCAGTAATACTTTCAGAAGCAACCTGTAATGCCTGAATACCAGTGACATTCGCCAAATCTTTGATTTGTGGAACTGCGTTAATTAATGCATCTACTGGAACTTTAGCAGCAGTGTAAGTTGCACTATTTGCTGAACTGGCGCCAGCACCTGCGATAGTACCGCCAGTGGCAACAACAACTACATTATTTTTTGCGTAAAGTGGGAGAGAGCAGGCCAATAAGCCCATCGCTAAACCTAAAGATTTAACAGTTTTAGTCAACATCGAAAATATCCTTATGAAGTGACGAAAGTAAAAAAAGTTTGTCGAAGATGTCTGCTTTTCCTAAGCAAAATACATACCATGTAAAACATATTCGTAACTTGTTTGAATAAAAAGCATCCCTGAATAGCATTTTGTTTCATCAACAATTGCTTAGTCATTGCTTTTATTTAGCGTTAATAAATAACATGAATAAAATAAAAAATCTATTAAGTTTTTCTAATTTATCTCGATTTGTTTGTTTTTTAATATAAAGGAAGCAAATGATTTTTTTATTATTATAAAATTTAAAAATAATGGGTGTGATGGGGTTTTATTTACCATTTGGTATTTATATAGTATTGATTATAATAATTATTTATTGTTAATAAAATTATATAAATTTTTTATAGATAAACTAAACAATAATTTCAATGGTTTAATATAATTAAGAGATGAAAGAATGAATTAAAATTTAATCGCTTGATATTTATTACTAAGAATATAAATTCTGTTTGGGTGATTTTTATTCTCTTTTTAAGGTTTGTTTTAAGAAAATTTAATAGGAGTTAAAACTCATTATTTAGTTCATTATTTAAAATGGAAATACACATAAATTTTTATTGTTTAATTTTAGAATAAAAAGAAGAGCAATTTTATAAGGTCATATAAAATTGCTCTTAAGTTGGGAGAGTGGGAGAAAAGAGAAACTTAAGCGGGCGTTTGTTCTTGAGTTGATTTAATTAATACAGGTTCAGGTAATTCTTCAGTATCAGCTACTTTTTCGCCTTCAAGCTTAGCAACAACTGCGGTAGCAATACTGTTACCTACTACGTTTGTTGCAGTACGACCCATATCAAGGAACTGATCGATACCAAGCAATAAGAGAATGCCAGCTTCAGGTAAATGGAACATGGTGAGTGTTGCTGAAATAACCACAATTGAAGCTCGTGATACACCTGCAATACCTTTACTTGTTACCATAAGAGTTAACAGAATTAAGATTTGTTGAGTGAAGCTAAGATCGATGTTGTAAGCTTGGGCAATAAAGAGTACTGCAAACGTGGTGTACATCATTGAGCCATCTAAGTTAAATGAATAACCCAGCGGTAATACGAAGCTTGTCACTTTTTTAGGTACACCAAATTTGTTGAGTGCATCCATTACTTTAGGGTAGGCAGACTCGCTTGAAGCTGTAGCAAAAGCAAGCGTTACAGGTTCACGAATTAACTTGCCTAAGCGAAAAATATCCTTTTTAAGTACGATTGCACCAACAGAGAACAAAACAATCCAAAGTAACAGAAGACCGAAATAGAACTCAGCGATTAAAATACCGTAGTCAATAATCAAGCCCAAACCTTGTACTGTAATTGCTGAAGCGATTGCAGCAAATACCGCAAAAGGTGCAAACATCATGACGTAATCGGTGATACGGAACATGATCTTGCTAAGTTCTTCAGTCAAACGAATAATAACTGAGTCTTTTTCTTTGCCTTGATTTACAAAAGCGAGCGCTGAACCAAAGAAAATAGAAAAAACAAGAACTTGTAAAATATCGTTGTTTGCCATTGCTTCTGCAATGCTGCGTGGAAACACATGACTTATGAATGATTGCAGCGTAAAGCCAGTGGTCGCCGGGAGAGAAGCGCCACTAAGTTGTTGAGCAGTTGGTAATGCTAAGTCTAGAGCTGCGCCAGGTTGGAAAAAGTTTGCTAAGCCCATGCCGATGGCAAGCGATACAAACGAAGCAGTAATAAACCAAGTCATTGACTTGAGTGTGATACTGCCGATTGATGTTGATTTCCCCATTGATACAATGCCTGAAACAATTGTGGCAAATACCAATGGAGCAATAATCATCTTGATGAGACGTAAAAAGATGTCTGTGCCGATGCTGAAATAAGAAGCGATCTGTTTGAGTTGTTCACCTTCATTGAAAAAGTGATGACAAATCCAACCTGTCAGTACACCAAGTAAAATAGCTATAACAATATACTTGAGCAATTTCTTTTGCTTCATATGAACCTCTATCCATTTGATTCAATCATTCTTTGATGGGATTTGAATGATTGAAAGCTTTCCTTGTTAGTTCAGTCCGGTCGTTCTACCGATTTTATCTTCCTAGATACCTGTATCTGTTTTAACCGAATCGAATATGGTGATGTTGTTATGGAAGGGGATTGTTGCTCGATTTTGAAGCAGTGTGAAATGCAAAAAAATATAGATCCATGCATTTTTTGCATAATAAAGATTAGAGTAATTGTGAAATTACGTATAAATTTAAACGTATGGTAAAAAATATATAAATAAATTATTAAAGCGAATTTAAAGGTTAAAAGAATTAAATTTTTAAGAAAAAGTTTTTAATTTCAAAGTTTTGTTTTTGAGTCGGTAAGCAGATGAGAGTGTTGTTGATCATTCTTTTTTCAAAGTCATAAAACAGAATTATCAAAAAGGGCATCTAATTTAAGATGCCTTTTTTAATATGCATTTTTTTAACGACGGTTGGCTAAGAAACGACCTAAACGAGTAATTGCTTCTCGTAACTCATTTTCAGCAGGTAAGAAAACCACGCGGAAATGATCTGGAGTTGGCCAATTAAAGCCCGTACCTTGCACCAATAAAACTTTTTCTGCACGTAACAAATCAAGCATTAACTTTTCGTCATCTTCAATTGGATAGATGTTTGGATCGAGGCGAGGGAAACAGTACATTGCTCCATCTGGTTTTACGCAGCTTACCCCTGGAATCTCATTGAGCATTTCCCAAGCAATATTACGTTGTTCATATAAACGACCACCCGGACGAATCAGGTCATTAATTGATTGATAGCCGCCTAGAGCGGTTTGAATCGCATATTGAGCTTGAACGTTTGCACAGAGGCGCATAGAGGCCAACATATCTAAACCTTCGATATAGTCAGCAGCACGGCTTTTATCGCCAGTAATTGCCATCCAGCCTGAACGGAAACCTGCAATACGATAAGCTTTTGATAAACCATTAAAAGATACGCAAAGCTGATCACCTGCTAATGAAGCTACTGAAACATGTTCAATACCGTCATAAATAATTTTGTCGTAAATTTCATCAGCAAATAAAATTAGATCGTATTTTTTCGCAAGCACTACAATCTGTTCAAGAATATGACGTGGATAGACTGAACCAGTAGGGTTGTTCGGGTTAATGATGACAATACCGCGAGTATTCGATGTAATCTTGCTTTCAATGTCAGCAATATCTGGATACCAGCTATTTTCTTCATCGCATTTATAATGGATTGCTGTACCACCTGAAAGATTAACAGCTGCAGTCCAAAGCGGATAATCCGGCATTGGAATCAACATTTCGTCGCCATCATCAAGCAGGCCTTGCATTGCCATAACAATGAGTTCAGAAACACCGTTACCGATATACACGTCATTCACGTGCATATTTAGGATGCCTTTTTGCTGGTAATACTGACAAATTGCTTTACGAGCAGGGAAGATACCTTTTGAATCAACATAACCAATTGCATTTGGTAGATTTAAAGCAACGTCATTAATAATTTCTTGTGGTGCTTCAAAGCCAAATGGAGCAGGGTTGCCGATATTTAGCTTGATGATTTTATGTCCTTGCTCTTCCATTTCATTGGCGGCTCGTAATACTGGTCCGCGAATGTCATAACAAACATGCTCAAGCTTCGATGATTTCTTTATTTCTCGAGAAGTTGGCATAGATTGGAGGGTAGCAGTATTTTTAGACATAGCTGGATTCACTTTTGCATATCGGTATAAATAACTTTTAAATGTTTTAACTGTTACCAAATTCAGATCGTGTTGATCTTTTAGTAATTCAACAATTTTTTCATGGGTAAAGCCCGATTGCTGATACTGTTTGATAACTGGTAATAGTTGCTGGAAAAGCACACTTTTTTTCTGAGACATGTTTTGTCCTATACAACCGTGCCAAACAAGAATATCACCATCTTTGCTTACTTGGAAGAAAATAAAACATAAATTTGCTTACTTTTTATTTTGAATTTTGCTTACTTTTTGCTTTCTATTGCTTAGTGATTAAATTCCAACAAATTTTACGTTCAGAGACTAGAGTTTTTGTGATGAATGGCGTAAATATAAAACTCAATCATCAGAAATGTTTACATCAGAATAAAGGTGCATGTCATGGGAAAAGTCAATAAAACAGACCGGGAATGGCAAAGAGAGTTATCACCAGAAGAGTATCGGATTACACGACAAAAGGGCACTGAACCTGCATTTACGGGGCAATATTGGAATACTAAGCAACATGGTACCTATGTCTGCCGTTGCTGCGGCGCAGAATTGTTCTCATCAGATACTAAATATGACAGTGGTTGTGGCTGGCCTAGCTTCTTTAAACCGATTGAGCCAACTGCTATTGAAGAACATGACGATTTATCGCATGGTATGGTCAGAACAGAAATTGTTTGTCATGATTGCGAAGCCCATTTAGGGCATGTTTTTGAAGATGGACCACAGCCGACTGGTTTGCGCTATTGTGTAAACTCGGCATCATTACAACTGAAATCACAAGAAAAAAATGATGAGGAAACCTATCCATGAGTAATATTTATCAGTTTGAAGCTGAACTGTTAGAGGGTGAAGTTAAGCAATTAGCTGATTACAAAGGTAAAGTTTTACTAATTGTAAATACTGCAAGTAAATGTGGTTTTACACCACAATTTGCTGGCCTTGAAAAGCTTTATGAAAAATATAAAGATCAAGGCTTAGAAGTTTTAGGGTTTCCTTGCAACCAGTTTGGTGGGCAAGATCCGGGTAGTAATAAGGAAATCGGTACGTTCTGTCAACGCAACTATGGGGTGAAATTCCCGATGTTTGCGAAAGTAGATGTAAAAGGGCCAGAAGCCCACGTGATTTTTAGATTTTTGACACGTGAAGCTAAAGGGATTTTAGGCAGTAGCACGATTAAATGGAACTTTACTAAATTTTTGGTAGGGAGAGATGGCGCCGTGCTTAATCGTTATGCTCCTACGACTAAGCCGGAAGCATTAGAAGCTGATATTGAAAAAGCATTAGCGAGTTAATGAATTCAATGAACGCTATTCCTCAAGCTTTTGAGTTTTGGCAAGATGGGAGAATGCCTTATGTTGAAACCAGAAGATCTTGTTTTAGTCGAACATGTTATAAGTCTCATAGCCATCCAACATTTTCAATTGGAGCTATAGATGAAGGGAATAGCGTTTTTCACAGTTCATTTGCTACAGCACAAAAGATTTCTGCTGGTACGTTAGTCATTGTACCTGCCCACATTGAACATTCTTGTAATCCATTGCCCGATCAGGCTTGGAGTTACCAGATGTTGCATCTAGATATATCGTGGCTTAATCAATGGTACACTGAATTTCAACAAGAGGGCTTTGATTTAAATTTGCCCCAGCATAGACCTCTGATTATTAAAGATGAAACTTTGTATCAGGCTTTTTCTGATATGAATGAAACTTTATTTGACCCTCAAAAATTAATTCTTGAAAAAGAACAGTCGCTGATCTATTGCCTTACTCAGTTGTTACTACCTCATTTTGTTTTAGAAGAAATACAGAAAACTCAATATTTGTACGAAGACTTCTTGAACTTAATTCATATTATTAAATCATCAGAACGATTTATTTCTCTAGAAGAGCTTGCACTGCAAGTGGGTCTTAGTCGGTATGCGATCATTCGTCTATTTAAAGCCAATGTTGGTTTAACACCTCATGCATTTCAAATTAATTTAAAGATTAATCAGGCCAGAGCACAATTAAAACAAGGTATTCCACTCGTAGAGTTGGCAGTGAATTTAGGCTTTAGTGATCAGAGCCATTTTCATAAAGCTTTCAAAGCTCATACAGGGATTACTCCTCGACAGTATCAACTTGCTGCCGCGCAATAATTTACAAGAAATTATTTTTCTCAATTTTTAAGCTATTCCATATTGTTTACAGATGAAACCTTTATGGAAGTTTTTTTAGTTATCGCTTTTACTCACTTTTTAGCGCTGTTATCTCCGGGACCTGACTTCTTTCTTATTCTCACCAGTCTTTTGCAAAAGGGCTCGCGCTATACATATGGTGTCATTGCAGGAATTACGTTTGGTAATGCCTTAATCTTAATGGCGTGTATGTTTGGATTTATGTTGCTTGGAAGTTTGAGTACGACCATTCTTTTAGTACTTAAATGGCTTGGGGCTGGGTATTTGGTTTATTTGAGTTATCTTTGTTTTAGAGCTGCTCGGTCTGGTACTTTAACTTTTGTTACTGAAAAAAATGAGTTGATTGATCAAGAGTATGAGCAGCAGGATAAAATTAAGAGCTTAATGTTGGGAATACAATCTAGTCTGCTTAATCCCAAAAATATTATGTTTTATAGTAGCTTGATGTTGCTTATTCAACATCAATTTAGTCTGGTTCAAAAATTGCTGATGAGTACGTGGATGACTGGAGTCGTGCTTGGTTGGAACTTATTGTTAGTTCGTCTATTACTTCAAAATCGGGTTCTAGAGCAGATTAAACGTTCAGCCATAGGTTTATATTATTGTTCTAGTCTGGCTTTTATATGTTTTGCAGTCTTACTCCTTGCTTATAGTTAATGTCGGTTGTATAGCCTTCAACCTAAATAGTGAAGGCTATACAGCTTATCTATATTTAAAGAATTGCTTTTAAGCGCTTAACCACTTCTTCACATTGTGCTAAATCGGCGACTAAAGCCATACGCACATGATTCTCGCCAGGGTTACCTTGATCTGTATCACGAGATAAATAACGACCCGGTAAAACTTTAATGTGGGCTTTTTCCATCAACATCTTGGCAAAAGTTTCATCGTTATCAACTTTTAACCAGTAATAGAAACCTGCATCTGGCTTTTGCAGAGGTAATAAGTGACCTAGTTCGTTTTGGAATAAATCAAACTTTGCACGATATTGCTTACGGTTTTCTTCAACATGGTTTTCATCATTCCATGCCGCAATAGATGCAAGCTGATGTTGAACAGGCATTGCTGCGCCATGATAGGTACGGTACTGCAAATATGGTTTTAATAATACTGCATCACCCGCTACAAAACCTGAGCGTAATCCCGGCAAGTTTGAGCGTTTAGACAGTGAATGAAATACCACACAGTTTTTATAGTCATCACGACCAAGTTCTGCACAAACTTCTAATAAACCTGTAGGTACTTGCTCGAACCAAAGTTCTGAATAGCATTCATCAGAAGCAATAACAAAATTATATTGATCAGATAAGGCAATTAACTTTTTGAATTGTTCTTTAGAAAGTACAGTACCAGTTGGGTTGCCCGGCGTACATACAAAAAGAAGGGCTGTCTTTTCCCAAACTTCTGCAGGTACAGCATCAAAATCACCTAAGTAATCATTTTCTTCGGTACAATTAATGAAATAAGGTTTTGCGCCAGCAAGTAGAGCGGCACCTTCATAAATTTGATAAAACGGATTCGGCATGACCACATACGGTGCGTCTTCACGGTTAATGAGCGCCTGAACAAATGAGAAAATCCCTTCACGCGTACCAGATACTGGCAAAATATGGTTTTCAGCACTAATACTGTTAAGTTTAAAGCGTTTAGTGAGCCAGTTTGCAATGCTTTGGCGAAGCTCTGGCAACCCCTTACTATTTGGATAAGTTGATAGATGATTGAAGTTGTCAATAATTGCCTGCTTAACAAACTCTGGTGCTGGGTGCTTCGGTTCACCAATTGATAGAGGAATCAAGGGAAGGTTAGCAGGAGTAGTATCCTTAAAAAGTTGGTTTAACTTTTCAAATGGATATGGGTGCAATAACGACAAGCTAGAGTTCATTAAACAGTTACCAAGTAGTTGAGTTTCAGTGCTGACAAATTTGATTAGATGCTTCATCTAATGCAGCTTTAAGCTTTTCCGAGAAGAGTTTAACCTCTTCGTTATTTAACGGTTTTCCATCTTTTTTCGTGACAAAGAAAATATCTTCTGCACGTTCACCTAAAGTTGCAATTCTAGCTGAATGGATGTCTAAACCTTGCATCATAAACAAGCCACCTACACGTGCAAGTAGGCCGGGGTGATCGAGTGTTGAAATTTCAACCATATTTTGCTGTAACGCTTCATTCAATGTAACGTCCACTGTATTTTCAATATCGAAGTGACGTAGCTGACGTGGAATACGACGTTGCATAAGTCCCGGATATTGGTCTGGCTGACTAAGCGCTTTCACTAATGCGGTTTTAACTGTTTCTTCGCGTTCGGGGTCAGTTAGCAATGTACCAAAGCGATCGAGCACAACATAGGTGTCTAAGCTAAACGCGGTACTTGCTGTGATAATTTTTGCATCTTGAACGTCTAGGTTCATGCGGTCTAAAACGGCAACAGTGGTGGCAAAAAGGTTGGGTTGGTCACGCGTGTATATAAAGATTTGCACGGCATCTTGCGCAGCTTTACGATGAGCACGTAACAGAACTAATGGCTCTGGGTTATCGCCGTGTTTCAAAATTGCTTGAGTGTGCCATGCAATTTCATCTGCCGATTCTTTAATGAAGTATTCATCGCCTAGTTCTTGCCATACTTTTTCAACGTCTGCTAATGAGAAATTATTCACCAGTAATTCACTTGCTGCAAATTTGGTGTCTTCAATTAACATTTGATAGTCAACAGGACGGCTTAAACCTGTACGAATGACATCACGGGCATGCGTATAAAGTTGACGCATAAGCGATGCACGCCATGTGTTCCATAGTTTTGGATTTGTCGCATTAATATCTGCAACCGTTAAAGTATATAAATAATCAAGATGTTCCATATCGCCAAGTTTTTCGGCAAAATCTTTAACAACATCCGGATCTGAAATATCCTTTTTCTGAGCAGTTAGCGACATGAGCAAATGGTTGTGGATGAGCCATGCAATTAATTTGCATTCACGCTCTGTAAAGCCATGCGCACGTCCAAACTCGATTGCGTCTTCTGCACCAAGTTCACTATGGTCTCCACCACGGCCTTTGGCAATGTCATGAAATAATGCAGCAATAAATACAATATCTTGACGTGCGAGACGTTGGAAAACAGAGCTTACAACAGGGAACTCTTTAGCGAATTCAGGTTCTTTAAAGCGATTTAAATTTCGTAGTAATAATAATGTGTGAGCATCGACCGTATAGATATGGAATAGGTCATATTGCATAAGACCCATAATTTGGCCAAACGCTGGAATATAGTTTCCTAGAACTCCATATCGTTTCATCGCAACTAAAGTATCGTATAGACGATAAGGAGAGCGAATAATCGACATAAATAGTGCTTGATGCTCAGGGTTATCTCGAAAATTTTGGTTAATACGTTTTGCAGCAAGAATAAGTAGTCGTAAAGTACGTGCGCGAATGCCTTCAATATCTGGTCGATTAGCCAAAATATAGAACAATTCTAAAATAGCACTTGGGTGTTCTGCGAATATTTTGTGGTGCTGTACGGCAAGCTTGTTATCAACGATTTTAAAATGATTATTAACTTCTTCAATTTTACGTTCATAATTTGGTAAGCGTGGAGTAATGACCGATTCGCTAAAATATGCCAACAACATTTCATTAAGCGTTGAAACCTGTTGAGCTGTACGGTAATAACGCTTCATGAACTGTTCAACGCCGTAATTTACAGGTTGACCTTCTTGACGCACATAACCAAATTGAGCGGCAATATCTCTTTGATGATCGAACAGAAGACGGTTTTCATCACGCTTCGCTAAGCGATGTAAATGGTGACGAATTTCCCAAAGAAAACTTTCAGCTTCTTCTAAAACGTTTAATTCAAATTCTGAAATAAAACCTAAATGAACTAAATCATAAATGCGGTTTACGCGGAAATGACGCTTAGCAATCCAACCTATCTGGTTAATGTCACGAATGCCGCCAGGCGCATTTTTAATGTCAGGTTCTAAGTTGCTTTCAGTATTGTTGTGTTGGTGGTAACGCTTAGCTTGTTCAGCCATTTTTGCATCAAAAAATGTTTTGTCTGTCCACGTTTGCGAAACAATACGACGCGGCCATTTCGCAAGTTGACTATTACCGGTAATTAAACGAGCTTCAATGAGTGTCGTTGCAACTGTTAGATCTGTCGCTGCCTGCTCAACACAGCTTTGAATAGTGCGAACGCTAATGCCGGGTTTAAAATTACCAACATCCCATAACGAGGAAATAAATGTAGAAATACGTTTTTCATTTTCTTCGTTAATTTCATGTTCCGATAAAATCATGATATCAACATCGGAATAGGGCAACATTTCACGGCGCCCATAACCACCCACAGCAAAAAGGCCTAGACCTGTCTGATCAAGTTCGGCATGTTTCCACAGAAAGATCAGTGCTTCATCAACGAGGTCTGAGCGTGCTTTAATCACTTCTCGAATAGATTGCCCATTTTCATATGAATCCTGCAATTGCTTTTCTACATCCGTTCGCCATTGATTAATGGCTTTAATATCATGATGGCTTGTAACGTAGTTCAGCAATGGCGATGTATTGATCATGAAAATGGGTCTACCAAAAAGTAAATATTAAGAGTTGGTTTTTACGCTTACTTGATCAGCGGTTTCTTTCGCTAAAGTACGAGCAAGATCAGTATTTTCTGCGCGAGCAGTTGCCACACCCATACGACGTCGTTTGAAACCCTCTGGTTTACCAAACAGGCGTAAGTCAGTATTAGGGTCGGCTAATGCCGTATTTAAGCCGCTGTAACTTAAGTTGTTGGCATCGACTCCAGCATAAATGACTGCACTCGCAGCAACACTATGGCGAGCTGTGTTTACAGGTAATCCTAAAATTGCACGAGCATGCAATTCAAATTCACTTTGAAATTGTGATGCTAAAGTAACTAGACCAGTATCATGTGGGCGAGGCGAAACTTCACTAAACCAGACCTTGTCGCCTTTAATAAACAGTTCTACACCAAAAATACCACAGCCGCCAAGCGCTGTTGTCACTTTATTTGCAATACGTTTTGCTTCTTCAAGTGCAGCCGCAGTCATCGGTTGAGGTTGCCAGCTTTCTACATAATCGCCAGCATCTTGACGGTGACCAATTGGGTCACAATAGTGAGTTTCGATTTCACCAGTTTCAGGATTTTTTGCACGCACGGTAAGTAACGTAATTTCAAAATCAAAATCAATTTGAGATTCAATAATGACCGTACCTTGGTTAACACGACCACCTTGCATGGCATATTCCCAAGCAGCATCGACTTCATCGAAACTTTTTACACGAGATTGACCTTTACCCGAAGATGACATTACTGGTTTTACAAAATTTGGATAACCAATATCATCAGAAGCAGCGCGGAAGCTTTCTAGTGAGTCAGCAAAGCGGTAAGCAGAGGTCGGTAAACCAAGTTCTTCAGCCGCAAGACGACGAATGCCTTCACGGTTCATGGTTAGGTTTACAGCTTTAGCAGAAGGAATAACAGTTGCAGTTTGGCTCGCTTCAATTTCAAGCAAAACTTCTGTAGCGATGGCTTCAATTTCTGGAACAATTAAATTGGGTTTAATTTTTTCGATGAGCTGTTTTAACTCAGTTGGATTAGCCATGTTGAGCACATAAGAAAAATGTGCAACTTGCATGGCTGGCGCATGATCATAACGGTCGGCTGCATGTACTTCGACACCAAGGCGTTGTAAAGAAATTACAACTTCTTTGCCAAGTTCTCCTGAACCTAACAATAAAACTTTAAATGCAGAAGATTGAAGTGGGGTACCGAGTGTCACGCTCATGCGAATCATCCTGACAAAATTATTTTTTTAAGCATAGCAGAACTTCTGATGGAGTTAAGCTTTATCACACATAAAAAGATTAATTTTGTAGGACAATTAAGAAGTCACTTTTTAGATATTAACCTGATAGTTTAAAAGCATCTCATCTGCGTTTTTGCCGCGAATACCCCAATTTTCTTTAGGGGTTTCAAAAATCGTAATTTCAATATCTTGCGGAGCTATTTTGCATTGTTCTTCAATATTGCGAAATAAAGTTTGAATAAGTTGCTTCTTAGTGGCTGGGCTACGTCCCGCAAACATTGAGAGTTCGATAATAATGTAGTGCTGGCTGCGGTCAGAAGGATAGATAAAATTTCCAGGTTTAAGACTGATAAAACGCTGAAATCTTTTCTCAACTGGATATTTCAACTCTTGAATTAAAGCTTGATGGATTGCATGAGAAAGTAGTTCTCGATACTGCATAATCGTTTGTTCATTTGCATAAATTTTAACTTGTGACATTTTTATCTCTATTAAGTAGATGAAGTTATCTTTTTAATCAATTCAAAAATTTAGGTTTTTATGCCATAGGACTACACCTTCGGCCGTGATTTATTTTATATAAGGAAGATCAGTTTATCTATTTATAAAGGTAAATAAGTATAGATCAGTCCATAAACAATTGCGGCAGTTAACGTTGCCGGTACGATTTTCTTAAATTTAAAATACAGACCTGCTAAAACCAGAAAACCGACAAGCATGGCTAAACTTTTGTCTGGATTTTCAAGAAGTGGTGGAAGAGTGGCTACCACAAGCATTGCGCTAATTGCTGATATACCAATGCTTCCCAACGCAATTTTTAGCCAGACTGAACCGCGTCTTTGCTGTGTACCTTGTAGCTTCTGTATAACAAAGAATGGCCCAAAACGTGAGGCGAAATTGGCAATACCAACAATGATGCCAACCAGAATAATCTCTAGATTCATTTTAAATTTCGACCTCTTCTTGTTGTTTCAGCACATAATGTTTAAACAAGCCGGCTAAAATGCCTGAAAGAATACCAATAAAAATAGCCGCAGATAGGTTAATCCAATAGCAGGACAACGCTGAAACAACCAAAGATACAGCAACTACAAGGCTGTGCTTTCGCTCAAATGCTGCTAATAAAAAACTTAAGAATAAAGCAGGCAATAAGAAGTCTAAGGCTGCTTGTAAAAACTTTGGAAGATGAGACACTTGATCTGCAAATAATCCGCCTAACAATGAGCCAGTTGCCCAAGCCATCCAACTAAATAGACTCAAGCCTAACATCCAAGACTCGGACCATTGTTGTCTACGCTGTGAAAGTTGGATCATTCCACTTGCAAAAACTTCATCGGTTAAGCCCCAAGCCCATACCGCCGTTTTTTTTAGATTTAATTTGTTTGGAATCAGGTTATATAAAGCCGGTCCATAAAGGACATGGCGAATATCAAGTGCAATGACTGTTAATGCAGTTAACCAGATAGAAGAACCACTTGCTAAAAGTGCGACAACTAAGAACTGGCTGGCTCCGGCATACATTGAACAAGATAGAAAAAAAGCTTCCCATGGTGTAAAGCCAAACTGAGATGCAGAAACGCCAAAGGCAAAAGAAACAGGTAAATAGGTGAGTACGATAGCTTGGCTATCTTTGGCGCCTTGCCAAAAAGTTGCCGTTTGGGCAGGCATCAATTGTTGTTCGGACACAATACACCTTGGCAATAAACCAAATGATAAAAATACTTGAAAGATTGAGTATTGTAGCCGAATTTAATAGCATAGTGCCGAAATGTTTAATCGGCAGTTTGATATGTTCAATGCAAAGATTCGTTTAGTTTATATCACCATATTGAGTGCAGGTATTTTTACATTGCAGGGCTGTGACAATGGTAATCATGAGGCAGAAAAAAAAGTAGAAATTAAGCCAGCACCTAAACTGACCAATGACGCAACTGTTTATGCTCAAAAAGCATGGACATTAATTAATACGGTTGAGCATTTGGTTTATGAAAAGCAGCTGAGTCAAATTGATGACAAAGTTCGTAAACCTTTACGTCAATTGAGTACAGACTGGCGTATTAATGTGAAAATGACTGATTCGGTGACAGAAGGGAAGTACGCACTTTGTCGTAAAGCTTTAACGAGTTTAGATGTGTGGGCACGCGAAACGCTTGAAAATAATGATTCAGTTGCTAAGAAACAAGCAGATTATGAGCGAGATAAAGCGCAATGTAAGGATGCGATCGATACGCCAAATCTTGGAAATACCTCTCCAAAATAAAAATTTATAAATATAAAAAAGCGAGATGATCAATCTCGCTTTTTTGCTTTTAAACGATAATGAGTGAATGTGAATTACGGCTTCGTCGCGGCTTTAGCTGTGTTTGCAGTTTTTACTGCATCTTGTTTCATTTGATGAGTCATTTGCTGTGATTCATGTTGAGCATGCATAGATTTCATCATGGCATCATGCTTTTGTTCAGTCATATCTTTTTTAACATCTTGTTTTGCTTTTACTGCTTCTTTTTTAGCAGTTGCTTTGCCGTGTGCAGCAACACATTTTCCGCCTTTATGATTTGGTCCTGTGCCGCCTTGTAATTGAGTTCCTTTTGGACATGCAAATGCCGAAACACTTAACATAGCCAATACGCCTGCTGTTAGAATTGTTGATAATTTTTTCATGTTAATCAGCGCCTTGTTGAGTATTATTGCTCAGCTTGAGTGTAAGGTGAAAATATCTGCTTTAAAACATTTATTTTGTGAAATAGAGTTTGAACAATGTTTTGTTTTGCAGTGTTATCTATTTTTTTAATTTAGTTTTAAGTTTTTATCATATAGCAGCTTTTATAAGAATTACGCTTGGGCTTGAGCAACCACTTTCAATTTCTCAATATCTAAAATCTCAATTTTTCTAAAAGCAATTTTGATGATTTTCTGTTTTTCGAGAAGGCTCAGCTCATGATTGATTGTCTGTCTGGATGTGGTCAGCATATTTGCCAATTGTTCTTGAGAAATATGAATATGATGATCTTGAATGAGAATATGATTGCCGTAACCTCCTAAAATAAAAAGAAGACGTTGAGCAAGCCTTTGAGAAATACTACGTGTTTGTATAGCAATCTGCTCTAAGAAAACATATCTGAGTTTTTGACTCGTTAAACGTGCAAAATAGTACCAGTAATAAGGGTTTTCTTTGAGTAGCTCATTTAAGGGCTTCGCCGGAATATGCAAAACCGTACTTTTTTTCAAAGCAATCGCATCGTGTGAGCGCGGTTCGTGGTCAATCAGGGATATTTCACCAAACCACATAATTGGCTCAGCAATTGCAGAAAGCGCTTCATTACCATTTACGTCGACATAGCCCAAGCTAATTGAGCCTTCAAGCACGGTATAAATGCCATCAAACACATCTTGGGCACGAAAAACATAGCTGTTTTTTTCAAAGGTTATTTGCTTACCGTGCTCTAGAATAAAGTTTTGGAATGTTTCTGGCAGCGCACTAAACCATGTGTTTTCTTTTAATCGATTAATATAAATAATGTCCAATATGGGGCCATCCATGAAAAAAATCATTACTTTGTCAAATAGCTGACAACTTTAGGTTTTCCTTATTTGTACAGTATGACTATAGATAGATGAATAGGGAACAACTCATGTCAAATCTGGAGCAACAGCTTAGCAAATATGCAGCTTACCACTTAAATCATAAAAATATTTTGACGCATTTTATCGGTATTCCGCTCATCGTGTTTTCAATTTTATGTTTAACTGCGAGAGCTGGAGTCGATATTGGCAGTTTTAAACTGACTTTAGCTATAGTGTTGATTGCAGCGAGTTCAATTTATTATTTCTTTTTGGATAAAGTTTTTGGCGTAATTATGCTGATTCTTTTAGCCGCTGTGTATCCACTGGCGAGCCAAATTGCTCAATTATCCTTAGGGCAATGGTTAGCAGCAAGTATTGGATTCTTTGTGGTGGGTTGGGTCTTTCAGTTTGTTGGGCATTATTTCGAAAAGAAAAAACCAGCTTTTGTTGATGATGTAATTGGACTTGCGATTGGGCCGTTATTTGTATTGGCAGAATTTATATTTATGCTAGGTTTTAGAAAACCTTTGCATGCGCGTATTTTACAAGAGGCGCGTAGTAAACGAGAGACGATGGATTTAAATCATTAACAATCAAAAAAGCCCCAATATGTTGGGGCTTTTTTTTAAAGCTTTAACTTACACGTTAAAACGGAAATGCATTACATCGCCATCTTGAACAACGTAAGTTTTTCCTTCTAAACGCCATTTACCAGCTTCTTTAGCGCCGTTTTCACCGTTGTATTGTACGAAGTCATCATATGCAACAACTTCAGCACGGATAAAGCCTTTTTCGAAGTCAGTATGAATCACACCAGCTGCTTGAGGAGCGGTTGCACCAACTTTTACTGTCCATGCACGAACTTCTTGTACACCAGCAGTGAAATAAGTCTGTAAACCTAAAAGTGCATAACCGGCACGAATAACCACATTTAAGCCCGGTTCTTCCATGCCCATTGCTTCTAAGAATTCAGCACGATCTTCATCTTCTAATAATGAAATTTCAGCTTCGATTTGGTTGCAAAGAGGAACAACAATCGCGTTTTCTTCAGCCGCAAGTTTTTTAACTGCGTCTAAGTGTGGGTTGTTTTCAAAACCATCTTCTGCAACGTTTGCAATATACATAGTTGGTTTTAAAGTCATTAAACCAAAACCACGAACTAATTTACGTTCGTCATCAGACAAATCAGCCGCGCGAGCTGGTTTACCTTCGTCAAGTAATGGTTGGATTTTTTCTAAAACTGCTTTAGTCGCTACAGCTTCTTTGTCACCGCCTTTAGCAACTTTAGTTAAACGTAAAATTGCTTTAGCAACAGTCTCAAGGTCTGCAAGCGCAAGTTCAGTATTGATAGTTGCGATGTCGTCTAATGGATCAATTTTACCATTAACGTGAATCACGTTTTCGTCTTCGAAACAACGTACCACATGAGCGATTGCATCAGTTTCACGAATGTTAGCAAGAAACTGGTTACCCAAACCTTCGCCTTTTGATGCACCAGCAACAAGACCTGCAATGTCCACAAATTCCATAGTGGTCGGCAAAACACGCTGAGGGTTAACAATTGCAGCAAGTTTATCTAAACGTGGATCTGGAACAGGAACAATACCTGTGTTTGGTTCAATGGTACAGAAAGGGAAGTTTTCCGCTGCAATCGCTGCTTTCGTTAATGCATTGAAAAGGGTAGATTTCCCTACGTTTGGCAGACCAACAATACCGCAATTAAAACCCATGAAAACCACTCACAAATGTGTAAATTAAAAATTGTCGCTGATTTTACATGAAAGCCATGACAAAGTCATGGCTAGAGCAGGGTTGTATTGCTTTTAAACTTTACGTTTATCAAGTTGCTGGGCTAATGCATCACCAGTTGCTTGTACTAACATGACTAAAACAATGAGCACAAAAATTACAGCCAACATAATTTGCATATCAAAACGTTGATAGCCATAACGATAAGCAATGTCTCCTAGACCACCTGCACCAATAGCACCAGCAATCGCAGAAGAGTTAATCATAGTCACAATAGTCACGGTAAAGCCTGCCACAATACCTGGCAAAGCCTCTGGTAAAAGCACATGCCAAATAATTTGTTTACGGTTACAACCCATGGCTTGTGCAGCTTCAATTAAGCCTTGATCGACTTCACGTAAGCTGACTTCTGCAATACGAGCAAAGAAGGGAATTGCCGCAATCGTCAATGGAACAACGGCTGCCCAAACGCCATAACTTGTACCCACAATCCAGCGAGTAAGCGGAATAAGCGCAACCATTAAAATAAGAAATGGGACGGAGCGAGTAATGTTAATGACCCAACCTAAAGCCTGATTAATCTTTTGCGAGGGGTGAATGCCGTGCTCAGAAGTGCTGACTAAAACAACAGCAATAGGTAAGCCAATTAAAAAAGCAATAAATGCAGATGCACCTACCATAAGTAAGGTATCTACAGTTCCAGTAATTAATAAATCAATGAGCTGGTCGTGCATAGCCAAGTACCTCAAATTGTGCAATTGCAGTTGATGCATCTTGTCGTATAGATGAAAGATCAATTTCTACGTTAGGAATACCGACTAAAAGTGAACCAATAATGTGCCCTTGAATGGTATCGACCTGACTTTGATATAAATTGACGGGTGCTTTAAATCTAGCAAGTAGCTCTTGTATATCTGGAACCTGATGTGCTTCAGCTTCATATTTCAGTTTTACAATAATATGAGTTGAATCTTCATCGGGTAGAGGACTGATTTTAAAAGGCAGAGTGATCTGCTCTAGGTTTAACAACTCTTGGGTAATTTGTTGCTCTGGTCGTGAAAATACAGACCAGACTTGTCCAGCTTCTACAATTTCACCTTGGTCAATCACCACGACTTGATCACAAATTTCTCGAATGACCTGCATTTCGTGAGTAATTAATACAATAGTAAGACCCAGCTCCTGATTAATCTTTTTAAGTAAAGCCAAAATAGTGGCGGTACTTTCAGGGTCAAGTGCTGAGGTTGCTTCATCACAAAGTAAAATTTCTGGGTGGTGAACAAGTGCACGTGCAATACCGACGCGTTGCTTTTGTCCGCCCGAAAGTTGTGATGGATAATGACCAGACTTATCTGCAAGACCTACGAGTGCCAGAACTTCATTTACACGTTGGTCGATATCTGCTTTGTTGTAATTGGAAACTTTTAAAGGCAATGCCACATTTTCCCAGACCGTTTTTGCAGACATTAAATTGAAATGTTGAAAAATCATTCCAATTCTTTGACGGGTTTGAATAAGCTCGGAATGGCTCAATTCAGCAATGTTTTGTTGATGGATATGAATGCTGCCAGTATTTACTTGTTCTAAGCCATTTAAAGTGCGGAGTAAGGAAGATTTTCCAGCACCACTTTTACCAATAATGCCTAAAATCTTACCTTGAGGAATATCAAGGTTAATCTCTTTTAAAGCATGCAGTTTTTGACCCTGCGATTGGTAAAACTTATTTAAACCACGAATTTTGATATGAGGTAGAGAAAAATCAACTTGTGATCCAAAACTCACCATTGCCATTCTCCTTATTTCCAGCCTTGAAACCACATACCTTTACCAAAGTCTTTATCCAGAATGTCTTGTGCTTGTTTTGAGTTCTGGAATGCTTTAACAAAGGTTGCAAGTTTTTGGTTTTTATCTTGGTAATCGCGACGGGTCACAAACAAAATTGCATATTTTTTATCGATTGGATCTAAAAATAATGCGCTATGTGGGTCGGTTACCTTTGCCATTTTTAAGTAGTGAGGGAAGCCGAAAATTAAATCGACATCGTTATATGCATGTGCTGTCTGTGGTCCTTCAACTTCAACGAAGCTCAGCTGTTTAGGATTAGCAATAATGTCTTGAGTGGTTGAAAGCTCATTATTAATGTCTTTAAGCTGAATTAAACCTGCACGATGTAATAAAATTAAAGCACGGGCTAAATTGACTGGATCGTTTGGAATAGCAACACGTGCATTTGAAGGTAAGTCTTCAAGTGATTTATATTTTTTTGAATATAAACCCACATGACTTCCTGAGCCCACGGCAAATGCATGTAAGTCATAACCCGTTTCTTTTACAGCATTACGTAGAAATACGCTTTGCTGGAAAAAGTTTGCATCAATATCACCGTTTTGTACGGCAACATTTGGTGCTCGCCAGTCAGAAAATTCAACGAGTTTGACATGAACGCCTTGTTTTTCTACTTCATTGGCAACACTTTGTAATAACTCAGCATACGGTGGACTAATGCCAATCGTTAAAACATCATCGGCTTGTTTATTTTTAATATAACGGTAACCGACGAGACCCAGAACTACGATAATTATCGTAATTCCGAGTAACCAAGGCTTATGCTGTTTGAACTGAATCGCCATAATCTTTCCGTTATTACTTCCAGCCAGGGAACCAAAGTTTTGGCCCAATCTCAGCATCTAACACAGCTTTAACTTTTGGCGAGTTTTGATAGATCTCAACAAATTTCTTCAATTTGTCGCCCTTGTCCTGATAGTCGTCACGTACTACAAACAAAATGGCATAACGTTTATTGGTATTGTCATCAAGTAAAAGTGCACTATCAGGGTCAGCTGTTTTTGCTAAGCGCAAGTAGTGTGGGTAGCCAAATGCCAAGTCAACATCATCAATTGCACGAGCAGTTTGTGGTCCTTCAACCTCAATGAATTGCAAGTTTTTAGGGTTTGAAACAACATCTTTAAGTGCAGATAAATGGTTGTTTGAATCTTTAAGCGTAATTAATTTAGCTTGCTGTAAAAGTAGTAGGGCACGACCTTGATTCACTGGATCATTTGGAATGACTACACGTGCGTTTTGTGGCAATTCATCAAGGCTTTTATATTTCTTTGAATAAAGTCCCACATGTGATGCTGCACCTACTGCAAATGCTTTTAATTTAAAGCCAGTTTCTTTAATTGCATTGTCTAAGAAAGGTTGATGCTGGAAAAAGTTGGCATCAATATCCCCATGATTTAAAGTAATATTTGGTGTGTTCCAGTCAGAAAACTCAACCAGTTTTACATTTAAACCTTGTTGCTTTGCTTCATCGGCAGCAGCTTGTAAAGTTTTTGCAAATGGTGGACTAATACCAATCACGAGTTCATTTGAGCCACTTTGACGGTGTTTATTCCAAAAGAATAAAGCAACAAAAAGGACTACAACGACTAAGCCTACGCCTAGCCATTTCTTAGAGGCTGTTTGAGCCATGTCTATCTCCAAATTTAAGCGGTTATTTCTTCAATTGTTGTTAGGTTTTTGCTGTTGTTATAGGGACTACATCGGAACGCTTGAACAGGGTGTTGTTTTGGTAATTGATCACCCCGATTAAAAATTTTGTTCCGCAGTGAACCCGTTTTATATGCAGTTTTATAACGACCACGTTGTTGTAGCTCAGGAATAACCAAGCGAATAAAGTCGTGGTGAGACTCAGGTGCAACTGTACGTGTCAAATTAAAGCCATCAATATCTGTTTCATCTAAAAGATGAATTAAGTATTCAGCAACTTCTTCGCCACTGCCCACGATGAGGGGATAACGACCACCTAGGACATGCTGAGCTTTTAAGTCATTTTTCGTGATTCGTTGCTCTTTAAATTTTTCGGTAATCGAAACAATACTGTTACTTTTTTGATAAGGAATCGCTTCATCGTCGGCAAATTTACTTAAGTCGATGCCAGTTGAACTCGCATAATGCGCTAAGCCAGCTTCAGGACTTGCATATTGACGATATTCATTAAGTTTTTGTACAGCGAGATCATGTGTTTCGGCAACAACAACGGTTATACCGACAAAGACTTTAATGTCATCCGCTGAACGGCCTTGCTGTTCTGCAAGAGCACGAATCTTTTTCACTTGTTCACGTATTTTTTCGGGTTTGTCGCCGCCAATAAATACACACTCAGCATGACGAGTCGCAAACTGCATACCTTTGGGTGAAGCACCTGCTTGAAATAGTGTCGGGGTGCGTTGCACAGAAGGAGACACCTGAAACACACCTTCACTCTGATAATATTTGCCGTGGTGGTGAATCGTATGCACTTTAGATGGGTCTGTAAAAACACGCTGTAATTTATCTTTTTTAACTGCGTCATTTTCCCAAGAACCTTCCCAATATTTATAGCAAAGTTCTAAAAATTCTTCGGCTTGTTCATAGCGAGCATCGTGGTCTTTTAAACCTTTTTGACCAATTAAGCGTTCCGCACTATCTAGATAACCTGTCACGATATTCCAGCCAATACGACCTTGAGTTAAATGGTCAAGACTCGCAAAACGGCGGGCAAATTGATATGGATGCTCATAGCTTAAGTTCACAGTGACTCCAAAACTTAAGTTTTGAGTGACTGCCGCCATTGCTGAAATGAGTGTAGACGGGTCATGGCTCGGAAGCTGAATGGACTCTTTTAAAGTCAGATCAATACCATTTTGATAGACGTCATATACACCTGTAATGTCTGCAATAAACAAACCATCAAATAAACCACTTTCTAAGGTTTTTGCTTGTTCTGTCCAATAACTGAGTTCGTTAAAACGATGTGATTCATCACGTGGATGTGTCCATAACCCATGATTGATATGTCCAACACAGTTCATATCAAAAGCATTGAGTAAAATTTCTTTCGCTTTAAAATCTGCCATTACAGTGTCCCCCGACGAGGTGGTAGAACACCGTTAAGCACATAGTTCCCAATAAAGTAATATTTCCATCGTGCGGCATCATGCAACGTATGCACACGTGCATTGCGCCAGAAACGGTCTAGACCATCGTGTGACTGACTACCACGGCTTCCTGCAAGTTCAATCAGCTTAGAAGATGCTTTGAGTGCGATATCGCTACTATGAGCACGTACTTTGGCCACATCAATTGAAGCTTTTGCAATGCTTTCAGGTGTGGTTTCAATTTTTGCGGCATCAATTGATTGAGCTGCCTGTTTTAATAACACTTCACTTGCCCGTACATCTACAGCAATGCGTCCTAATTCATAAATCGTTAAAGGATCTTGGTTTGCCGTTTCTACATTTGAATCAATCCATGGGCGGGCCTGATGCACTCTTTGCAAGCTTTCTTCAAAGGCTGCACGTGCAATGCCTACTTCAATTGATGCATGCATAATTTGGGCAAAAGGGCCCACTAAGGTTGGTTGTAAAAATGCAGTATCAAAAGGAATAACATCATCTGCATCGACAAAAACTTGATCAAATTTAACCGTACCGCTACCTGTGGTTTTCTGCCCAAAGCCAGACCAGTCATCAACAAGTTTTAATCCTTGTGAACCACTTTTTACAAAGGCTAAATACTCTCGGCCTGCATCATCTAAAACTAAGGTTGGAATACGGTGAGCAAATAAACTTCCTGTGCAGTAAAACTTTTCACCCTGAATGAGATATCCATTTTCGTGAGGACGGATATTGGTTTGTTTGTGGGTTGAAGTTTTGGTTTTAAACTCAGCAAGTGCATTACCAAAACGAGTGCCATTTAGCACTTCGCCATATAAACGTTGTTTTTGAGCTTCTGTGCCTGTATTGCGCAATACTTCTAAGGCATAGAAATGGTTTTGTGGAATTTGTCCAATTGAACCATCTGCACCGCTTAAAAGAGCAATCACTTTAGCAACTGTATGACTTGAAACTTCGGCACCACCATATTGCTTTGGTACTGTAATTGCCCAAAGCCCTGATTGGCTCAATGCATCGATTTCGGTATACGGTAGAATTCGCTTAGAGTCTCGCTCAACTGCAGTTTTTTTAAATTGCTCAGCAAATTGTTTTGCAATTTCTAAAGCTTCCGCATCATTTTGAATAATATGTGCTTGGCCTGATGCCGATGTTTGTTTGGTTTGAACCGATTGATATGAAGTCATGACAATTTCTCCTTAAATCCAGGCATGGCGGGCAGGGAAATGACCATTAAGGTAATAATTGCCAATGGCATGTAATTTCCAGCGAACAGGGTCGTGTAAAGTATGTACACGGGCATTTCGCCAATGTTGATCTAAATTATGTTGGCTTAGGCTTGAGCGACTTCCACCAAGTTCTAATAATTTTTCAGAGATTTGTAGAGCCGCATCATTGGCATAGACTTTCGCTTCGGCAACCAAGATCGAAGCTTTTGCTACCTGTTCGTCAGTCACATTTTCAAGTTGGTCAAGTTCATCTAAATATTCAGCAGCTTCATCAAGCAGTAAAATTGCAGCATCGAGCAAAATATTTAACTTACCTACTTCTTGCAGGGTGTAATGTTCAAAGCTGGCTTTTTCAACATTTGCATCAATAATTGGGCGTGCTTTATGAATAGTTGATAACGTGTCATCAAATGCAGCTTCTGCAATCCCGACATCAATAGCAACTTGTAATAACTGAGAATAAGCACCGCGATAGGTAGGGGTTTGTGTCAATAAGCGTTCATCAAAAATGAGTTCCGGATTAACTTCAACTTGATTTAATTTAACTGTACCACTCGCTGTCGTACGTTGCCCAAAACCATTCCAGTCATTAATGACTTCAATACCTTGAGCTTCTCGGTTAACAATGATTAAAACAACATGACCTTCGGGATGAACCGCTTTAATTGCGAGCCAATGCGCAAAACTTGTTCCAGTCGAATAAAATTTTTCACCGTTTAAAATGTATTTACCGTTTTCAATGGTAAGCGTGGTTTTTAGTGTTTTTGAGTCATGTGTATTACGCTCTGGACCCCCGTTAGCAAGACGTTTGCCTGCTAATATTTCTGAAAAGATAAATTGTTTTTGTTGTTCTGTACCCAAGATTTCGATGAGGTTTAACAGGCTAATCTGATTTTGTGGAATTTGACCAACATTGGCGTCGCCTTTACTTAAAATACGGAAAACTTGAGCCAAAGTTTTATTGGAAACAAAAGCACCGCCATATTTTTTTGCAATGCGAATTCCGCCTAAACCTTTTTGGCTAAAGCTTTCGATTTGCTCATGCGGTAATAAGCGTTGTTGATCACGTGTATTACGACCCTCTAAAGCAAAATCAGCCACTTGATAAGCAGCATTAATCGCTTGTTGATCATTTTGAATGACTTGGACGTATCCCGTCGTTTTAGATAGAGAATTAGACATAATGACACCTTGTATTGCTGTCATTACCTTACAAAAGAAATATTTTTCCACTAAACGAGGACTTATGCTCAGCTTATGAATAAAAATGCAAAGCACTTTTTTTGATTTTTAATAGATAAATATAGATATAGAAAAATATTAAAAATCAATTAATTATGCATTTTGTTTACTAAATGAATTACTAAAGTAGTTTCAATATGAAAAAGAGCTATAAGTACGGTAAAAAAAGATATAAAAAATATAGACCTAACTGTCAGTGAAAAATGAGCACAATATCCATTGTTTTCATTAAAAATAGCTTCTAAAGTATCTATTTACCGAAGACGATTTTTGTACGAATAGTCAAATAAAAATAAACGTGGAGATTTTATGCGGGTTTTGTATCAGTTTCCTTTATCTCATTATTGTGAAAAAGCTCGCTGGTTGTTAGACCATAAAGAACTTGATTACGTTGCACATAATTTGATTCCTGGCTTTCATCGTGCTTTTGCACAACTCAAAACAGGGCAAAATTTATTGCCAATTTTGAAAGATGACCATCGCTGGATTGCTGAATCAACCAAAATTGCACTTTATCTGGATGATACCTATCCAGAACATGCACTTTTACGCCGTGATGAGCAACTTAGACAGCAAACACTTAAGATTGATAGTTTGGCAGATGAACTGGGTGTACATGTACGTCGTTGGGCGCTTGCCCATACTTTAGCCCATGGCGACCATGCTCTAGAGATTATGATGGGCGAACAAGGTTACTTGCGCCAGTTTGAAAAAATATCAAAACCTTTCCTCAAGACTTTAGTAAAGAAGAACTATAAGCTTGAAGGGGAAGTGGTGAGCCAGTCAAAAGAGCGTATGGATGAACTCATCAGTGAGTTGAATCAGTACCTCATTGAAAACCAAGCACGTTATATGGTTGGAGACCGCTTAAGTCTCGCTGATATTTCGGTGTGTTCTATGCTTGCACCTTTATTAGAAATAAAAGGTACGCCATGGGAACCCGAAGAGGATGAAGAGGTATCGCCAGAGTGGAGCAATTATCAAAAAAGTTTACTTGATTTGCCGCTTGGACAATATGTTTTAAGAATTTATCAAACTGAAAGAAATGCACGGGTTGATTGGCGAGGCATTTAATCTATAGGTTTTATAAAAAGGCTCGAAATAAATCGGGCCTTTTTTCTCATATTCCCAAAAACATTTTAATTGTAAAAATATTACTATCAATTTTATAAATGGGTTTTATTACAACATTTATAAATATTATTTTGATGCTTTATCTTCTTTTTTAGAAAAATAATCTGCTTCGGTCTAACTGTTTAATAAGTTTAATTTTTCTTTTTATCAAGATAGTAATCTTTTTCTAAAAACAGTTTTTAGAAAAATTTAAGCCACTTTATTGTGCATGTGTTTACATTGTAATCAATAATTGCCACATTTAAGTGTAAATAGATAAGCTTAATAATAGACAGAAGATTAAAACTTAGATTAAAGTAGAAACATGTGAGCAGTTTTAAAGGTATTAATTCTGCGAAACAGATGAATAATAAGTGAAGCAAATGGATGGAGTCCTGCTTGGAAAAGTTGGCTCGATAATTGCAATTTAATAATAAATCGCTCTATTTCTCTATAAGAATGATTTTGTAGACAAATAGAGAGAATGATCATCAAGGAGTTCTTATGAAACGTTCTGCAACCTCTCTCATTGTTTCAACAGTTATGCTTTGTACGGTTGGTGCTACTTCTCAAATTCAGGCAGCAGATACATTAGCTAAAATTAAAAGTACTGGAAAAATCGTTATTGGTCACCGAGAATCATCCGACCCAATTTCATACGTTGTTGGAGGTAAACCAGTAGGTTATGCAGTCGACATTTGTAACCAGTTCGCAAATGATATTAAAAAAGAATTGAAAATGCCTGGTTTAAAAGTTGAATACAAGGCAGTCACTTCATCAACACGCATTCCTGAGCTTTTAGCCGGCAATATTGATATGGAATGTGGTACCACTACAAACTCTAAACAGCGTCAGCAACAAGTTGGTTTTTCAACGAACTACTATGCAACAGAAGTGCGTATGGCTGTTAAAGCAAACTCTGGTATTAAGAGTCTAGCTGATTTAAATGGTAAAGCAGTGGTAACGACTCAAGGTACAACATCAGACAAGTACATTAAAATGAATGAAAAAGGTCAGTCACTTAATGTACAAAATATTTATGGTAAAGACCATTCTGACTCATTTGCCATGATGGCATCTGGTCGTGCTGCAGCATTTGTAATGGATGACAATATCTTAGCTGGTCTAATTGCCAAGTCATCTACACCAAAAGCATTTGCAATTGTAGGGCCAGTACTTTCGTCAGAACCTTATGGCATCATGATTGCAAAAGATGATCCAAAATTTAAAGCAATTGCCGACCGTACCGTAAATAATTTATGGAAAACTGGTCAAATGGACGCTTTATATAAGAAATGGTTCTTATCGCCAATCCCACCAAAAAATACTAATTTGAACATGCAACCAAGTTCATCTTACAAAAAACTTAAAGCTCACCCAACAGATGCAGGAATCTAACCAGATCCTTTTGTCCTAAATTTACTTAAGCAAGTGAAAGCTCACTTGCTTAAGCGGTCTATTTTCCTAAAGATATTCATTTAAGGGGCAAACATGTCAGTCGGCTCGCTAAACTGGACTATATTCTGTGCGGAGTCTAATGAATATGGTGTCGATAAAGCCGCATGGGCAGAATCAGTCTGTAGAGTAATTGGTAGCTCAAGCTACAATGCTCATGCAGAAGCGCCCACATGGTTACAAATGTTAGGTTCAGGCGTCTTTACTATGGTTTGGACAGCTGTTATAGCCTTTCTTATCGCATTTTTATTAGGTTCTCTCCTAGGGGTAATTCGTACATTACCCAACAAACCTCTCGCATTTATTGGCAATTGTTACGTTGAAATTTTCCGTAATATTCCACTTATTGTGCAGCTATTCTTCTGGGCATTTGTTTTTCCGGAATTTTTACCGGACAGCTTAAGTGCAGGTAGTGGGGATGTAGTTGCTGGTGGATGGTGGAAAAATATTTTAAATCAGCAACCTGCGGTTATTGGTGTTTTTGCATTAGGTCTCTACACGGCTGCGCGTGTATCTGAGCACATACGTGCCGGTATTAATACTGTTTCAACAGGACAAAAATTTGCTGCTTCCGCAGTAGGTTTTACCACTGCGCAAAGCTATCGTTATGTCATTTTACCTGTTGCATATCGCACTGTTTGGCCAACGATTACTTCTGAAGCAATGAACGTTTTCAAAAACTCAGCTGTTTTATATGCTTTGAGTGTTTTGAACTTCTTCGCTTATACAAAAACCATGCGCGAAGAAACTTCTCAGGACATCATTATTCTTATTCTCTCTACACCTGTTTATTTAATCATTACGTATAGCATTAAATTTATCATGGCATGGATTGAGAAACGAATGGCTGTACCTGGCTTAGGTTCGGGAGGGAAGTAATTATGGATTTTTCTTTATTACATAATCCTGACGTGATCGCGGCACTCAAAGAAGGTTTTGTTTTTACCCTTACTGTGACTGTATTGGCGATGCTGGGCGGTATCCTAATCGGGACCCCATTGGCAATGATGCGTTTATCAAGCAATGCCATCGCAAGTAATTTCGCAAAATTTTATGTCGATCTGTTTCGTGGTATTCCATTAATTCAGGTCATCTTTATTTTCTACTTTTTATTGCCAAAAATATTTGAGTTTCAATCGGATACATATTGGGGACCGTTGTTCTCGAGTGTTGTGACTTTTGCTATTTTTGAGGCTGCATTTTTCTCGGAAATTGTACGTTCAGGCATCCAGTCTATTTCAAGAGGTCAGGTAAATGCAGGTTACGCGCTAGGTTTTACCTATGGTCAATCAATGCGCTATGTGGTTTTACCTCAAGCCTTTCGCAATATGCTCCCAGTATTGTTAACTCAAACAATTATTTTATTTCAGGACATCTCATTAGTTTATGTAATTAGTGCACCAGACTTTTTAGGTCGTGCAGATACATTGGCTAATACGTATGGTCCTGAAACGAAAGCAACATTCTATTTGATCGTCGGTGTAGTGTACTTCTGTAGTTCGTTTGTGCTGTCGCAATTAGTCAAACGCTTACAGAAAAAAATTGCCATCATTCGCTAATTGGAGATTTTAAATGCCAATGATAGACATCCAACATATCTCTAAATGGTATGGTGATTTTCAGGTTTTAACAGATTGCACGACGAGTATTGAAAAAGGTGATGTCGTTGTTGTTTGCGGACCGTCTGGTTCAGGAAAATCAACACTCATTAAAACAGTAAATGCGTTAGAACCATTTCAGCAAGGCGATATTATTGTTGATGGTGTTTCTCTGAAAGACCCAAAAACAGATCTTGCTAAATTCCGTTCACGGGTGGGAATGGTCTTTCAACACTTTGAACTTTTTCCGCACATGACTGTTTTGGAAAATCTAACAATTGCTCAAGTTAAAGTGTTAAAACGTTCAGTTGCCGATGCGCGTGCAAAAGGTCTGAAATATTTAGAGCGTGTAGGTTTGCTTGCGCATAAAGATAAGTTTCCGGGCCAATTGTCTGGTGGGCAGCAGCAGCGTGTAGCAATTGCGCGTGGTTTGTCCATGGACCCAATCTGTATGTTGTTTGATGAGCCAACTTCTGCACTTGATCCAGAAATGGTCGGTGAGGTACTTGAAGTGATGGTGCAACTTGCACATGAAGGCATGACCATGATGTGTGTTACACATGAAATGGGTTTTGCTAAAAGAGTATCTAACCGTTTAATTTTTATGGATGAAGGTAAGATTTTAGAAGACTGCCCAACCCATGAATTTTTTGAAAATTTAGATGCTCGTCACGAGCGTGCTAAACTTTTCTTAGAAAAAATTCAAGCTATGCACTAATACTGTTAATAAAAAAGAGCCTTTTTAAAGGCTCTTTTTTTACATCTAATTTTTAGAAATTATATTTTGCCAATAAGTTGATGCGAGAGTAATCACCCTTATCACCCGCGAAAGTTTCTCGCTGGCCATATGTATATTCTGCACCTAAATCAATATTTTTAACTGGATTCCAGATTAAGTTAACTAAGGCATTATAAATTTCTTTGTTATAGCTGGTACTGGTTAAATTGCTGTTGGCATAGACGCTATCATCTTTATATTGAATACCGCCTATTGCAAAAGTAGAGCGGAGAATTGGACTCCATTTTCGTTGATAGCCAATAACAGCACTATCAAATTCACCTAAATTAATGTCCTGTGTTGTTGTGTCATAGGCATAAGCAGAATTGCTATAAGATAAATAGCGGCCATCTCCTTTAACATGATAGTAATTAGCCACCAAGCTATCTTGAGGAGTTAAATCATATTTACCACCAATGCCTACACCCCAACCAAATTTTTCTTCAGAAGCGCTATCTTTGGGCGCTACACGGTTTTCATGGGCAAGACCATGTAATTGAAATAAGCCTTTATTGTCTGCAGTTTTGAAGTCATATCGTGTGGTTAATGCAGGAAAGCGGCTTCCGCCAGCAGCATTACTCACTTTTTCAACATCACCACCTTCTAAAGCAACTAATATTTTCTGTTGGGCATTAATCGGTTGAGTGTAACGAACCTGTACCGTACGCGTAGTACCTGTTCCAACTGCACCAGTAAAATCCAGTGTTTCTGGCGATGTATCAGTATTTACAAAAGGTGAAGTCGTTTGACCGGCTAACCATTTGCCTAAAGACATATAGGCATGGCGAACACGGAATGTACCATTGCCATTGTCGCCATTTCCACCCATAAAATCGGCTTCAATTTTACCGGTTAAATCACCGTATTGAGTAGGCCGAGTAATATCTAAACCAATTCGTGAAGTTGCAGCAGATACATTTAATGAATCTTGTCTTGGATCATCTTTGTTTAAAGGGTAGTTCGCTGCATTTGAAATGCTTCCATTTGAACCTTTAAAGTCATAGGTTGCATCTGCGCGGACACTACCATAAAGCTTAACTTGGGTTTGCCCATCCGCCATAGCCATCCAACCTGGTTTTGATGCAGGAGTGGTAGAAGGAGCTGGTGTTACAGGAGGGGTAGCTGGAGCACTGACTGATAAAGCTGTTTTTTGTTGATCAGATAGTTTTTGGACGAGTTGTTTTAAATCATTTACTTCATTACGTAATGCATTAACTTCAGCATCTGTGGCTGCGTGAACAGACATTGTCACGCTAGTTACGCCTAAAGTACTCATAGCTAGTACTAATGTTTTGATCTTATTCACAGGAACTCCCCGACATGGATAAAAATTTTCCTGCAAATACATAACAATAATAATGCCAACTTTAAGAATTTAGAAAAATAGTCAAATATCTATGATTATCATTGGCCTATCTTCAAATAGTAGTGTGAGTAAGAGCCTATATTGAAAAAAATAAATGAGAGTGTGAAATTGACTCTCTAAAATGCGCCCTATGCTCCACTATTTGCACAGTTAAAATGCATGACTGCAATAAAATGTGTAAAAGAAATAAACGTTTTAGCTATTTTTAAACCTTTGTATTTTAAATGCAGTGGAGTTGTATAGGGTATACTGTCCTCACTGTAAAATTCTGGCTGGAGATAACAATGGAGTTGGACCGTTTTGATAAACAAATTCTAGAAATTTTGTCTCATGAAGACTTAAATTTGAATGAACTTTCAGAACGGATCAATCTGTCAGTCAGTTCCGTGCATCGCCGGATTAAGCATCTAATTGAAGCCAACGTTATGGGGCAGCTCAAAAGGGAAATTAATTTTAGTAAACTCGGATTTACCTTGCACATTTTATTGCAAGTTTCATTGAGTAAACATGACACTGAAACATTTGATAAATTTCTTTCAGAAATAGAAGCAATTCCAGAAGTGACCAATGCATTTCTAGTGACAGGGCAAAGTGCCGATTTTATTTTGGAACTTGTAGCGCGCAACATGGATGACTACAGTGAAATTTTATTAAGACGTATTGGAAAAATTGACAATGTGGTTGCTTTGCATTCCAGCTTTGTGATTAAAGAATATAAAGTTTTTAACTGTTATAACTTACTCAATAAACTATAAAAAAACGCACCATTGGGTGCGTTTTTTTAATTCAAATGTTTGATTTAGGCATCAAGTTGAGCCAAAACCTCATCTGTGAACTCAACGTTAGTATAAACGTTTTGCACATCATCAAGGTCTTCAAACATATCAATCATTTTAAGAATTTGTTTTGCTTGATCAACATCATTAATTTCAGCTTTGGTTGATGGACTCATAACCACTTCTGCGTTGTCAGATTTTAAACCAGCAGCAGTAAGAGCATCTTGAACTTCACCAAAAGTTTCTGGTGAAGTGATGACCAAAATTTGATCTTCAGAAATTTCAATATCTTCAGCGCCAGCTTCTAAAGCAACTTCCATGATCTTGTCTTCTAAAGACACATCTTCAAAAGTGATTTCACCACGTTTAGTAAATAGGTAAGCGACAGAACCGGCTGTACCTAAGTTACCATTTGTTTTACTAAAACAGTGACGTACATCTGGTACTGTACGGTTTAAGTTGTCTGTCATTGTTTCAACAAGAACAGCAACACCGCCAACACCATAACCTTCGTAAGTTACTTCTTTTAAATCATCATTATCTTCACCACCGGCACCACGTTGGATGGCACGGTTGATGGTGTCACGTGTCATGTTAACTGAAAGAGCTTTTTCAACTACTGCACGCAGACGAGGGTTACTAGCAGCATCTCCACCGCCAAGTTTGGCAGCAGTCACAATTTCACGAATATATTTAGTAAAAACTTTACCGCGACTTGCATCTTGTTTCGCTTTACGATGCTTAATATTGGCCCATTTAGAATGACCCGCCATGGACGTGAACTCCAAAAAAAGAAAATGCAAAAGTGCTGGAATATTAGCATAGGCTTGGTTTTGTTGAAAACTGTTGCCCTGCGTTTTGTTAGCCAATTGAATCAGAATAATAAGCTTCACGCCTAATGAATGATATTAGGCCGAATCAAGTCCAATTTGATTTAGTTAATTTTGACGTCTATGTCAAATTGCGCATATAGCTCTTTAATGGTTTCCAAATCTTTTTGTAAGTCTGTTGGGTAAATTTTGCCTAGAATCCCGCCTTGTTTGCTTCGCGCATTGGCATACATGAGTACAATCGGAACATTAGCTGCTTTCGCAATATGCCAAAAACCTGTACGGATAGGTTTGCGTTCAGAGCCATCTTTTGCACGAGTAGCTTCCGGAGCAATAACCAAGTTAAAAGTTTCATGGTTCTGAAATTGCTCAACCATTTGAGAAACAATATCTTTACTCGCTTTACGGTCAACGGGAATGCCACCAAGTTTTTCTAAAATTGGTTTAAGAGGACCCTTAAAAAGTTCCTTCTTTATTAAAGTATGAATCTTGATGTCTAAAATTTGGAAGAGAGCAATAGATAGCACTGCATCTAGGTTTGAGGTATGTTCAAAGCCAATAATAACTTGTTTTTTCTCAAGAATTTCTGGATCTACATTATAGGTCCAACCAGCGGCTTTAAAGATAGAGTTACCTAGAAATTTTTTCATAGATCAGTGCAAGGTGATAAATTTTCAGGATTCTAATATGAGTTTGTAAAAAAGCCTAGAGAAATTATGCAAGCTAAAGTAGAGCATTAAAAATTAAGCTTATCTAAGCTATAGAAGGTTTAAAAAAGTTCTTTTTATTTTTCTTTCAAACCTAATATTAAAATAATAGACTTAGATAATTTTAATATTTAAGATACCGGCTGAGGTATCTCTTCATTAATTAAATATTTAATATATTGCCAAATTTTTTCAGCATTAATCAGAGTCTTATCTGTTGTTCCATCAATAATCATCCCATCAATAATAGAAATAATGATGTGAGTAAGTGGAGTAGGGTTTTCTATACCTAATAGAGTGAGCTGTTCTTTTAATAAATTCGTCAGCCACTTCGTATATTCGTAAAATGGTTCACGAATTGAAGTATATTGTTTAGATACTTCAATAAATGCTTTTTTAAATAAACATCCATTAAATGTTTCGCTATTGATCCATTCAATATACCAATTAAAAATAATATGAATTTTCTCAAGTGGGTTAGCATCTTGACGTAAACTTAATTGTTCATTAATTGAGTTTTGAATATTTACATTTCGATGTTGCAAACACTCCATAATTAAATTTTCCTTTGAAGGAAAATATTTATAAAATGTCATCTTTGCAACATTAGATTCAGCAATAATACGGTCAACACCAGTAGCATTGTAGCCAATCTGATTAAATAAATTTAAAGCAGTATTTATAATATCTTCTTTTTTTGACATTACTATTCCATATAGTTCGAACTAATTATAACTTAATCTAAAAAATTAAAATTTTAATAGCAATTATCATAATAAAAAAAGGGATTTGATTCAAGTTTATATTGTGATAATGATTATCATTAACTAAAGTTTTTTTTAATTTTATATTTGATTTCGTAAGATTTTAATTCTAATATTGATTGATGAGGGAACATGTTTAAATATTAATTTAAGTCATTGTTTTTATAATAAAATATGTAAAAAACGATCAGGCTTCAATAAGTTTAACGAGAGTGAATATGCCTAAGAAATTTGAAAATTTTAATAATCCAAGAAAGAAAGCACTCGCAGGAATGAAGCAAAGCATTTCAGCCGAACTATGGCAAAAAAATTCAGACTTTTTGACTAGTTTAAGAGCAAAAATTGCTAAACATGCAGTGTCACATCATCCTGCAATTGAGATTTTAAATAATGGAGAAATTAATAAAGAAAATTTAAAAAAAATTCACTTGGAATATCGCCATGCAATTGTGCAAACCTTTACCGACGCATTGCTCATGGCTCAGTTTCAGACTAAACAATTAGAGCCAAGATTGCATGCTGGCGCGAAAATGTTTCCGCGTTTTCTTTTAAGCCTAAATATTTTTGATGAGTTTGGATTTCGTCCAGGTTTAGACAAAGATGGTTATTATCAGGGAAATCCTGAATATGCTCACTATCCTTTATTTGAAGACGTATTAAATGATTTCGGTATTACGGAAGAAGATCGTCTGACTTATCAGCCGACTAAAATTGCAGATCAGGTTAGAGTATTTTTAGAAAATGCTTATGATGACTATATAGCTGTTTCAGCTTTATTGGCAGTCGCAGAAGAAGAGGTCATTCTTTATAGTCCACCTTTACGTAAAGCGACGAAAGCCGTAGGTTTAGAGGTTGAAGGTGGTGGTTATTATCATGTACATGGTATTTCTGAAGATGAAAGTGCCGAAGCCGCAGATGATGATCATGAAGAAGATTTATGGTATGTCTTGATGCAAGCTTGCACAGAAGAAGATTATAACTATATCGAAAGGTTATGCTTAGAGTATTGTGATTTATGGGAAAAATTTTGGGATGCTCAATTAGAAAATACAGAACTTAAGCGCAAGCAAATCTTAGCTTAATTGATGGAATAGAAATATTCAGCACAAGAAGAAAAATTATTTTAAAAAAGTTAAAGTTTGGAAATAAAAATATATTTTAAAATTTGATAATTAAATTTTAAGTATTATTTATAACGGTGAACCATATTTTGTTTGAATACATATTAAAAAACCCCATAAACTTTTTGGTTTATGGGGTTTGTATTTGGTGGGCCCACACAGACTTGAACTGTGGACCAACGGATTATGAGTCCGCTGCTCTAACCAACTGAGCTATAGGCCCTATAAGTCAGAAAAGCTTTTAATCTCAAGGCTTTTCAGTGCGTGCAATACTAATCAATTTTTTAATTAAACACAAGTCATTTTCTAAAGTAGACACCTAGTAGTCTCAAAAAATATTGTGTTATTTTGGTTAAATATTACAAGCGACCGTGATTCTAGCGCATGAGTACTTCACGAGTAAAGTGAACTAAGTTATTTATCGATCAATTAGAACTTATTCCAGCCAGAAGTTTATATTGATATAGTTTTAATTGCCTATGTGGTTCAAAACATTAATTCTTTTAAACTACAAATTGCTTAAAATGTAACCATAACGAGAGGTTTTTTGAATAATACTGAAAATATTAGGTTAAGTAAGCTTAAGGAAAATAGTAGAGGATAAGCTGATTTGTGAATATATTACGCACAATTTATAAATTTCGATCGTTATTATTTAAATAATGTCTATGAAGGGGTTTATAATAAAAATAATTCAGAAAATTATATTTATAGAGTTACTAACTCTCTTGGGATATTGAGACCTATTCATCTAATGAGAATATTTCTTTATAATTTAATAAATATATGAATAAACTTGGAAAGTTTTGTTCGAATAGTTAAGTTAGAACACATAATTAATACTCTAACAATAAGAATAAAAAATGATAATATTTATAGGATTAATTTTATTTTTACTGTTGATTAAGGAATTTCTTCAATTCTTAGAAGAATAAAATAGGATCGTAGAATTATACATAGAGTATTAAAATTCAAATTATTTAAAAATAATAAATCTCTATATATGATGAATGAAGCTTTAAAGATAAAAACAAAAAGTAATGACTGAAATTAGACTCATCTTATAATCTATCTGATTAAAAAATTAGCAATTTTAGTGGAAAAGTTGGGAGTTTTTATCATCGAAATTTCTTTCTTTTACTCATGTGTTTTCTATATAAAACTTAAAACGTGATATTCTTCACATAGAGTACAAATGATTGTATTTTATTAATTTTATTCTTGACTAAAATGCTAGGTTTTAATAAAGTATAAATGTATTTTTCCAAAATAAAAAACTATTGCTTAGTCCTGAAATACAGTAAAAAGCCTGCTTTTTTAAGTAGGCTTTTTGCTTTCTGTAATATTGAGAAAAATAGGGCAGAACAGTAAGTTCAATTTTTAAAGTAGGTATATATAACCAGTAATAAAACTATAAAAAGAGATCAGGTGTGCTCAGAGCTAAAGCATAAAAGTTATAAATTTTCTTGAATAATTTGGATGAGTTCTCGAGCTGCTTTAGATAGGGGGCGATCTTGAAGCCAAATTAAGTAAATGGAGAGAGGTAAGTGATTTTTAGTATTTTTAAAATCTAAAAGAACTAAATGACCTTGATCGATTTTTTCTTGTACTAATGATAAAGGGAAATTCCCCCAACCAAGCCCTGCTTCAACCATATTAATTGCTGTTTGGAGGCTATTCGTTTTCCAGTACATTGCACCAATAATTGAACGGGAATCTGTCATTTCATGGTCACTACTCGCCACTACAATTTGTCTAATATTGATTAACTCTTCAATAGACAGCTGCTTTGTTTTTTCTTGGACAAGACTATGACTAGATGAAATAGTGGCAACTACTGTTTCAGTCATGACCAATTGCAGATTTTCACGCATTTTTATATTTAGGTCTGAGCCAGCTAAGCAAAGACTAATTTCTTCCGTATAAAGTAAATTGACGATGTCATCTTGAGGGGCCGTAATAACCTCAATATTAAGTAAGGGGAATTTATCGGCTAATTTTTTTATTGAATAGAATAATAGTTTGGTATTTACATCTGAGACCACACCAATACGTAATTTACTTTCAAGCCCTAAAGAAAGCTCATGGGCATGAGTGCTAAATAGCCTAAGCTGTTCAGAAATAATTCGTGCCTGAGGTTCCAAAGCTAATGCTGTAGCGGTTGGAATAACTTTGCGAGGGGTACGTTCAAATAAGATATAACCCAATTCTGCTTCTAGATTGGCAACGGCCATACTCACGGCTGAAGGGACTCGATTTAGTTTACGGGCAGCCGCAGAGAAAGATCCCGTATCTAGTACTGTGATGAAGAGTTCAATATTTTCACTATTAAAATTCATTTTGATATCAGTTGAACTGAAAGCTATTAACTTTATATATGATTTTGACTGAAATTAAAATATAAAGAATGAAGCAGAGTTTGTTGATTATGCAAGGTGTAAAACGTCGAATCGTATATGTTTCTTTTTATGAAGTCATTGGAATGATTATTTCATCAGTAGGGTTAGCTATTTTGGCAGGTGATAGTGTGGAACATACAGGACCACTTTCTGTCATGATTACGACCATAGCTGTAACTTGGAATTTTATCTACAATATTTTGTATGAGAAATGGGAAGCTAGACAAAGCAGTAATATCCGTACGGTTAAGCGTAGGGTTGGGCACGCTATCGGTTTTCAACTTACCTTAGTTTTATTTTTGATTCCTCTTATTGCATGGTGGATGGATATTTCACTCATTGCTGCCTTTTGGTTAGATCTGGCCTTTATTATCATTATTCCGATCTACACTTTTATTTTTAATTGGTGCTTTGATAAATTATTTGGACTACCTATTTCAGCACAGGGTAAAGCACTACAAGAATAGCCTTCAAATTACAGCAGTAAGCTATCAAGGTAGTCGACTTTGATAGCTTATTTAGTTTTGCTATTTGATTTGGTCAATGACTAATTGCTTTGAAAACTTGAGTTGAGCTTTTTTGGCGAAAATATAATAAATCAGTGCTGTAGAGATAAGCCCTACAAGCCACGATAAATCGATTCCCCCTAACATTGCTGCGATTTGACCTGTGTAGAATTTACTATCAATAAATGGAAGTTGAATCAAAATACCTAAAAAGTAGCAGGTAATATTGATATACGCTGAATTATCAGGAGACTTTCCCTTGGGAGATTCTAGGCAGCCAACTTATAAAAGTCTTCGGCCATTTGATTTGGTGTCTTAAAACCCAAACCCTTTTGAATTCTTCGATGATTATAAAATAACTCAATGTATTTTATAATATCTGCTTTGGCTTCTTCTCTGGTTTGATAGTTGTAATGATGCACTAACTCATTTTTCAGTATTCCCCAAAAGCTTTCAATCGGTGCATTATCGTAACAGTCTCCGCGCTTGCTCATTGAACCTTGAAAACCATATTGCTCAAGTATATTTCGATATTCCTGGCTGCAATATTGACTTCCTCTGTCTGAATGCACAATCAGTTCTTTGGTTGGTTTTTGATTGTGAATAGCCATATTTAGCGCATTACAAACAAGCTGTGTTGTCATGCGCTCATTTAAGCTATAGCCAACCACTTGCTTCGTGTAAAGGTCTTTTACCGCTGCTAAATACAGCCATCCTTCAACAGTCCATATGTACGTAATATCACTTGACCATGCTTGATTTGGTCTAGTCATTGAGAATTGTTGCTCCAGCAGGTTTTCATAGATCGCTCGATTATGGTCACTATTCGTAGTCCTTTTAAAACGCTTGTGTCGCTTACAATACAGGTGGTTCAGCGCTTTTATCTGACGTACAGCGTACATACTCATTTTTATACCCTGAGCTTGTAAGTATTTGGTTAATCGAATATAACCATAGCTCTGCTTTGTCTCCTCATGGGC
>NZ_AMSS01000026.1 GCF_000313935.1 Acinetobacter sp. WC-141 | reverse complement strand
TTATCTGACGTACAGCGTACATACTCATTTTTATACCCTGAGCTTGTAAGTATTTGGTTAATCGAATATAACCATAGCTCTGCTTTGTCTCCTCATGGGCTATTTTCACCAATATCGTCTGTTGATTTCGTTGAATCGTTCTTTTGCTCACGCCTCTCTTGAGCCAATCATAAAAACATGAAACTGAAACATGAAGTAATCGAGCCATTAAGGTAATTGGAAAAGAATATCTTTTTTGTTTCATATAGGCGTACCTTACTGACTTTCTTTGGCAAAGTACGCTGCTGCCTTTTTTAAAAATTCACGTTCCATTTCAGCTATTTTGAGCTGTTGTTTGAGTTTTTTATTTTCTTCGAGTAGAGCGTTTAGATCAGGTGAATACTGTTTTGTACCTGCTAAAGTTCCAGCCTTTGCTTTGGTATTCCAATTTGAAAGAGTTTGCATTGAAATGCTAAGTTGTCTGGCTGTTTCCGAGACATTGCCTTGATTGGCTTCAATTAATTTGATGGCTTCAGCTTTAAATTCTGTGGTGTAAGTCTTGTGTTTCTTGCTCATGGTAAACTCCTGATGAGTGTGTTTAGTTTACCAAGTTAAAACCTCCTGTTTTTTCAGCACACATCAATATCTATACAAAGTTCTGAATATTTTTTATAAAAATTGAGGTTATTGATGGCTGGTGGTTCTCAAATTATTATTAATAAAGATGGTATTACCCTGATTACACCAGGAAAATTTGAGCCGAAAGCAGGACAACACCTTTTTAAAGGCGGGGAAAAAGCTAATTATTCTTTACCCGAAATCCCTAACGTTCAATCTCCTTTCAGTAATAAATTAGATGTTTATAATTTATTCCCTGATATATCTAATATTGAATATTCTGTTTTACATTCAAATGGGCAAGTAAAAACTGGTTTCCTTGACCAGTATGGTCGGACTGGACGCATCAAATCTAATGAAAAAGAAAAGGTTAAAGTTCTGATCGGAGGCGATGACTGGCATTATTATATCGACAAACTTGGTGGAACTAAGAATGATGAAACATATATAAAATTCTTAGATTTCTTAGGGAATCCAATAAGTAATTTAGAGTTCCAAATCACTAATGACAACAATAAATTAATAACATCTTGTCGAACTGACCAAAATGGAGAAGCGAAATTTAGTAGCCCTAATGATGACTTTCCTATTTTATCTATTAAAAATTTTATAGATCAAACATATAAACCTATGATGCGTATTGAAAATAATTTTGTTCGAGAAATTATTTTAATTAGTCCTAAAATATTAAAAGAAATAGAATTATTGCCTGAAACAGAAGAAAAAGGCGATTATTTAAGAAGTAATTATTCAGAATAAGCTATATAGGAAAATTGAATCATGAGTGATGGAAATCAAAAAGTAAATCAAAATGGCAGACCTGTTTATTTATTCTCGCCAAGCCAAAAAGAAGCAGCGAGTACGGCACAAGACACTTCAACGTATATTGGCGTGTTAACTAATTCAACTAAACTGATCGAGAAAAATAACTTTGCTTGGGGACTTCTACATTCGAAAAATACTCCTCCGTTTAGTTTAGAACGTATTAAAAAGTCTACCAATGCGCGTATGTATTTTCATAAACCTGATAATGTAGGAAATAAGGTATTTCGAGGAAACCCTAACACAAGTGTATCCAATGTGGGCGAAGTAGCAAAAAAGTTTGACAAAATAGGCGGAAGGCTAGGAAAAGCAGGAGATATTGCAGAAATTGGAATATTAACCAGAGAACGTGATTCTAAAGGATTAGTTGTGAAAGCAGCAACCATGACTGGTTCAACTTATGTGGGTAATCGTGGATTAGCAATAGCTGGTAAAGTATGTCCCAAATTAGCAAAAGGTTCTCCACAAAAAGCAGCGCTTGTTGGTGCATCATGTTTTGGAGCATTATTTTATATCGGAAACAAAGTTGGGGATGCTACTGGTAAAGTAATAGGCGGATCAAAAGTTGGACAAAAACTTGGTGAATCTCAAGCGGCAGTGACTATTGTTAATGGGTTAGCAGATGCAGCATACTTAATGGAAGCACAAGAAAAAGCAACTGCTGAAGCGGAAAGACAAAGACAGCTTGAAAAAGATCCTATGTTAGAATGGCACATAATAGGAGCTGATTAACTATTAATCTGGACTAAAGATGAAATCGAAATTATTGATTATTGCTGGGTGTTTAATTTTATCTAATAGTTTTTTACTATCTGGATGTGCCAAGCAACCCTCGTCACAAAATCTTGTACAAGAAAAACCTTCAGAAGCTCTGAGATTATATGAGGAAGGTCAAAAATATTTTTTAGGTAAAGATGTTAAGCAGAATTATCAAAAAGCTTTAGAATTATTTCAAAAAGCATCTGATCAAGGATTAGCTGAGGCACAAAATGATCTGGGGGGAATGTATTTCGAAGGTCTAGGAACAACCCAAGATTATCAAAAAGCTTTTAAATATTTTGATAGTGCAGCTAACCAAAAGTTAGCAGCAGCCCAATATAACCTTGGACTCATGTATGATAAAGGCCTTTATATTCAAAAAGATAGAAAAAAAGCCCTAGAGCTTTATGAATTATCAACTGAACAAGGCTACGCTAAGGCTCAATATAATTTAGGTAATGCTTACGCAAATGGAGATGGTGTTCCACAAAATAATAAGAAAGCTTTAGAACTTTTCTCAAAAGCAGCGGAGCAAAACCTTCCTCAAGCATCCTATAATTTAGGTAATATGTATGCAGATGGTGAAGGGGTTACCCAAGATAATAAGAAAGCTTTAGAGTATTTTACTAAAGCGGCTCAGCAAGGCTTTCCTCAAGCACAATATAATTTAGCTTATATGTATGAAAATATTTTCCCTGATTTGGAAAAGGCTAAATTTTGGTATATGGAAGCTTCAAAAAAACATATTCCTGAAGCTGATCAAGCATTAGAAAGATTATCTTCGGTTAATTAACATATAAATACTATAGAGAGTAACAATCGCAAGTAAGGTTAATAGAATTCCTTGTATTTCTGAGAAGAAAATACTTAACCAAGATAATCTATAGTTAAATTCTTTATTTGAAAGAAATAACTTAGATGTATTGGGGGAATTCTTATTTATGAATAATTTTATTGTCTGATCTTTTACAGCCTTATTAAAAATCTCTTTATTTTTTTCTTTAAAAGAATCGCAACGTTCAAAAATATATGTTTTATATATTCTATAAAAAATTTCGTCTTGTTGAAGATAGCTTTTATTTCCATAATTATATTGATATGAAACTGCTAGATTTGCCATTTTGTCCCCGCCTCGTCCCCAAGGACTTGAGCACTTAATTTCATAATTTAAGATCTGAAATTTTTCTAGCTGTATCCAATTTGAATGAGTTACATTAAAGATTTTTAACTTAGCAGCAGGAATGCTTGTGCAAAAAAATATTACAACAAGTAAAAACAGCACAAGATAGAGGCCGCTATAGAAAAATTTATTCATAACTTAAAATCTTAAACTTCACTCAAATAAAATAACTTAAAATTTCGTTTATGAAGTTGATGTGTGCTGAAAAAACAGGAGGTTTTAACTTGGTAAACTAAACACACTCATCAGGAGTTTACCATGAGCAAGAAACACAAGACTTACACCACAGAATTTAAAGCTGAAGCCATCAAATTAATTGAAG
>NZ_AMSS01000025.1 GCF_000313935.1 Acinetobacter sp. WC-141 | reverse complement strand
TACTGTTAGTGCTGCAATATCTAAGATGGATACATACACAGGACTTCAAAACCGTCTTAAATTAGTGACTAATAACCAAGTGAGCTAAATAAAGCAACTGAAGATACGTTCCGAATTGCTCAAAAGACATATTCTGCTTGGGATTCAGTTTTACAGGTGTACCAGCGCTTTAGTGATAATGCCAAGACATTAAATCTTACGATGGAAGATACTGCCCGATTAACTGAAACCGTATCAAAAGCTGTGGCTATTAGTGGAGCAAGTGCGGAGGCCGCTGATGCAGCATTAGTACAGTTCGGACAAGCTCTTGCCAGTGGTACATTACGTGGTGAAGAACTGAATTCTGTAATGGAGCAAACCCCTGCTTTAGCAAAAGCTATTGCACAAGGCATGGGTATTACAGTGGGGCAATTACGTTCAGTAGCCGCAGAAGGAAAGATTACTTCAAAAGAAATCGTTAAGGCCCTTAATAATGTCCAAGACGATGTTGATGCGCTGTTTGCTAAAACTGATATCACAATTGGTCAATCACTCACACTTTTAAATAACGAAATTACTAAGTTTGTGGGTGAGGCTGGTAAAGGTAGTGGGGCCGCACAGGTATTAGCTGGATCAGTTCAAACTCTTGCAAGTAATTTAGATTTAATTGCAGATGGGGCATTGGTAGTTGGTATTGGGTATATCACTCATGCAATTTTAATGAAGAGCGCAGCAGTTAAGGATGGAATAACATCGACTTTAGCTAGCCGCCAAGCATCAGTATTAAACGCTCAAGCTGAATATGCAGAAGCTACAGCTACCTTGAATGCGGCTAAAGCGCATCTCGCGAATGTCCGAGCCACAAACGCAGAAACCCAAGCTAAATTTGGTGCAACTGCGGCAGCTACACGTTATGCACAGGCACAAGCAGCAGTAACTGCTGCTACAAATGCACAAACCGCTGCTCAATCAAGACTCTCAGCAGCTTCTTCTTTGGTTGGCAGTATTGGCAGTCGAGCATTAGGACTTATCGGCGGTCCAATTGGCGCAATTACCCTAGGTGTATCCGCTCTGGCTGCAACATATACTTATTTTAAAGGTAAGGCAGAAGAAGCGAATAGAACACTTGCTGAACAAGCCGAAGTGGCTAACCGTACTGCTGAAGAATTAAAAGGGTTAAAAGGTGAGGCAAAAACCAAAGCTATTAATGACTTAACAACGGCCTTTAAAGCTCAAAATGAGGAGTTGAAAAAAACAGAATTGGCCGTTGGTTCAGCCTTAATTGATATTCAAAACTTCGGTAAAGGCAATGTTGAACTTACAAGGATTTCTAATGAAGCTCGATTGGGCACAATTAGCTACAAGGAGGCTATGGAGCAACTTGCTAAACAGAAGTTACCCCCAAGCTTAAGAGATGCATTAAAGGAGCAAATCGACAAATACAATGAGGCTTATGAAAAGGCTGATAAGACGAAAACAGCCATTAAATTGTTTGGTATCGAAGTTACCTTAACGGGTAATAAAGCCCAAAATGCAGCAATTGAGCAACAGAAGCATGCTGATGCTATCAAGAATACAAAACAGGCTGCAGATGAGGCTCAAAAGTCCTTACAGAAATTGTATGCAGATAAATTGTGGGATACGCAATTTGTCGAGATAGTAATGAAAAAGGGTTTTTCTGAGTCTCAGGCTAATGATTTATTGAAGCTTTATAAAGATTCATTAGCTAAGGGTCTTAAGGCAGCAGACCGAGAGGCTATGAAAGCATTAACGGATACTTGGAAAGCAGAAGAATCAATCAAAGCCATCACGGATGCTAGAACTGATTCTATACGGGAGCAAAACAAGGAGCTTAAAAATCAGCAAAAAGTACTAAATGTAAATGCGAAAGTCCTAGCAAATGCTTCAAAATTCGGCTTTGCAGATCTAGAGTCTAAATACAAACTCCCATCAGGAACATTATCCGCGATTCATATGATCGAATCTCGAGGTAATGCAAAAGCCTATAACAAAGAAACCGGGGCCACTGGTGGATTTCAGTTTCTCGAAGGTACTGCCAAGCAATATGGCATAAAAGACCGCACTGATTTAGCACAGTCTGCTGAAGGTGCGGCTAAGTACATGTCTTATCTTTTGAAGCTTTTTAAAGGTGATTTAGAAAAGGCTGTACGTGCATACCATGCAGGTGAAGGCAATGTAATGAAGGGTAAAGGTATTGGTAAAAATAATAATCAATACTGGAAAGACTATCAAAGTTACATGGCTGGTATTAATGGCTATTCTGCTGGTGATATTTCATCAAAAGACTTTGATAAGCTTATTCAAGATACCACTAAAATGGCCGAGGAGCAGGCAAAACTTCGCCTTCAATTAGAAAATGAGGTTGCTAATCAAGTAAAAAAGATTAGGAATGATCTGGCCAAAAAACTTGAGGATGTTGATAAAGCTAACTTTAGCCCGGAACGTAAGGCTGAAATAAAAGCAGAACTTCAAGCACGTGCAGATAATGATATTGCTATTGCTGAGCAAGCTACAAAGACTAAGTTTGATTCATTCCGTGATTTCACCAAGTCGGAAGAGCAGCTTTTAAAGGACAGTTTTGCAAAACGTCAATTTGAAGCCGAACACGACTTAGAGATGACAAAAGAACAGCGTAAAGAAGCTGTTAATTTGTTAGCTCAACAGTTGCAACAAGAATTAGGTTTACTAAAACTTGCTCAAGAGCAACGTTTGTTTCAAGCTAAATTATTCTTGCTTTCAGAAACTGAGGCAATGCAAGAACGCTACCGATTGGAGCGAGAAGAAATTGCTAAAACAGTAAAAGATGAGGAGGAAAAACGTAAGCGACTGGCATTATCACGTGATCAAGAACGATTAGAAGCACTTGATCGTGCAGCAAAAGCTGGTCAAGCATGGGGTGGTATTCAAGCTGATATGAATGGCAGTGGTGAGTTCTATAGACTAGATCAAGAACGATCTAGCCGCCTAAGTGCCGCGACAAATCTACTTGATAGTCAGCAAGGTGTGGTTAATTTAAATGAACAAAATTCTATTGAGGCTTTAAATGCACAATTTGAGCAACAGCTTATAAGTCAGCAGGATTACGAAAACCAGAAAACTGCGATCATTCAAGCTGCTCAAGAGCAACGGAATCAAATTTACAGTGATTATGCTCAGAACGTTAAGGACGTTGAAGACAAGTATCAACAAGATCGATTAAACGCTCAGATTGCCCTTGGTGGACAAATGATGGGTTCAGTCACTTCGATGTTTGGTTCAATGTTTGGTGAACAGTCCAAAGCCTATAAGCTCATGTTTGCTGCAGATAAAGCTTATGCAATTGCAGCTGCAGGTATTGCCATCCAGCAAAATATCGCAGCTGCTTCAAAAGCTGGTTTCCCTTATAACTTGCCTTTGATTGCTGGAGCCGTTGCACAAGGTGCTAGCATTATTGCTAACATCAGGGCAATTAAAGATCAAGGCTTTGCGGACGGTGGTTTCACTGGTCGAGGTGGGAAATATGAAGTTGCCGGTGCTGTGCACAAAGGCGAGATCGTAGGGTCCCAAGAAGATATTAAACGCTGGGGTGGTGTTGGCTTAGTTGAGAAAATGCGTAAGAGCTCAGGCCCTGAAGCATTCCTCAACAATAATGCTTCAGCTGATAATATCATGCGCCGTGCAATGATGAGCTCTAATGCTTTTATAGAAAGCCAAAAGCAATCTGACATCTTCAATCAACCGGTTCAAGATGGCCAGATTATTTATAAGGGTAATAGTCGTGTACCTACTGCTTCTTCAGCAAGCTCTGATCTATTCCACGACGGAAAAGTTTACTTCTCTTCAAATGGTTTAGTTCAGGATCGTTCAAATCTTGATGACATTCAGGATTTCACCTTAGGGCAATCTACACGTCCTCAAGCTGAGATTATGCCTTCTTTTGAGCCATCTTCTCCGATTATCAATTTCAAAATTGAAGTTGTGAATCAGGTGAGTGGGGCAACAGTGGAAGCTGAACAACTGGATGAGAATACAGTCCGGATCATCGTTAAAGAGGAGTTGGATAAACAACTTCCAAAAGCAGTGCCTAGAATTGTAGGTGATCAAATTGGAAATCCAAACTCAACTATTAGCCGCTCTTTGACAGAGAATACGACTACAAGACGAAATCGATAGTTTTAAAGTTACAGGTATAAGGAGGGAAATGTTAATGCTATGTATCGAAATGCATTTAAAGCGGTGGGTATAAGGAGAAAAGAGCTGTTGACAGTGTAAACACCTAGTCTCTTCTAAAACCTATTGACAGCCAATATTATGAAAGGACCACCTTCGGGTGGTTTTTTTATGCCTATGTTTTCCAAAGTAGGAAAAATGAATAAATGACATTTTTTTGAAATGAAACAATAAGAGCACTTAAAAAGCAAAAACCCCAGTGTTGGCGCACTGAGGTTTTCAATTCAACTCAACCAGTGAAAGTTAAGGAGAAGCATTACTATGAATAAGCATACATCAAAATCGGAATTAAAGGTAGATGGAAAAATGAGCGAAAAAGGTGCAGATCGTGTAGGACTAATACAAGCATTAACATATTTGGGATTAGTCCTTGGAATTATTAGCGTTGCAGTTATATTAGCCTTGAAATAATTGCAATTGTTTCTGGTACCGCCTACGGGCGGTTTTTTATTACCTGAAGGAAAGTTATGTACAAGTTAAAGCTAAATCCTCAAACAAATGGCTATGGCGTAACACCAGGTGATGATGTAAAGCGTCAGCAAATGGACGGTGGACGCGGACGCTATTACATCGATGTAAAACGTAATAGCCATATTGTCGATGTGAACTGGAATTTAAGCAAAACCGATTTCAATAAAATGATGGCCTTCTGGCGTGTCTATCAGAACAAGCCAGCCTCGTTTTATGCGGATCTGGTCATTGACCAAGGAGCACGTCAACAATACCAATGCAATTTCATACCGAACTCGTTCAAGACCAATGAGGTGAATGGAAATCTATACCGGGTAAATGCTCAGCTCGAAGTTGTTCAAAACCAGCCGAACCTTACTGCTGATCAGGTACTTATCAAAGATTGGGAGGTCTAATGGATAACGAATACGCCAAGTTCTTTCTTAATCGTAAAGTCGATATCTATCAACTGGAGTGTATTGAGTTATCACATTCATCATTTCTAAAAACTTATCGGGTTGTTCGCAATGATGATCGGGGCGTCTATGTGCAGCATACAGAAGGAGCAGGTCAGGTTTTTTACGAATACCTGCCAATGTCAATTCAAAGATCTGGAATGCTGGGGGATCTGGACCAGACCTTAACCGTTTCAATTTCCGGACTGGGTGATGTGTTGCCGGATGAGTTTGAGCGGGTAATTGAAGGGCAATATTCAGATGTTAAGCCTAACGTAAATTATCGGCTCTATAGTTCAGACAACTTGAATACACCAATCCATTATTTGTTAGGACTGAAACTTACAGGCATATCAATGAATCATAAAGCTGTAACATTCAAGGCTGAATCACCACGATTAAATACCGCGAAGACTGGAGATATTTTTGCTCTGGATCGCTTTAGTGGTCTGAAGGGGGCTGTATGAAAAGTCATGATCATTTGCTTGATAAGCAATATGACGAAGAGCAATACAACTGCGTTCATTTTGCCCATGAAGCTGCAATGGATCTCTACGGAATAGATCGTAGCGAAGCTTTGGATTTATTCATGCAACCTAAGGGCAAAATTACATTCCTGCCATCAAGATTAAAACTCTTAAATCCGCTGCCCATGCCGAAGGAGGGCTGTATTGTCGCCTTCCATCCAAGACAAAGAAATAAGCCCCCACATGTGGGGCTTTTTCGTTTAGGTCGTGTTCTGCATCTGATGGAAGGTGGAGTCACTTATTTAGCTGAAGACGTTATCAGAGCAATGGGGTTTAGTCGGGTCAGTTACTATGATTAAGATTATTTATAAACAGGATCCTTTGTCTGAAGAAAAGACAGTGGAACATGCTCATACCATAGGGCAATGGCTAACTTCCAAATACGAATCTATGCCTGAACATGTCCGTATTTTTCATACATCAAGCAATATGGATCATGCGGAAATTTCATTTGCCAATGAAGTTACACCTAAGAATGCTCATGACTTAAAACAGCTCGATTTCTTACCTGGTACTTTCATTGTGATTGAAAACCCGAAAGGTATGCCAGCGCTTATTGCGGCAATCGTATCTATTGTTTTAAGTGTGGCGGTTGCATTTTTAATGCCCGCACCATCGATTGCTCAAACCAATCAGAATAACAACCAATCCTCATCTGCAAATAACGAACTTTCTAATCGTGAAAATAAGATGAGGGTAAATGGTCGTATTACGGATAACTATGGTGCTGGATGGAATACACCTGATCTGATTGCAGTTCCTTACAAGGTTTATGAAAACAATGTTGAAGTTGAGCATATTGTTGGCTGCATTGGTCGTGGCTACTATCAAATTAATGGCGCTTATGATGGTGAAACCAATATTGTTGATATTGCTGGAGCATCAGTAGAAGTCTTCCGTCCAGGCGTCGATATTGTTTCTGGACAACCTTATTTTTCTGTTGGTACTGAAATTACCACACCGCCTTTAACTGTTCAGCATCAAAACTCAGTGAATGGCCAGATCTTGCGTCCTGCAGATACTCAAAGTCTGGAAGGCACAAATTATCTTATTTTTGCTTATCCAAACGAGATATTACGAGCATCTGCAAACAATACCGATTTAACGACTAAATTTGTCAGCAATGACCGCGTAGAAATTACTAATGCTTCATTTACCTATAACGGGCAAACATACGATTTAAACGGTACTTATAGCGTCTTATCAGTTGCTGATGATCGTATGACGTTATCAAATCCTGCTGCAATTAATCCAAACTGGTTAAAGCTAAAAGAACTCAGTAACCAGCAAACAGGTGCTTTATCTCCAAAGCTTGCATCGATTGGTGAAAAGTGGATTGGCCCGTTTATTCTGGACAATCTCGAGCGTAGTCGTGTCATTTTTAACTTTGTAGCCAGTAATGGACTTTATACGGTATCAGCAGGCGGCAATCAGGCAGCGGTAAACGTTACGCTTGAAGTTGAGGTCACACCGGTGAATGAATCGGGTGCAGCCATTGGTAATCCAATGCTAAAGCAGATCATTCTGAAAGGTTCAGCAAAGTCACGGCAGACTATTGGTGCAACGCTGGATATGGTCACATTTCAGGGGCGTTGTAGTGTCCGTGCACGCCGTTTAACACCTACACCTGCTGTTGAAAGTGTAGTGGATGAGGTGAAGTGGCAAGCACTTTACGGAGCATTCCCGCTGCAAAGCACTAAATATGAGTATGAAACGGTTTTTCGTGCACGTACTTATGCAACTACCGGTGCGCTTGCAGTTAAGTCGCGCAAGATCAATTTTGATCTTCAGCGCATGTTACCCACTTATAAAAATGGAGCAATGACGACGGAGTTATTTCCAACTTCAAGCTTTGCTGATGCACTGGTCTCAATGGCGTTGGATGACAAAATCGGACGCCGTACGATCGATGAAATTGATATAGAAAATATCTATCGCACTTATAACGATATTGTCGACTACTTCGGTACACCGTTAGCTGCAGAATTTTGTACTACCATTGATGATACCAATCTCTCCTTTGAGGAGCTGGTCACTAACCTTTGTGATGCTGTGTTTTGTACAGCATACCGGCAAAACAATAAGCTCAAGATCTATTTTGAACGGCCAACAGATAACTCGGTGTTGCTGTTTAACTTCAGGAATATCATTCCGGATAGTTATAAACATGATCTTACCTTTGGTGTAATGGATGATTACGACGGTCTGATCTATGAATACACGGATCCGACCGATGATAGCCGCATCAATATCTACTTGCCGGATAAAGGAGCCAAGAACCCAAAAGAGGTGAAATCGGTAGGTGTACGTAACAAGTGGCAAGCACATTT
>NZ_AMSS01000024.1 GCF_000313935.1 Acinetobacter sp. WC-141 | reverse complement strand
AATCGCGGATCAGAATGCCGCGGTGAATACGTTCCCGGGCCTTGTACACACCGCCCGTCACACCATGGGAGTTTGTTGCACCAGAAGTAGGTAGTCTAACCGCAAGGAGGACGCTTACCACGGTGTGGCCGATGACTGGGGTGAAGTCGTAACAAGGTAGCCGTAGGGGAACCTGCGGCTGGATCACCTCCTTAACGAAAGATTGACGATTGGTAAGAATCCACAACAAGTTGTTCTTCATAGATGTATCTGAGGGTCTGTAGCTCAGTTGGTTAGAGCACACGCTTGATAAGCGTGGGGTCACAAGTTCAAGTCTTGTCAGACCCACCATGACTTTGACTGGTTGAAGTTATAGATAAAAAGATACATGACTGATGATGTAAGCTGGGGACTTAGCTTAGTTGGTAGAGCGCCTGCTTTGCACGCAGGAGGTCAGGAGTTCGACTCTCCTAGTCTC
>NZ_AMSS01000023.1 GCF_000313935.1 Acinetobacter sp. WC-141 | reverse complement strand
TTATCTGACGTACAGCGTACATACTCATTTTTATACCCTGAGCTTGTAAGTATTTGGTTAATCGAATATAACCATAGCTCTGCTTTGTCTCCTCATGGGCTATTTTCACCAATATCGTCTGTTGATTTCGTTGAATCGTTCTTTTGCTCACGCCTCTCTTGAGCCAATCATAAAAACATGAAACTGAAACATGAAGTAATCGAGCCATTAAGGTAATTGGAAAAGAATATCTTTTTTGTTTCATATAGGCGTACCTTACTGACTTTCTTTGGCAAAGTACGCTGCTGCCTTTTTTAAAAATTCACGTTCCATTTCAGCTATTTTGAGCTGTTGTTTGAGTTTTTTATTTTCTTCGAGTAGAGCGTTTAGATCAGGTGAATACTGTTTTGTACCTGCTAAAGTTCCAGCCTTTGCTTTGGTATTCCAATTTGAAAGAGTTTGCATTGAAATGCTAAGTTGTCTGGCTGTTTCCGAGACATTGCCTTGATTGGCTTCAATTAATTTGATGGCTTCAGCTTTAAATTCTGTGGTGTAAGTCTTGTGTTTCTTGCTCATGGTAAACTCCTGATGAGTGTGTTTAGTTTACCAAGTTAAAACCTCCTGTTTTTTCAGCACACATCATTAATTCAAGATTTACAACAACAAAATATTGATAGCTTTTCCGTAGGTAAACAAAAAAGTGAATTCCAGATTACTTTAAATCAAGTTCTTCCCAAGCAATGGGGAAATTTTTATTTAGTGGGTTCATGGATAAACTATTGGAATCATTCCACAAACAATAAGCAGTTCCAATTAGGTTATAGCAATCAATTTAAAGATTTAACTTATAGTTTATCTGCAATTACTAGCGAGATTGATGAAGGAACTACTCGCGCGAGTCGAGATACGCAGTACCTTGCTTCTTTATCTTTTCCATTAGATTTTAAGAAAAACTCTCTGACTTTTAATAGTGTTATTGGTGAAGATAGTCAAACTTTAAGCTTCAGTGGCTTTACAGGAAATCGCTTAAATTACGGCGCATCGATTTCTTCTCAGGATCATAATCAAACCAACATAAATATTAATGGTACCTATAAAACAAACTATACAACATTAGGTGCTTCATTAAGTCACGCAGATTCATATCAACAAGAAATGCTTAACTTCAGTGGCAATGTTGTTGCACATTCTCAAGGGGTTCTATTTGGGCCAGATCAGGCTCAAACCATGGTAGTGGTCTATGCACCGGATGCGACTGGAGCACAAGTCGCTAATACACCAGGACTCAGTATTAACAAAAAGGGATATGCAGTTATTCCCTATGTTACGCCTTACCGTATGAATGACATCAGTCTTGACCCACAAGACATGTCCAGCCAAGTTGAACTTGCTGAAAGCAGTTTACGAATTGCCCCCTATGCGGGCTCGATTAGTAAAGTTCAATTCTCAACAAAAAAAGGTTATGCACTTTTTATTAGTACGACAATGTTAGATGGCTCACATTTGCCTTTTGCTGCACAAGTTTATAACCAGAATAATGAAGAAATAGGGATTGTCGCGCAAGGCAGTCGCATTTATTTAAGAACACCCTTAACCCATGACCGTTTATATGTGAAGTGGGGCGAAACGAGTACTGAAAAATGCGAAATTGAATACGATATAGCGGATCAAATAACACATAAAAACCAACCAATGATTATGACAAAGGCAGTCTGTAAATGAATAATATTTTAAAAAAAATTGGATTTTTGGCAGTGAGCCTATTTGCTTATAGCCATACAAATGCAAATTGTAATTTAAGTAAAGGATTTACTACCGTCGATATTCCAATGACTATAGGTAAAATCGTAGTAAAACCAAACGATCCAATAGGAACGATCTTACAAAAAAATACTTTTACAATTTCACCCAATAATTCAACTGCAACATGTAATCGTGCAAGTGATCAAATTATTGCAGCTCTTCCCTTAAATTATCCTATTAGTCCTATCGGTAATAATGTTTATGCGACTAATATTCCCGGTATTGGCATTCGTCTTTACCGCGAAGCTTCCGATGCTTCAGATTTTTCAGGATATTATCCCTATAGACGCACATTAACCCCAAACACGCCATATACACTTTCCCCAGGGTATTTCGTGATGGAAGTTATTAAAACTGCTGCAACTACTGGTTCTGGTGCATTAGTCGCTGGTCGTTACAGCACCTATTATGTATCAGGACAACAGAACCGCCCATTTTTAACAACAACCGTATTAAGTAATAGCCCTATTCTTATTGCGTCCTCATCTTGTGAAATTCAAAATGGTGTAGATACACCGGTTCAACTTCCAACAGTGATGAAATCAGGCTTTAAAACTATTGGTTCAACCCAAGGAGAACAGAGTTTTAATCTATCAATCTTATGTAATGGTGGCGAAAACAACTCTGGTATAGCCACAAGTAACATGATTAGTTTAAGTTTTGATTATAATTCTGATATCTCAAATAATCAGGTGATTAACAATAGTGCCGCGAATTCAATCAGAGCTAACGGTGTAGGTGTTGAACTATTATGGAATATGAATGGAGCAAATAAGCCGATTCAAAAAGCAACTAAGCTAAATATAGGTATGGTGAGTTCCAACCAGACTATAGAATATGATATTCCCTTAACTGCACGTTACTATCAGACTGCCGCCAATGTAACCTCAGGTGAGGTTAAAGCCACAGCGACTGTGACCATTCAATATGATTAGCCTCCATTTATAAAAATACTAAAATTTAAAAAGCTTGAGGCTACTCAAGAAAGTCAAAAACGTTAATATTTTTTACTTTGTAGTTATATTAAAAAATCACATAAAAAAATGCTCATAAGCAAAAATAGCAAATGAGCATTAGTGATAACCACTTAACCTGAAATACAAATTGTGGGAAATAGATCACAATTTGCATGAGTATAATTTCAAAATTTGGCTTAAAGATCAAGTCTTTTTTTTAACAAAAATTTAAAAAAAAGCAATAAGATATTGTTTTTACGAAATTAAAAAAATAAATTTAATCTATAAAAACTATTTTATAGTGTTTCTAAAGAATTATCATTCTATTAATTAATAAAAACTTAACTTTAAGTATAAGTAAAAAATATTCATGCAATTTATAAAATTAAAATTCATTTTAATTTCATAATGTTAGATCAAAAAATCAGAATTTAAATTATTTAGAATTACATAATTAATAATAAAAAAAACATAAATAAATTTAGAAATACCCTTCAATTGCAAATAATATCTTTTAGACTTTTTATCAGAACGTAACATGCTCATTTTTTGGAAAATATTATGTATCTTATTATTAAGTCTAGGCGCTACGAGTATAGGTTTTGCGATTAGTAAAATTGATCTTTTTCTTTTTTGTATAGGTTTACTTTTATTAACCTCATTTATCTTAGCTTTAAAGCAAGCACGTGAAGATGCAGGTTTCTTTCCTGATAATTAAAATATGGACAAGAGTAACAACAGAAGAATTTAAGTGAGAAATGAATCTATTTGGAATAAAGCTACCTCCTAGTAATTAAAAAAACTTACAAAATCGACTACCGACTGTTTAAATAAAACAGCTCTAGGCTAATAAATTATCTAGCTCTCTTATTTTTTAAGATTTATATTTTATAAGGCTCGAAGCAACTCACAAGAAAGTCCATCACCACTCGTATTGCTGGACTATGCCGTAAATCTTCATGTGTTACTAACCAGATTTCCGCGCTCATAGGATAATCATCTTGTAACCTTACTAGGTTACTGAGTGCTCCTAAAAAATCGGGTAAGACAGCTAAACCGACCTCCCCACATGCGGCTCTCCACTGCAACTCAGGATGGTTTGTAACCATTATAGGTTCTTTATTGCCTAATCTTTCTTTTAACTTTTGTTGTTTTTGACCATGTACGCCTCCTACCTCTACACTAATCCACTCATAGCTTTCAGGATTAGTGGAAGCTAAATAATTTGGAGCAGCATATATCCCAAAAGGAATTTCACCTACTTTGCGAGCAACTAAATTCTCATCCTTAGGTCGCCCAAATCTTACCGCAATATCAGCTTCACTATGCTGTAAAGAAACATAATGAACATCTCCCAGTACACGTAATTTTAACTGAGGATAATGACGATAAAATCCCCCCAGATGAGGCATGATGAGATGTGCAGCAGTTAAAGGAGGCATACTGATAGAAACACTCCCCATCACTTCTTGCTGACCAGCCTGAGTTAAACGTTCAATAGAAAAAGTTTCTTCCATCATACGAGCAACCACTTGAGCAAGACGTTCCCCATCAGGGGTGAGAATGTAAGTCCGTGGTCTACGGTCAACTAATTTAAGTTTTAAGTTTTGTTCTAGCTGGGCAATTCTTCTAGATACTGTTGCATGATCTACACCTAATTTTCTTGCGGCAGCTGACAGTGACTTCTCTTCGGTAAAAACTGAAAAGTAATGTAAATTTTCCCAATCGATCATTGTGCAAATTTTCACATAAGAAGTGTATTAATACGGAATTGTACACCTTTATAGAATTATCCAGAATAAAACCTTTCTTAATGGGAGCCTGTCCATGAACAGAACGGTGGCTTATGCCTATGCTGGCGTTGTATTAACGATGTTTTTTTGGGGATCAGCATTTAATGCCATGTCTTATATCATTCATCATATGCCTCCGCTATCTGCTGCATCTGAACGGTTTTCAATTGCAAGTCTAGGCTTACTTCTGATCTTTTCAATAACAGGAAAATTAAGATGGGCAGCCTTAACTCAAAATTTATTTATCTATCTTATTATTGGGGTTATCGGTATCGCGGGATTCAACATAGGTTGTTTTTATGGCTTACAGACTACATCTGCCGTAAATGGTGCTTTAATTATGGCAACTACACCATTAATGACCCTATTAATGACAATTATTTTGGATGGTGAAAAACTTACCCCGAGTAAATTTTTAGGTGTTTTATTTGGCTTAAGTGGCGTTTTACTGGTCATTAGTCAGGGACATATAACCACTTTATTTCACCTCAAAATAGACATTGGAGATCTATTTATATTATTAGGGGCTTTTGGATTTTGCTTAGCAAATGTTTTATCTCGCCGTTATGTAAAAAATGCCACACCACTAGAAACAACAACTGGCAGAGTAAAACTTGAAGTGCGACATAAACCACCTAATTAATTTAAAGGGTTTATGGAGTATATAAAATTGTCATACCATCATCTTAACTTTGAAGATCGTACTGCATTAATGCTTGAGTCAAGAAAAGAAGGCTTTTCAGCCAGAAAATTTGCTGAACTCATTAAAAGACATCCTAGTACGATCTATCGTGAGCTTAAAAGAAATAGCATCAATGACGTTTATCAAGCTCGATATGCTTCTGATAACACCTTCGCTAGACGTAGACGTGGTCACAGAAAACTCAAAATCGATTCAATCCTCTGGAAATTTATTGTTGAAGCGATCCGTTGTTTATGGTCTCCTCAGCAAATAGCAAAGCGTTTAAAGACATTTCCTGATTTGGATCAAACAATGAATGTAAGCCATACAACGATTTATTCAACGATACGAGCATTACCAAAGGGTGAGTTGAAAAAAGACTTATTATCCTGTCTGCGTCATGAAAATAAAAAGCGAAAAGCTAACGGTGAACCTAAAAAAGATTCTATATTACAGGATATTAAAACTATTCATGAGCGCCCAGCCGAAGTTCAAGAAAGAAAAATACCGGGTCATTGGGAAGCTGATTTAATTAAAGGTAAAGACAATAAAAGTTCGATAGCAACACTTATTGAACGAAATACACGGCTCTGTATCTTGGCAACATTACCTGATGCAAAGGCAGAATCAGTGCGCAAGGCTTTAACTGAAGCTCTGAAATATTTACCTGCAGAACTGCGTAAAACGTTGACCTATGACCGTGGACGCGAGATGTCAGAACATAAAATACTCGAAGAAGATTTAGGCATAGATGTATATTTCTGTGACCCACATTCACC
>NZ_AMSS01000022.1 GCF_000313935.1 Acinetobacter sp. WC-141 | reverse complement strand
GTTAGGCTACCTACTTCTGGTGCAACAAACTCCCATGGTGTGACGGGCGGTGTGTACAAGGCCCGGGAACGTATTCACCGCGGCATTCTGATCCGCGATTACTAGCGATTCCGACTTCATGGAGTCGAGTTGCAGACTCCAATCCGGACTACGATCGGCTTTTTGAGATTAGCATCCTATCGCTAGGTAGCAACCCTTTGTACCGACCATTGTAGCACGTGTGTAGCCCTGGCCGTAAGGGCCATGATGACTTGACGTCGTCCCCGCCTTCCTCCAGTTTGTCACTGGCAGTATCCTTAAAGTTCCCGACATTACTCGCTGGCAAATAAGGAAAAGGGTTGCGCTCGTTGCGGGACTTAACCCAACATCTCACGACACGAGCTGACGACAGCCATGCAGCACCTGTATGTAAGTTCCCGAAGGCACCAATCCATCTCTGGAAAGTTCTTACTATGTCAAGGCCAGGTAAGGTTCTTCGCGTTGCATCGAATTAAACCACATGCTCCACCGCTTGTGCGGGCCCCCGTCAATTCATTTGAGTTTTAGTCTTGCGACCGTACTCCCCAGGCGGTCTACTTATCGCGTTAGCTGCGCCACTAAAGCCTCAAAGGCCCCAACGGCTAGTAGACATCGTTTACGGCATGGACTACCAGGGTATCTAATCCTGTTTGCTCCCCATGCTTTCGCACCTCAGCGTCAGTGTTAGGCCAGATGGCTGCCTTCGCCATCGGTATTCCTCCAGATCTCTACGCATTTCACCGCTACACCTGGAATTCTACCATCCTCTCCCACACTCTAGCTAACCAGTATCGAATGCAATTCCCAAGTTAAGCTCGGGGATTTCACATTTGACTTAATTAGCCGCCTACGCGCGCTTTACGCCCAGTAAATCCGATTAACGCTTGCACCCTCTGTATTACCGCGGCTGCTGGCACAGAGTTAGCCGGTGCTTATTCTGCGAGTAACGTCCACTATCTCTAGGTATTAACTAAAGTAGCCTCCTCCTCGCTTAAAGTGCTTTACAACCATAAGGCCTTCTTCACACACGCGGCATGGCTGGATCAGGCTTGCGCCCATTGTCCAATATTCCCCACTGCTGCCTCCCGTAGGAGTCTGGGCCGTGTCTCAGTCCCAGTGTGGCGGATCATCCTCTCAGACCCGCTACAGATCGTCGCCTTGGTAGGCCTTTACCCCACCAACTAGCTAATCCGACTTAGGCTCATCTATTAGCGCAAGGTCCGAAGATCCCCTGCTTTCTCCCGTAGGACGTATGCGGTATTAGCATTCCTTTCGAAATGTTGTCCCCCACTAATAGGCAGATTCCTAAGCATTACTCACCCGTCCGCCGCTAAGTGATAGTGCAAGCACCATCACCCCGCTCGACTTGCATGTGTTAAGCCTGCCGCCAGCGTTCAATCTGAGCCATGATCAAACTCTTCAGTTAAAATCATTTTGTACCTTATTTAAAGACAAGGTACCAATTCTGGCTCATCAATTACTGACTTAAATTTCGCTCAAATAAACTTCGAGTAATTTAAACCAATCAATCAATGAAAATTATTTCGATTAATCAATCAGTAAAAATCCACACAAGTTGTTCTTCAATTCTCTTAATGATTTTTCTGCTCTTCGTCAGAGACAGAATTCAACGCAATACTAAGCTTTCATCTTAACCCTGTAAGCTAAGATATTCTCGTGTATCGCGTCGGGATGAGTGCATTATAGGGAAAAAAAACTGGTACGCAAGCACTTTTATAAATATGCACGTTCGACCGGTTCTTTTTCAGCCAAAAAAAATCTCAAAAACAAACAAATGTATGATTTATATGGTTAATTTATTTTTGAAGAGTTTTAAACTTTATATCTACTATCTTTATAGCCTGTTTTGGTACGTTTTGATGCATGCCATAGTTTGATGTAGGGACCTGAACAATACGATCAACCACTTCCATTCCTTTAATTACTTTTCCAAAAACTGCATAACCAGGATTACCCGCAGAGCGATTTAAAAAATTATTATCTGCAACGTTTATGAAAAACTGACTAGTAGCTGAGTCAGGATTTGCTGTACGGGCCATTGCCAAAGTTCCTCGTGTGTTAGCAATTCCATTCCCAGCTTCATTTTTGATAGGTGCTCGTGTAGTCTTTTCCTGCATATTTGCAGTAAGTCCACCGCCCTGCACCATAAAACCAGGAATTACACGGTGAAATATCGTATCTTTATAAAAGCCTGACTTTATATAGTCTTTAAAATTCTTCACACTGTTTGGTGCTTTATCATCATAAAGTTGTATTTCAACATTACCCAAATTCGTTTGCATTTCAACTAAGGTGTCAGCCCATACTGAATGACTGCTTATACCTAAACAACATAACATTAATAATTTTTTCATATCTTCCTACAACAAAATGCCAAACTTAATAAATGATAAATTTAATCATCTATATAAAAGAATTCTAGTGAGTATTTATTATCTTTTATTTAGTGCTTTATATTTTGGATTAAAGTATTAGTCCACGTTCCACGTGAAACATGGACTAAGCTTTTATTTAACTATTTTTATCCCAGAACTTTCTGAAGTTTTTACTGATCTCGATGGTATAGCGTTTTGCCTTTTTCGAAATAGGTGTCAAGTTTATAAAACCGTGGGTTTGATCCGGATATTCTTCATAATGCATTTTTACGCCATTTTGTCTTAGCTTATAGCTATAAATTTTTGCTTCGTCATGCAGTACGTCATGACCAGCCGTAATCACAAAAGCTGGTGGATTCTTTTTCAAATTACCATAGGTTGGAGAAATAATTGGATCATCTAATTCTACATTATGCTGAGTTGCATAATATTGAGTGACATAATTAATATCGCTATCCGTCAAAACTAATCCTTCTTTATAAGCATAAAAAGAAGGATGTCGGCTTTTAAAATCAACTGTAGGATAAATGAGAAGCTGTGCTTGTGGAGCATAAGGTTTGTTTACTGATCGTTGAGCTACAACCGTACTGATATTTCCGCCTGCACTATCCCCTGCTACAGCAATACGATTTTTTAATATTTTTAGCTGTCTACGATTTTGATAGACCCAAGCCAATGCATCTTCGCATGATTGAATTAAATGTTGAGGTGAGACTTCTGGTGCAAGAGGATAATCAATGCTGAGTACTTGTACTTTTGCGTATTTCGCCAATATGCGGCACACCTCATCATGAGTATCTAATCCACCTACGACAAAACCTCCTCCATGATAGAAAACTAGTAGAGGTAATTTTTTATTAGGTGCCGGGTGATAGTGTCTTGCGAAGATAGTTCCGCTTTGAAGAGGTAAGCGAATATCTTCTACAGAATCAACTTCTGTTGATTTCTGACGGATAGCCAACATTTGTGTATCGAATTGCCGTCTAGACTCAATAGGATCTGAACCAATAAAACCGATACGTCCCTGTTTAATTTGTACGGCCATCATACATTTAGTAAATGAGTCGAGATCTGGGTATTGGTAGGAATATCCAAGAATTTTGGCAAGTGATTCTTGAGCTAATCGAGGTAACTTATCAAGAGCTCGAGCAGCAGGCCCTTGGCCCTTATCTAGCAATGTTTGAATTTTTTGATTAAATGCTGTCATGCCTATCTCCATGAATTCCTCTTATCCTTCATATTTTCTACAGAATTCTTTGTTGTTTGACTATATTCGCATACAACTCATGTAATCAAGATACAAAGGTAAAAACCAATCTACGCTAATCTGATTTATAGCAAATGTCATTAACAAATCTGTCGTTTAAAACAGGACTTTTTTGCCAATTATTGTTAACAGACAAAGGAGATTGGGCTATGTCAGCAAAACTAGTTGTTACTTTGTTAGCAACCAGTCTTTTAACTGTAGGTTGTGTTGCTTATACAGATGACCCTTATTATCGCGGTGGTTATGGTTACCATGATCATGACGATGATCGTTATGACCGTAACGATGGACGTCGCTATAGTGACTGGGAACGAAAACGTTGGGAAGAGCGTAAGAGAATATACGAACAACAACGTAAAGATGCTCGTGAACAGGACAAAAATCGTCGTGAGTGGGAAAAAAGACACCGTGAATGGGAAAAAAAACGCTTAGAAGATCGTGATCATGACCACCGAAATTATCGTCATGATGACTAATCTCATTACTATATAAAAAGCCCCAAAGAGATAAGTCTTTTGGGGCTTTTTTGTTGAGAAATCCACATTCTCTTGACTATAGAATAATGAGTAGCAGCTCATTTCATATATAAATCGGCATCTTGAATATATGTACTCTATAATCTTTTAACTGTTCTTATCGCTAAGAATTACTGAGCAGTTGCAGAACCTGAAACAGAACCAGAAGCACCAGCATCAACTTGACCTGGTTGTGCTTGACCAGAAACACCTGCATCTACACCAACACCAGCTTGTACGCCAGATGGGCTAGCGCTAGTTTGAGCTGAACCTGATGCATTTAAGCCAGCTTCAGATGCACAACCAACAGCTGTAAAAGCAACACCAGCAAGTACTACAGAGATAAGACCTAATTTTTTCATAATCACTTTCCTTTCATTACGACAAACATTTAAATGCAAAGTTCATCTGGTAATCCCCCCTAAAAATAAAAGGATCTAAAAGTAGAATTTTCTCTTAAGATACGAGCAGGAGATTCTGCATGAAAACATCTAAATTTACTGACAGTCAGATCATGTCCATCTTGAAACAGGCAGAATCTGGCACACCTGTAGCGACCCTTTGCCGTGAACACGGCATGAGTAATGCTACCTTTTATAAATGGCGTGCCAAATATGGTGGTATGGATACATCATTAATGGCTCGACTGAAAGAGCTAGAAGCCGAAAATACCAGACTTAAAAAGATGTATGCGGAAGAGCGATTAAAGGCCGAAATCATCCAGGAAGCGATGGCAAAAAAGTGGTAAAGCCATCTTGCCGGCGTAAGATGGCACAACAGGCAGTTGCCCAGCATGCCATTAGTATTCGTTTGGCTTGTAAAGCATTTGGCATTAGTGAAACCTGCTACCGCTATCAAGCCAAACTCAGCGATGACAATGCACTCATTGCTGAACAGCTCATTGAACTCACTGAGGAAAATTCCGATTGGGGCTTTGGTTTGTGCTTCTCGTATTTACGGCATGTTGAGAGTTGCTGCTGGAATCACAAGCGGGTTTACCGCATTTACTGTGAGTTGGCACTGAATCTGCGTATTAAACCGAGAAGAAGACTAAAACGGCATGCGCCTGAACCATTGAAAGAACCAATCCGAGAAAATCAGGTTTGGTCATTAGATTTTATGCATGATCAGCTTTCCGATGGTCGCAAGTTTCGATTATTGAATGTGATTGATGATTACCGCCGCGAAGGCCTAGCCATTGAAGCAGGGTTCTCATTGCCCACAATCAGGGTTATTCGTACGTTGAATCAATTGCTGGAGTGGAGAGAAAAACCGTTAGTGATCCGATGCGATAATGGTCCCGAATTTATCAGTCACGAATTTGTGCGCTGGGCTACTGAGCACGGTATTCGTATTGAATATATTCAACCGGGTAAGCCACAGCAGAATGCGTATATTGAACGCTATAATCGGACCATACGTTATAGTTGGCTGAGCAAGCATTTATTTGATACTTTGGATGAAGTACAAGATT
>NZ_AMSS01000021.1 GCF_000313935.1 Acinetobacter sp. WC-141 | reverse complement strand
CTAATTTTTCTCTGTACACGACAAATTTCACAGAACCCTTATCCTATCAGGATTCTGCTTTCTTAAAATTGCCAAAATTTCCTTAAACTCTTCTTTTTTCCCAAAACCAATTAAACGCTGAATCGCCATTTGAACATAGTCTAAACCATAGCGAAATAAACTCATTGAGAGTCGTCCATGCTTCTTTATTTTTATCGCTTTTTTTTGATTATGTTGCCTTCACCCGTTAAGTAACACCAACAGAAGCTTATAGCTAACACCGCAATCAATTTTTTCACTCGTCTAGGGTCTGTCAAGCGCGTATTTTCAAGATTAAACCCGCGTCCTTTGAGACAACTGAATAAGGTTTCAATTTCCCAGCGTAATGCATAATCCTGAATAGCATTGGCATTAAACTGAGGAGAAACGACGAGTAAAAGCTCTCCATTTTCTAACTGTAGTGCACTTATATATAGTTTCACCCGACCAACCAAAATCCGTCGTTTACGACATTCAATTTGACCAACTTTAAGATGGCGAAATAAATCACTAATTTTATGATTCTTTCCTAAATGATTGGTGACAATGAAGTTTTTTTAACACGAATGCAGAAGTTGATGTCTTGTTCAATTAACCATGTAAACCACTGCTCACCGATAAACTCTCTGTCTGCGAACACATTCACAATACGGTCTTTACCAAAAATGGCTATAAAGCGTTGAATCAAAGCAATACGCTCTTTCGTATCTGAATTTCCACGTTTATTAAGCAATGTCCAAAGGATAGGTATCGCTATTCCACGATAAACGATTGCGAGCATCAGGATATTAATATTTCGTTTTCCCCATTTCCAATTGGTTCTATCTAAAGTCAGTTGCACTTTGTCGAATGAAAACATATTGAAAATCAACTGAGAAATTTGACGATAATCAAAATACTGACCTGCAAAGAAGCGCTGCATACGTCGATAAAATGATTGTGGTAAGCACTTGATGGGCAAGGCTTTAGATGCAGAAGAAAGATTACATGTTTGCTTTAAAATGATCACAAGCATGATGAGCGCAAAGCACTTTAAATGTGACTTGTTCCATTTTAGAGATTTGTTTAAGATAAGATATAACTCATTGAGATGTGTCATAGTATTCGTCGTTAGAAAACAATTATTGTGACATTATTTCAATGAGTTATCTATTTTTGTCGTGTACAGAGACACTTTATACAAAATTCAAGGGCTTGACTTTATATGGCAACTGCACAAGCAATAACCTGGCGTGAGCGTCTTGGCGCCTATTATTATCTTTGTCGTTTTGATAACCCGATTGGTACTGAACTGGTCTTTTGGCCAACCTTGTGGGCGTTATGGATTGCGGCTCAGGGGATGCCACGCATTGAAATTTTAATTCCCATGATTTTGGGTGTGATTTTTATGCGGGCGGCGGGTTGTGCCATCAATGATTTTGCTGACCGTAAAGTCGATGCGCATGTGGAGCGTACTAAAAACCGACCACTAGCGACCGGAGTCATCAGCGCCAAAGAAGCGGTGATGGTATTTCTGGTTTTGGTGGCTGCCAGCGCCTGTCTGCTATTTTTCTTGCCGATCGAAACTTTTTACTGGTCATTTGGGGCTTTGCTGTTAGCGTTTATTTATCCTTTTATGAAGCGCTATACCCATTTACCTCAAGTCTTTTTGGGTGCAGCATTTTCCTGGTCGATTCCGATGGCTTATACCGCAGTTGGACAAACGCCGGATTTAACCTGCTGGCTTCTATATTTTGGTAATCTGGCCTGGACCGTAGCCTATGATACCCAATATGCAATTGCAGATCGTGAATATGATTTAAAGATAGGGGTGAAGTCGACTGCAATCTTGTTTGGCCAGCATGATATTTCAATTATTAGCACCCTGCAGGCGAGCAGTATTTTATTGATAGGTGCTGCACTTTGGCTGGAAAATTTATTGATTCCATTTGGCTTGTTAGCACTTTTGCTGGTTGCTGCTGATTTTATTTACCAATGGTTTAAAACTCGCGATAAAAATCCACAGCTATGTTTTTGGGCATTCCGTCATAACCGTTGGATTGGCCTCATTATTTTTGTGGGAATATTGTTTGCTCTAAGATAATTGCCGTATGTCGGATAACAACAAAAGCATCCTATAAAGGATGCTTTTTTTATGATTAATTTTGAGTGATCTCGATTAAGAGATAGGGAATAACAATAAAAGGATAGAAATATGCAGAACAGTTATAAGAAATTGATCTCTGTACACGACAAATTTCACAGAACCCTTATCCTATCAGGATTCTGCTTTCTTAAAATTGCCAAAATTTCCTTAAACTCTTCTTTTTTCCCAA
>NZ_AMSS01000020.1 GCF_000313935.1 Acinetobacter sp. WC-141 | reverse complement strand
TTATCTGACGTACAGCGTACATACTCATTTTTATACCCTGAGCTTGTAAGTATTTGGTTAATCGAATATAACCATAGCTCTGCTTTGTCTCCTCATGGGCTATTTTCACCAATATCGTCTGTTGATTTCGTTGAATCGTTCTTTTGCTCACGCCTCTCTTGAGCCAATCATAAAAACATGAAACTGAAACATGAAGTAATCGAGCCATTAAGGTAATTGGAAAAGAATATCTTTTTTGTTTCATATAGGCGTACCTTACTGACTTTCTTTGGCAAAGTACGCTGCTGCCTTTTTTAAAAATTCACGTTCCATTTCAGCTATTTTGAGCTGTTGTTTGAGTTTTTTATTTTCTTCGAGTAGAGCGTTTAGATCAGGTGAATACTGTTTTGTACCTGCTAAAGTTCCAGCCTTTGCTTTGGTATTCCAATTTGAAAGAGTTTGCATTGAAATGCTAAGTTGTCTGGCTGTTTCCGAGACATTGCCTTGATTGGCTTCAATTAATTTGATGGCTTCAGCTTTAAATTCTGTGGTGTAAGTCTTGTGTTTCTTGCTCATGGTAAACTCCTGATGAGTGTGTTTAGTTTACCAAGTTAAAACCTCCTGTTTTTTCAGCACACATCATATATCAACCTCTGGCCTACTTTCAGACACTCTATCTACAGCAACAAATACTCTTACAACAACTACGACTGGCCTTGTTTCTAATGCCGTTGGCACTGTTACGGGTAGTATCGGTTCTACAAGCCCTGTAGACACTGTTACCAATATTATTGGTGGTGTAACAGGTGGTATTAGTAGTGGCAATCCTCTTGAAACCGTAACCAATATTATCGGCGGTGTAACAGGTGGTGTGACCGGTGGAACTTCTCCAATTTCTCCAGTCATTGATGTAGTTCAAGGCGGTATCGATATTCTTCAAGGTGTCGAAAGCTTAAAAACAGACATTATCAACACTGGCATTGAAACTGTTGCTGGAACAATCATTGGAGTACTCCCACAAACTGAACATCCTGTTTCTGAAATTGCAGACCTTGGCACATTAACTTTCGAAACTTCCCGTGACACGGTAAATGGTGCACTTGAAGTTGTTTCTGATTTAGTGGGTGGAGATATCTCAGGCGCAACTGCTTCAGCAACTGGTATTGTTGAAACACTTATCAACAATGGTACAACTGCTACAGGCATTGTCACTGGCGTTGTAGGAAGTGTTACAGATGTGGTGGGTGGCGTAACTGGTGGTGTTGGTGGTAACCCTCTTGAAGTTGTGACTGACATTATTGGTGGTGTAACTGGCGGTGTTGGTGGCAATCCTCTTGAAGTCGTGACTGACATTATTGGCGGTGTAACTGGTGGTATCGGTGGTGGCACATCTCCAATTTCTCCAGTAGTTGATGTAGTTCAAGGCGGTATTGATATCCTTCAAGGTGTCGAAAGCCTAAAAACTGAAATTATTAATACAGGTATCGACACTGTTGCCGACACAATTATTAGCATCCTTCCACAAACTGAACATCCTGTTTCTGAAATTGCAGACCTCGGTACACTAACTTTCGAAACTTCCCGCGACACGGTAAACGGCGCACTTGAAGTTGTTTCTGATTTAGTGGGTGGAGACATCTCAGGCGCAACTGAATCAGCGACTGGCATTCTCGGTACACTTATTACAAATGGCTCTACTGCAACTGGTTTGGTAACAGAAATCCTTGGCGGTGTAACTGGCACTATTGGTGGCGTAACTGGTGGTGTTGGCGGCAACCCGCTTGAAATTGTGACTGACATTATCGGCGGTGTAACGGGCGGTGTTGGTGGTAACCCTCTTGAAGTCGTAACTGATATTATTGGTGGTGTAACGGGCGGTGTTGGCGGCAACCCGCTTGAAGTCGTAACTGATATTATTGGTGGTGTAACGGGCGGTGTTGGCGGCAACCCACTTGAAGTCGTGACTGACATTATTGGCGGTGTAACTGGTGGTATTGGTGGCGGAACTTCTCCAATTTCTCCAGTAGTTGATGTAGTTCAAGGCGGCATTGACATCCTTCAGGGTGTAGAAAGCTTAAAAACTGACATTATCAATACAGGTATCGACACTGTTGCCGATACAATTATCGGTATTCTTCCACAAGTAGAGCATCCAGTTTCTGAAATTGCAGACCTTGGCACGTTAACTTTCGAAACTTCTCGCGACACGGTAAATGGTGCACTTGAAGTTGTTTCTGATTTAGTAGGTGGAGACATCTCAGGCGCAACTGAATCAGCGTCTGGCATTCTCGGTACACTTATTACAAATGGCTCTACTGCAACTGGTTTAGTAACAGAAATCCTTGGGGGTGTAACTGGCACTATTGGTGGAGTTACTGGTGGGGATAGTCCTCTTGGTGTAGTAACCGATCTTCTTGGCGGCTTAACTGGCAGTGTAGGTGGCGATAGCCCGCTCGGTGTAGTGACTGACCTTCTAGGTGGTTTAACTGGTGGTGTTACTGGCGGCACAGACAACCCTATCGGCATCGTAACAGATATCGTAGGTAGCTTAACTGGCGGTGTGACTGGTCAAGGTGGCTTAGATGTTATTTCTAATTTACTCGGTGGATTAACTGGTGGTAGCTTACTCGGCGGAGTAACTTCTACAGTATCTAGCGTAACAAATACAACGCATACTATCGTACCTCAGTCATTACTTACTGATAACTTCTTAGATAACTCTTTCCATACTGTTTAATATCATTAAAAGAAAGCCACTTTTATAAGTGGCTTTCTAACTTAATATCGTTTCAAATATTAATTAATACTAATGAATCTCTTTCCATCTATAATATTTTTTATGTGCTAGCTCTAACATTGCATAATCATTAGGCGTATCACCATAAGCATAAATTGTAGGATATCGGGTTAAATCATATTTATTTCTTATTCTATTTACTTTTTCTAAATAACCACAATCCCCATCAATAAAATGACCTGTTAAAATACCATTATGTATTTCAAGTTGATTGCATATAACCTCTAAACCTAAAGAATGACACCAGCTTTCTAAATAAACACCTAATGATGCTGATACAACAACGATCTGATCACCTTGTTCTTTATGCCAAAGAATACGCTCCAAGGCATTTTCACGAACACAGGTAGGAAGCACATCTTTAGCAAACTCTTGTCCCATATATTTCAGAGAGTTCGCATCATAGCCAACATAACCTACTTGGCAGAGCTTAGTCCGAATGGTTTTATCCGTTACCCAACCCAGCTTATAGCCAGCTATATAGGGCGCAAGTCGAATACCACCGACGAGTTGTGTTTTTCTGTCTAAAGAATATTTAAGAAATAAGCTGAATGTGTCGGTATGAGTAATGGTGCCATCAAAATCAAATAAGGCTAGGTTCATTTATGATTATCTCTAATATAATTAAAAAGTTATAAATTTAGATTTTTTAAAAATTACTAAAAAACAAGCACAAAAAAACCGCTATAAAAGCGGTTAATTCTTCAAGTTGGTGCGCTCAGAGAGATTCGAACTCCCGACCCCTTAGTTCGTAGCCAAGTGCTCTATCCAGCTGAGCTATGAGCGCGTAACTTGTGTGCCTTTCAGCGATTCGTTCTATTTACTTGGTGCGCTCAGAGAGATTCGAACTCCCGACCCCTTAGTTCGTAGCCAAGTGCTCTATCCAGCTGAGCTATGAGCGCATTAAGTAATGGCGGTGAGAGAGGGATTCGAACCCTCGATACCAGTAATAGGTATGCTTCCTTAGCAGGGAAGTGATTTCAGCCACTCATCCACCTCACCGGAACGAGCCGCCATAATACAAACTAAAACCACATTGTTCAAGTCATCATACTGAAATTTTCTTGTTTTTTAGTTCAATGAATTATTTTTTAAGCGATTTACTCATTATTTTCGTCTTTTTCGATCAAACGCTTGTTAAGATAGATATTATTTCTTCATCAAAATACTGTAGTGCATAACACATTATTGCAAACCTAAACGTGCAGTTCGGGTCTGCATGGCTTATGCTAAACTTATCTGCCAAGCGTGAAACCAAACGACATGACAAAAAACTGGGCTGACCCTGAAGCGAAAGCTGAAGCTGAACGTTATGACAATCCTATTCCAAGCCGTACTCTTATTTTAGATACATTGGAGCAGGTGCAAACACCACAATCTCATGCAGAGCTTGTCGATCATTTTAATATTCATGACCAAAAAAGTATCGAAGCGTTAAGTCATCGTTTAAGCGCTATGGTTCGTGATGGTCAAATCATGAAAGACGGTTTTAAATTTCAGTTGGTGGCAGATCAACCAACCTATGAAGCAACTGTTTATATTAATAGTAAAGGTTTAGGTACAGCACATATTGATGGTCAAACTGACCTTTTACTTCCTGAACGTGAATTACGTTTAGTATTTAATGGTGACCGAGTTAGAGTGCGCCAGACTTCGGTAGACCGTAAAGGTAAACCGTGGGGTTTTATTACAGAGGTTCTACAACATCGCGTCAAACAATTGATCGGTAAATTGTCAGTTCATGATGGCGAATATTTTATTCAACCCAACAATCCTAATCAGCACCAGCCTATTCCTTTGGAAAAAGAACTTGTAAAACATGCTGAAGCGAATGTTGGCGATATGCTACGTGTTGCAATTGATAGCTATCCGACCCGCGAAGAGTTTTCAACAGCGCATATTATTCAGTCTATGGCGGACAAAGCTGATACAGAAATTATCATTCCACAAACTATTCTTGAATTTGGTTTGCCATATGAATTTCCAGATCAGGTATTAAAAGAAGCTGAAAGTTTTAAAGAGCCATCTGCTCAAGACCGTGAAGGCCGCATTGATTTAAGAGATTTAGCATTAGTTACCATTGATGGTGAAGATGCTCGAGATTTTGACGATGCAGTTTATGCAGAAAAACGTCCAGGTGGCGGTTACCGTGTTGTAGTCGCGATTGCCGATGTAAGTCATTATGTACGTTTAGATTCAGCCCTTAATGAAGAAGCTGAGGAACGAGGTACTTCGGTATATTTCCCACACTTTGTATTACCAATGCTACCAGAAGCACTGTCAAATGGTTTGTGCTCTCTGAATCCGCATGTCGACCGCCTATGTATGGTCTGTGACCTAAAACTTTCTCGTACAGGCCGTGTAACTGGTTATGAGTTTTATCCATCAGTCATGCATTCAAAAGCGCGTTTGACCTACACTCAAGTAGCACAATATTTTGAAGGCGCGACAGATGCGATTCCAAAAGATCGGGATGTTCATAAATCATTAAATACGCTTTTCCAACTTTATCAAATTTTGAAAAACTTGCGTGCTGACCGTCATGCAATGGAATTTGAAACCATTGAAACGTATATGACTTTTGACGAGCTGGGCGGAATTAAAGAAATTTTGCCACGTACGCGTAATGAAGCGCATAAACTCATTGAAGAGTGTATGTTGCTTGCTAACGTAGCGGCTGCTGAATATGCGTTAGAAAATGATATTCCAATGTTGTATCGCGTACATGAAGCTCCTGAGTTTTCACGTATTCAGAAAGTAAAAGACTTTGTGAAATTGTTGGGTCTACCCTTCCCTGACCAGCCAACTCAAGCAGACTATCAAAGAGTAATTGAAGCAACCAAAGATCGTATTGATGCACCAAGCATTCATGCCGTTTTATTACGCTCAATGATGCAAGCCTATTATGGTGCAAAAAATGCAGGCCACTATGGTTTGGCATATGAGGCATATACTCATTTCACTTCGCCAATCCGTCGTTATCCAGATTTACTCTTGCACCGTGCTATTAAAGCGCACTTAAAACAAAAACCTTATCCTCTTTCTGGTGCCGCACTAGATGATGCGGGTGAACATTTTTCCCAAACAGAACGCCGTGCCGATGAAGCTTCTCGTAGCGTAACGACTTGGTTGAAATGTCACTACATGCAACAGCATTTGGGTGATGAGTTTATTGGTATTGTAAGTGCAGTGACCGAATTCGGTTTATTCGTGACGCTTAAAGACTTATATGTTGATGGTATGATTCATATTAGTCAGCTTGGTGATGACTTCTTTATTTATGACCAAGCGAGTCAAACTCTTGTAGGTCAAAATAGAGGTCAAGTTTTTGGTTTAGGTGATGAAGTTAAAATTCAAGTTGCTGGGGTAAACCTTGAAGAACGTAAAATTGACTTCCAACTCCTTCAACAAGTTACCCACGCAGGACGAGTCGTTCGTAGCCGAGCTCCACGCACAACTAAGACTTCTTCACAGGCAACTGAAGAAGTCTTCAGTAAATCAACTGGTAGTGATGGTGAAAGACCTGTTCACAAAAAGAAAGAAAAAGCTAAGCCTAGCTCTTATACCAAAAAATCTGGTAAAAAAACCTCAGTAAAAACTGAAAGTAAACCAGAAAAGGTAAAGAAAAAGTCTAAGCCTAAAAAGAAAAAAGCGAATGCGAAGCCAAAGGCTGAATAATTAAATCCTAGATGTTGCCAATTCAGAAATAAGCCTCCAATGTGAGGCTTATTTCTTTTTAAAAAGGTTATTTTGCAAATTAAACTTGATTTCCTACCTGACAGGACCTACATCTAATACCATGTTTAAAAAATAATGTGGCTAACAGCAATGACTCTCCAACAAGCGACTTTACCAACTCCGCGCTTTGATCAAATTAAATTAGAAAATTTAAAACAAGATATCGAGCAAGCAATTCAAGCAGGTCAGGAATTTTTAAATACACTTACAGCTGTACCTACCGATACAGCTCAACAACTTGCCGTACTCGAACAAGTCGATACACTTGAAAACAACCTCAGTGAATCATGGGGCGTTTTATCACATTTGAATGCGGTGATGAACAATGCTGAAACCAGAGAAGTCTATCAATCATTATTACCAGCATTGAGCGAATATTATACTCAGCTTGGACAACACACGGCGCTCTATCAAACTTATCAGCATATCCATGATGGTCAAGGCTATACATCGCTTAGCCCAGCCCAACAAAGTGCTATTCGCCTCGCTTTACGCGACTTTAAACTTTCAGGTGTGGCTTTAGAGGGTGAAGAGAAAAAACGCTATGCAGATATTTCTGCGCGTCTTTCACAACTTTCTTCTGATTTTTCTAATCATGTGCTTGATGCGACACAAGCTTACTTTAAACCCCTTACAGAAGCTGAGCTAAAAGGCCTGCCAGAAAGTAATGTTGAGTTATTAAAACAGTACGGCAAACAACGTGAACTCGACCAAGCTGTAGCAACGCTGGACTTTCCAGCTTATTTTGCAATCATGACCTATGCAGATGACCGTTCATTGCGTGAGGAGCTTTATAGAGCTTATGTCACTCGTGCATCTGATCAGTCTGAACAAACTGAGTTTGATAACAGCAAAATTATGGAAGAAATTTTAAGTCTTCGTCAGGAAATGGCGAAGTTACTTGGTTTCAATAACTATGCTGAATATTCTCTGGCAAGCAAAATGGCGCCAGATGTAAAAACAGTACATGAATTTTTGGTTGATTTAGCAGAACATGCGCGAGCTCCTGCTCTTCAAGAAGTAGCGGAACTTCAAGATATTGCCAAACAAGACGGTGTTGATGAACTTAAACCTTGGGATAGCACTTACTATTCAGAGAAACTTAAACAGCAACAATTCAACTTATCTCAAGAAGCATTAAAACCTTATTTCCCTGCACCGAAAGTCATTCAGGGTTTATTCCAGATCGTGCAGCGCTTATATGGCATTAATATTATCGAACGACAAGCACCAGTCTGGTATCCAGATGCACGTTATTTTGAATTAGAAGACCAAGGCCAAGTTATTGGTGGCTTCTTCTTTGACATCTATGCACGTACGGGCAAACGTGGTGGTGCATGGATGAATGGTTTCCGTTCACGCATGCAAACTGTTCATGGTTTACAAAAGCCAATTTGCTATATGGTGTGTAACTTCACTCCGCCAGTAGGTGATCAGCCTGCTTTACTTACCCATGATGAAGTAATTACTTTATTTCATGAGTTTGGACATGGTTTACATCACATGCTAACCGAAGTAGACAATATTTCGGTTGCGGGAACTCATGGTGTTGCTTGGGATGCGGTAGAACTACCAAGCCAGTTTATGGAATTTTGGTCTTGGGATAAAGAAAGTCTAGATGTTTTAAGTGAGCACATTGAGAGTAAACAAACCTTACCACAAGAGTTACTTGATGCTTTATTAAATGCTCGTTTCTTCCAATCTGGTATGCAGACTTTACGTCAGCTTGAATTCGCATTGTTTGATTTGACTATTCACACTAAAACACCTGCACTAAACAGTGAGCAAATTCAACAAACCTTAAATGACATTCGTAAACAATATGCAGTTGTTCCAACTGTTGACTACAACCGTTTCCAACATAGCTTCAGTCATATTTTTGCTGGTGGTTATGCAGCTGGCTATTACTCTTACAAATGGGCAGAAGTTTTAGCAAGTGATGCATTTGACCGTTTTGAACACGAAGGTATTTTCAACACCCAAACTGGTCAAGAATTCCGTCAAGCAATTTTAGCTGTGGGTGGTAAAGACACTGCACTTGAAGCATTTGTTAATTTCCGTGGCCGCGAACCTAAAATTGACGCATTGTTACGTCATCAAGGTTGGACGAATGACAGCAAAACCGCTTAAACTATGGGCCTAAATTGATCGTGTGGTTAGGGTGATAAAGATGAAAAAACGTTTCATAGCTGGGGCTAAATGTCCAAAATGTGAAGCAACAGATCGGATTGTCATGCTAACCACCGCTGAAGACGAATGGATTGAATGTATCGAATGCGGTTATAGCGAAAATCGTCCGACTCATATTGATGAGCCTGAAGCACCTGCTGTACCTGATGAAGTTGGAGTAATACAGTTCAAGCCTCGTCGTCCTGACTAAAGGTCTTAGAGATGCCACTACAAAGAAAACAAAACTCAAAACTATTGTGGATTTTAATTGGGGGCTTAAGCATTCTTGTAGTGCTTTTTTTCGCAGCACAATGGTTTTTCAAAAAAACCGAGTCATCCTCACCAATGGTTGATCCTCAACCTGTTTCGACACCAGCTCCTGCCACATCTCCTGATCCATCATCAGGTTCTGAACCTGTCGCAGAGGATACGAGTTCACAACAACTTGTGAATGAAGACGTGCTCAAACAGCCTGTACCTGCTCAAGAGTCTTTAGCAAAAGAAGAAGTGTCTAAACTCGATGATATCCATCGCCAGCTAAAAGATCAGGAAGCGACCTTAAAAGCTCAGCATGCAGATGCAGATCAATTAACGAAACTCAAAGAAGAACAAGTTAAGTTGCTTGAAGCCCAGCTCAAACAGCAATAGTTTTCGATGGGGAGTTAAAAAGCTAAAGTTATCTATCTTTAGCTTTTTTATTTTAACTAAAATAATACCAGTCCTCTTTTTTCTCAATTTACGATATTCCCTTACTAAAAAAGCCCTCCATTTAGGAAGGCTTTTTTGTATATCCGATATTTTAATTTAAGTTAATGATACCAACCGAATAACTTAAACACATACGGCACATACGTCACCAATACCAATGATGAGAACAATACAATAATTGGTAGTAGCCAGCGCTCATAACGGAAGTAGAAACTTGTATATTTCTCTTTCGCTTCAGCATCAGCAGCGTTCACCTCATCATCTCCGACGGATAACCGCGTGAGTAGATGGTTCAAGGCAACTGGTGGAGTTACATAACCAAATTCGAATGCAACCAACACAATCATCCAGAAGTGAATTGGATGAATACCATTTTCGTATGCTACAGGCGCAATGGTTGCAGCAACTAAAATTACAGCACCAAATGGATCTGTACACATACCAATAATAGCAAGTAGCAGTGCAATACATGCCAGTGATATATAGATACTGCCTAAATGAGTCGGCAATAATTCAACCACTTCAGAACGTTCAATTAAACCACCAACACTTGCAGATAATGCCATCAAGATAATTAGTGCGCCAATATGGCCTACAGTTTCTGAAGTTGCAAAACGAAGTGCTCCACCAAAACCAAGACGGAACTGAGAACTATGTGGATCATGCGCTCGAAGGAATGGTGATTTCTGTTCGTGTTCACGAACAATCGCCTCATGAATATTAATCGCAGGAGTTTCTTTTGTAGCGACCAATTTGTCATACAAGATCATTGCGATCAGGACTAATGGTAAAATTACTGGAGCAGTAAATTCATTCATTCCTGTGTCTAGCGCATATTTATAAATAGCAAGAACAACAGCAGTGATCAAAATATATGGAATTACAGGTACAAAGGCGCGCATCATGCCTGGAATCGCTACTTTTGGCGAATTCACACGGAATTTATCTTCAGCCAAGAGTAATGAAACACCCAAGAAAATAAATGCTGTTAACCAAAATACATAAACACCATGGCCAAACAGTTCATCGGACGTTACATGACGGCTGTCCAGCATTGCAATTAAAACGACCAATAGACATGGTCGTACAACCACCCCTAAAGAACCTGACATTGCGGATACGGCCAATGCATATTGACGGCGAGCACCCGCATTCCAGACTTCTTTATAAATAATTGCACCTGCTGCAATAACGAAAATACCTGACGCACCTGTATAAGCCGTTGGTACTGCAGCTGCAATTAGAATTAACCATGTTAGGGTTTCTGGTGCCAAATTCCATGGACGAAGCACATTAAGGAACAAATCCATAACGCGTGTTTGAGTTAGAAGCATACCTGCCCAAATAAACAAGGCAAGATTTAAGAAGATACCTGAGAACTCAACCAACAAACCAAGGTAAATCCCTTGCCCCATTGGATAATCCATAAAGAATGTGAACACGATACCTGTAATCAGGGCCATGTAAGCATATAAAGGCACGCATAGTAGCGCTAAGCCAATATTACCGCCTTCACGTTTCGCTGGAGGTGAAACAAAGAGTTGATAAAGACTAATTAAAGTCAGTACAACAAACAGAATCATCCATATCCAGTAAATAGTTACTGTTTCATAGGTAGGTGTCACACCAGAATTGATCACTGAACGATACTGGCTAATTACAGAGAAACTGAGTAGCGCATTAGCAACCACCATAAAGATGGAATAGACTTTGTAATCTATTTTGGTTGCTGGATTACGTAAGCCAATATGGTGAAATTTTAGCGATGCTGTAATCGCAGAAATTAGAACCATAAAAATCAGTAAAATTGCGCGATTTTCTGTACCAAATTTAAAAATACCAAAGAAACCTGTCTCGATAGCACGGTAAGTACGCACACCAGGGTTAGCTTCGATATATTTAATTGTCTTGTCATACGCCTGATATTTCTCATCACATTGTTGCTGCGCAGCGAGTAGCGATGCACGGACATCACTTTCCGATGCTGCACCAAAGAAACTCGAAAAATCATCAGATGCATTCGCTTTCATTTGTTCTTTTACTTGAGCATCGATATTTGGATGTCGATCACAAGTCGGCTTTTCAGGTTCAGCACGCAAAAATGAATATTGCATGCCTATCGCAGGATCACCATAAAGACGCTCCCCGATACGTAATAATTGTCCGTGGATCATTTCCCCGGTACCAATGATTAGAGTCATTAATAGCAAAATGAGGATGACGAATGTTGAGATCCATTCGTTCCATATATAACCCAGCAGACCTAATCCAGATCTTTTTTCTTGATGTCCTTGCATAAATATTCCAATTTTGTTCTCTCAAAAACCTGAAAACAGGCGCTTGAGTCATGCAATTTTTTTGGTCAGGGGGTAAATCCATCCCCCTTCTACCAATCCCTTTATTCAACGATCAAATTTGCATCAAACTTTATCAATAAAGAATGACTAAAATCACTTTTTTAACAGTTTGTATTGTCAATATTTCTTTTTTAATCTTTGAAAGAGCCAATAACATCCCCCAAAGATTGCGCCACCAATTGCACCATATAAGTGAGCTTCAGTTAAAACCGGACTTCCTATTAATTGGGCCGTTCCTGTTTGCCCAAAGGTATTTTCCCATATCAGTTTTGCAATAATTAATCCTAAAACCAGAAAAGCAAAATTCCGTTCTTTACGATATTGCAAATAAACTAAAGCAACTGCTGTATATAACCCGTGTAAAACACCTGACAAACCAGCATATGCCTCGATATAAGGTAAATAAAAATAGAACACCAAACTAATGAACGGTGGCAACAGCAAAAGTAGACTTAAAAGATGCCACGCTTTGGTATGCGGGAAGATAAACGGTAAACAGGCGAATGCCATCATGTTTAAAAGAAAATGAATCCACCCAACGTGTACCCAATGTGCAGTCCATAAACGCCAGAATTCACCGAGTAAACTTTCACGCCAATAAATAAAAGTATCAGGAAACACCTGTAGACAGGCAGATACAGAAATGCACACTGCGACCAAAAGCACTTTATTATTCAGTACATGATCCTTCATGGCACACTCCTTGAAATTAAACTTCTTGCTACCATTGTAAAACTTAACAATAGTCTCGCAAGAAGTTAGTCTTTCAAATATGTTTACTGTGCTGCTGGTGGCGCAGATGAATCTGCTGGAGCTTCAGATGCGGCCCCTCCATCAAACAATTCATCTAGCTCTGCTGCACCTTCATTTTTATCATCCCAGAAATGTGACATGCCATCATCTCCAGTACGCACACCGGTATGCTCAGTCCAATAACGGTCAGAAATACCACGTACAATCAGACCAGCCATACTATCGATTAACTTAAAGTTCGGATTAACAGGCTTATCATCAGCTTGAGATGCGGCATAGGATCTTAATGCATCACGGATTTTTGCGTCATCACCACTTGCTTGAGCAGCTACTGCATATAACGCATGAGATAAGCGAACACCCTTTTGCTCACCAATTTGCACGGATTGCTTTAACGTTTGATATGGATCAGGTTTCCCTTCATCGGCGCCTGGCAATAAAGTCCAGATAACAGCACGTGTTGCGTTAGGTGCACCCCAGAACTTTTCATTATCGAGACAGACCATGCCACGCTCTACAATAGCAGCAATATCTTTTGGAACATTGACTGCGCCACCCGAGTTAATATCATTGGTTACAGCCTGAAGACCACTAATCATTCCCAGTAAATATACAGTTTGATCAGTATCACTACGCATCGTTGGACAAGAATCACCTAAATGATATTTATATTTAGATTCCCAACGATCAGCAAACAACTTATAGCCCGTATATTGACGCTCAGCAGCAATTGCTGCCCAACGCTTCTGTGCAATGCGTGCATCTTGAGCTTCAGTTACCTGCCCTGCTTTTGATGCACGCAAATAACGTAGTTCCTGTTCTAATGCTTGGTTTTCCGCACATACACCTGATGCGGCATACATTAAGACAGCAACACGAGTTGGATCTGCACCCATACCTTTAGTAGACATAATCGCAGGTGTTAGAGCACTACCAGTATTACAAACCATTTCAGCGTCTTGCATTGCCAAAATAGGCGGAACGACGTGCTTTTCCGTAAAACCTAAAGCAACATTTGCTCCGGTTTTCACGACGTATGAACAACCTGATAAAACTGAAGCTGCAAGAAAACTTACCGCCAAACCTTGGCTTATTTTTTGGACTTTAGACATCTTCCTGTCCTCTATGTAATTTGTTTTTTCCTTTTCAGATGTACATTAGCAGATGCATATCTTGAATAAAAGAGTAATTACTCTAATTGTAGCGCTTATACTTTGACACACTTCACAGCAGATAAAATTGACAGTTTTTCAGGGAAACAGAAATTTTAGGCAAAAAAAAGTAGCATTGCGACGGTTCAGCACATGCTACTTATTAACTGAGATAAGCTTTTAACGGCTTATATTATTTTTGTTCTATATAATCCTTAAGTAAAGTTCCTGCTCTTCCTACTACCACAGCCATAACTACTGCAATTAACAGAAACATCCACATTGAAATCTCCATGAGAGACCTCCTTACTACAATCGCACCCAGTTATAAACTGGACACTTGATGAAATTAATCGACTAACCAATTTAATAATTGACTGATCGACGACCTTGCATCCTCTGTCTCTTAACTTTGCTAAAATTAGCTTTGCTAAGATGTTCCCTGAGTAAAGTTCCTGCTCTTCCTATCACCACTGCCAAAATTATGGCAATGACCAAGAACGACCATGTTGGCATCTCCATTTTGAGACCTCCGACACACTTTACGTTGGTGTTTGTACTTTAACCGATCAAATAGATACCCATAGGTGAAATTGTCAGACAATTGTATTTCCTTAGGTTTTTTCTATATTTTAATTAGACAATCCTGAGCTCAAGTAAAAAAATAAAGATTAAATTATTGTTTTTTATGAAATTTAAATAAATATACAAATGTAGAATTGTCTAACAATTAATAAAGTTTTTGTAAGACTTTTAATTTTTTCCAATACTGCAAAGGAAGTTGATCGAACCAAATAATAGCTACTTTTATGGGTGCTTCTTCAAAATAAATAATTATAAATATCTGATAATCAATTATTTTAGAAATTTCCACACGAGAAATTATTTTTTGCGACGAGTATACAACTGTCCAAGATTTTTGATCTAGATAGGCAATTTGAGAAATTCGTGATTGTTTTAAAAAAAAGTAAAAACTAATAGATAAAAGGATAAGACTAAATAGCCACCACATAGGTGATAACAATTGATAAAGTAAGATTGCTAAACTCAAGCCAATAAAAAGCTGAAATATTATCGAGAAACGACTATATTTCAGCTCAAAATTCAATTCTTTTATCAAAACAGTTTAGCCATGTACGTACTGTTTTAATTTATAAATAAATTCACGTAACTCTGTACGTGGAGGTTCAGAAACTTCCATGAACCAATCTAATAAATCTGGATCTTCTTGTTCAACTAATTCTGCAAATAAGGCCTTCTCTGCTGGATCCGCATTTAGATAATAGTTTTTTACATAAGGGTCAAAATAGACGTCAATTTCTTTTAAGCCGCGGCGTGCTCGATAAATTACTTTACGTTCTTCCAAGGTCATTTCGTCAGACATTTATTTCCCCATCTGCGTTGATAGTGCGCATAGTTTACCTGATCACATTCCAAAGATCGCTAAAAATATCAAATTGACCAAATTTATCATCTTGTTCTCATAATTGAGCATTCATCACATTGTTCGTCATGAAATGCTTCCGTATGTTTAAGGAAATAACATCACACCTGAACCAAGGAAGAAATACAAATGCAATCTGGTGCTATCCGTCCTATTCCAAATATGTTACCGAGACAACTATTTAACGAAGAGCATGAAGCTTTCCGCGAAACAGTTCGTAAATTTTATGAAAAGGAAGTTGTTCCCAATATTGAAAAATATGAAAAACAACAACATGTTGATCGAGACCTTTGGAATAAGGCTGGAGAATTAGGCCTCTTGTGTACCACAATGCCAGAGCAATACGGTGGGTCTGGAGTAGACCGCTTATACAGCATGATCTTAATTGAAGAACAAGCTTATGCTATGGACTCTAGTACTGGCTTTTCTTTGCATTCAGATATTGTTGCTAATTATGTGAACAACTTTGGTAATGACCAACAAAAACAAAAGTGGTTACCGAAAATGGCAACCGGAGAAGTAGTCACAGCTATTGCGATGACTGAGCCTGGTACTGGTTCTGATTTACAAGCAGTGAGAACCACAGCCGTACTTGATGGTGATGATTATGTGATTAATGGTTCAAAGATTTTCATTACTAACGGCTATTTATGTGACATGGTCGTAGTGGTTTGTAAAACCGGCAATAACGACAAAGGTTCAGCAAACTTATCACTCATTATTGTTGAAGCAGACCGCGCTGGCTTTAGCAAAGGTAAGCCTCTTAATAAAATTGGAATGAAAGGCCAAGATACCTGCGAATTATTTTTTGATAATGTTCGGGTTCCTAAAGAAAATCTTTTAGGTATGGAAGGCATGGGCTTTATCATGCTCATGAAAGAATTAGCATGGGAACGAATGCTAGTTGCTATTATTTGTCAGGCAGGAGCTGAAGCAGCATTTGCACATACCGTTCAATACACGAAAGACCGTAAAGCATTTGGTAAACCTATTAGCGCATTCCAAAATACGCGTTTTAAACTTGCTGAGCTGAGAACAGAGATAGATTTCTGTCGTACCTATTTAGATCGTTGTATGGAATTACAACTTGAAGAAAAATTAAGTGTGGAAGCTGCTGCAGCTGCAAAATATAAAATTTCAGACATGTTCTCAAAAATTGTAGATGAATGTCTTCAACTGCATGGTGGTTATGGTTACATGCTTGAGTATCCAATTGCACGTGCCTACATCGATCATCGAGCAAATCGAATTTATGCAGGTACAAATGAAATTATGAAAGAATTAATCTCAAGAACACTTTAATACCTTCATAAGAAAAGGGGCATTACGCCCCTTTTCTTTATTCAATATAATTTAAGATACTAATTTTGGCTTACGCTCATTCGTTTCAGAACGTTTATGGAAATGGAGAATACCATCGTCAAATTTTGCATTTTTCAGGGACTTTCTATCTTCTAAATAATTATTGGTCACCTGCCATGGAGCACGCTTACCTTGTTTTGGAAGTTCATGTGCTGCACGGTTAATATAGCCTGAAGATAGTTTACCCATTACGGTATCTTCTTCCATCACAGTTTTATCACCCGATGGAATCACTTCATCATAACTATTTTTGTCCATATAATTTAATAAGCGACAAATATATTCAGCAGCAATATCAACTTTAAGCGTCCATGATGCATTTACATAGCCAATAATCATAGCCATATTCGGTACATCGCTTAGCATTATGCCGTTATAAAGCATATGTTCAGATGAGTTGATTGGTTTTCCATCAAGAGTAGCCTGAACACCACCCATAATCTGTACTTGTAAACCTGTTGCAGAAATCACGATATCCGCGTCAAGGTGTTTACCAGATTTAAGTAAAATACCCTTTTCAGTAAATTTCTCAATTTGATCTGTTTCTACACTCGCTTTCCCTTCACGCAAAATCTTAAATAAGTCACCATCAGGTACTACACACAGACGTTGATCCCAAGGATTATATGAAGGTGTAAAGTGCTTCATATCAACTTTGCCCTTTAACTGCACTTCAATTGCTTTTAAGAGTAAGCGACGTACAGTCTTCGGATGTTTCTGAGATAACGCATAAATAGCGCGTTGCATACCAATATTACGTGCACGGGTAAATTTATAAGCTGTCTCTTCAGACATAAATTTACGAGTTTTTTCATAGATGAAGTCGATAGACGGTACACTAGCAATATATGTTGGTGAACGCTGCAACATAGTAACGTGACCAGCTCCACCTTTGGCCATTGCCGGTACTAAAGTAATTGCTGTTGCGCCACTACCAATAATAACGACCTTTTTACCTGTATAATCTAAATTCTCAGGCCAATGCTGTGGATGAATGAGTTGTCCTTTAAACGCTTCTTGATTTGGGAAAGAAGGAGCATATCCCTGATCATAATTATAATAACCAGTACACCCTACAACAAAATTAGCAATCCAAGTCTGTTGTTTCTTCTTACTATCCTCAATTACTACCTGCCATTTCTTTGATTCAGAATCATAATTAGCAGAAAGTACACGATGACCAAAGTGAATTTTTTCTTTTAATTTATATTCATCAATTACTTCGCCTAAATATCCTTTAATAGAAGCACCATCAGCTAATACATTCGCTTTACACCATGGTTTAAAATTAAAACCGAATGTAGACATATCTGAGTCTGAGCGAATGCCAGGATAACGGAAAAGATCCCATGTTCCACCAAAAGATTCACGACGCTCTAAAATTTCAAATTGGCGTTGTGGAGAATTTTTTGATAAATGAGCAGCAATTCCAATTCCTGAGATACCTGCGCCAATGATTAAAATATCAACTTGCTTTTCCATTTTATTTTTATACCCATTGTTGAGAATATAAGTTTATTAAAGCACAATTTTGACAATACACAATGTCAAGTTTGACCGTTTATCCGTTTTTTTATGTCACTTGGGGACATTTTTATAATTTTATTAATTATTAAAAATAAAAAAGACCGGTATAAAACCGGTCTTTTTTTGAATAAAATCAATTATTCAGCTGAAGTGTTCACTTCACGATCTACAAGCTCAACGTAAGCCATCGGTGCTGCATCACCAGCACGGAAGCCCGCTTTAAGAACACGTAGATAACCGCCGTTACGTTCTTTGTAACGAGGGCCGAGTACGGTAAATAATTTACCTACAGTTGCAGCATTACGAGTACGAGCAAATGCTAAACGACGATTTGCTACAGTATCGTTTTTTGCTAGAGTGATTAAAGGCTCAGCAACACGACGTAATTCTTTAGCTTTAGGCACAGTTGTTTTGATCAACTCGTGTTCAAATAAAGAATTAGCCAAGTTTTGGAACATCGCTTTACGATGGCTGCTTGTACGGCCTAATTTCACACCACTATTACGATGACGCATGGTGATAGTCCTACTTAATTAACGGCTACGATAGGCAAAACGGTCGTCCATACGAAGACTAGCTGGTGGCCAGTTTTCAAGACGCATACCGAGTTGTAAGCCTTTCGATGCCAAAACATCTTTGATCTCTGTTAACGATTTTTTACCAAGGTTAGGAGTTTTTAACAACTCAACTTCAGTACGTTGAACAAGATCACCAATGTAGTAAATATTTTCTGCTTTCAAACAGTTAGCAGAACGAACAGTAAGCTCTAGATCATCTACTGGGCGAAGCAAGATTGGGTCAACTTCTTCACGAGGCTCTTGAGCAACTGGAGTTTGGTCTTTCTGAAGATCAACAAAAATTGCAATTTGTTGTTGCAAGATTGTTGCCGCTTTACGGATTGCTTCTTCAGGATCAACCGTTCCATTTGTCTCGAGGTCGATTACCAGTTTATCTAAATCGGTACGTTGTTCTACACGCGCGTTTTCAACGGTGTAAGACACACGTTTAATCGGGCTATAAGAAGCATCTAATTGCAAACGACCAACAGGACGTGTTTCGCCTTCAGGGAAACGAGAATCAGATGTTTCATAACCACGACCTTGAGCAACTTTCAAGCGCATTTTTAATGAGCCTGAAGCACTCAAAGTACCAATCAAATGTTCTGGATTAACCACTTCAACATTATGAGGTAAACGAAGGTCAGCAGCAGTAATTTCGCCAGGACCTTGTTTCTCTAATGTTAAATATGCTTCATTTTGATCGAACAGCTTAATAGACAATCCTTTTAGGTTCAGCAAGAGCTCGACGATGTCCTGCTGCAAGCCTTCTAAAGTACTGTACTCGTGCTCGACACCTTCTATTTCCACTTCAACCACAGCAGCGCCAGGTAAAGAAGACAATAGAATGCGACGTAAAGCATTACCTAGAGTGTGGCCAAAACCACGCTCTAAAGGTTCTAGAATCACTTTTGCCGAGGTCCCGCTAACCGCTTCGACCTTGATCGCTTGCGGAGTTAGAAACTCGTTTGCAGTACGCGTCATTATTGCTACCTCAAGGATTATTTAGAATACAATTCTACAATCAAGCTTTCATTGATTTCAGCAGGTAAATCAGCACGATCTGGTGCAGCTTTAAACGTACCTTCAAGCTTAGAATGATCAACATCCATCCAAGCTGGAATACCACGTTGTGCAGCTAACTCAATCGCGTTTTTAATACGCAACTGTTGTTTAGCACCTTCGTGAACCGCAATTACATCACCAGCTTTAACTTGAATAGATGCGATGTTTACACGACGACCATTCAAAGTAATGCTACGGTGACTTACTAACTGACGAGCTTCTGCACGTGTAGAACCAAAACCCATGCGATAAACAACGTTATCAAGACGGCTTTCAAGCAATTTCAACAAGTTCTCACCTGTTGCGCCTTTAACACGAGCTGCTTCTTTATAGTAGTTACTAAATTGACGTTCTAACACACCGTAAATACGACGGACTTTTTGTTTTTCACGTAATTGTAGTGAATACTCAGATTGCTTACCACCGCGTGCCTGACCATGTTGACCAGGTGCTTTGTTAGCTTTTTTAGTTTTGACGTCAAATGGTTTAACGCCAGATTTAAGTTGCAGGTCTGTCCCTTCGCGGCGAGAGAGTTTGCATTTTGGACCAATATAACGAGCCATGAATGTTTCTCCTTACACGCGACGTTTTTTAGGTGGACGGCAACCGTTGTGAGGAATTGGCGTCACATCGGTAATGCTGTTAATTTTATAACCCACTGCGCCTAATGCACGAACCGCAGACTCACGACCTGGACCAGGACCTTTTACAAGGACATCCAGATTTTTCAAACCGTAATCTAAAGCTGCTTTACCAGCAACTTCAGCAGCTACCTGAGCAGCAAACGGAGTTGATTTACGTGAACCACGGAAGCCTTGTCCACCAGAGGTGGCCCAAGCCAATGCATTACCTTGACGATCAGTAATCGTAACAATGGTGTTATTAAAAGACGCGTGAATGTGTGCAACACCTTCAGAGACGGTACGAGTGACCTTCTTGCGTGTGCGAGTATCTTTAGCCATCTTTTAGCTTCCAGAAATCTTACTTTTTAATCGGTTTGCGCGGACCTTTACGGGTACGTGCGTTAGTTTTGGTGCGTTGACCACGGACAGGCAAGCTGCGACGATGGCGAAGGCCGCGATAGCAACCCAAATCCATTAAACGTTTAATGTTCATGGAAATTTCGCGACGTAAGTCACCTTCGGTAGGAACCTTAGCAACTTCTGCACGAATCGCATCAAGCTGAGCATCGTCCAACTCACGGATCTTAGTAGTTTCAGTAATACCAACTGTAGCTAAGATATTCTTAGCAGTATGGCGACCGACACCAAAGATGTAAGTGAGGGAGATAACAGCATGCTTGTTATCCGGAATGTTTACACCGGCAATACGAGCCATTCACTTTCTCCAAAAAGGCAGTAGAGATAATCAACCGCCCCACAAAATCTTGAGGGGCGGATATTAACCCAATTCGCCTACTGAAATCAACAGGTCTTGATTAGATTAACCTTGACGCTGCTTATGACGAGGTTCTGCGCTACAAATTACGCGAATAACCCCATTACGACGGATAACTTTACAGCTACCACAAATTTTCTTTACAGAAGCTTGTACTTTCATGATGAAACCTCTAAGTGCGCTTATCCCTTAGGATGAGCAGTCGTTTTTCTCATTAATGTTTGATTATCATATTGATGAGATGTTAAGTGCGCTTGTAGCTGAGCCATAAAGTCCATAACAACGACAACTACGATTAGTAATGATGTACCACCCAAAGAGAATGGGATTCCAAAAGAACTTTGTAGAATCATTGGCATTAAACAAATGACCGTAATATAAATCGCACCAATAAACGTCAAACGATTAAGAATATGATCTAAGTAACGAGCAGTTTGCTCACCTGGGCGAATACCAGGCACATAAGCTCCGCTGCGTTTTAGATTTTCTGATACTTCCTTAGGGCTAAATACTAAAGCCGTATAAAAGTAACAGAAAAAGATAATTAACGCACCAAAGAGCACCAAATACAAAGGCTGTCCAGGCGACAATACTAAAGCTAAATCTTGTAAGCTACGCTTAATGAATCCAGCATTTGCATCTGCACTTCCTACCCATTGACCAAGACTCGCTGGGAACAATAGTAAAGAACTTGCAAAAATCGCAGGAATCACACCAGCCATATTAATTTTCAATGGCAAATGTGTCTGCTGTGCCGTAAATATACGACGACCTTGCTGCTTTTGTGCATAGTTTACTGGAATACGACGTTGTGCTTTTTCAATAAACACAATGGCAGCCAATACACCTACAGACAAAAGACCAAAGATCACAAGACCAATTAAGCTTGTCTGACCATTATCTACTGATGAAACTGATTGCATAATTAATTTAGGCAAACCAGAAACAATACCAGCAAAAATAATCATTGAGATACCGTTACCAATACCTCTTTCAGTGATTTGTTCACCTAGCCACATTAAGAACATAGTTCCAGCGACAAGTGATGTAACTGCTGGTATATAAAACTCAAGGCCAACTGACAGAGTTATACCCTGACCAATCAAACCTGCGCACATACCAACTGCCTGAACCACTGCAAGCAATAATGTACCCTGACGCGTATATTGATTAATTTTACGCTTACCTTGCTCACCTTCCTTTTTCAAGGATTCTAGTGAAGGAATTACCGTAGACATTAACTGCACAATAATTGATGCAGAAATGTAAGGCATAATTCCTAAAGCAAGAATAGACATTCGCTCTAAAGCACCGCCAGAAAACATATTGAATAGCCCAAGAATAGTTCCTTGGTTCGCATGAAATAAATTTTCTAACGCAGCATTATTAATGCCTGGTACTGGAATATGCGCTCCTAGTCGAAAGACCAGCAATGCACCGATTAGAAAACTCATCCGGCGAATAATTTCACGATATTTCACATGAAATGGCTGACCTTTCATCATGTTGACATGACCTGAAGAACTAGGAGACATAGACACTCGAGATTACTCCTCGACTTTGCCGCCAGCTGCTTCAATCGCAGCTTTAGCGCCTTTAGTCAATGCAACACCTTGAACAGTGAATGCACGAGTGATTTCACCAGAAAGTACGATACGAGCACGAATTTGGTCACGACGAACAACATTCGCAGCTTTCAAAGTTTCTAGGCTAACGATGTCGCCTTCAACTTTGCTTAACTCAGATAAACGTACTTCAGCAGTTTTTAAAGCGATTTGGCTAGTGAAACCGAATTTAGGTAAACGACGATAAATCGCTGTTTGACCGCCTTCAAAGCCTGGACGAACGCCACCACTTTTACGTGATTTTTGACCTTTGACACCACGGCCACCGGTCTTACCAACGCCAGAACCGATACCACGGCCTAAACGACGGTTTTCACGTTTTGCACCTTCTGCAGGCGCAAGCTCATTTAAACGCAGAGTCATGGCTTATTCCTCTACACTAACCATATAGTAGACTTTGTTGACCATACCGCGGTTAGAAGGCGTATCTTGCACTTCTACAGTATGACCAATACGACGCAGACCTAAACCTTGTAAGCAAAGCTTGTGATTTTTCAAGCGATGTGAAGAAGATTTAGTCTGGGTAACTTTAATCGTTTTCATGATTGATTACCCTTGAATTTCTGCTACTGATTTACCACGTTTCGCAGCGACTTTCTCAGGAGAAGTCATATCACGCAAACCTTTGAAAGTTGCGTTTACTACGTTTGCAGCATTAGTAGAACCATAACATTTAGCAAGTACGTTATGCACGCCTGCAGCTTCTAGAACGGCACGCATTGCGCCACCAGCGATTACGCCAGTACCTTCAGAAGCAGGTTGCATGTATACACGGCTTGCACCATGACGAGCATTCACAGGGTGTTGTAAAGTAGTACCAGCAAGGTCTACAGTAATCATGTTGCGACGCGCAGCTTCAAGTGCTTTAGAAATAGCAGCTGGAACTTCACGTGCTTTACCACGACCAAAACCAACACGACCATTACCATCACCCACAACAGTTAATGCTGTGAAAGAGAAGATACGACCGCCCTTAACAACTTTGGCTACACGATCAACGGCAACCAGCTTTTCAACAAGACCTTCGTTTTGTTCAACTTTAGCCATGATTAGAACTCCAAGCCGTTTTCACGAGCAGCATCAGCCAAGGCTTTGATACGACCATGATATTTAAAACCAGAACGGTCAAATGCAACTTTAGTTACACCAGCTGCTTTCGCGCGCTCTGCGATTAAAGCACCTACTTTAGTAGCAGCGTCTACATTACCTGTAGTACCGCTACGTAAAGATGCATCCAAAGTTGAAGCTTGTGCTAAAACTTTGCCACCATCTGCTGAAATAACTTGAGCATAGATGTGACGCGGAGTGCGGTTTACACACAAACGAGTCGCACCCAATGCACGGATGTGCAAGCGTGTGCTTTTCGCACGACGCAAACGGGTTTGTTTCTTTTCGTTCATAAGAACCTCGCGCCTTATTTCTTCTTAGCTTCTTTACGAAGAATGACTTCATCCGAATAACGAACACCTTTACCTTTATATGGTTCAGGAGAACGATACGCACGGATTTCTGCCGCTACTTGACCTAACAACTGCTTGTTTGCTGATTTCAAAATGATCTCAGTTGCAGTTGGAGTTTCCGCTGTTACACTTTCAGGTAAAGCGTAGTCAATTGGGTGTGAGTAACCAAGGTTAAGGTTTACAACAGTACCCTTAACCGCAGCTTTATAACCAACACCAACTAGCTGCAACTTACGTTCGAAGCCTTCACTAACCCCTTTTACAAGGTTATTCAATACAGCGCGAGCAGTACCAGCTTGCATCCAAGCATCTTTCGATTCTTTAACTGGAGCAAGTTGAAGTTTACCTTCTTCCTGTTTTAGCTCGACCAGCGCATGCAGGTTGAAAGACAACGTACCTTTGCTGCCTTTCACCTCGACCTGCCGGCCGTTCTGAGTAACTGTTACACCATTCGGTACAGTTACTGGGGCTTTAGCCACACGAGACATGAGGAATCACCTATTAAGAAACAAAAGCAATAACTTCACCACCAACGCCCGCAGCACGTGCAGCGCGATCAGTCATGATGCCTTTGCTTGTAGAAACAATTGCAATACCTAAACCTTGCTTAACGCTTGGAAGTTTATCTTTACCACGGTATTGGCGAAGACCTGGACGGCTTACGCGCTTAACCATTTCGATAACTGGTTTGCCTTCGAAATATTTTAAAGTAATTGTCAAAGTAGATTTTGTCTCTTCTTGAGCAACTTCTACGTTTGAAACATAACCTTCTTGTTGAAGTACATTTGCAATAGCAACTTTCAACTTAGAAGAAGGCATAGAAACAGTTTGTTTCTTAGCCATTTGTGCGTTACGAACACGTGTTAGCATGTCGGCAACGGTATCTTGCATACTCATTTAGTCGCTCCTTACCAGCTTGCCTTAACAACGCCTGGCACATCACCCTGCATTACTGTGTCACGTAATTTGTTACGGCTTAAACCGAACTTACGGAAGTAACCATGAGGACGACCAGTTAAACCACAACGGTTACGAAGACGTACCGGAGATGCATTACGTGGCAATGCTTGTAACTTTAACGTCGCTTCGAAACGCTCTTCTTCACTTGCGTTTACGTTTGCAATTGTAGCTTTTAATTCAGCACGTTTTGCAGCGTATTTAGCAACTGTTTTTTCGCGTTTCAATTCGCGATTAATCATACCTTTCTTAGCCATATCGACCTCTTATTTGAACGGGAAGCCGAATGCACGCATAAGCGCACGGCCTTCGTCATCGGTTCGAGCAGTCGTAGTAATAGTAATATCCATACCACGAATACGATCAATCTTATCGAAATCGATTTCAGGGAAAACGATTTGCTCTTTCAAACCCATCGAGTAGTTACCACGACCATCAAATGATTTCGAAGAGAAACCACGGAAGTCACGGATACGAGGGATTGCGATTGAGATCAAACGATCCAAGAATTCGTACATTTGGTCGCCACGTAAAGTAACTTTACAACCAATCGGCCAACCATCACGGATTTTAAAACCTGCGATAGATTTACGAGCAAGTGTAATTACTGGTTTTTGACCAGCAATTAATTGCATGTCGACTACAGCGCCATCTAATAATTTCTTATCAGTTGCAGCTGCGCCTACACCCATGTTTAGGGTAATTTTTGTGATGCGTGGAATTTCCATCACATTCTTAATGCTAAGTTCTTCTTTTAACTTTGCTTTAAGTTCATCATTGTAACGTGCTTTAAGTCTGGCCATTGCCTTTTCAACCTATTACTTCGCTACCGCCACTGATTCACCATTTGATTTATAAACGCGAGTTTTCACGCCATCAATCACTTGGTAACCAACACGGTCAGCCTTCTGGGTTGTAGCATTTAAAATTGCCACGTTTGAAATATGAAGCGAAGCTTCTTGAGTAACGATACCGCCTTCAGCGCCAGTTACACGATTCGGCTTTTGATGCTTCTTCACTAAGTTAAGGCCTTCAACCTTAACGCGGTCTTCAGAAACAGACAATACAGTACCCTGTTTGCCTTTTTCTTTACCTGCGATCACAATAACTTGATCGCCTTTTTTAATCTTAGCCATGATTGCCTCTTATAGAACTTCAGGAGCCAATGAAATGATTTTCATGAACTGTTCAGTACGAAGTTCACGAGTCACTGGTCCGAAGATACGAGTAGCAATCGGAGCTTTGTTGTTGTTCAGGATAACTGCAGCATTATCATCAAAACGGATCACAGAACCATCTGGACGACGAATGCCGAATTTAGTACGAACTACAACCGCATTCATCACGTCACCTTTTTTAACACGTGCGCGTGGGATTGCTTCTTTTACAGTAACTTTAATAATGTCGCCAACAGAAGCATAACGACGATGTGAACCACCAAGTACTTTAATACATTGTACGCGGCGAGCACCACTGTTGTCTGCTACGTCGAGCATAGTTTCGGTTTGAATCATTGCCCTACTCCAAAACCGAGCATCACCGGTCACAATTTCGAAAGGCTCAAAGAGTACTCGAAATTGACCGATGATGCAACAAGAACGTCGAATTACTCAGCAGCTGCTTCAACTACTTCCACTAAAGTCCAAGCTTTAGTTTTAGAAATTGGGCGGCTTTCTTTGATTGTCACAACATCACCAATTTTAGCGACGTTATTCTCATCATGAGCGTGTAACTTAGTTGAACGGCGAATTGACTTGCCATACAACGGGTGTTGAACGCGGCGTTCAATAAGAACAACAATAGATTTATCCATTTTGTCACTTACGACTTTGCCGGTTAACGTGCGGACTGTTTTTTCACTCATTGTCCGTTCCCCTGTTTTTCGGTAAGGAGTGTCTTAATACGAGCAATTGTCTTACGAGCAACTTGCACTTCGTGCGATTTACCCAACTGACCAGTTGCTTTCGCCATACGAAGACGGAATTGGTTAAGCTGTTGCTCATCAAGCAAAGCTTTCAACTCTTCTACCGACTTTTCACGTAAATCTTTAGTTTTCATTACATTACCGTCCGAGTCACGATAGTGGTTTTAAACGGAAGTTTAGCAGCAGCTAAAGCAAATGCTTCACGCGCTAATTCTTCGTTCACACCTTCAATTTCGTACAGGATCTTACCTGGTTGGATCTGGCAAACCCAGTACTCCACGCTACCCTTACCTTTACCCATACGCACTTCAAGAGGCTTTTGAGTAATTGGTTTATCCGGGAATACGCGAATAAAGATTTTACCACCACGCTTAATACGGCGGCTAATAGTACGACGTGCAGCTTCAATCTGACGCGCAGTCATACGACCACGTTCAGTTGCTTTAATTGCAATCGAACCAAATGATACTGTACTACCACGATGCGCTAGACCAGTATTACGGCCTTTGTGCACCTTACGGAATTTGGTACGTTTAGGTTGCAACATGGATTATTCTCCCTTGTCAGCAGCACGGTCACCGCGACGACCACGACGCTCTTGACCTTCACCACGACCACGACCACGTTTAGCTGGACGATCTTCAGCAGGAGCAGGGTTCATGACTTGTTTCATGCCACCTAAAATCTCACCACGGAAAATCCAAACTTTAACACCAATCGTACCGTAAGTTGTTTCTGCACGCACAGTCGCATAGTCAATGTCTGCACGTAATGTATGTAAAGGTACACGACCTTCACGATACCATTCTGTACGAGCAATCTCTGCACCACCTAAACGGCCAGACACTTCAACTTTGATACCTTTAGCACCAGCACGCATAGTGTTTTGAACCGCACGCTTCATAGCACGACGGAACATTACACGCTTTTCTAATTGAGAAGCGATTGCTTCAGCAACTAAACGCGCATCTAAGTCTGGGCGATCAATTTCATTGATACTTACTTGCGCAGGAACACCCATAATGCTGGTAAGTTCACGCTGTAATTTCTCAATATCTTCGCCTTTTTTACCGATTACGATACCAGGACGAGCTGTGCTAATTGTTACTTTAGCAGCGCCTGATGGACGTTCGATAAGAATGTTGCTGATCATCGCATTCTTAAGTTTTTTAGTTAAAAACTCACGAACTTGAAGATCTTTAAGCAAGTATTCAGCGTATTGTTTCGGACTCGCATACCAGTTAGCGTTATGACGTTTCACAACACCTAGGCGGATACCGATTGGATGAACCTTCTGACCCATATCAAACCCCTACCTTAACGGTGATGTGACAAGTACGCTTCGTAATACGATCTGCACGGCCTTTAGCACGTGGCATAATACGTTTAAGGCTAACACCTTCATCAACGTAAATCGTAGAAACTTTAAGATCGTCAACATCTAAACTGTTATTGTGTTCAGCGTTTGCAATCGCAGATTCCAATGCTTTTTTTACTAAAACAGCAGCTTTTTTATTGCTGAAGTTTAAAATATTTAAAGCATGCGCAACAGATTTGCCGCGAATAAGATCTGCAACCAAACGTGCCTTTTGTGCCGAGATAGCGGCACCGCGTAATTTAGCAGTTACTTCCATCATGACACCTATTAACGTTTAGACTTCTTGTCAACACCGTGACCACGATAGGTACGAGTTGGCGCGAATTCACCGAGTTTATGACCAACCATATGCTCAGTAACAATTACTGGAACGTGATTACGACCATTATGAACAGAAATTGTTAAACCAACAAAATCTGGAAGGATCATCGAACGACGAGACCAAGTTTTAATCGGCTTGCGAGAGTTACTAGCAACAGCCGCTTCAACCTTAGCGAACAAGTGCGCATCGACGAATGGGCCTTTTTTCAGAGAACGAGGCATTAGTCAGATTCCTTTACTTGACGCGACGGTCGCGAATAATCATCTTAGTCGTACGCTTATTGGTACGTGTCTTGTACCCTTTAGCTTTTTGACCCCATGGGCTTACAGGTTGAATACCTTTATTACGCCCTTCACCACCACCGTGCGGGTGATCAACTGGGTTCATCGCCATACCACGTACGGTAGGACGAACACCACGCCAGCGCGCAGCACCAGCTTTACCCAATGAACGAAGGTTGTTTTCTTGGTTAGAAACTTCACCAATTACAGCGCGGCATTCAACATGAATTTTACGCATTTCGCCTGAACGAAGACGAACAATCGCGTAAGAACCATCACGACCCAACAACTGAACAGAAGCACCAGCAGAACGCGCTAATTGCGCACCCTTACCAATTTTAAGTTCAACGTTATGAAGTGTAGAACCGATCGGCATGTTACGAAGTGGCAAGCAGTTACCTGGACGAATTGGAGCATCGTTACCAGATTGTACTTTATCGCCAGCACGTAAGCCTTTAGGTGCAATGATATAACGACGCTCACCATCAGCATATTTCAACAAAGCAATATGTGCTGTACGGTTAGGATCGTATTCAATGCGCTCTACAACAGCTGGAATGCTGTCTTTGTTACGCTTAAAGTCAACGATACGATAGTGTTGCTTATGACCACCACCAACGTGACGAGTTGTAATGTGACCGTTATTATTACGACCACCAGTACGTTTTTTTGCTTCAACCAACGGTGAGTAAGGCGCGCCTTTGTGAAGGTGATCATGAACCACTTTCTCTACAAAGCGACGTCCTGGAGACGTTGGCTTACATTTTTGAATCGGCATAATTTTCGTCCTTATTCCGCTGCGCTTTCAGCGGTATCGCCCAAGTCAGCCATTTCAACATCTTGGCCGGCTTTCAGGGTGACGTATGCTTTTTTAACATCAGAACGACGTCCTAATGTTTTACCAAAGCGCTTAGTTTTACCTTTAGTAATAGTAGTGTTAACTTTAACAACTTCTACACCAAAAAGTTTTTCAACTGCTTTTTTGACTTCAAGTTTAGTAGCATTGATATCTACTTTAAATACTTGAACGCCAACAGTATCACCTAAAACTTGTGCCTTTTCTGAGAAGACTGGTCCTTTAAGGACTTGATAGATACGTTCGTTGTTCATCCGAGTTCTACCTCAATTTTCTTAGCAGCAGCTACAGACATCACAACTTTATCAAACGCGATCAAGCTTACAGGATCGATTGCAGTTGCATCCACCACATCTACATGTGGAAGGTTGCGTGCTGCAAGATATAAGTTCTCATCTACAGCTTCAGTAACGATCAATGCACGAGCGGCATTTAAATCGCCAAGCTTAGCAAGCAATTCTTTAGTTTTTGGAGCTGTAATAGCAAACTCTTCAACTAATACAAGACGATCTTGGCGAACAAGTTCAGCTAAGATACATTGCATTGCACCGCGGTACATTTTGCGGTTTACTTTTTGAGACCAATCTTGTGGACGAGCAGCAAAAGTTTTACCGCCACCAACCCAGATAGGGCTACGAGTAGAACCCGCACGAGCACGACCAGTACCTTTTTGACGGAATGGTTTTTTACCACCGCCAGAAACGTCTGCACGTGACTTCTGAGCACGAGTACCTTGACGACCACCTGCTAAGTAAGCAGTAACAACTTGGTGTACAAGAGCTTCGTTAAATTCACGTCCGAAAGCAACTTCAGACAATTCAACAGCAGAGCCGGAAACAGTTTTCAAATTCACGGTATTTCCCCTCAGGCCTTGATGGTAGGACGTACAATCACGTCACCGCCAGTTGAACCAGGAATTGCACCTTTAACAACTAAAACAGAACGTTCAGCGTCAATAGATACGATTTCAAGACCTTGTACTGTTACGCGTTCATCACCTAAGTGACCAGCCATTTTTTTGCCTTTGAACACGCGACCAGGAGTTTGGTTTTGACCTGTAGAACCTAATACACGGTGAGAAACTGAGTTACCGTGAGTAGCGTCTTGGGTACGGAAGTTCCAACGTTTAACACCACCTTGGAAACCTTTACCTTTTGATTGACCAGTTACGTCAACTACTTGACCAACTGTGAACAAATCAACACCAATAGTACCGCCAACTTCACGACCTTCAAGCTCAGCTTCAGTAACACGGAACTCTTTAACTAAACGACCAGCAGCAACACCAGCTTTCGCAAAGTGGCCCTTCTGAGCGTTAGTTACGCGAGATTCGCGACGTTCACCAGTAGTTACTTGAACTGCTTGATAACCATCAGTTTCAAGTGTTTTGATTTGCGTAATGCGGTTTGGATCGACTTCGATGACTGTAACAGGTACAGAAACACCTGCATCTGTAAAGATGCGAGTCATACCACATTTGCGACCGACTAAACCAATAGCCATGTGCATAAACCTCTAAAAAAGCGGCCTAATTAACTTGAAAGTTAATCAACCGAAAGCCTTAACCCAAAGCGATCTGAACATCAACACCAGCCGCAAGATCTAATTTCATCAATGCATCAACAGTTTTATCTGTAGGTTGAACGATATCGATCAAACGTTTATAGGTGCGGATTTCGTACTGGTCACGCGCATCTTTGTTAACGTGCGGTGAAGTAAGAACGTTGAAGCGTTCGATGCGAGTAGGCATCGGAATTGGACCACAAACTTGTGCGCCAGTACGCTTAGCGGTTTCTACGATCTCTTGAGCAGATTGATCAATCAGACGATGATCAAAAGACTTCAAACGGATACGAATTCTCTGGTTAGACATACCAGTAAACTCCAAGCCAAACATATAAAGAATCACCCTTGACGCATCTCACCTATCGGTAAGTGTCAAAGGCAGTGAAAATCACTAAGGTCATGATCGATGCCACGACTGTAATGCACATTTACCACTTTCTTCGCAGCAAATGCCCCTCCTTTTGAGGGTCGCCCATTATAACGATTGTTTAAGTCTTATGCAATTCTCTTTTTCTATTTTCTCTATAAAACCTGCTTTAACCGAGCATTCAAAGTTCATCTAGGCATTTATTACAAATTCAATCGCTTTATTGAGGAGTTGATTACCTTGCTCAAATTTTTGTGCTTCTGAATACTGTAGTTCATTGGTAGATTGAACATATTCTCCTTCTCCATCAAAAACAGACAATTTTTCTTCATCTTCAAGGAGTAGTGCTAAAGTTGCTGGTGTCATCTCCGGATGGAACTGAAAACCCAACACATTTTTTCCAATCTGATACATTTGATTGCGACAAGCTTGACTTTCAGCTAAGTGTATAGCGCCTTTAGGTATTTCAAATGTCTCACTATGCCACTGCATAACCTTTATCTTTTCAGGTAACGGAAAGCTTTCTTGAGGTAAATTTGCCACCCTCTGAACCGTTGACCATCCAAGTTCCTGATAGCGATTACGGCTCACCGCGGCCCCTAACGCATTAGCAATTAACTGCCCGCCCAAACAAAGACCAATAGCCGGCTTTCCTGCTGCTAAATAACGGCGTAACCACCTTTTCTCTATCTTTAGCCATGGAAAATTTGCCTCATCATTTACACTCATGGTTCCACCCATGACCAATAATAAATCAACCTCTTCGATTCTGGGCAAGGCTTCTATTTCAAGTGATCGATCAACTGGAAGTGCAAAAAACTCCGTAGAGCTAATGGTGGCGTGGTGGGCTTTTAAAAATGAGTAACAACTTCCAAATCCCTCACCCGCGATATGTTGAAAATAGTGAACACGTAAATGCGACTTCATGCGCTTAAACCTATTGTTGTTAGAATGTTGTAGTGGTCTTTGCAAAAATAAAGCCAAGTTTTTATTTTATGGGTCTACTGTAACGAAACGTCTTATAAAACTTCGTAAATCTAGCGAAGAATATAAATTTCTCTTAATCTAACTTTATTATCTAAAATGCAACGCACTATGAAAAAGCATAACGACTTCCAGACTCGCCTCATTCATGCACAAAGAAAGGCTCCGCAATTTATCGAAACAGTGCAACCACCCTTATTTCGTGCATCAACTATTATTTTTAAATCAACTTCGCACCTTTTTGATCGCCATTGGACTGACCCTTATGACTATAGCTATGGGACGCATGGTACCCCCACAACCTTCACCTTAGGTGACAATATTGCGCAAATTGAAGGTGGATTGCGTTGTTTGCTTGCACCGAGTGGTTTATCAGCAATTAATGTTGTGAACTCAGCATTTTTAAGCACGAATGATGAAGTATGGGTACCAGACAACATTTATGGACCAAACCTTGAGCATTTAAATCATCTGCAAAATCAATATGGCGTTATTGTCAAAGTGTACAATCCTATTGACGCTTCAAGCTTTCAACCAACCGAAAGAAGCAAACTATTGTGGTTAGAGGCAGCAGGCTCAGTTACTCTAGAATTTCCTGATCTTAAGAGTCTAGTCAAAAAAGCCAAAAAACACGGTGTATTAACAGCCCTAGATAACACTTGGGGAGCTGGGTTAGCATTTAATGCTTTTGATTTTTCTGATGAACATCTATCAGTCGACTTAACCGTCCATGCACTCACCAAATATCCGAGCGGTGGCGGTGACATATTAATGGGCAGCATTGTAACTCGTGATGAGAAACTTCATCATCGCCTGTTCCGTACACATGCCATTTTAGGTATTGCAGTCTCTGGAGACGATGCAGCTCAAGTCCAACGTAGTCTGGCTCATATGTCTTTACGTTATAAACAACAGTCAACCAATGCTCAAACTTTACTTAAATGGCTAAAAGGCCAACCTCAATTTTCACAAGTTCTACACCCAAGTGATGAGAGCGCCCCAGGCCACCAATATTGGCAAGAGATCTGCGCAAGCGGTCAAAGTGCTGGCTTAGTCAGTGTTATTTTTAAACCGGATTATGACATTACAGCAGTACGTCGTTTCTGCGATGCATTAGAGTTATTTAAACTTGGTTTTAGCTGGGGGGGACCAGTTAGTCTAATCATGCTATATGATTTAAAAATGATGCGAAAACTTGAGAATACACATTTACAACAAGGATTATTGGTTCGCTTCTGTATAGGACTAGAAGATCCGCAAGATTTAATTCAAGATATCGAAAATGCACTGAAACAGCTGTAAAACGACAACATTATAGTGGCTCGAACCAAAGGATAAAAATATATGGGTACACCGATTGTTATTGCTAAAAATATTAATGACACATCAAAAGAAATTGTTTTGCTTTCCCAGTTTGCCAATCGTCATGGACTAATTGCAGGTGCTACAGGTACAGGTAAAACAGTTACCTTGAAAGTTTTAGCAGAGAGTTTTTCTCGAATTGGCGTTCCTGTATTTCTTGCCGATGCAAAAGGTGATGTTTCAAGCCTTGCAAAAGCAGGCGAAGCTTCTGATAAGTTTAATGAACGACTCAAGCTTTTGCAGATTGATAGCGTTCCTTTCGCAGCAAATCCTGTCGTTTTTTGGGATTTGTTCGGCCAACAAGGCCATCCTATTCGTACCACCATTTCTGAGATTGGGCCAATTTTATTGGCTCGTATGCTCAATTTAAATGATACACAAGAGGGTGTGCTCTCTGCTGTATTCCGTATTGCAGATGACCAAGGTTTACTTTTAGTCGACTTTAAAGATTTAAAAGCCATGATCACTTTTGTCAGTGAACATGCAGCCGAGTTCAAAGCCGAATATGGCAATTTATCTCCAGCAAGCCTAGGTGCTATTCAGCGCAATTTGCTGGCTCTTGCCGATCAAGGCGGAGAGCAGTTTTTTGGCGAACCTGCTTTAAATATTTTAGATTTCATTCAAACCGATGCAAATGGACATGGCTACATTAATATTCTTGCTGCTGACAAGCTCATGAATACACCTAAGCTATATGCCACTTTCCTTTTATGGATGCTTTCAGAACTATTTGAACAGCTTCCAGAAGTGGGTGATTTAGACAAACCCAAACTTGTGTTTTTCTTTGATGAAGCTCACTTGTTGTTTGACAATGCCAGCCAAGCACTTCAAGACAAAATTGAACAAGTTGTTCGTTTAATTCGTTCTAAAGGTGTGGGTATCTATTTTATTACTCAAAACCCACTTGATTTACCTGAAAGTGTTCTGGGTCAACTTGGTAATCGCGTTCAACATGCCCTACGCGCATTTACCCCTAAAGATCAGAAAGCGGTAAAAACCGCAGCAGATACTTTCCGAGCCAATCCAAACTTTAAAGTTGATGAAGCGATTACTGAACTTGGTGTTGGTGAAGCACTCATTAGCTGCCTAGATGAGCAAGGTACTCCACAAATTGTAGAACGTGGCTGGGTGATGCCGCCTTACTCTTCATTTACCCCAATTACACCAGAAGAGCGAAAGAACATTATTGCTCAAAGTATTGTTGCTGGCATTTACGAACAGGCTGTAGATCGTGATAGCGCCTATGAAATGCTACAAAATAAAGTCGCTGAACGAGAACAGCAACAACAAAGTGCTGAACTTGCTAAACAGCAGGAAAAAGAGCAAGAAACTTTAGCAAAACAGCAAGCAAAGGAACAAGAGCGCTTGGCACGCGAACAATTAAAAGAAGAAGAACGAGCTGCACGTGAACGAGCTAAGCTTACGCAAGATATTGTTGGTACTTTTGCAAAAAGTGCGGCACGAAGTTTGGGCGGGAGTACAGGTCAAAAATTAGTGAGAGGTCTGCTTGGTTCACTATTTGGCAAATAACTTTCTTAACTATATATCACTTTTAAATTAGGGAATTTTATATTCCCTAATTTTTTTATGGTTTTTCTCGAAAAGCTATTGCCATTACTTTTTTAAAGATGTATTTTAAATACATCTTATATAGCCAGATAAATAAGGTCTAGCCATGACTCCACAACAAATTGAACTTGTTAAATCTACTGTACCGGTTTTACGTGAACACGGTGTTACGCTGACCACCTACTTTTATAAGCGTATGCTTAATAACAATCCCGAATTAAAAAATGTTTTTAACTTAGATGACCAAACGAGCTTACGTCAGCCGCGTGCGCTTGCAGCTGCAGTTCTTGCTTATGCAGAAAATATTGAGAACCCTACTGTTCTAGCCAAAGCTGTTGAACGTATCACTACTAAACATGTGAGCTTGGATATTCAACCTGATCAATATGCAATTGTTGGTGACAACCTACTTCATTCAATTAGTGAAGTACTCAATGTTCCATTTGAATCAGAGCTTATCGAAGCGTGGAAGCAAGCTTATCTACAATTAGCAGATATCTTGATTGGCGTTGAAAAACAAAAATATGAGCAACTTGAGAGCTTAAAAGGTGGATGGGCAGGCTGGCGCTCATTTGAAATTACACAAATCGATCCTCTTGAATCTGGTAAACGTTTCACCTTAAAAGCAACTGACCATGAAGAAGTACTAACCAGTCCTGCAAATGCTTTTATTTCTGTTAAAGTGCAAGTTCCAAATGAGCAGCTTGAACAACCTAAAGCATTTAAATTTACAGAAGCTCAAGAAAACAACTCATATCATTTTGAAGTTCAACCTGAAGAAAACCATACTGAATTTTCAGTTTCAAACATCTTGCTTGAACATTATAGAGTGGGCGATCAAGTACAGGTTTCAGCTCCTTTAACGCTGTAATGTAAAAACCTCTTGCCTGAAAGTTTTCTTATTTAAACTTTCAGGCTAAGATGATCATCCTTTTTCTCTTCCATTTTTGGTGATCATGCAGCTTAATAAATTTACCGATTATGCATTACGAATATTAATGTATGTTGCTCGCCCAAGTGATGCACCCTACACGATTGCAGAAATCGCGAAAGATTTGCATGTTTCACAAAACCATCTGGTTAAAGTTGTTCACTTTATGGGCAAACAAGAATGGATTATTACCATTCGCGGAAAAGGCGGTGGAATTCGCTTAAATCCAGATGCACTTAACTCCAATTTGGGTTCAATTGTTCGAATATTACAAGGTGACAATCAAATCGTTGAGTGCAATACACCACCTTGTGTATTACGCAGTCACTGTGGTTTAAAAGGTATTTTAGATCAAGCTCTAGAGAGCTTTTATCAAAGCCTAGACCAATACACACTCGGAGAAGTTTTGCAGCAATCAAAATCTGCTCCTGCTAACTCCCCTATTGCCTTTTTAGAAATCTAACTTCTATTGATTTTCATAAGTTGATTTATTGAAAATTAGCAAGAATACCCAAGCTCCTTTATACTAGGCGCGAGCCCTCTCATTTAAAAAGTTATTTTTTATGCGTCGTAGTGAAAAATCGAAAGACACCAAAGCCAGACTCGCACCCAAGCAAAAGATCAGCTATGAAAAAGCACCAGATCCAGCGATCACAGCCTATGCTGTGCAATCTCTAAACTGGTTACGCCAAGCTGAGTTTCTAATGAGTGCACCGAAATTGGCACTTTGTGTTGAAGATAGTGGCTACGAAATTGCTTTTGCAGGACGCTCAAATGCTGGTAAGTCTAGCGCGATTAATGCATTAACTAATCAGAAACAACTTGCCCGTGCTTCTAAAAAGCCTGGCCGTACTCAGATGATTAACTTCTTTAGTCTAGGTAACCCCGATCAGCGTTTAGTCGACCTTCCAGGTTACGGTTATGCAGCTGTACCTGAAGATATGAAAAAGGTGTGGCAAAAGGAATTAGAAAACTATCTAATTCACCGTAAAAGCTTACAAGGCTTAGTCTTACTTATGGATATTCGCCATCCTCTACAGCATTTTGACATGATGATGCTAGAGTGGGCTTATTCGCGTCATCTATTTGTTCATATACTCTTAACGAAAGCAGACAAACTTAATCGTGGTCCTGCAAATAAAGTATTGCTTGAAGTTAAACAACAACTTAAAAAAATGAAGCTTGATTTTTCCATTCAGCTTTTCTCTTCACTTAACAAATTAGGTTTGGAAGAACTTGCAAGTGTCATGGGTGGACGTCTACATTTTACGCTTGATCAACAGCCAGAATTTGATGTCGATTCAATCCCTGAAGCGACAGATGAAGATGCTGAAAGCTAAATTATCCTCACAGATACAATTTTTTCATTAAATTTATATTCAATTGTCCCCTATTGCTAAACACAAATGTAGGGGCTTTTTTTATACTCGTTATAACTTCATCGAGTTAAAAATCAGGACTAAATGATGAAATTGTTATCTTTTTTGAAGAACAAGGCTTTAGGTTCTTCTATTGATTATAAAATTCTTCCACGTAAAGTGAAATTTGACTGGAAAGAAACCCCTGTCGACTGGATTCCTAATCAGCCTTTCGCAAGTTATTTTATTAATGAAATTAATAATATCTTGCCTGCTGGAGAGTTCTGGTTTTGCCGTTTGTATAATAAGGTCTTACCGCAAATCACAGATGAAAAACTTAAACAGGATGTACAGGCATTTATCCGTCAGGAAGCTATGCATGCCAATGCACACACCTCTGCAAACAAAGAGTATTTAAGCGTCCGTAATATTGATATCCAGAGAAATCTGGACATTATGAACTATTTATTTACGACAGCTTTAGCAGATAAACCTTTTGATAAAGAAGTTCCAAATTTTTTACAAGGTCAGTGGGATTTATTCCGCTTAGGCGTTGTTGCCACTGTTGAACATATGACCTGCGTGTTAGGTAAATATGCGCTATATAACAAGCGTTGGGAAGAATTAGGTGCCGACTCTGAAATGGTCGATCTGGTTAAATGGCATGGTTCAGAAGAAATTGAACACCGTACTGTAGCATTTGATTTATATCGTCATCTTGGTGGTGGCTATATTCCACGCTACTATTTAAGCCTTGCCGTGATTGTGCTGGTACTTGGTTTATGGGTAGACGGCGCTGCACACATCATGAAACAAGATCCACGCTTTTCAGATGCCGCTAAATCTAGATTTTTCCCAGTATGGGTCGCTTTAGAATGGTACAAAATTAGCCGAAAAGATAATCAGGTTCTACCAAACCCAATCTGGCTAATTGCCCAACAAATTGATTACCTCATGCCTTGGTATGATCCGGTCAAAGAAGGTAGCACTGAAGATGCCGTTAGCTATTTATCGCAATCTCCAGCAGCAAAAAGAGCAGAACTTCAAGCTGCTTAAAATAAAAAAAGCAGGATTTTAAATCCTGCTTTTTTTATTTCGAGATATTAGACACTGATATCTTTATCTTTCGTATAACGATCTACAACAACACTAATCATCATGTCACCCTGCACATTTACCACCGTTCTTACTGTATCTAGTAAGCGGTCAATCGGCAGTAGAATGGCAATTGCCTCGGCTGGTAAACCCACCGACTGTAAAACCATAATCATAGTTACCATGCCAGCACTTGGGATTCCAGGTGCACCAAGTGATGCGATCATTGCCGTTAAACACACGATAATTTGCTGTGTCAGGTTTAAATCTAGTCCTACCAAATTTGCGACAAACAGTGCAGCTGCCGCCTCATATAAAGCAGTACCATCCATATTAAGCTGAGTGCCAAGTGGGATAACAAATCCCGCTGTTTGAGGGCGAACGCCTAAGTTTTCTTGTGCACACTTCATGCTAAGCGGCATCGTCGCAGAGCTAGAACTCGTTGCAAATGCTGTAATTAACGCTGTACGTGTTCCTTTGAAAAAAGTCCAAGGGCTCATGCGACCAAAGATCCAGAGCAGTAGTGGTAAAACAACAGCGCCATGAAAAATGGTTGTACCTGTTACAACGACCGCAAACTCAGCCAAACGACTTAATACTGAAATGTCTTCGGTTGCCATTAGCTTTGCTAATAAAGCAAAAATACCCAATGGCGCTAGCTTCATTACCCAGCCAACGAGCATCATCATCATTTCAAAAAACTGGTGACTCAATAGACGAATACTTTTGAAACGCTCTCCACCCTGCACTAAAGCCACGCCAACAAATAAGGCAAAGACCACAACGGCCAATACGTTACCATCACTAAACGCTTTAAATGGGTTGATTAAAGTATTTTGAATAAAATTAGTGAAAAAACTTGCAGGATTTAAGCTATCTGGTGCTTGATAGTTTTGCATGGATGTCTGGAAAATAGAAATATCTATGCCACGCCCAACCTCAAACAAATGAGCACAACTAATACCTAGAATTAGGGCTAAAGTTGTTGTGGTTAAACAGCATAAAAATGTGATTTTCCAGACTGGCCCTAACTGTCCGCCTGCTTGTAGATTTGATACCCCCACAACAATCGAACTAAAAATTAAAGGCACCAAAAGCATTTTAAGAAGCCCAATAAAAACACTACTTAATATTCCAAGCCCATATAAACTATGCTTTACAAAAGCTGTATCTGGATACATGGTGAGTAGGAAACCAAAGGCTAAACCTAATATGGCGGCAATCAGAATTTGTGTATTTAAGTTCATATCAGCATTATTTTTTTCAGTTGGCATACCTGTTTACAATATGACATGAGGTTGCTTTTCATTCGAGCAATTTTTTGTCACATCGTTCCCATTAAAAATAAAAAAGCCATCTGATTAGATGGCTCTGTTAAGAGGTCTATTGGGTTTCAATTTCCCGCAAACGAATTAAACCCTCTTGTACAGTACTGCATACAAGTTGGCCATTTTGCCACATGCGACCGAAATTTAGACCTCTTGAAGCCGCACTCACCGTGGCTTCCATGTCATAAAGCATCCATTCATCTGCACGCAGCGGACGGTGGAAATAAATTGCATGATCAATACTTGCACATTGCAAACTTGGAGAAATATAACTCAACCCATGCGGTCTTAAAGCCGTTGTCATTAAGGTAAAGTCTGAATAAAACGCAACAATCGCTTGATGTAAGGCAATATCATCTAATTGTTTTGGAATACGGTCATGCGTGCGAATATAATGCGCATTATAGGGAGCTTCTGGTTGCGGTTGAAATGGATTTACCGGATCAATTGGGCGAATTTCTACATGACGCTCACGCATGAAACTAGCACGAACATTTTCAGGAACAAAATTTAAAATACCCTGTTTCAGCTCATTTTCAGATTTAAGCGTTTCTGGTGCAGGATACTCAGGTTCTTGATGTTGGTAATTCAAACCTTCTTCTGGATTAGCAAAAGAAACCATCGCTGAAAAGATTATTCGACCATGCTGAATCGCACGAACTTGACGACTTACAAAACTCTTCCCATCTCGTAAACGGTCTACTTCATAGATAATTGGGGCATTAATATCGCCGCCATACAAAAAATATGCATGCAAAGAATGCGCTGGACGATCAGTTGTATAAGATGCTGCGCGTAAAGCCTGACCCAAAACTTGTCCACCAAAGACACGTTTACCGACAAGATTACGGCTCATGCCACGGTAAATATTTTCTTCTAGCTTTTCTAAAGTGAGAAGCTCGACTAGTTCTTGGGTTAACGCATTCATGAGAGATACCTTCATATTTCAGGTAAAAAATCGTATTAAAGGACAGATGTGTAGAATCTATTGTGCCATAAAAAACTATTTGAACATGGAACAATCAGTCAACTTCTGACGAACATTGCTTATATAACAGCTAAAAATACGATTTTTAACGATAAAATATGCCAAAAGCATTATAATTTATAAGCTATTAGCATATTGTTTTTTTCAATAAATGCCTCAAAATAATTACCCTCCGCATTTGGTGCTGGGATTTGTCTTTAAGAAGTAGGAGTTCTTATGTCCAAGAGTGGGTTTGGTCAAATGTATCGTCGGCTTTCGAGTAAGCTACTTGACCTCGTGGTAACACCACATGTTCTTGGGGAAGTTCCTACTGAACCAGTATCAGAAACAACAGAAGCAAAGACTGACCGCCAGAAAGTGGTGTGCTATGTCTTACAAAACCACTCTCGAAGCAATGCTTTGGTAGTTGATGGGGAAACGCGTCGTTTAAATTTAAAACCTGCGTTAGACCCATTAGTTGTTGGGAGTCATCAGGAAAAAGCATCAGTTTTATTTTTACAGCACAATGATGAAAATAATTTACTGAATCCTCCTCCTCATGCTTTTCCACCACGCTTATTAAAACTGATTGAAGTCTTACAAGAAAATCCTGAACTTGATATAGAGCTTGTTCCGGTTACTGTTTTATGGGGCCGCTCACCAGATAAAGAAGACTCTTGGTTTAAGCTCTTATTTTCAGACACATGGGCTACACCAAGCACCGTTAAGCAATTGGTCAACATTGGCTTACATGGCCGCCAATCTTATTTAGAGTTTCATGAGCCACAATCATTACGTGAACTAGTTGAATACGCTCAACAGCATTATCCAAATCTTTCGCCAGCCACTTATATTGTAAGTACGTTAAATGATTACTTAGATCGTCAGCGTGAAGTGGTCTTAGGCCCCGATTTATCGGATCGCCGTAATGTCATGCAGTCGGTTGTGAAATCTCGTGATGTTCAAGAAGCAATCCGCCGTGAAAGTATTCGCGGGAAAGTCAGTATGCTCGAAGCTGAACGTCGTGCGATTGGTTATGTAAATGAAATCGTATCGGATTATTCACACTCAGCAGTCCGCTTTGCCGATCTTGCTTTAACGCGCTTATGGACCCAGCTTTATGACGGCGTAGATGTGCATAACTTCAGTACCGTTCGTGAACTGGCAAAAGATTATGAAGTGGTTTACACGCCTTGCCACCGCAGCCATATTGACTACTTATTATTGTCTTATGTGATTTATCGACGTGGCCTTATGGTTCCGTATATTGCTGCGGGTGATAACCTAAACTTGCCTTTCGTTGGTCAGCTTTTACGTGGTGGTGGCGCCTTCTTTATTCGCCGCTCTTTCCGCGGCAATGGCCTTTATACAACAGTATTTAAAGAATATTTATATAGTATTTTGTCACGTAACACGCCACTTGAGTACTTTATTGAAGGTGGACGTTCGCGTACAGGGCGTCTATTACCGCCTAAGACTGGCATGCTTGCTATGACGGTTCATAGTCATTTACGTGGTCGTACAAAGCCAATTGTCTTTGTCCCAACTTACATTGGCTATGAACGCCTGATGGAAGGCTCGACCTACGTAGGCGAAATGCAAGGTAAACCGAAAGAAGCTGAATCAATTTTTGGTATTGTGAAAACCTTACGAAAAATTGAACGTATTTTCGGTAAAGTCCACGTGAACTTTGGTGAACCTGTTTTCCTTGATGATCTGCTTAAACAACATAATGCAGAAAACGTTTTTATCGAGAAAAATGACGACCCAATTCCTCAAGCGGTTTCAGATGCAGTAAATAGCTCTGCACATGCAATTTTAGAAAACATTAACCGAGCTGTGGTGATTAACCCTGTCTCTTTACTTTCTATTATTTTGCTTGCAACTCCAAAGCATACGCTGGATGAAGAAATTTGTATTAAGCAGCTTGAAGCTTATCGCAATCTAGCATCGAACTTCCCATATGACCAACGTATGGAAGTTACCCCCCTTTCTGGTAAAGAAATCATTGCTTATGGTTTAAAGCTTAAACTCATTAAACGAGTTCAGCATGCACTCGGCGATATTATTGCGATTGAAGATAACCAAGCTGTTCTTCTGACCTATTTCCGTAATAACATTTTGCACGCCTTTGTCTTACCTTCATTGGTTGCATCACTTGTTGAACACAATGGAAAAATCAGCCGTTCAGATTTAACCAATGTTATCTACACCCTGTATCCATTCTTGAAAGCAGAGTTATTCCTTAAATGGAAGAGTAGCGAACTTAAAGAACAAATTGAGCAATATGCAAATGCATTGGTTCAATCAAACCTTATTCAGCAAGATGATGAAGGTAACTTGATTAGCTCTGCACCAAACACTGAAGAGCATAATCAGCTTGTTGTTTTAGCTACGCCTGTTAAGCAAAGTCTTGAGCGTTACTACATGACGCTTGCGCTCATTACTCAACGTGGTTCAGGTAATATTTCTGCTAAACAGGTTGAAGAATTAAGTCATTTACTCGGACAACGCTTGTCAGTTCTATATGAATTTAATTCGCCAGAGTTCTTCGACAAAGCTTTATTCCAAAGCTTCTTAAAAGTACTTACACAGCAGAATTACATTCGCACCAATGACCAAGGTCAAATCGAGTTTGATGATAATTTCCGTCAAATGGCTGCTGGCGCACAGTTGGTACTTGATGAAGTCACCTTACAAATGTTGCAACACATCACGACCTTTACCGACGAAGAGCTAAAAGATGCACTTGAAGCGATGGCATCTCAACAAGCAAAACGACGTTTAAAGCGTAAAAAATCCTAAGATGTTTACTCAAAATAAAAGGCAACTTCGGTTGCCTTTTATTTTATTAGCGCATTGGGCATTCAAAATAGCGTGGATCATCCATACAACGCAGACGCTTCATAAGTTGAACAAAATAAGCATCGTAATAACCTGAAAGCACGTACTGATTACGTATTTTGGCAACCATCACGTCATAACTTTGCTTCTCATAAAAAGAGACATCCACCCAATAATAAGCAGGTAAATGATTTTCCCACTGAGTTGCGCGGTTAGTCAGTAATTGACTATTTTGCACAAACCATCCTCGTATTTTTCGACCAAAATTAGCAGGGTAAGCTTGCGGCTTAATAATTAAATTAACGCCAAAATATGCCAAGGGAAAGTTAATGACTTGGACATCTGGACCAAATTCTTTTTGTAAGTTATATGGTAATAGTCCATACACTGGGGCCGGGACAATATCGATTTTGTCTTGCTTAAATTGCAAAATCGCATTAGATAAATCAACATAAACTGGCTGAGCACCTACACTTCGTACCAATGCTTGTTGTGGTGGATTATTTGGTAACACGCCAATACGCTGATTTCTTAATTGAGCAACTCTAGAGATTTTTTTATTTTTTAGGACCATATAAGCAGTGCCAATTGGAATCATGCCTACAGCTTCATAGTCTTTAGAAATTAGTCTTTTCTCGACTGTTGGATGATTCAAAAGCTGCAATAGGTTTTTAGCAGTACGATTATTAGGAATGAGCCCGATACCAGCTGTGCTCCCCATAAACTGGTTATAACGATAAGTATTAAAATTAGATGCCGCTAAACCTGAACATTTACCTTCATCAAACGCTTGTATGGCCTGTTGTTCTTTTTGATAGGTCACTACTTTAAATTTGACTTGGTATTGCTGGGCATATAACCGAATGTCATTTAAACGACGTGTGATATCCCCTTGGGAACCAATCGGATCATATGCACACCACACCTGATCCTCGGCCCAACTCGCGACGGCTGTTAAGCTCAAAATAAGAGCTAAGCATATTTTTTTCACTTTCAACCTTTTTATCTTTATCGGCAATTTGGTTGCCTCATCAGGTATTTCTATTCTTATTTAAAGTTTAATCAAAATATTATTTTGTACCATGAACATTTAAACATAATAGATAGTCATTAAAGCAAATTGGATGTTCTAGTTGAAAACCTGTTGCAGGCAAATGTTTCGCATAAATTCTTTTACCTGAAGTTTGGTTCGATTCTAAAGTTAACTTTGGCAATCCCAGTTGTTTTTGAAACCACACGATAACTTCATGCAACGGCAATGGTTGATTATTAGTGACAATATAGCTCGCTTGATCAGTTTCATAGTCGACTATAAAGGCTAAAAATCTTGCTAAATCATCAATATGTATTCGATTACTATAATGAATATTTGGATAACTTTGACTATTTTCAGCCATTTTCTTCAAGCGGGCTATGGAAGTGCCATAAATGCCAGTTGGGCGAATAATTACACTTTGTTTTGGATAATATTTCTGCCAAAGCAACTCCATATTACGCAAGATATGGCCTTGTGCATCACTTGGTTGAATTTCACTAAAATCATCAATGATCTCCCCTGCATTTTCACCATATACCCGTGTAGACGACACTACGATTATTTTTTTTACTGGATGTATTTTTATTGCATCTCGAATCGGTTCAATACTATCTACATAAGTATGTTGGTAGCCCTCAACCGTACTCTCGTTTGGAGAAAGTAAAATATATACAACATCTATAGGTTCGATTTTACTTAAATCGAGTTTAAAGATATCTTGAACAAGATGGGTTGCGTAACTATCCGTTTTTACACTACGGCTGATTGTGGTAATTTGATGTTCTTTCTCAAATAGTTGTTTAGCAACACGCTGAGATGTTTTACCATAACCGATAAATAATATATGCATAGAAAACTCGTTGAGGGGACATGACTTCAGTCCATCAGTTACAAGGCGTTGGATCGGCTTCAGCAGCCCTGCTCGAAAAACTAAATATTTTTACCACAGATGATTTACTGTTTCATCTGCCACGTGATTATGAAGACCGCAGTACGATTATTCCAATGAATCAACTTGTGGTTGGACGTAGCTATTTACTCGAAGGCGAGGTCAGATCAATTGATTTCCCTCCGGGAAAACGAAAATCTATGGCAGCCTTGGTTCAGGATGAATTCGGTAAAGTCACCTTACGCTTTTATCATATTTATAAAAACCTGACTGACAAAATAAAACCTGGTCATCGCTTACGTATTTTTGGTGAAGTTCGCGTAGGTGCTCGCGGCCTTGAGATGTATCATCCTGAAATTCAGCTCATCCATGAACATACGCCTCTACCTAAGACCCAGCTTACAGCAATTTATCCAAGCACGGACGGACTAACTCAGCCCAAATTACGTGAATATGTAAAACAAGCTTTAAAGCATCATAGTGATGCTTTACCAGAGCTGCTCCCTAAAAAATATACCAATGGCTATGCGCTTAAAGAGGCTTTGTATTACATTCATGAGCCTCCTGTTGATGCCAATATGCTCCAGTTGGCCCAAGGTTCACACCCAGCCCAACAACGACTTATTTTTGAAGAACTGGTTGCACACCAGATTAGTTTGCTTAATCGCCGTGCTTATATTCGTCAAATTGCATCCCCAGCTTTCTCAAGCAGTAAAATATTAGCTAAAAAGCTTTTAGAAGCTTTACCTTTTCAAATGACCAATGCACAAAAACGTGTATCTAAAGAGATTTTGAGCGACTTAAAGCAGAACCAACCTATGCTGCGCCTAGTACAAGGTGACGTAGGTGCCGGAAAGACCTTAGTTGCGGCTGTAGCAGCTTGCCATGCATTAGAAGCCGATTGGCAAGTTGCATTAATGGCCCCGACTGAGATTCTTGCAGAACAGCACTATTTGAATTTTAAACGTTGGTTTGAACCATTAGGTATTACAGTTGCGTGGCTATCTGGCAAACAAAAAGGCAAAGCCCGTGCCCAAGCAGAACAACAGATTAAAGAAGGCCACGCGGAACTTATTGTTGGTACACATGCCCTATTTCAAGACAATGTTGGCTTCGCTAAATTAGGGCTAGTAATCATTGATGAACAACATCGTTTTGGTGTAGACCAACGTTTAGCTTTACGTAATAAAGGTGCTGAGCAATTCACCCCACATCAACTCGTGATGACAGCCACCCCGATTCCAAGAACACTAGCAATGAGCGCATATGGCGATTTAGACACATCAATTATTGATGAGTTGCCACCAGGCCGTACTCCAATTCAAACCGTTACGATCCCACTTGATCGTCGTGAGGAAGTACTGCAACGAATTGCTTCGAATTGTAGAGATGGGAAACAGGCCTATTGGGTGTGCACACTGGTTGAACAGTCTGAAACTCTCGATGCTCAAGCAGCAGAAGCCACCTATCAAGAAATGAAAGAGCGCTTTCCTGAGCTCAATATTGGCTTAGTACATGGCAAAATGAAAGCTGACGAAAAACAGTCGGTCATGCAAGCGTTCAAAAATAATGAGTTACAGCTTCTTATCGCAACGACAGTGATTGAAGTTGGGGTAGATGTTCCCAACTCTTCTATTATGGTCATTGAAAATGCTGAGCGTTTAGGACTTTCTCAGCTACACCAATTACGCGGTCGCGTAGGTCGAGGAGCTCAAGCCAGCTTTTGCGTACTTTTATACAAAACGCCTCTTTCTCAAAATGGGCAAGAAAGACTTTCTATTTTAAGAGAAAGTAATGATGGCTTTGTGATTGCAGAAAAAGATCTTGAGTTACGCGGACCAGGTGAATTACTGGGCACTAAACAAACTGGGGATATGGGGTTTAGAGTTGCTCGTTTAGAGCGTGATGATCACTTACTCAGTCAAGCTCATTATGTAGCTCAGCAAGTCTTAAAGGATTATCCAGAACAAGCAGATGCATTATTAAAACGTTGGCTTCCGGAAGCACCTCGCTACGCGTATGTTTAGTTTCTTAAACCCACAGTATCTTATTCAATTGCTCTCGCCTTGCTTATTATGTGAGTCAGGTGTACGAGAAAAACATTCACTCTGTAAGGATTGTTGGAAGCAGTTACCTTGGCTTAAACAAACAATTCAACGCAATGATCAATCAGTTCTTGTGGCCTGTGATTATGCTTATCCAGTTAGCCGGATCATTCAGCAGTTTAAATATGAACAAAAATTACATTATCAAATCTTATTAGGTGAAATTTTAAAACAATTAAAATTTCCCAAAGTACAAGCTATTGTGCCTATGCCTATTTCGAATCAACGTTTAATTGAACGTGGTTTTAATCAGTCATTGTTACTCGCCAATATCTTAAGCAAGCAATTAAAAATACCTGTTTGGCAGCCCGTACAACGTCTTGCTGAACATTCGCAGAAAGGGCTTTCTCGACTGGAACGCTTTGAGAATATTGAGCAACAATTTATTGCGCTTTCTCAAGAAAAACGGCGTTATCGCCGTGTTCTTATTATTGATGACGTAATAACCACGGGAAGCTCTATTCATGCGCTCAGTCAAGCACTTCAACAATTAGGTTGCACATCTATCCATGCCGCTTGTTTAGCGGCAACTTTGACCAGTTAAAACGATTAAACTGTAGATAAATGCTGCTCACACCAAGGAATAACAATTTCACGGGTTAATGGTGCAAGGTGCGTTTCTGAATCATTTAAATCAACCCATTTCATTTCTGCAATTTCGGCTGCAATTTTAGGTGCCTGATCGAGCTGAACAAGATATAAATGACTGACCAGAATATGGTCTGGCTCATTGGCAGCCGCTGTTTCGAAACGACCAAGAAATTGCTCAATTACACAAGAACTTCCAACTTCTTCTAAAATTTCTCGTTGCATTGTAATCTCTGGCGCCTCATTGGGTTCCAGCTTACCACCGACTTGCATAAAAGCATGGGTATTACGCTTTCTCACAAGCAACAACTGATTTTGCTCATTCAAGATCACTGCAGCAGCGACCGTAATTGTTTTCACTTATTTAACCTCGTTTATGGTTGAACATCTGCATTTGTCCATTTTGGAGCAGGAGCCTGATATTGCTCAAATTGTTGAAGAATGTCTTCAATTTGGTCTGATGCGATCAATTTATCAACGAATCGTGCTTGGCTAAATCCATTATCCACCGTCCCTTGAATCATTTTAAGTAAATCTTCATAAAAGCCAGCTACATTTAAGAAAGCACATGGCTTTTGGTGTATACCTAATTGTGCCCACGTCCATTGTTCAAAGATTTCTTCCAATGTACCCGCACCACCAGGTAAAGCAATGAAACCATCGGAGAGGTCCGCCATTTTGGTTTTGCGCTCATGCATATTTTCGACCACATATAATTTGGTTAAGCCCGGATGAGCTAACTCACGATCGACCAAAGCACGAGGAATCACGCCAATGACTTGTCCACCTACTTGCAAGGCACTATCAGCGACAACGCCCATTAAGCCTGAGCGACCGCCGCCATAAACCAAGGTCTTACCTTGTTTTGCAATAGCCTCACCAGTAATTTTGGCAATTTGTTGGAAAATTGGGTTTGAACCAAGAGATGAACCACAGAAAATACAAATTGAATTCATAGTGTAAAAAACCGTTTTATTGAACTGTCATGCTGACAAACTAAACTATCGATAGAGTTTTTTTTTGCAAAATAGCGTATTGGCAAGTGTTTTTCGGCAAATCCTTGTCTAAAATACACCCATCCATTTCCATCAGACTGCGTGAGGAAAAAAGACACATGCTTGAAGCCTTTTATGCCACAGAACGCGGAAGTCTGGAAGATGCCACCATCAATGGTGGATTTGATCTACATCCCGAATTAGTCTGGCTTGATCTTATTGCACCCTCGCAAGAAGAGCAACAATGGGTACTAGATGCCTATGACCAAAATTTACCTACACTAAAGTCGCTTGAAGATATTTCATCCTCTGCACGATTTTACCGTGATGATGATGGAATTTTGCATATCAGTACTTATTTTTTAACGAAAAATAAAAACTATCAAGTGGATGGTGACGCAGAAGATTCATCACACATTTTAGCAATGGTACAAACGGTCGCATTTATTTTACATAAAGACCGTCTCTTCACGATGCGAGGAGAGAAATTAGTTGCTTTTCGCGCTTTCCGTGCACGCGCCCGCCGCAATGACTATGACATGGACTATAAAGATCCAACATGGATTTTATTAGGTCTTCTTGAAGCAAAACTCGATGAACTTGCGGATATCTTAGAAGATATCCACAAAGATTTAGAAAAATACTCGACAGAGGTTCTTAACAATCACCAACGTGAACAAATTCTAGATCTTGATGACATGATTACACGGCTAGCTCAACAAGAAGATATGCTAGGAAAAGCGCAGCTGTGTTTAATTGATTTACGACGTGTTCTTACTTTTTTATCGCGTCCACGTGCGTTAGGCAGTCATATTTACGATGCTGATATTCGAGAACTGAGTGAAGATGTCCGCTCACTCGTAGAACATGATGCTTTCTTATTCCAAAAAGTACGATTCTTGCTTGATACGACGTCTGGATTCATTAATACCGAGCAGAATGACACGATTCGTCGATTCTCGATTTTACCAAGTATGTTGGCCCCTCCCATGCTTATTGCCAGCATCTACGGGATGAATACAGATGTATTGCCTTTTGCACACGGTACGACCAGTTTCATCATCGTTTTACTGATTATTATCGGTTTCTTTATTGGCCCTATTATTTATTTCCGCTGGAAAAAATGGATTTAAGCGTTGTAATAAAATGCTAGTCCAAAGCATAAAAAAGCACCTAAATATAGGTGCTTTTTTTACATCTTGAATATCAGATCAAATGTAGATCTTCCTGCAGATGGCAGGCCTGAATGATCTTCAGCATTTTTTCGGGTACATTTTTCAAATGCAAACCAGCTTTTTGTGGAGTCACTCGCAACCATTGAACTAAAACAGCCAATGCCAAGGTACTGCCATGCTCAAGCTCTGTTAAATCTACCACCAGAGGAAAGCTTTGCTGCTTCTTAATGATAGCTAAACCTGCTTGATACTGTTGTTCCGCATTATCAAAATCAATTTTTCCCGAAACAACCAATTGTTGGTTGAGATACTGAACCACTCTTCACCTACTATTTTTGTTTGTTCTGATTAACAGCAGCGTCTGCATCCGGTTGGAAGGTTGCAATTGCTTTATTCAAATCGCCACCATTACGTTTCACGGTTGCAGCAAACTGATTACGGAACTGTAAACCTAAATCAATACCAGAAACATTGATATTACGGATTTTCCATTGTGTACCTTTATCAGCTAACTGGAAAGATACAGGAATTTTGTCGCCGTTATGACTAAAGTCCAAGGTCACTACTGGGTTTTTACCCGCAGTTGCCTTGTAAGGGCGCATGGTATAGCTTTGATTCGTATATTTAGCAAATGCACTACCGTAATTTTCAATTAATGTATTACGGAAGTTTGTTTCAAACTGAGCACGTTGCGCCGCTGTACTATACTGATTTGTCGCATAAGTACCCATTACAATGCGTGTAAAGGCTTGTGAATCAACATACGGGTCTAAATTCTGACGTACGATACTCTTCACTAATGCTGGATTACTTTGCAATTTTGCATGATCAGCTTTCAAACGAGCAATCAAACCATCAGCAACACGCTTGATAAAATCAGGTGGTGCTTCTGAAGGTGCAGCAAACGCTGTACCTGCAATCATGGTAGACAAAAGACTTGCTGTCAGGGTTTGTTTAAACAACGTATTCACTAGGAACCACTCCTTCAAATAATCTTTTACTCAACAAATGAGGCTTCAGCACTATCTTTATTAGTGCTTGCAGGAGCACTCGCTTCTGCTGAGCTTGAACCGGCAGCAACTTTACCAGCCCCACCACCAGTAATAAACTTACTAATTAAATCTTCTAAATCCATAGTTCCTTGAGTGTTTGAAATCGTGTCGCCTCGTTTCAGGTAGTTCACACCACCGCCAGGTACGACTTTCAAATATTTCTCACCCAACAAACCATTGGTTGCTACCATTATATAAGCATCTTCATCAATACTTGTGATGGAGGTCATGTTACTGGTCAGTTGCTGTTCCATTGCTTTTTGTTGCTCTGGAGAAGCTTGAGTATAATCTGAGCTATAACGCAACTCTTCCAGTGCATTCTTCTGAACTTCTTTTAATTGTTCAGGATTGAAACTTGTCAACTTTCCATCTAAACCAAATGTTACGGTAGCCAAACGCGTAACCGGATCAAGTGTAATTGAATCAACACGGCCAATTGTAACACCACTCATTGTTACTTTAGCACGTGGCTTTAGCCCATTGACGTTATCAAACTGAGCCTTCATGGTATAACTATCACTTAAGTTAGTACCAACAAGCCCACTCACTTTCATTGCTAAGAAAAACAATGCAATACCGAAGATAATAACAAAGATACCAACGGCCAGTTCACTACTACGTGATTTCATTAAATCCCTCCGAACATGACCGCAGTCAACACGAAATCAAAACCTAAAACACATAATGAAGAATACACAACCGTCCGGGTCATTGCCGTTGCAATGCCTTCTGGTGTCGGATCACAGGCATAGCCTTGATAAACAGCAACCCATGTACAAATCAAAGCAAAAACAATACTTTTAATAATTGTGCCATTGAAAATGTCATGCCCGAAACGCACTGTATTTTGCATACCACTCCAGAAGGAGCCTTCATCAGCACCTAAAAAGTCAACACCGACCATCTTGCCGCCAATAATACCAATGGCTGCAAATATCACAGTTAACATTGGCAAACTGACAATACCTGCCCAAAGACGTGGTGATACGATTTGCTTTAAAGGGTCAACACCAATCATTTCCATACTGGCAAGCTGTTCGCTTTGCTTCATTGAACCAATTTCGGCAGTCAATGCAGAACCTGCTCGTCCTGCAAATAGCAATGCAGCAACCACAGAAGCAAGCTCACGGAGTAGCGTTAACGAAATCGCTGTACCCAACATCGACTCAGCACCGAAAGTGACCAAAATGCTATACATCTGCAAGCCAAGAACCGCACCGATAAACAAACCAGAAACGGTAATAATAAGTAAGGACATCACACCTACCCGATGCATTTGGTAACCAAAACGACCAAAACCACCCTTGGTAGGAAATGAAAAAATAATCTGCAATAGCATATGTGCCGCAGCACCAATGCCTCGAATCCGCTCAATAACGAGTCTACCTAACCAGGCAATCGTATTCATGGACGAACCTCGTTATTTAAATAAGCTTGAGGACTAAACTGGTATTCAACCGGTCCTTCTGCCGAACCTGTTAAGAATTGGTGTACAAATGGAGAAGCATGTTTTTGCAACTCTTCAGGTGTACCCTCTCCCTGAATTTTTCCTTCAGCTACCACATAGATGTAGTCAGCAATGGATAATGTTTCTGCAACATCATGCGAAACAATAATTGTTGTTAAATCTAACGCTTCACGTAATGAACGAATTAAACGTGTCAAAACACCTTTTACAATCGGATCTTGACCCGCAAAAGGTTCATCGTACATGATTAAATCGGGATCAAGTGCAATCGCGCGAGCCAATGCTACACGACGATTCATACCACCTGAAAGTTCGGTCGGCATTAATTGTTCAGTACCACGTAGACCCACTGATTCGAGTTTTAATGCAACCAGTTCAGCAATGAGATTTTCAGGAAGCTTTGTATGCGCTCGAATTGGGAACGCTACATTTTCATAGACGGACATGTCCGTAAATAAAGCTCCACTCTGAAATAACATGCCCATACGTGCACGGGCGGAAAAAAGTTCCTGACGAGACATTTTGGCAATATCTTTAGCGTCGAGTAAAACTTCCCCTTGATCTGGAACTAGCTGTCCACCAATCAGACGTAATAAAGTTGTTTTACCTGTACCAGAAGGTCCCATAATGGCCGTAATCTGGCCTCGACGTATATTTAAACTAATATTGTCATAAATGACGCGTTCCCCTCGATTAAAACTCAAGTTTTTCACTTCAATAAGCGGTTGAGTCGAGAGAGGAGTTTTATTATTCATAATGGCAATCGTTCCTGCACTTTTATGCACGCATACTATAACACTGAAAATTAGCAAACTTGTTGTAATTTTAACAAAAGCAAATCTAACTTATTTTATAGAAATAGAAGAAGTATATTCGTAAAAAGAGGTCAATTCAGAAGCTTGGAATTGCTCAACAGAACTTCCATTTATAAAAGCGTAGGCGAAATAAACACCATTACACAAAACAAGTGCAATAAAAAGATAAGGCAAACCTCGCTGAATCAAACGATTCTTCAATTGTGCCATTATTGTTTCTTTTCGCTTATTTTTACGCATTATCTAATAAAAAATTGAACCAATTCACATTTTGTTAGTTTATAACAAAACTGAAAAATAAAAAAGGCCAGTATTTTTACTGGCCTTTTTTTCAAACTAAATATTGATTAGCGATCGAATTTACGACGCGGTGGTTTGTCATCGAAGCTACGACGCGGACGATCTTCACCACCAAAGCTACGTTTTGGACGATCATCACCACCGCCGAACGCTGGACGCTCACCACGTGGTTTGTCATCGAAGCTACGACGTGGACGATCTTCACCACCAAAGCTACGTTTTGGACGGTCACCAAAACCACTTTCGCGACGTGGTTTATAATCTACACGATTACCACGGTTGTCATCATTCGAGTCAAAACGCGGTTTATCATTGAAGCCACCTTCGCGACGTGGACGATCTGAACCGAACTCACGACGTGGACGATCTTCAAAACCACCTTCACGACGTGGACGGTCTGAATTGAACTCGCGACGCGGACGATCTTCACCGCCAAACGCTGGACGTTCACCACGTGGTTTATCATCGAAGCTACGACGTGGACGGTCATCACGACCACCTTCACGGCGTTTAAAGTTGCTTTCGCCTTCAAAACGACGACCGCCACCGAAACCACCGCCGCTACGACGACCATCACGGCTACCGCCATTACCACCACGACCACGACCACCGCCATCACGACCTGAACGAGCAGGAGGTGGAGATGGCTCTAAGCCTTCAATTTCAGAAACACTTAAACGCGCTTCTAAATATTCTTCAAGTGCACGAATCTTACCGCGTTCACGATAAGTCGCTAAAGTAATTGCTTGACCAGTACGACCAGCACGACCAGTACGACCAATACGGTGTACATAATCTTCATGCTTCATCGGAAGACCGAAGTTAATTACGTGAGAAATAGTCGGTACGTCAAGACCACGAGCAGCAACGTCAGTTGCAACTAAGATTTTTGCACGACCTTCACGAATACTACGTAAACGACGGTTACGAACTGTTTGTGGCATTGCACCATGAAGCGCAACTACAGAATGACCTGCTTCAGCAAGTTCTTCTGCCAACATATCTGTATCTTCTTGCGTGCTAGCAAAAACAACAGCTTGATCTAAGTTTTCATCACTTAACCAATGGGTAAGTAATTTTTTCTTATGTTCAAAGCCATCAGTCCAATGCAATGTCTGCGTAATATCTGTATTGGTTGAATGACCTGTTTCAATTGCAATACGCATAGGATCTTTCATCATGCATGATGCAAGACGAATGATACGATCAGCAAATGTTGCAGAGAACATTAATGTTTGTTTACGGTTAGCCGCTAATTCGCTAATTGCTTCTAAGTCTTCAGAGAAACCTAGGTCAAGCATACGGTCCGCTTCATCAACGATTAAAGCATCTACTTGATCTAATTTAATTTGACGACGATTCACTAAGTCAAGTAAACGACCAGGTGTCGCAACAACAACTTGCGCGCCTTTTAATTGTTGAATTTGTTTTGCAAATGGCATACCGCCCATAATGGCAGCAATACGAACACCTTTCATGTGACGTACAAGTGCAATTGCGTCTTGGCTTACTTGCTGTGCCAATTCACGAGTTGGTGAAATTACCAAGATATTCGGTTGAGTCACTGCTTTCATACGGTCTTTGAACGGTACGACAGTCTCTTGACCAGCTAAAGCATTTAATGTTGGGAGTAAGAATGCAGCAGTTTTACCAGAGCCAGTTTGGCTTGATACGAGAAGGTCTTTACCTTCTAAAGCAGCAGGAATTGCTTGTTCTTGCACAGGAGTCGGGGCAGTAAAACCTAAACCTTCAAGCGCTTGTTGTAAGGTTTCATGCAAAGAAAATTCGGCAAAAGTTTTGCTCATAGAGAGTTTCACCCTTGTGGGTGCTCCATTTTTAATAAATACAAAAAAATAGACATCGGCAAAAAGCGGCAAAGCAAAATTAGCTGAAACGTTTTTTCAGCAGCAATCCGAGTAACGACGATGTGGACTAAACGCACGCTTGATTACGGCCGAACCTGAAGAATCGCTGAGCGATTGGGGCGCAAGTAATGGTCCTCTCTATGGACAGCGTGCGCTTACAATGAATAGAACAGAATGTTCAGGTAATGAACGGAAATTTAAGTGCGTTGGCGGATTATAGCAGAAATAAATTAAAAGTCACCTGTTTTAATCAACTTTGTTTATATTTCTTGAATTAATTTAATTTACTCTTTACTTAAAACACAAAACCCTCTGATTAAAGAGGGTTTTATTTATAATAAGCTAAATTATTTTGCAGCTTTATCCCAAGCTGGAACAACAGTTTGCATTAATGGTTTTAGCAGTTTAAGTGAACATGCGAGTACTTGACCATTTTCAAGTGAGTTATTACCACCACGCGCATCAACCACTACACCGCCTGCTTCTTTAAGAATAAGTTCACCAGCAGCGATATCCCATGGTTTTAAACCAAGCTCAAAGAAACCATCAAAACGACCAGCAGCTACATATGCTAAATCTAGAGCAGCTGAACCGCCACGACGAATTTGTGCTCCAGCTTGAGTAACTGCTAATAATGATGCGAAGTGCTGCTCTGCATAAGATACGATTTCACCAGCACGTTTGGCACGGTAAGGATGGCCTACAGCCAAGAATGTATTTTCTAAAGTATCTTTTACATTAGCACGGATACGGCGTTGATTCATAACTGCACCGCGACCACGGCTAGCAGAGAATAACTCATCACGTACTGGATCGTAGATTACGCCGTGTTGAGTAACACCTTTGTGTTGAACTGCAATAGAAATACAGAAATGAGGAAAACCATTAATAAAGTTTTGTGTGCCATCAAGCGGGTCAATTACCCAGCACCACTCTGCATCATGGCCTTTGCCTTCTTGCAGACCAAATTCTTCACCTAAGAAGCTATGGTTCTTATAACTTTTACGTAACGTATCAATCGCTAATTGTTCTAAATAACGATCTACACGTGTTACCGGGCCATCAATGCCTTTCTCTTCAACTTGTAAATCGAGTTTATGACGATTTTGATGCGCTTTTAAAAGCTCTTGACCAACTGTTTGAGCCGCACGCGCAGCCATAACCACCATAGGTTCCATTGAACACCCACTAGACAAATTTGAAGATTTTGACAAAGAATAATGCATAAAAGCGCAGATATTTTAGCAAATATCTGCGCTTTTAGGGGGAAAATGTTTCAAAAATTTTATTGAGGGTTAAACGACCTGATTTAACTTGAGCCAAGCTCGCTCAATTGAGTTCAAAATACCTTTAGCATCTAACCCACAATCTTGTAGCATTTGCCCATGTGAGGCCTGTTGTAAAAACAAATCTGGCAAGCCTAAGTTAATAATAGGCTTCACAATTTGTTCTTGTGCCATAAATTCATTAACAGCACTGCCTGCCCCGCCCATTACAGCATGTTCTTCAACAGTGACAAATAAATGAGTGTGCTCGGCCAGATCACGAATAATTTTTTCATCTAGCGGTTTCACAAAACGCATATTTACAACACGCACGCCCACATCATGTTTTTGTGCAAATTGTTCAGCAGCTTCTATGGCAACCATAACACGACTACCAAACGCTAAAATTGTTATCTGCTCTTCACAGGTAGTCTTGATTTCAGCAACGATTTCAGCTTTCCCTAATTCAATAGCGGTCAACTCTTGCTGAATTTCCACACCTACACCTGCACCACGTGGGTAACGTACCGCAGCAGGTCCATTATAGACATAGGCTGTATGAAGCATCTGACGGCATTCATTTTCATCTTTTGGTGCCATGATGACGATGTTTGGGACTGTACGCATGTATGCATAATCATATGCACCTGCATGCGTTGGACCATCTTCACCCACCAAACCTGCACGGTCAATTCCGAAAGTCACATCAAGGTTTTGTAATGCAACATCATGAATAAGCTGATCGTAGCCACGCTGCAAGAAGGTCGAATAAATTGCAACAACAGGTTTTAAACCTTCACAAGCCATTCCTGCTGCAAGTGTCACAGCATGCTGTTCAGCAATTGCAACATCGAAGAATCTGTGTGGAAATTCTTTAGCAAACTGAACCATGCCTGAACCTTCACACATCGCAGGTGTAATCGCGAGTAGACGCTCATCTTGGATCGCCTCATCACATAACCACTGACCAAATACATCAGAGTATTTAGGTGGTGTTTTACCTGCTGAGGTTGCATTAATTTTGCTAATTGCATGATAGGTAATCGGATCTGCTTCTGCAGGAATAAAACCTTTACCTTTTTTAGTATAGACGTGTACTAAACGTGGACCTTTACGCTTTTTCAGAGCGTTAAATACTTGAGCCAATTGATTTACGTCATGTCCGTCGAAGGGACCAAAGTAATCAAAACCAATTGCTTTAAATAAGTTATCGGCTGCATCTGTTGCTGATTGATGCAAACGAGAATTATACGTCCATTTTGGATGTGGCTGTATATACGCTTCGCCATCTTCGTTAACGTTAACTAAATGGCCTTTTTCCCAGATTGCAGCCAAATGTTTAGCAAAGCCACCTGTACTACAAGAAATCGACATGTCATTGTCATTGAGCACAACAATTAAGTCAGCATTATGTGCCACAGCATCGTTCATGGCTTCAAATGCCATACCCGCTGTCATTGCCCCATCACCGACAATACAAACCACTTCACACGGGTCATTTTGATAACGACGTGCTAACGACATTCCTAAGCCAGCTGAAATTGCTGTTGATGAATGCCCTACGCCGAATGTATCGAAAACTGATTCTTCTCTGGCTGGAAATGCTGCTAAACCATTTTTAGAACGAATCGTCGTCATTTGTTCGCGACGACCTGTCAGAACTTTATGCGGATACGCCTGATGGCCCACATCCCAAACTAATCGGTCATTTGGAGTATTAAAGCAATAATGCAGCGCAACCGTCAGCTCAACCACGCCGAGATTAGCACCGAAATGGCCACCACTCTGGCCTGCTGCATATAAAATATATTGACGCAACTCATCAGCCACTTGAACCAATTGGCTATGCTCGAGCTGACGTAATTGTTGAGGATGATCAATTGCATCTAACAATGGCGTAACAGGGCGTTGAGTTGGAATTTCGGTATACAACATATGTGGCAAAGCCTTTATAAGCCTGGCAAATCCTAAGCTGGGTCAAAATGGGTCGATCATACAATCGAATGAAGTCACCTTCAATCAGCCACATTTGCGAACGAGGTCATGCAAAGCAGTCTCTCATACAGTATGGGTATGGTTGGCAGATTATCCTGAATAATCTGACTATTTATCAACTATTATCGTCTTCTTTATACAAAAAAGAAAACCTTCATGCGCAAAATCATTATGACAATTCGACCAATCTCCCAGCATTACGCTATACTTTAAACCGTTTTCGGTTAAAAGATGAGTTAATCTGTGCCTATAGAGTTCATTGCAACATCAAAACTCCCGACCGCTTTTGGTGAATTCAATATTTCTGTGTTTCAAGATCCAGTATCAGGTGAAGAACATGTGGCACTTTCTAAGGGGTTAGAAAATCCACCCACAGGTCCTGTTTTAGTTCGTGTACATTCAGAATGCTTAACAGGTGATGCTTTTGCGTCATTAAAATGCGACTGTGGTCCTCAATTACAGGCAACTCAAAAGCTCATCAACGAGGCAGGACAAGGCGTTATTTTATATTTACGTCAAGAAGGCCGTGGCATTGGACTGACCAACAAAATTCGCGCCTATGCATTACAAGATCAGGGTCATGACACTGTAGATGCTAATTTACTTTTAAATTTACCTGCCGATGCACGTCGTTATGACATGTGTAGCATCATGCTAGATCACTTAGCAGTAAAAGAAGTTAAATTAATTACCAATAATCCTTTGAAAATTCAGGCACTCAAAGATCAGGGAATTAATGTGGTGGGCCGTGTTCCATTAACGGTTGGACGCAACCCTTTTAACGAACAATATTTAAAAACCAAACGTGAACGTATGGATCACCTTTATCAAAAAGATGATTTTTAAGCCAAAATTGTAAATTTAAAACCATTGAAAGGGATTTTTGAGACATTTCTTAAAAATCCCTTACTTTTTTTATGGTTTTGTGTTTTGATGTAACTATCTCCTATCTCAATCATCTTTGAGGGTCACTATGCAACATCCGACTTCAACAGATATTCAACGTGTCCGCGAATTTCTCCTCGATTTACAAGCTCGTATATGTGCTGGTTTAGAACAACAAGAAAAAGCTGGCGGCGGTACGAGTGAATTTATTATTGATGATTGGGAACGTCCTGAAGGCGGGGGTGGTCGTTCGCGTGTTTTGCAAAATGGTACGGTAATTGAAAAAGGCGGTGTGATGTTTTCTCACATCAACATTAGTAAACTGCCCGCTTCTGCTACAGAAAGACACCCACAAATTGCTGGTGCTAAAGCTCAAGCGCTTGGTGTCTCATTAGTCATTCATCCTAAAAACCCCAATATTCCAACTTCTCATGCCAATGTACGTTTATTCGTTGCAGAACGTGAAGGTCAAGATCCGATTTGGTGGTTTGGTGGTGGTTTTGACTTAACTCCATTTTATCCAGATGAACAAGATGTTATCGATTGGCATCAAGCGGCTTACGACCTATGTCAGCCTTTTGGTGACAATGTTTATGCTGAACATAAAAAATGGTGTGATGATTATTTCTATTTAAAACATCGTGATGAGCAACGCGGTGTTGGCGGTTTATTTTTTGATGACCTCAATGGCTGGGATTTCGAAACTTGCTTTAAATATATTCAAGCTGTCGGTAATGGCTATTTAAATGCCATTTTGCCAATTTTTGAAAAACACCGTGAACAGCCTTACACCGAAGCTCAACGCGAATTTCAGCTTTACCGCCGCGGCAGATATGTCGAATACAACTTAGTATATGACCGCGGAACATTGTTTGGTTTACAAACTGGTGGACGCATTGAGTCCATTTTAGTGAGTCTCCCGAATCTTGCAGGTTGGTCATATCGTCCTGAATGGGATGAAGACTCACCAGAGAAACGTTTAACCGACTATTACTTAAAACCTCGTGACTGGTTAAATCTAAAAGAAAAGGTCGCTTAATTTTTGCTTTTCAGAGATTCTTTAGTTTCCACCCTAAAGAATCTCCTTTTTATTTTCACTTTTCTGAACCTCATTCAAATATTTTTTCTTATTCCAATTTGGCTTATAGTGAGGCCTGCTGAATATTCAGCACACGTTTTTAACTGCTTCATGCCATTTTAAAATTTTGGATATAAGAATGACCAAACAGTTTGCAGTAATTGGCAACCCAATCGAACAATCTCGCTCTCCTGAATTGCATCATGCTTTCGCTCAAAAAACAGGTGTTGATCTCGACTATCAAAAACGTCTTGCCCCACTCGACGGTTTTGAGTCAAGCATGCGTAGTTTCTTTGCAAATGGCGGAAGTGGCATGAACGTTACCGTGCCGTTTAAAGAACAAGCTTTTGCTTTATGTGATGTGTTAACCGAACGTGCTCAGATTGCGAAAGCAGTGAATACATTATGGATGGAAAATGGCAAATTGCACGGTGATAATACTGATGGCCAAGGCTTAGTAGCTGCAATTCAAGCTTTGGATTGGAAGCTAGAAAATACAAATATTTTAATTTTGGGGGCTGGTGGTGCGACTCGTGGTGTTATTTACCCGCTTGTACAGGCTGGTGCAAAAAAAATTGTGATTGCAAACCGAACTCTCGCTCGTGCTGAACAACTTGTAGATGACTTAAAAACAGCAGTTCCACAAGCTCAATTACAAGCAATTTCTCTAAATGCATTAGAAGGGAATTTTGACCTTGTCATTAATGCAACATCTGCAAGTCTTTCAGGAGATGCTCTACAACTCCCTGAAAAACTACAATTCAAACATGCTTATGAAATGGCGTATGGCAAACCATCTAGCTTTCTTGATCAAGCTAAACAACGCAATGTGCCTTATGCGGAAGGTTTTGGCATGTTAGTGGGTCAAGCGATTGAAGCCTTTTATATATGGAATGGCGTAAGACCTGAATTAAAAGATTTTCTATAAACAAAAAAGAACCTACATCAGTAGGTTCTTTTTTATCTCATCTATTATTTTTTAGCTGTAACCATCTGCTTATAAACATCTCGGAAAATCTCATAATCAATAAATTCATTATGTTCAGGTTTTAAATTCTGAATTGTTTTTTCCGTAAGCTGCTGTTTACGTGCAGCAGCATAAGCTTTCCCTAAAATATCAGCTGTTTCTGACAACAATGGTTTTTCTTCAGCAGAAGCACCATTTTGTTGTTCAAATTTTAATTGATATTGTTTTGAGAAGAGTTGCTCCGGTTGCTTATATTGTTTCTGTAATTTTTGCCATTCTTCACGCCCTGCCTTACCTTGTATTGTTGTAATCACAATATGGTCCACAGCTCGGCCTAAATCATTATCAAATTGGTCTTCTTGTTCAAGATGATGCTTTTTCTGCAATGCCTCAATACGCTCTAAAGCCTTACCTTGAGGATTATAGGTGTCTTCTTCAGAGAACCAATAAGCATAAACTTCAGCAATTTCTTGCAACTGTTGAACTGAATAATAATGAATATATGACGGTTTTTCGGCAGTCAATTTTGCAATAAACACAGCCTTATACGTTTTGTCGTAGGCATGTGTTGCATCATAAGTTTTATCAGCCAATAACGCTAAATTCGAATCTAGATCTTGTACATCGCTATGTAAGCCAACTGGATGTTCAGAAATATCACTCTGCCCAAGTTTTTCACTAAAGCCTTTTACGAAGTTTTCAAATAGCGAACCCTTACTTGCCTCTGCAACTGATTTAGCTTGTTTAAGTTGCTGCTGGTCAATTGAAGTTGCTTTACCATAATTTAAAATTTGCATATCTGCTTTAATATTAAAGCGATGGTTAAATTCAGCTGGTGTATATGCAACATCGTAATCAGCATTGACTAGACGGCCTTTTTCATCAAGTCCCACATCAATCGTAATTGGATTTCTTTGTTTTGGTAAAGCTTGTTCAATCTCTGCTTTATGTTTTAACCATAAAGCTTTGAATGCATCATCATTAATGAACTGATTCTGATCATAAGCTGCAAAAGTTTGTTTTAGTGCAGCTCGACGAGCTTTAATCTGAGTTTTTTCAGTATTTACAGCGCTCCGATCAAGCACATCAATACCGTAAACTTGGCAGTAATTAATATCACCTAACGCGACTGGTTTCTTAAGAGACTGCAATTCAACACACTGCTCTTCTGTAAGTGTAGCCACTTCTTCATCTTGTGTAGTTGGCTCAGCATCTGCTACAGCAGCATCTTCAGCTTGAGCTGAATCAGTAGTCTCGTCTGCTGCTGTTTCTTGTTCTGCACTCGCTTGTTCATCATCGCCTTCCGAAGCCAATGTATTGCCAAAATGAGCATTAATAAGCGAATAAAGTTGCTGGCTGACTGCCGCTGCATCTTCAGAAGAAACCTTCTGTCCCTCAGCACTGCCCGCTTTTTTCTTAGCTTCAGAAGCAGCAAGTTCAGTTGCTATAGTTTCGGCAACCTTTTGGTCATCAACCCCTAAAACATTTTTTTGCAAATATTTTTCATTGACTTGACCATAGAGTTCCGATTGCAGCAATAACGCTTCAACCGTATCTTTTAAACGAATTTTTTCTACAATTCCGGCTTTACGGTCAGCATCGGTAACTGGTAACCGCTGTAAATTTTGTGGTTCAGCTAAACGATAAGATACCGCACTAGAAGCCTTCGCATATTCAACAAACTTCTTCATATCGACGTTTGTAAACAGATCTTTATATTTTGAAAAATCGACATACGCCAAGTTATTTTGATTATCTTTATTTACAAGATAAGGCATTAATCCGAAATAATTAACGTAAAATTTATAGTCTTTCAGATCAAGCACCATTGGCAATTTTGCCTGCACCAAAAGCGTCGGTTTCTCATATCTTGCAGTGAGGTTTAAAGACCCCATTTTTTGACGGTAATGAACTGAACCATCGTAACTAAATTGGAGATCATTTAATAAATTAATTAATACGGCATTTACTTTTTCTGAACGTGATTCGTCAGATACACCCGAAATAGATCGTTCATTTGCAATTGCGGCATAAAGCGCCTGCTTCTGTTTTTTATTCAAATTAGTCTTTTGTTCACGTAAATATTGATCTACTTTTTTTTGCACTTCAGCATCAAGCTGAGCCGTTTTCTCTACAGTGCCTGTTTTCTTGGGCTGATTTGGATCAACATTAACTTTAAAATGCCCACGGTAGTCATAGCTTGGGTACTCATACATTGCATTCATACCCTGAATGACTTTTTGATCTAAGTTGGCAGATCCTACTGATGGACGTAGGTTATGCTGCGCACATGCGGTCAAACCCAAACTAAATAAACATAAACTGAGATATTTTAAATGCATAACCTTTTTTAAAACCTTATAGCTTTATCTTTTTAACAAAACTTGCTAAAAATAAGAAAATAGTTGTTTTTTCACATAAAAGTATAAGTCCTGAATGTAGCAGAAAATGTATTTTCAGGTGTATTTATTTTCGACAAAATTCGCTTTTCTGACATTTCTTTCGGATGTGATTATCATTGTATTTTTATCAAGTGAGTGAATAATCAAATCATCGATTCAGATAATCCCACAATGATTCAAAATTAGGATTAAAGCCATGCCAGCATATAAAGCTCCGCTACATGATATTCGTTTCTTAATGAATGAAGTATTAGATTACCCTGCTCACTATAAAACTTTATCAAATGGTGAAAATGCAGACCCAGATACAGTTGATATGATTCTTGAAGGTGCGGCAGATTATTGTGAAAACGTGTTGTCGCCACTTAACCAATCTGGTGATGAAGAAGGTTGCCATTTTGACAACGGTGAAGTAACCACACCTAAAGGCTTTAAAGAAGCTTATGACCAATTCGTAATGGGCGGTTGGCAAGGTCTTTCTTATCCAGAAGAATTTGGTGGTCAAGGCCTACCAATGTCATTAAACCTGATTAAATCGGAAATGATGGGTACTGCAAACTGGTCATTTACGATGTACCCAGGCTTAAGTTCGGGTTGTATGAATACCATTTTGCAATTCGGTACTGATGAGCAAAAACAAACGTATATGCCTAAGCTTGTGGAAGGAACTTGGAGCGGCACAATGTGCTTAACCGAACCTCAATGTGGTACAGACTTGGGACAAGTTAAAACTAAAGCTGAACCTCAAGCAGATGGCACTTATAAAATCACTGGTACAAAAATCTTCATTTCTGCTGGTGAACATGATTTAACTGAAAATATTATTCATATTGTTCTTGCTCGTCTTCCAGATGCACCTGCTGGTACTCGTGGTATTTCATTATTCATCGTACCTAAGTTCATGCCTACAGCCGAAGGTGGTGTCGGTGAACGTAATACAGTGACTTGTGGTTCAATCGAACACAAAATGGGAATCCGTGCTTCTGCAACTGCTGTCTTAAACTTTGATAATGCAACTGGTTATTTAATTGGTGAAGTTAACAAAGGTCTACATGCAATGTTTACCTTCATGAATACAGCACGTATTGGTACTGCTGTTCAAGGTATTGCACATGCCGAGTTATCTTTCCAAGGCGCATTACCATATGCCAAAGATCGTATGTCAATGCGTGCGCTTTCTGGTAAAAAAGATCCAGATAAAGTTGCTGATGCCATCATTCATCATGCAGACGTACGTCGTATGCTATTAACTCAAAAAGCAATCGCTGAAGGCGGTCGCTCAATGATTTACTACGCTGCTCAAATCGCTGACAAAATGACAGATGCATTAGCACGTGGTGACCAAGCTGCTTACGAAGACTATGATGATAAACTTGGTTTCTATACGCCAATTTTAAAAGGTTTCTTAACTGAACTTGGTTTAGAAGCTGCTAACCATGGTATGCAAGTTTACGGCGGCCATGGTTATATTAAAGAATGGGGCATGGAACAAATCGCACGTGATGCACGTATTGCGACTTTATACGAGGGAACAACTGGTGTTCAGGCACTCGACTTAATCGGCCGTAAAGTGTTGTTAAGCTCAAAAGGTAAAGTCGTTCGTGAATACACTGCTGAAATCTTAAAATTCTGCGCTACACATGCACGTAATAAATACTTACGCCGTTTCGCTTGGGACTTAACTAAGCTTTGCGCACAATGGAACACTTTAACAGTTCGTATTATGCTTGCTGCGCGTAAAGACCGTGACATCGTATCTTCTGCTTCTGTAGATTTCTTGATGTTCTCAGGCTACGTGATGATGGCTTATTTCTGGGCTCAACAAGCTGTGGTTGCTTCTGAGAAATTAGAAGCGGGTAATGGTCAAGAAACTGCTGAATTCTATAAAGCAAAAATCAAAGTTGCTGATTTCTACTTTGACCGTTTATTACCACGTGCCCAAGGCCATGCAGAATCAATGGTGACAACTTCACGCACATTAACTTCGTTACCGGTTGAACACTTTAGCTTCGATTACTAATAGTTTTTAAATAGTAATTTGAAAAGAGCGCAATTTATATTGCGCTCTTTTTTATTCCAGTAAAATTTAATATTTATTCTTTAGTTAAAACATAAGGCTGGTTTGGAACAAAATAATTTTGCTCTAAAAATTCACGATTTTTACCATAGTCACTATAAAAAAGTTTTTCCAGATTCACGACCAATCTTTTGTTTGAATCAAAATTAAAATAAAAATTAACGTTAGATAAAGGACATTGAATGGTTAACTCACGCTCTTTTTCATCTACTGTCCAATTTAAAGAAGGACACAATTCATTTACAGCGGCACTTTTTGCCCCATCTTTACTTCCCACACGGCCAAAATGTACAACATTCCAATAAGCCGATCCATTAGGTAATAAATTTAAAATGTATTCCGCTTCTCCCGATTCACAATCAGCAAAAGCATCCTTACATGAAATTCGGGTGTGATACCGCCCTACATATTGCAATGAGGTTCCACTTAATTTTTTGGTTTGATCTACATTTTCTTCAGGTAAAAAAGTACGCCCTGCTACATAATCTAATGTTTTTGTAGATGTGCTAGTTTTTATTAAGTTTTCTTCATGTGCAGAATTGGAACTTACACTAGAGTGATCTTTTGAGCTGGTATGGTTTATGTCGCAAGCACTCAGTGACAGGCACATAATAGCACCTACAACCAAATGCTTAACTAAAAACCCAGACCGTTTCAAAGACATATACATGATTCACAGATAACAGCAACAGCAACATTTATATTCATTTCAGGCACAGACCAATTACTGCCATAAACCTTTAAGCCCTGAAAAGGTGCATTTTAGTTGATGTTGGATTCGTTCATTCCAATCCTTTACATATTTTAACCATTTTACTTTTAAGAGGACTTTAAACCCTTTATTTCGTCTCCATATTTTTATTAAGCAAGAGAGCAATAGCTTCTTGTAACTTTTTATCTTTAAGGAGAATTAGATGGCCAGTTCTGGTTTATATCGCTCGAACCGACATAGCATGATCGCCGGTGTAATGGGTGGTATTGCTGAACGTTTTGGTTGGAACGTGACTTTATTACGCATCATTTTTGTTGTTATCTCAGTTATGAGTGCGGCCTTTCCAGGGATTTTAGTTTACTTAGTTTTATGGTTAGTCATTCCGAAAAAACAGCCAGAACATATTGAAGGCTATAGCTCCTCCGTTCGAACAGTAAATGAAGAACGAGTACGTTAATTAATAACTTTGGTCGCTACGGTTGCATCCCCTAATCAACCGTAGCTTTTTTTATTCTAAAAATTATAGCTTTCGATTTAACTGTTGTTGTAATGCAGCAATCATATCTGCTCGGCTAATCATTCCAATGAGTTTCCGTTCTTCAACTACTGGAATATAGTTAAACGATTTTTCCACAAAATACGGCACCAGATCTTGAATAGGTTGGGTAGGCAGTACTGTAACCACTCGACGGCTCATAATTTGCTTTACATAGTGCTGCCAAGAGTTTCTTGGGTCGGCTGCACCTTTAAACCATTCAACAACTTCATATAAAGCTAAAGTGCCCACCAAATGATTTTCAGCATTGACCACAGGTAAGCTCATTAAGTTCACTTGTTTAAATTTATCTAATGCCTGATGAATATCATCATCTTCATGTAACTTGATTACATCACGGCTCATAATATCCTGACAGGTATATTGATTCACCATACGTTCATTGGCATGCTCTTGAGCTTCTAAAATGATTTTTTCTAAATCGTATTGACTGATATCCAATAGTTCTGTGTGATGTCCTAATGCGTATTCAATATCTTTCGGCTGAATGGATACTTTTTGAGTTGGTGTAGGATCTTTACTCCGCTCATTAAGATGTGCAGTAACTGGATAATGTCTACCAATTAATCTATTAAAAAATACGGCGAAACCGAGTAAGAGTAAAGAGTTAAGTAAAACTGGATAAAAAATGAAATAAAAGCCTAATTTATGAATTGCTGCCCCACCCAGAACAGCCGTAATGGCTACAGCACCACTCGGTGGATGAAGGGAGTCTGTGGTCATCATCAAAAATATGGCAAAACCCACAGCGACACTAAAAGCCGTGGTTAAATCAGGAATCCACTGTGCGCAGGCAACCCCAATAATTCCGGCTAAAGTATTACCAACAATGACATTCCATGGTTGAGCCAAAGGACTGGTTGGCACAGCAAATAATAAAACAGATGAGGCACCCATGGGTGCAATGTACCAAGCATTAATTCCGCCTAGAACATACCAGCTAATTAAGGAAGAAATTGCTAAACCACACAGTGCTCCAATACCGCAAAGCAACCGCTCTTTTAAAGGTAAAACCTTAAAATTTGGTTTTAAAATCTGTAACCATTCTCGCTGTATAACACTCACAGTACACCTTTGGGGATATGCCGTCATTTATAACGGGCAAAAGTATACGCCCAAAGCCACATAAAGTGCATTTAAATTATATCTTTGAACAATACGAAAACCTGCTGAACTATTTTTTATGAATTTAAAACTTTAATATTCCATCAATTTTTCATTTAAATAGCGCCAGTAACGTTTTGGTAAATATTGCACGTGAAGTTTTATATTTTGCCGCTCAGTAATATTCACGCTGTTAAAATAATCCTTCCAAAGCTGATCATACAACACTTCTTGCTCATCCAACTCAAGCTGAAAGCTTTGACTCATTCCATTTTTTAAATTACGGTCAACCTCGGAAGCTTCGAGTGAAACTTCATGTATTTCTTGCAAGTCATAATACAGCCCGAACTTACGTTTCTCATCATAAATTAGCCAACGTTGATCTTGATAACGCCGTTTAAAATGGGGCTGAATAAGCGGTAAAACATTAAAATCGGGACGAACTAAACTTAAAAAAAGCTCATCTTTGGTTTTCTTAAAACGAATAAAAGCTTCCATCCGATGCTTCTCTCGCCCGACCTTTTTCGTCCACTGCGCAATCGCCAAAACACTAGGATTGGAATAATCTTTTTCTACGGAAAAATGGCTAGTAAACACATAAATACTGTAATTAAATAAATGCTGATAGGCATCTAAAGACTCAGATAAAGAGGCAAAATAAAATTGTCTTAACGAAGAACATGACAGCTTTTTTTGTAGCGCAGACCAAACACGCTCGGCATGATGCTCGTTATTTGAAATCTCAATTTTATCGGCAAATAACCCATGTTGAGCTGCATCATATAAACAGAGTTTGACCTGTAATTCTTTAAATTGAAATGCGCGAAAAACACAGCTCAGCAGCCCAACCATTGAACCATCAAAATAGTAAGCCACCTCATCATTAAACATGACTAAAACCCAAGGCTTAATTGTGGCGAAAGCTGCTGCACATATTTCGATGAACCCTGCATTAAAATCTGCTGCCGAATAAAACTTGAAGATAATTCTTTTTGAAATTTTGGGCTGTCTTCACAGCGAATAAAGAACCTTGCACGCTGATAGGCCACGCCGAGTTTTTTAAGTAAATCGATATGGATTTTTCCAAAACGTCGAGCTTGCACAATTTTTTTAGCCGATTTCACTCCAATACCTGGTACACGCAAAATCATTTGATAATCGGCACAATTTAAATCTACCGGAAACTGCTCAGGATGCCTTAAAGCCCAGCTTAATTTCGGGTCTACATCAAGATCTAAGTTTGGGTGTTTTTCATTGACGATTTCATTGACCTGAAAACCATAAAAACGCATCAGCCAATCGCTTTGATAGAGTCGGTTTTCCCGTAGTAATGGCGGTGCAGAACCTACTGCAGGCAAGTAATTATTTTCGGTATTAATTGGGATATAACCCGAAAAATAGACGCGCTTGAGTTTAAATTCTTTGTAGTGCTTGTCTGCCATAAACAAGACATCTTGGTCTGACTCTTGATGAGCACCTACCACCATTTGCGTAGTCTGCCCTGCTGGTACATATTTCGGTACATGCTTAATGATTTGTCGCTCATCTTTAAGCTGAATGAGCCTATCACGGACCAAACCTAAATCTTTTTGCACTTCCTGATGTGATTTTTCTGGTGCAAAAGTTTTTAGACCAACCTCGGTCGGCATCTCTAAATTAATACTCATCCGGTCAGCATATAAACCTGCTTCATGAATCAGTTCAGGCGATGCCCCCGGAATGGTTTTTAGATGAATATAGCCATTAAAGTTTTCTTCAAGGCGCAACTTCTTAACGACTTGAAGCATACGCTCCATCGTATGATCGGCTGATTTAAAAATGCCCGAGCTTAAAAATAAACCTTCAATATAATTACGGCGGTAAAAGTTAATGGTTAAATCTACAACCTCTTGCACTGTAAATGCGGCACGCTGAACATCATTAGAACGACGTGAAACGCAATAGGCACAGTCAAAAATACATACATTGCTAAATAGAATTTTTAAGAGAGATACACAGCGGCCATCTTCGGTATAGCTATGGCAAATTCCTGAATGACTGGCATCACCTAGACCTTTGTCTTTATTTTTACGGTCACTGCCACTTGATGAACAAGACACATCATATTTAGCAGCATCGGCAAGAATCTGTAGTTTTTCTCGAATGCGATCAGACATATCAAACGACTCATTTATGGCATCGTTTAAAAAATATCATTTTGCATGCTTAAATTTAATCTAGTGAAGTACGCTCGGCGTCATGAGGTGACGTTCAAAATAATTCGTCTTAATTAACGTATTCTTCTAGCTGCTTTACACGCGCTGCATACTCTTGCATTGGGCAATATGAATACATCGGTGAGCCAATATATGAGCCTGCATTATTACATTCCTGATCTACATAAGCTTTCCAAAGTCGCTGAGATTTTAAAATATCTTGATAACGCTCTGGTTGTTTGTATTCTTCGCTTTGTGTGCGAATTTGATCAATGAGAGCAACAATTTTTTCTTCATAAGTCTTTTTAGCTTGTTCAGAACAACTATGTACGACCATGTTATTAATGCTTTCAAGCTGCATTTCCTTAATGGTCTGATCTACACATTGATTATATTCATCTTGCTGATCAGCATCGGTCTGTGCATAAAGCCATGTACTACAAAAAAGGCTGGATAAAACAATGAGCTTGCAGCAAAATTTCAGCATAATTAATTCTCGATTCTATAATTTTTAATATGCCTCAATATAACAAAAAAACGATTATTCGCGCACTTGCGCTTGCACCTATCCCTTTGCTGAGTTTATCTGCCTTAGGGGTAATGATATTAAATGCAGAATTTAGCCTTTATTCGATTGGAGTTATTTTTCTAGCCCACTTCTTATTTTATTTACTTTTTTATGGCCTTCTGGTTATTCCTTTTGTATATATCATTGCCTATTTTCTCGCCCGTAAAAATCTTTTAAATCTGATGAGTATTTTCATCAGCGCAACTGCGATCTGGATTTTGATAAGCCCTATTGCACGCTTATTTTTTGTCGGATCACTCCCTTCTCCTTGGTGGCATATTTATAAGATTTACAGTTTTTATCTGATGATTTTATTTACCAGCTTTTGCTATTGGCTAGGCTTGAAATGGCTGAGTCGAAAACAAATAGGCTAATCACACATTACTATGATTAAGCCTTTGCCACTCCCCTACAAAATCCTTATACTTAGGGGCAATTTTTCTCATAAATTCGTGGATGCTACATGAGTCGCGCCATCTCGCACATTGATACATTTCAGGGCTTAATTCTTGCCCTACAAAACTATTGGGCCGAACAAGGCTGCGTCGTATTACAACCTTACGACATGGAAATGGGCGCTGGAACATTCCACACCGCAACATTCTTACGTGCTTTAGGGCCTGAGACTTGGAACGCGGCATACGTTCAACCTTCACGTCGTCCAAAAGATGGCCGCTATGGTGAAAATCCGAACCGTTTGCAACACTACTACCAGTTCCAAGTGGTACTTAAACCAAACCCAGACAACATCCAACAGCTTTATCTTGATTCTTTAAAAGCAATCGGGATTGATACACTTACTCACGACATCCGTTTCGTAGAAGACAACTGGGAGTCTCCAACTCTCGGTGCTTGGGGCTTAGGTTGGGAAGTTTGGCTTAATGGTATGGAAGTGACTCAGTTCACTTACTTCCAACAAGTCGGTGGTGTTGAATGTTACCCAGTAACAGGTGAAATCACTTACGGTTTAGAACGTCTTGCAATGTACCTTCAAGGCGTTGACTCGGTTTATGACCTTGTTTGGACCAAAGGCCAATTCGGTACTGTAACTTATGGCGACGTATTCCATCAAAATGAAGTTGAGCAATCGACTTATAACTTTGAATACGCTCCAGTTGAAAAACTATTTGAACTATTTGATTTTTACGAATCAGAAGCAAACCGTTTAATCGAAGCAAAACTTTCTCTTCCTGCTTATGAGCAAGTGGTTAAAGCGTCTCATACCTTTAACTTGCTTGATGCACGTGGCGCAATTTCTGTGACTGAGCGTCAACGTTACATTTTACGTGTACGTACTTTAGCGCGTGCTATTGCACAAAGTTATGTACAAGCACGTGCAGAGCTTGGCTTCCCAATGGCAGAACCACACCTACGTGATGAAGTATTGGCACAGCTAAAAGCACAAGCTGAAAGTGAAGCAGCAAAGGCGGAGAAAAACTAATGAGCAAACATACTGTTTTATTCGAACTTGGCTGTGAAGAGCTTCCACCAAAAAGCTTAAAAACTTTACGTGATGCACTACAGGCAGAAACGGTAAAAGGCTTAAAAGATGCGGGCTTAAACTTCGCATCAATTGGAGCTTATGCAGCGCCACGTCGTTTAGCGCTTAAAATTGTTGATATTGATGCTGCTCAAGCTGACACGCAAAAACGTTTTGACGGCCCTGCTGTTCAAGCAGCTTACGATGCAGAAGGCAAACCGACTAAAGCACTCGAAGGCTTTATGCGTGGTCAAGGGATTACAGTTGATCAGCTTTCTACTTTCCAAGCAGGTAAAGTCGAAAAAGTTTGCTATTTAAAAGATGTGAAAGGTCAAAGCCTTGACGCTTTACTTCCACAGATTTTACAAACTGCGTTAGACAATTTACCAATTGCTAAGCGTATGCGTTCTGCTGCAAGCCGTACCGAATTTGTACGTCCAGTGAAATGGGTTCTTTTGCTCAAAGACGACCAAATTGTTGACGCAACGATTCAAGATCACAAAGCAGGTAATGTGACTTATGGTCACCGTTTCCATGCACCTGAAGCTGTGACGTTAGCGCATGCAAATGACTACTTAGCTGCTTTAGAAAAAGCTTACGTCGTTGCTAACTTTGAAAAGCGTCAGGCGACCATTCAAGAACAAGTGAAAAAGTTAGCTGATGAAGTTAACGCGACTGCAATTGTTCCAGCGGATTTACTTGATGAAGTAACAAGTCTAGTTGAATGGCCTGTAGCTTTACGTGCGACTTTTGAAGAACGGTACTTAGCTGTTCCTCAAGAGGCTCTTATTACAACAATGCAAGACAACCAGAAGTATTTCTGTTTGATCAATGCAGAAGGTAAATTACAACCTTACTTTATTACTGTTTCAAACATTGAGTCTAAAGATCCGACTCAAATTATTGAAGGTAACGAAAAAGTTGTTCGCCCTCGTTTGTCTGATGCTGAGTTCTTCTTCTTACAAGATCAAAAACAACCACTTGCATCTCGTAAAGAAAAACTAGCAAACATGGTATTCCAAGCACAACTCGGTACGCTTTGGGATAAATCAACACGTATTGCAAAACTTGCAGTTGCATTATCTTCAATTACTGGTGCAAACCCAGTCGATGCTGAAAAAGCTGCATTACTTGCTAAATGCGACTTAACCTCTGAGCTTGTTGGTGAGTTCCCAGAACTTCAAGGTATTGCGGGTACTTACTACGCACGTATTGAAGGTGAAAACACTGAAGTTTCAGAAGCTTTAGGTGAGCAATATTTACCAAAATTTGCGGGTGATGTTTTACCAAAAACCAAAACTGGGACAACCATTGCTCTCGCTGACCGTTTAGATACGTTAGTTGGTATTTTCGGTATTGGACAAGCACCGACAGGCTCTAAAGACCCGTTTGCACTTCGTCGCTCAGCAATTGGTATCTTACGTTTAATCATTGAAAATGAATTAAATGTAACGATTGAAGAGTTAGTAAATCTTGCACTTCAAGGTTATGGCGACATCGTTAAAGATCACGACAAAACTCGTGCTGATGCTGTTGCGTTCTTGGAAGGTCGTTACCGTGCCAAGTATGAAGACCAAGGCGTTGCTGTTGACGTACTTCAAGCAGTTCAAGCACTTGCACCAAAATCTCCACTTGATTTTGACAAACGTGTAAATGCAGTAAATCACTTCCGTACATTACCTGAAGCTGCTGCACTTGCTGCTGCAAACAAACGTGTTGCTAACATTCTTGCAAAAGAAGCAGCACCAGAAGGTTCTGTCGTTGAAGCGAACTTGGTTGAAGATGCTGAGAAAGCATTATTCGCTGAGCTTCAAGCAGTGGCACCTGTGGTTGAACCATTACTTGCAGCAAAAGACTACACTGCTGCCCTTTCTAAGCTTGCAGCACTTCGTGCGCCGATTGATGCATTCTTTGATGGCGTAATGGTAATGGCAGATGATGCTGACCTAAAAGCAAACCGTTTACGTTTATTAGCTCAGTTGCGTAATTTGTTTACTGCTATTGCTGATGTAAGTGTATTGCAGGGTTAATTAGCTCATTACTAAATAAAGGGATCTTTTATAGATCCCTTTATTATTTGAGTCTTTCAAATTAAATATATTCTTTAATTTCTTCTAAACTTTTCGATGGCTCAAACCACATAAAATCATAATCAGCTACATCATGAATATAAAACGGATCATTTTTCATGATCTCTTCAGCTTCTTGAATCGAAGAACTTAAAACTAGAATCGCCCCACCTACTCTATTTTCGCGGCGCCCCGATGCCAAAAATTTCTTCTGTTCATAGTAGTGATCTAAAAATGCAATATGGTCTTTGAGTACAGCATCAACTTCGGCTAATGGTTTTTTATAGGTCAGGGTAACAACAATCATCTCGTTCTCTTAAAGGAAGTAGTACATGACGTAGAATCAATCTACAAATAGTTTAATTATCTATAGCTTATTCGATAGTACGCCGATTCCCCCAATTCATCCACACCAAACTCCCCACAATAATCACACCGCCTACCAGCACCATAATTGACGGTTTTTCATTTAAGAAAAGCACTGCCAAACTCATTGCGACAATAGGCGAACAATATAAAAAATTCGATGCAATCGTTAACGGCATATTTTTAAGTACATAACCCCACAGCACATAAGCCATCGCACTTGGGAAAATACCCAATAAGACAACCGACATATTAGCCTGCCAAGTGGCATGTAAAATCTCATCAGGCAAATGAGCGCTATAAAAAAGTAAAGGAATGGTTCCGAACCAGATGATGTAGCACATCATGCTCAAGGCATCATAATTTAAAGCAAATTTCTTATATAAATTAAAATAAAGGCCCCACGCAATAGCAGCCAAAACAATTAATAAACTATAAGGGCTCGGTACACCAAAACCATGATCTCCAGTAACCACCAACACGGCGCCACAAAGTCCCAGCAAAATACATAACCATTGTTTAAAACGGATTTGTTCCTTAAAAAGCAAAGCTGAAATAATAAAGGTAAATAGTGGAATGGATTGGCTCAAAATACTGGATGCAACCGCACTCACATATTGCTGTCCGGTATTTATAAGTAAGTGATGTAGCGTTACAGAGAAAAATCCTAATACAGCAAGTGCAGGAGCATCTTTCCACTTTAAAGGCCGAATTCCTTTTTTCATAATCAGTAAAAATAAGAAAATAGATGCAATTAAAAAACGGAGCAAGGCAATATGCTGCGGTGTATATGAATGCAGAGCACTATGTACGCCAATAGGTGAATAGCCCCAACAAAAGACTGTCACAGCAATACATAAATAGAGCTTAAATGCCGGAGACTGAGTTTCGGCAGCAAGAGAAATTGCCATGTTAAATCTGCACTAATGAAATGGAACACTTTCATCATATGCGCATGGATAGTTGAATAAAATTAACTTATATTGAGTCAAATATTCATTAAAAGTGAATGATAAAACATGGATATCGCTCAGTTAAAAATGTTCCAAACCGTGGTTGAATGCGGAACAATGGCCAAGGCATCGCTGCAACTACATTGCGTACCATCCAACGTTACGACACGCATTAAGCAACTTGAAGAAGAACTGGGTTCACCTTTGTTTTATCGTGAAGGAAAAAGTTTAAAACTCACTTCATCCGGTGAGATCTTTCTTAATTACTGTCATAAAATTTTAGCGCTGTGTGATGAAGCAAAACGTAGTATTCACCCTGATGCTCCCCCCTCTGGTCCATTAAAAATTGGGGCTATTGAATCTTCTGCCACAACTCGCCTACCTAATTTACTTGCGAAATATCATCAACGCTATCCAGAAGTTTCCATTCAAATTATTACAGGTACATGGAAACAGCTATTAGTGGATATTTCTCAGCATAAACTTGATGGTGCGATTGTCGCGGGTAATATTGAGTTTCCAATGTTAAATAAGCTCAGTATTTATCAAGAAGACATGGTCTTGATTGCATCTCAATCTTTGGGAGAAATTAATTGCCAAGAAGACCTGATTGGTAAAGAAATTTTTATGTGGACTGAAGGTTGTCCTTACCGCGCAGCTCTCGAAGAATGGCTTAAGCTCAAAAATATCTCTCTCCCTATCACCAGCATTACCAGTTATGCCACCATTATTGGCTGCGTCAGTGCAGGTTCTGGTGTGGCTTTAGTACCGAAGAGTATTTATGAACAATATAAAAATTTAGCCCATATTCAGAGTTATAAATTTGAACACCTTGCCTTTATGCAAAATCATTTTTTCTGGCATAAAAATGTGAGTAACCATAAAGCTCGAGATATGTTTTTAGAATTGATGAAATCTGAATTTGTTTATGAGTAATCGGGATAATTACTTTATTGCGATCAAGTGATGATTTATCGTAATCAAATCGTATGGGTTTTATCTCATTGCGGTACAAGCTTTATTTTTAACAGTAAGATCACCACTTCATCTTTTGATTCTGGTCGGGGAGATTTATCCAAAATGAAAACCATACACATTTTATGTATTGCGACCTCTATGTTGGCTTCATCAACCTTATTTGCAGAAACAACGCAACCACAACAAATGGGTGAAACAACTTCTAAAGCACAACCTTATGGTGATAACCCAAGTTTAGGCCGTGTATTGTTATATAAAACAGGAAAAGGTATACAAAATTTAGGAGATTCTATTCAAGGAGCTTCTGAAAAAACATCAAATAAAATTAGTGAAAAATGGCAAAATACTAAAGAATTTACGGCTGAAAAAGCAGAAGTTGTTCAACAAAAAGCAGATACCGCCAAAGCTTTTACAGAAAATAAAATAGATCAAGCGAAGCAAAATATTACCAGTAGCCGAAATGGTGAAAACATTCCGATTGAGCAAGGTGAGTTAAGTAAATCAAGCACAACAACGAACTAATTTTTTGGATAGCGCGAGAACTTCGCGCTTTAATACAAACACTGATATTCATCTACAAATAATGTTCATTAACTATAAAGAGCTAGGAATCTGCCTTATGAATAGTCAAAAACTTCTCTTTTCAACACTATGCTGCTTGGCATTAACTGCCTGTGCAACATCAGCACCTCTGTCTACCTATTCTCAGGCACAAGTTTTAGAGCAAGATACGAATATTGAAGCTTATCCATCAACTACAGGTAATGTAGCCAAACTCATTAAACAAGATAAGCAAGCTTGTATGATTGAATTTACAGGATATTTAGGCGGCGGACACGTTACTGAACACTGGGTATTTAATGATAAAGGTCTAATTTCAGCCACATCATTCACCCAACAATATCCTGATGAGTCTGGCATATTAAATCAGGCAACTAACTCTACAACCAAAAGCTCAACCACTTTTAATATTCAAGATCCAGAAATTCAAAATAATTTCAAAAAACTCCAAAGCAACTTTAATCCAGCTAATTTAGTGAAGTGTCATTAATACTTATCCATAAAAAAACCCGTTGCAGAAGCTATCTTTTGCAACGGGCTATAGCTATTTTAAAATTTCTTGGACCAAATTTAAAAAATTATAAATAAGCTATTTAGTTAGCGATCAAACCATTTGTTGCTGCCAGTAAATCAATACGCGGGAAAATCAAACCCGTTCTTGAGTCCGTAATTGGTTTACCTGTCGTTTTTAAACGGCTAATGGTTTGATCAATACTTTCAGTCGGAGTCACACTATTCGCTCGTAATAAAGCAATCGCGCCAGCCACATGCGGTGTCGCTTGAGATGTGCCTCCCATGGTGTAACCACCCGCAGTAATCATTGCTCCCGGTGCCAATAAAGTTACAAGGCTACCACCATTACTAAAGCAAGCTACCTTGTCTGCTGCGGTTGTCGGGTCAGAACATTTCACCGGATTACCCCATGATACGCCGCCAATATTACTGTCATAAACAGCACCGACTCTTACAGCACCAGCAACACAGGCAGGTGATGAAATCCCATCTGAAAATGCATCATTACCTGAAGCGACTACAGGTACCACACCCGCAGCTCTGGCATTGGCAAAGGCGGTTGCATAACTGCTATTACTACACTCTGAAGTGTATTTAACACCTGGCACGCCAAGGCTTAAATTAACCGCTTTGATGTTATAAGTCTGAGCATTATTCACAGTCCAATTTAAAGCCGCCAGAATATCACTGTCATAGGCCGTACTCCCCCACTGACCGTTCACCCGAACACGTCGAAAGGTATCAATACCAATAATTTTAATCTTAGATGCAACTTTAGACACAATGCCAGATACGTTACTTCCATGACCATCATCATCTAAAGTGCCATCATCTGGTGCACTATCAAATGAGTAAACCACCCGACATGTGTTTGAGGGTGTGTTTACTGCCGTACAACCAAAATCAGAGTGGAGATAATTTACCCCTGTATCAATCACTGCCACACTAGAGCCTTCACCCGTAAAACCATTGGTGTTTGCTTGTGGTTGATTAATTAAAGGTAAACTTTCGTTGGTCGTGGTTTGATTAATACGATTTGGATAAACCGCTTTAACATTCGGGTCATTTAGTAAAGAGACTAAAGCTTCGCGGTTACTAATCCGATAAAAAGCTAAAGGTAAATTATTGTAGTCTCGCAGTACTTGCACACCGCCCGCCCGATTAAACCTTGCCTGTATATTCTTTTTATTTGTTGCAATATAACTCCGCCGTTCTAAACCGGAAGGTGTACTCGCCGAAGGGAGGTTGTATTCAACAATTAAATCATTCGAATCATTCGTTACCAACGCATCTAGATTGATTTTACCTTGAAATACTTTTTGTTTTGCTGCTTGATTTAACCGCTGTTTAGCACCATTAGAATCTAAAGGAAGAGCTGATGCAGTGGTACTTAATATCGCACATAGACCTAATAGAAATAACGTTTTACTTTGCATTATTTTTCTCCGTAGTTTTTCAACTAACAATTTGCTTATTTCGCTTTTATTTCATTTGCTGGATCTTTTTCTGGATCAATCGGTTGAATAGAAAGATCACTTTTTGTGTCATAAAAAGGAACGGTATCAACTGATACCGATTGGGAATGAGTTAAATGCTGAGATAAATTTTTAGGTTGAGTAGGCTCCTTAAGTTTAGAAAGAAAAGACGATGTGTTTAGTTGCGGCGAATTCGACTCATGTAAAGCAGAATTGAACACATCAGATGCACCACTTGTGGGCTTAAAATAGAGAACAACGGCGACTAAGCCGACCAGTACAAGAAAGGAAGCAATAATTTTCATCTTTAAAGATCTCTGTTTTTTTGTTTATAGATATCTATTTTTATTTTTGATTATTTGAAATAAAGCGGCATTTCTTAATATCTATTTCATGTGAAAAGTCTATTTAATGAAATACATAACTACTAAAAAAGTTAAAATAACTTTATTCCGAATAAGCAAAAATATTGTTCTGCCCTATACATTTATATTTCTGGCAGAAGATGGTTCAAAAAAGTGCTAGAAAAACACCCTATTCTCATAATAAGCAATTAGCATGCCGCTTCCTCTAATAAATAATGAGATTTACATCACATTTAAAGATATAGAGGAAAAAGTAGAGAAATTGAGATAGAAAAAATTAAAGGATGATTTTTAAGAAGTAAAAGATAAACGTGGGATATACTTAATTAGAATATCTAATAAATAAATGTTCTTTTTCACTTTATTATTAATTTTTATTAATCTCCACAATTTATCCCTAATGTGTTTACTCAACGTAACACTGTTGTAACATTTTGATGAAGTCAGTTCACAAGCCCATATCACCTTGGCTATGATTCGTTTGCGTTTATGAAATACCTCACTAAAAGGGTATATTCTTTGAAGGATATCGCAATGAAAATGATGAAAACAGCTATCGTTACTGCAAGTGTTCTTGCTTCTGCCTCTATTTTTGCACAAAGTGCGGGCGTTAATGCAGGTGCTTCTGCTCAAGTAAATGTACAACCGGGTGGTCTTGTGAGTGGCGTAGCCAATACAGTCAAAAATACTGCACACACTGTAGGGAACACAGCAAAGCACGCAGGTCATGTAGCTGCTGACACTACGGTTAAAGCAACTAAAAAAACAACAGGAAAAGTGACTGAACTTTCTTCTAAAGCTGCAAATGGTACAAAACACATAGCGACTGAAGCTGCGACAGGTACTAAAAACTTTGCTACCGAAGCTGCAACAGGTACTAAGAATGTAGCAACTAAAGCTGCAAATGGTACTAAGCATTTTGCTACCGAAGCAGTAACAGGTACTAAAGATGTAGCAACTAAAGCTGTAAACGGTACTAAAAATCTAGCAGTTGAAGCTAAAGCTGATACTAAAGCACGTGTTGATGCTGTAAAAACTAAAGTTGCTGAAAAACAAGCAGACCAAAAAGAATTTACTGCTGAAAAACAAGCTAATGCGCAAGCGCATGTAGATGCAGTAAAAACTCGTGTAGCTCAAAACCAAGCTGAGCAAAAAGAATTTGTAGCTGACACTAAAGCTGATGCTCAAGCGCAGTTAAATGCTGCTCAACCAGCACATGCAATTAATGCACAAACAGGCGTGAATGTTGGTGTTAACGTTGGTCCTGTTGGAGTTAACACAAACGCAAATGTAAATGCTGGTGCTCAAACTTCTACACAAAAAGCTGAAAAGAAATCTTGGGTTAAAGGTCTTTTCGGTACTAACTAATACGTGATGCATAAAAAAGGGCGATTAATCGCCCTTTTTTATTTATTTGAAATCAGCTATTCAGCTCGTTTTAGTTAAAACTAAACCTGCACGTAAACCAATTTTTACATTAGGGTTCGGAAATAAAATCCAGACCTGATCTTGCCCTACAACATAATTACCAGAGGCTTGTGTCGCAATGATCTCATCTTTCGTAAACGTCGAAAAATTCGGAGCTTCAGCAGATAAGTTCATCTGAAAATCTTCATCTTTTTTAATTAAAGAGTCCGATACTTTAAACACCTGAATTTTCACTTTCTTACGTGCTGGCAGTGCTTGCTCAGAAACCACATGACGAATGACTTCATCAATTGCTGCAAACTGGCTTAAGTCATTTTGTCCAAATGGCAAGGCTTTGCCTAATTCTAAGGTTGCACTCGCAGCTTTAAAATTTTCACTGGTAAAATGTGTAAACGTTTTACCGACCGCATTGTGATAAACCAAAGCATCTAAATCAGCCGCTTCAAGGCTAGCTATCAAATCAGCATCATAAGCATGTGTTTGATAGGGAAATAAAGCAAACGTTGGCAATAAAGAAGCGCGAATTGCAGTGTGCAAATCATAGTGATAACGTTTTGCTTCGCTCGAACTTTCTCGAAAGAAAGTTGTGACAATGTGCTCTAAAATCTCAGCTCGCTTTGATTCCTCAGTCACGGGTAAATTTTTATATCCACCACAAAACATTCGGTTTACATCATCATGCACATAGCGTTTACCTTGACGCATTGCATAGGGGTTACCCAATACAAGCAACAACCTCACAGCAAGGTTTAAACGCCCCGCAAATAAATCAGTGCAAAGATGAGATAACAATTCAATTGGTGCTGTTTCATTACCATGTACTCCAGCTGACAGTACGACGGCTTTGTCGTACTGTGCATTTGGCGTACATTCAAGAAGTCCTTCACCTAACCAACGCCAAGAAAAATTATCTTGTTTTCCTTCACGTGTTGCTGGCTGCTCACCTTGTAAGGTTAATGCTAGAAAATCTTGCATGTCACCTCCTCATTATTTTTGGAAAGGATAAACCGAACCTAAACCTAAAATTTTGGTCAGTTCATCGAGTGCCATACGACTTTCCATCAATAAATGTGGATCAGCCAAATCTTCTTGTGCTAAACGATCACGATAATGTTTATCCACCCATTGATTGAGTGTGCCAAACAATTGATCGTTCATGAGAACTTTTGGATTTACAGCATTTAACTCAGTTTCGTTTAAAGCTACGCGTAAACGTAAACACGCCGGACCACCACCGTTACGCATACTTTCGCGTAAGTCATATACCTGAATAGCATCAATTGGTGTGCCCATCTGAACCATATCGTTCAGATAACCCCAAACTGCCTTATTCCGGCGAGACTCTTCTGGTACAACAATGGTCATTCCACCATCTGGACGAGTCAAAATCTGGCTATTAAATAAATAAGTTGCTACAGCATCATCAACAGTAACGCGATTTTCAGGAACTTCTATCGAGATAAAATCTTCACCAATGCTTGCCATCTTTTGACGAATTTCAGCAAAAGCTTGATCTTGATTTAAGAATGCATGTTGATGATGGAATAAAACCTGTTGGTTACTTACCGCGATCACATCGTTATGGAATACACCCTGATCAATTACATCCGGATTTTGTTGAACAAAAACGGTATGCGCATCATCTAAACGATGCAAACGTGCAATTGCTTCACTTGCTTCACGCGTCTGACGCGCTGGATAGCGTTTTGGTCCTGGTAAACCATTATTTAAATGTTGTTGACCATAAACAAATACTTGAACACCGCGCTTAGCATAATCACCACCTAAGCGATTGTGATTTGCTGCACCTTCATCACCAAACAAGGCCACTTGCGGTAAAGCTTCATGGTGTACAAAGTGACGTTCATTTTTAAAGATCGCTTGTAGGACCTGACTTGTAGTTTCAGCTTCAATTGAACGGTGAAACTTATTATTCAAGTTCGCTGCGGTAAAATGCACACGTTCATCTTGGCTATCTGCCGAAGGTGAAACAGTTGCCGCATTTGCAGTCCACATTGGTGACGCAGAACTTAGCGATGATAATAGTTCAGGTGAATGACGCATTGCTTGAGCAACTACGCTAATGTCATCTCCTGTAAAACCTAAACGGCGTAACATTGGAACATGTGGGCGCTCATGCGGAACAAGCACACCTTGTTTCATGCCCATGTCAGCCAAGGCTTTCATCTTTAGCAAACCTTGTTTGGCTGCTAATTTTGGATTCGAGGCGTTATTACGATTTTTTGTCGATGCTTCATTCCCAAACGACAAGCCCGCGTAGTGATGTGTTGGCCCCACTAAACCATCGAAATTTACTTCATATCCTTTCATTTTTCTTTCCCTAGTGTTTAAGGCAACACAATCCCTGGAGATAATTTTTCTGGTAAGGTTAAGCTGTCACTTTCAAGTGAAGCCATTGGCCAAGCACAATAATCAGCTGCATAAAAGGCACTTGCGCGGTGGTTACCAGACGCACCGACACCACCAAACGGTGCAGCACTTGAAGCACCTGTTAATGGCTTATTCCAGTTCACAATACCAGCACGCGCTTCAATAAGTACTTGATCAAATAGTTCACGTTTTGGTGAAACTAGACCAACAGACAAGCCAAAGCGAGTTGCATTCGCAATTTTTAATGCTTCATCAAAGTTGTCATAACGTTGAATCGTGGTAAGCGGACCAAAATATTCTTCATCTGGAATATCTGTGACGCCTGTTACATCCACAATACCTGGAGTAAGTAACGAACTATCTTCTTGTGGACGTGTCATTGGCAACAAGCTTTTTGCACCAAGCTCAAGTAATTTTTGCTGAGCAAGCATCATATTTGATGCAGCAACTGACGAGATAACGCCACCCATAAATGGTTGTTGTTCATCGTTCCAACGACCAACTTTTAGATTTTTAGCAACTTCAACGAAACGTTGAATAAATGCATCACCTTCTGCACCATTTTTTACCAAGATACGGCGTGCACATGTACAACGCTGACCTGCCGAAACAAAAGCAGATTGAATAGTGAGATTAACCACAGCATCAATATCGATAATTTCATCAATAATCAATGCATTATTGCCGCCCATTTCAAGCGCAAGGATTTTCTCAGGCGCGCCCGCCATTTGCTTATGCAAGTGATAACCAGTGTTCGCACTTCCAGTAAACAATAAACCATCAATTTCATGTGAGGCAGCTAGCGCTTCACCAGTGGTACGACCACCTTGCACTAAATTCATCACACCATTTGGTAAACCAGCTTGCTGCCAAAGTTTTACAGTTTCTTCAGCAGTCCAAGGTGTTAATTCACTTGGTTTAAATACCACAGTATTGCCTGCTAATAATGCAGGAACAATATGTCCATTTGGTAAATGGCCCGGGAAGTTATATGGACCGAAAACTGCAAGCACACCATGCGGACGATGACGTAAAGATGCTACACCATCAGCCATTTCAGTTGAGCTTTCGCCTGTACGCTGGTGGTAAGCACGAATCGAAATCGCAACTTTGCCAATCATTGATTGAACTTCAGTTAATGTTTCCCAAAATGGCTTACTGGTTTCTTGACTAATGACTTCTGCTAAATGCTTTTTATTTTCTTCAAGCAAAGATGCAAATTTCTCAACAATCGCTACACGCTCTGCAAAAGGTAAACGTGCCCATGCTGGAAATGCAGTACGCGCAGCTTGGCAAGCTTGCTCTACATCAGCCGCAGTTGCCTCAGCACCTGACCATACAATTTGGTTATCGACCGGATTTGTTTTTTCAAATGTTGTGCCGCTGCCTTGTAACCAGACACCGTTTATAAATAAAGAGTTTGACATCAGGATACTTCCATTGGATTTAGTGATAACACACGAACAACGTGACCTTCTTGTACACCGAGTTTTTCAGCTTGTTCGTGGGTTAAATTTATAGTGTTATCAACAAGATCAAGCTTCATCAACATTGCCTTATAGTCATGATAGTTATCATTGGCAACGAGATACTGAGTCTTACCGACCACAGCTTCGCTTGTAATTTTGACGTTTAAAAACTGACTTTCTTTTACTGCGCGCAATTCATCAATATTGGCTTCAATCGTTGGACCCGCATCAAAAATATCGACATATCCTTGATAACGTAAGCCTTCCGACTCAAGCACATGATAAGCAGGCAACGTTTGTGGATGCATTTTTCCAATCACCTCTTGCGCATCTTTTGGCAAGAGATCTACATAGACTGGAAAACGAGGCATAAGCTCTGCAATAAATACTTTTTGCCCAATTCCACTCAAATAGTCTGCTGTTGAAAAATCCATATTAAAGAAATGGTGACCAATCGCATCCCAAAATGGAGAACATCCATTTTCGTCTGAGAAACCACGCATTTCAGCAATTAACTTTTTCTCGAAATATTGCTTAAAGGCAGCGATAAACATAAAACGGATTTTCGATAAGAACTTACCGTTTTGGTTTTCACGACGTTCTGGATCTAAAAATAATGTACAGAGTTCGCTACTCCCCGTTCTGTCATTACTTAAAAATAAGGTAGGTAGTGACTTATAAACGTTTAATGCTTTTGAAGCGTGTACTTGAGTACCAACGTGAAAGTTGTACCAAGGTTCAATGAGCCCTACAGCAACTTCAATTGCGCTTAAACCAATAACACGTTGAGCTTCTGTATCTTCGAGAACAAACAGATAGCCTTGTTCACTTTTATGGACATTGCCATTTAAAGTATTGCGAGTACGTGAAATTCGAGCCGAAAGTGTATCCATATTTTGTGGCAAGGAAGTCAGGCCTACACCCGACTTACCCGCTAATTTATAAATATCTTCAAGGTCTCGAAACTCGGCATGACGGACGATCATCATGGCTAGCTTTCCTTTTTTTTATTTAGCCAACTTTGCTAATGCTCTTTTTAAACGAGCAATCCCTTCATCAATATCTTGTTCAGGAATGATAAGCGACGGAGTAAAACGAACCACATTCGGGCCTGCAATTAAAGCAAGTAAACCTTCTTCACCCGCCCAAGTCGTAATATCTTTAGCTTTCCCTGCATACTCAGCTTTTAATTCACAGCCAATCAATAAACCTTGAACACGAATTTCTTCAAAAATCTGATGTTCAGCGTTTAATGCATTTAGTGCATCGAGGAAATATTGATGACGATGCTTCACACCTTCGAGTACTTCAGGCGTATTAATAAACTCAAATACTGCACCTGCAACCGCACTTGCTAAAGGGTTACCGCCATAAGTCGTACCATGTGTACCCACTGAAAAATGTGGAGCAAATTTATCAGTTGTTAACATTGCACCGACTGGGAAACCACCACCTAATGCTTTTGCAGTCGTTAACACATCTGGAATAACACCAGAGTTCATGTAGGCATACAGTGCACCTGTACGACCTACACCAGTTTGCACTTCATCAAAAATAAGTAACGCACCAAACTGATCACACAGTGCGCGCAAACCTTTTAAAAATTCGATGTTAGCAGGAATAACGCCGCCTTCACCTTGTATTGGCTCAACAATAACAGCACATGTTTGCTCATTAATTACTGCTTTGGCAGCTTCTAAATCGTTAAAAGCAACGTGGTTAATGCCATTTGGAAGTGGTGCAA
>NZ_AMSS01000019.1 GCF_000313935.1 Acinetobacter sp. WC-141 | reverse complement strand
GGTGAATGTGGGTCACAGAAATATACATCTATGCCTAAATCTTCTTCGAGTATTTTATGTTCTGACATCTCGCGTCCACGGTCATAGGTCAACGTTTTACGCAGTTCTGCAGGTAAATATTTCAGAGCTTCAGTTAAAGCCTTGCGCACTGATTCTGCCTTTGCATCAGGTAATGTTGCCAAGATACAGAGCCGTGTATTTCGTTCAATAAGTGTTGCTATCGAACTTTTATTGTCTTTACCTTTAATTAAATCAGCTTCCCAATGACCCGGTATTTTTCTTTCTTGAACTTCGGCTGGGCGCTCATGAATAGTTTTAATATCCTGTAATATAGAATCTTTTTTAGGTTCACCGTTAGCTTTTCGCTTTTTATTTTCATGACGCAGACAGGATAATAAGTCTTTTTTCAACTCACCCTTTGGTAATGCTCGTATCGTTGAATAAATCGTTGTATGGCTTACATTCATTGTTTGATCCAAATCAGGAAATGTCTTTAAACGCTTTGCTATTTGCTGAGGAGACCATAAACAACGGATCGCTTCAACAATAAATTTCCAGAGGATTGAATCGATTTTGAGTTTTCTGTGACCACGTCTACGTCTAGCGAAGGTGTTATCAGAAGCATATCGAGCTTGATAAACGTCATTGATGCTATTTCTTTTAAGCTCACGATAGATCGTACTAGGATGTCTTTTAATGAGTTCAGCAAATTTTCTGGCTGAAAAGCCTTCTTTTCTTGACTCAAGCATTAATGCAGTACGATCTTCAAAGTTAAGATGATGGTATGACAATTTTATATACTCCATAAACCCTTTAAATTAATTAGGTGGTTTATGTCGCACTTCAAGTTTTACTCTGCCATGTATTGAAATCAAATGACATCCAAATCAGCATGGATGGTAAAGGTCGATGGGTTGATAATGTGATGGTTGAACGATTATGGCGGAGCGTTAAATATGAAGAGGTGTATCTCAAAGCCTACAGCAATGTTTTGGATGCGAAGAAGCAATTAAACGCATATTTTGAATTTTATAATTTGAAACGACCTCATTCGAGTCTGGACAAAATGACTCCAGATGAGTTTTACTATGACCAGCTACCACAACAAAATAAGGTAGCTTAACTAGAGCAGAGTATCACTTATAAATAAGCTTTTAGTTGTTCAAACATGTGGGACCACCTCTATTTAAAAAAAGGAAAGAAGATGAAAATTAAGTTTTTAACAGTTTCATTGATGCTTATTCTGCCATTTTCTGTTTTTGCAGCAAATACTGTAGTAGAAAAAGCGGTCATTGAATCAAATAATACATATAAGGCGAAGTATAACTTAGAGGATATGACTGAGTTTAATCAGGCTCAAAAGGGCTTTATTGCCAAGCCAACAGGTCAAATTAAAAGTGAGAAAGGCAATGTTATCTGGGATTTTGATGCATTTAGTTTTTTACAAGATCAAGCACCAAATACCGTTAATCCCACTCTATGGCGACAAGCAAAATTAAACAACAATGTTGGGCTATTTAAAGTAACAGATCGAGTTTGGCAAATTCGTGGTTTTGATTTGGCAAATATGACCATCATTCAGGGTGATACTGGCTGGATTATTGTGGATACATTAACCTCTAAAGAAACGGCTGAAGCAGCACTTAAATTTGCTAGACAGCATTTAGGTGAGCAAAAAATTTCAGCCATTATCTTTACCCATAGCCATATCGATCATTTTGGTGGTGCATTAGGCGTTCTTTCTAGCGAAGAAATTAACGCTAGAAAAACTCCAATTATTGCGCCAAAAGGCTTTATGGAAGAAGCGACCAGTGAAAATGTGATGGCAGGTTCAGCCATGATACGTCGTGCGACTTATATGTATGGAACTTTTCTACCTAAAAATGCGGAAGGATTGGTGGATACAGGTTTAGGTAAGGCTGTTGCTGTGGGAAAAATGGGCATCCTTGAGCCTACACAACTGATCACTCAACCAGAACAGAAAATGACGGTTGATGGCTTGGATTTTGTGTTTTATAACGTGCCGGGTTCAGAAGCACCAGCAGAATTAACGTTCTCTATCCCATCATTGAAACTTTATAACGGCGCAGAAATTCTATCTCATACCATGCATAATCTTTATACCCTTCGGGGTGCTAAAGTCCGTGATGCCTTAAAATGGGTGGGCTATCTAGACCAAGCAATGCAGCATGCCAAAGCATCCGATGTATTGATTGCACAGCATCATTGGCCTGTCTGGGGCAATGACAATATTCAAGATTTTATTAAAACCCAGCGAGATGTTTATAAGTTCACGCATGATCAGACGGTGAGATATATGAACTCTGGTTTTAATGGCGCTGAAATTGCCGAAAAAATTAAGCTTCCAGCGGCACTTGATCAAAAACTATATGCTCATGGCTATTATGGAACCCTAAAACATAATGTAAAAGCAGTATACCAATATTATATGGGATGGTTCGATGCCCATCCTTCCAATTTAGATCCATTACCCCCTAAAGCTGTTGCAAAAAAATATATTGAGTTAGCAGGTGGGGAGAACAATGCATTGAAAAATGCGCGGGATGCCTACGCTCAAGCTGACTATAGATGGGCTGCCGAGATTTTAAAACATATTGTGTTGAATAACCCTCAAAACCAACAAGCAAAAGACTTATTGGCGAATACTTATCGTCAATTGGGCTATGCTGCTGAGGCTTCAACTTGGCGTAATTTCTTTTTGGTGGGCGCTCAAGAGCTACAAAATAATGTACCCCTACAAAATACTTCTGATCCGAGTGATTTATTGATTCATACACCAACTGAAAGATTTCTTGAAGCTATGGCGACAAATTTAGATGTGGAAAATTTAAAAAATGAAAACCAGTGTATCAATCTGGTTTTGTCGGATACCAAAGAGCATTTTTCATTATGGGTTGAAAACTCAGTCATGCAGTTTAAGCGTTATGATGAAAGTAAAGATTTGGCATTGGATTGCCCTACATTAACCTTAACCAAGCCCTTATATCTAAAAATGATTACAGGTCAAATAGAAGGGGTAAAAGTCCTGCTTTCTAAAGACAGTAAAGTCAAAGGTAATCCACTGAAAATTGGAAAATTCTTTGCAATGTTTAAACGTCCAGATTCAATTTTCCCGATTGTGACTCGACCAAATGGCTAAGCTCAAATAAGTAAAGTCGAAACTTAAATTAATAGATCCAAAGAAATGGGTGAAATTATCAACTTGGTTCTCCCAATCTTATAACAGGAATACAAGAAATTATTTCTTGTATTCCTCTTTAAAATTAAAAGTAAGCTATATGTATTTTAACTCTATTGATACTTTATTAAATGGTTTTTGAATTTTTATACTTTATTTTCGATGGAGATATTTTTATTAGTAGCTTGTTTAAAAAAGATTTGTTTATTTTTCTATTAATTGCTTCTAAATAATAACTTCAATATTTTTGTGGTTAAAAGGCAAGGGGGTATTATGATGTGTTTTTTATTGAAAATAAGCTTTTATATTAGGGCGAATTCAAACATGAGGTGCGACAGTTTGAAAAGTCTTATGATAATCAACAAGCTGAGCAAATTTCTCTAATGGTGTAAGCCAATCTAACGCTTTTCTAGGACGAGTATTCAGTGACATGGCAACTTGATTTAAATAATGCTGATCTGCCTGATTTAAATCAATCCCTTTAGGTAAATATTGCCTAATTAAACCATTCATATTTTCGCATGTGCCTTTTTGCCAGGGTGAATGTGGGTCACAGAAATATACATCTATGCCTAAATCTTCTTCAAGTATTTTATGTTCTGCCATCTCGCGTCCACGGTCATAGGTCAACGTTTTA
>NZ_AMSS01000018.1 GCF_000313935.1 Acinetobacter sp. WC-141 | reverse complement strand
TTAGCGACAACTCTTATAAGTTAGTATCTGCCAATTTAAGCGGAAGTATTAACAAGAACTGGGGATTTTATAGCTCAGCGTATAAAGATTATGAAAACCACAAAGACTATGGCTGATATACGCTGAATTATCAGGAGACTTTCCCTTGGGAGATTCTAGGCAGCCAACTTATAAAAGTCTTCGGCCATTTGATTTGGTGTCTT
>NZ_AMSS01000017.1 GCF_000313935.1 Acinetobacter sp. WC-141 | reverse complement strand
AATGCACCGATTGAAAGCTTTTGGGGAATACTGAAAAATGAGTTAGTGCATCATTACAACTATCAAACCAGAGAAGAAGCCAAAGCAGATATTATAAAATACATTGAGTTATTTTATAATCATCGAAGAATTCAAAAGGGTTTGGGTTTTAAGACACCAAATCAAATGGCCGAAGACTTTTATAAGTTGGCTGCCTAGAATCTCCCAAGGGAAAGTCTCCTGATAATTCAGCGTATATCACCCCATAAAGGTGCAGATACCTATTAACAATTGGTGTGAGCACTTAATGCTAAAAAGAAAAAGGGCTACTAAGAGCCCTTTTAAATCAACAGAGATTTGAATTACAAACCTAATTTCGCTTTCCATGTTCTCAACAGACCTACTGTATCCAAATCATTTGGATGGAATCCAGGTTTAAAGTAAGCCAGCATTTCTTTACCCATGCCAGTAATGATACCTTTTGATGGGCTATATGCGTATTTATAAATCACCGATAGCTCACCCACATTTAACTTTTTATCTTGCTTTAATAAGCGAAGCACAAAAGAAGACTGGATCAAGAAAATCAAAGTCATCGCAAACACTAGAGAACTTGTGCGTAAGGCGTAAGCTTTTATACCTTTACCAAATACACCTTCATACACATCAAAAGCCACGGCTTTATGTTCATTCTCTTCGATCGCATGCCAATACCACATGGTTGACATGGTTTCGTCTGTCATCAACTCTTGAATATGTTTATTGACTAATAACTGTGAAGCAATGGTAGCTGTAAAATGTTCAAGCGCTGTTGTAGCCGTCAGGTCAACCATGTCTTTGGTCATACCGAAAGGTTTAACAATTTTTACAAAAGTTTTAATTGCTGTTTGAATGGCTGTGTCGGTAAATTTCTCTAACGCTTCTACATCATGACCAAACTTTTGAGCAGAGGCATTAAAATTTACATGCTCTTGAGTATGCATTGCTTCTTGCCCAATAAAAGCACTAATCTCTTTCTGAAGCACTTCATCATCTTTAATAGAAGGGTGATAACGTACTGCACGTACACTATCTATAAAGAATTTCTCACCTGCCGGAAACAAGGCCGACAATGCTGTCATAAAGTGTGTTAGTCCAGCAGAACCATTCATCCAATATTCTGGTACATCATTAAAGTCAAAATTCATACGCCGTACAGGAAAGCTCGCCCCTACACGATTCGTAATATTCACTTTAGCATTCATACCCAAAGCTCCTTATTAAGTAACCCAAGTTACTCAAACTTTATTGTTCGTTTTCTTGATTCTTATCATACAAATTTAATAAAAAGGATTAAGTGTAAATAAGGACATTGAAATATCAGTTAAGGCCAGCTTTTATAGTGATTGTTAGACAATTAAATATAAAAAAAGCGCTCTAAAAAGAGCGCTTTTTTTTCACTGAAAGTGATTATGCAGTTACTTTCGCAACAACACCAGCACCTACAGTACGACCACCTTCACGGATCGCAAAACGTAGACCTGGGTCCATTGCGATTGGGTGGA
>NZ_AMSS01000016.1 GCF_000313935.1 Acinetobacter sp. WC-141 | reverse complement strand
TTATTTAATACGTACGGTGTGAATAACTCGGGTACGATTACATCAGCAATTTTTGTCTCAGCCATTAGGCTTTACTCCTTAAAGTTTAATACCGTGTTTTGCCGCTAGCTCTTTAGCTAGTTGCGGATTTTCATTTCGTAATTGCGCCAATTTGGTCATATTCACCGTGCCATCTGCTTTTAAGATGTCAGGTTGACCTTTTGAGTTGTTACTACCTGGTGCACCCATACCATTAGGTTTAGGCCAGAAGTACGGCTTTTGCTCGCGCAGGGATTCAACCCACTCTTTTGGTGATAACGGCGTCTTGCCATCTTTACCAATGATTACTTCGCCGTTTTCGTCAACAGCTACCGCTTTGCCGTCCTCGTCTAAAGCAAATTTAGACTGGGCAAGAAATGCGATATCTGCAGTCGCTTCTGGTAAAGCTTCAAGTTCAACAGCAGCCTGAACGATCTGGCCCTGCACGACCGATTGCTTAAACTTATTCGCATAAGCTTCAGCATTGTTAGCTCGCGTAGTTTCGGCATTGAGCAAACGGGCATGCTCTTCACGCATCTTATCGGTACGTTTCTGAATGACTTCTTCAATCTTGCCTTCTGCAATAAGTTTGGATTCTTCATCCTGATTTGATTTATCAAGCAGGACCTTGATTGCATCCAGATCTAAACCCTCAACCTTTGATTTCAATGAACCTAGTTCATCTTTCAACTCTTTTTTATCTTTGATAAGTTCAGCGTTCTTATCTTTAAGACCTTTAACAGCTTCATCAACGGCGGCTTGAATAGCTGCTTTAATTTCAGGATTTTCCAAATCAACTTTGATTTCGTCTGGCATTTAAAAATCTCCTAGAGATACCGCTTAGCGGGTTTAATTGTTGAACCCTCTGCTTAGCTTCAGGCATTAAAAAAGCGCCCATTAGGACGCTGTATTTCGATTAATAAAGTTAAGCGATGTTAAAACCTTCAACACCACGCTTCTGACGATTTCGGGTACGTTGCTCTAGCCACATTTGACCTTGCTCAATATTGGTAATAGCAAGTGAATTTTCGCGGCAAGGAAACTTTTCATTCAGAACACGTAAACGATGTAAAACTATCGCAAGTAATGCTTCATTCGTGATGCCATTTACTCCAACTTCCTTAACTGGACCAAGTTGAAATTGAATTGGAGTAAGTGAATCTCCAGTTACGATGTCATAGAAATGACCGGTTTCAAGAGACTGTTCACCATCACGGGTTTTAACAGTTTCGTTATGGGTAACTGTTACTCCATTATCATCTTTATGAATTTCACGGCCCATTACACAATTTTGAAAACCATCTAGTTGATATGAATGCTCAAAAACATCTTTTGGCGACCAAGAAATATAACCTTCATGATCTGGATGATTAGCCTTGCCACCATCTTTGTATTCGATTAAATAACCAGGATCACTTGGGTCTTCATTTTCAGGGATTTGCCACCCTTGGTATTCATTGTATTCACCACGCGTCATGGGCGTTGCTAAAACTGACCTAGTACCAATGTATGCAACCATAGATGCTGTTAATAGTTTCTTGCTCATTTTAATACTCACAAAAAAAGCACCCGAAGGTGCTAAGGTTAAAAATTAAGTTCTAATTGATGAGTGCGATTGCTTTTAATCTTTCAAAAGTAAAACCATAAATTGCCATGGCTCTTGAAATCTTAATTCGAAGAAAAGGCACCAGAATTAATTTTGTGCTCAGAATATATTGAGCATCTGACATATTGATTTGCTTTTCAGACATTTGTAGTACCTTTAGCTACGTTTCCTTTGCACCCCAAACCCTTTGTCTAGGTTCGTCACCAACCAAGCGGATTCCTTGAGGACCACCTACATCAAATGTTGCTGTAATAGTCGCTGGACCCTCAAAAACACCACAATTCATCTTTACAGAGGTTAATCCAGCTAATGGAATACCTATTTCCTCGTCACAAAGGGCGAGATGAGAAGATCTATCTGAAACTCTTTTAAGTACTAAATGTCTAACTTTTGACTCACTCATAAACCCAACTCCTTAAAGGTTTGCTCATCCAACTTTCGAAGTTGGTCTAATGTGTACAATCGCCCTTCAGGATCGAAGAACTTATCAAAATCAAATTTCCCTTCCTTATAGAGCTTGTAACGCTTCGGCCCTAGCCACTCTTTTTGGAAGAAGTCATCTGTCTTTTTGAAGAACTCTTTAAATGTAGTGTTGGCATCTAGCTGCCCTATTAATTGGCTTCGCTCATCTTTTGGAATGTCTTTAACTCGACGTTCGTCCATTACAAATGGCCGTTCGCCAACAAGCAGACCATCTTTTTCGACTGGTACCAAAATGCTCCGGCAGTTAGGATGTAACGGCGGTACCCGTTTTGCTGGATCGTTAATCTCCCAAACCGCACCATCAAGTGAAGCACACAGTTTAGATGTTCTTCCGTCTAATGTAGCTACCAGTCTTACGTATTCAAAACCAATCTGGTTAAAGCTATTTAGATATGCTTGATTGGCTACATGACTACGAACTGTTCTCACGGTACGGTCAATATCAGACTTTGAGCCACTTAATAGCCCATCTTCAAAATTAAGGCGCTTTGTACCACGAATCCGCTGGACTATTTCCTGATTAGTTTTGCCTGAGCTAATCCCATCACGGATAGCATATTCGACCTTTTGACGTGCACTTTCAGCAATCTTACTTAGAAGATCATCTACAAGAGCTCCACCAACTAAAGGGACTTTCTTAGCGGCAGTAAACAGCTTTTCACCGTTAGGTTTCTTAATCTTGCCGCCGTATAACTTAGCTGTGTAATTAGCCTCATATACAGCCATTGCAGTTGCTGAAACTGCAAATGCTTCAGGCAATGAAGAATTTAGACTTGTATGCCAACCGGATATTAAATCTCGTATCTCCTTGAGGTTGGCCGTTGTGTAAAGACCCGCTGCAAGGGCTGCTTTCTCAGAATCATTTAACTCATCCAACAAATCCCGAAGCTTTGCCAGCATTAAAGCTGACTCATCTTTAAAGATTGTTAGTAATTCATTAACTGATTGAGACGATGCCCGGAACAAATATGCTTGATGTTGAGTTAATACCTCGAGCAGTGATTTATCTTCTGAGGCCATTTATTACTCCTAAAGCGGCAAACTATCTCGCTCACTTTCAACACGCTTCAACTCTTCCTGAAAATCATGAGCTGGCAACTTACCAGTAGCGATATATTCCCAATAGGTCTGGAACGAATTCTTTCCAGCTATGGCGCCTTCATATAGTTGCTTAGCAAGATTGATATCGTATTGCTGAACAATAAATTCAGGATCGACCGTAAAAGAGTATTTAGATGGATCTAGCTTTAACCATTGGGCAGCATATTTGATAGCCTGCTCAATAGCCGCAGCAGCACAAGTGACAATGCTATGTAGGCTTGCTTGTTGGTCATCCTGACGCGCACGTCGTGCTTCACCTGATTCTTGTGAGTTGGTATCAATCACCTTTGCTCCAGCTTCTAGAGCGGCATTCTTTTGCGCATCCATTTCATGCTTAGTGAGTTCAATACCATTACCTGAAATTTCCAAATAACCACATTGCGAATCTTTGGGCAGGCTCCAGACAGCCATTACACCTGTAACGCTAAGATCGGGATCTTCATCATCAATACCGTTAATCCATGGTTGCGGGTGCGCTGTATGGTGAAGTGACTGAAAATAGTCCGCACTAAGCTGGTAATACTTGAGTGCTGCCTTGGCCATAGTAAGCAATGGTACCGTTCCAACTTGTGGAGAATTATCGGTCGTACCACAGAAAACAAACGGCGTGAAAGATAGCTGATTACCGCCGAGATCTGGCGTTTTATCTTCTTCAACAGAGCCATCAAATAATCGAACTGATAAAGCGCCGTCTGTCATAGATAAAACACGATGAACTGTCTTTGTGTTATGGCCAAATTCATCTTCACTATTATCAAATTGCTCCTCAAGCACTAATAGTTTTAGATCTTTGCGGCCACCAATACTGTTTTCTTTCCAGTTAATAATGGATAAAGCATCGTAAAGCGCGAAGTAAGGCACGCCATTAGCATCGACATCAACCAGCAATCCACAGCGACCATATTCCAATAACTCTAAGCAAATTCGGATAAAGAGCTGTTTAAGACCAAATCCGTCATTGGTTGCATTCGTGATAAGCCCTTGCAGCAAAGTGCTTTCAATCACAATATTTGGATCTAACTTTGAAACCAAACCAATCATCGTGCGAAGAGAATCTTGAACCCATAACGGATACTGAGCACGGCTTAAATAAGCTTTGTAAATCTCTCCAGCTGTATCTCCCTGCTTTTCAGCTTCAATCATGCCAGCCGATTTAGCCAAGTACTTTGTTTGTGCCTGTTTGATCTGCTCTTCACCGGCAACGGCGTCACGCATAATCAACCAGCTTTTTTGTGCAGCAATATACTGCGGATGTTTATCAGTAACTGCCATAAAAACACCAATAAAAAAGCACCATTAAAGGTGCGTTGTTTAAGACATTCCGCGAATCCTTCGAACTCCAACAGATTTCTTGTCGATCGGGAATAAATAAGCGATTGGATATGTACCTGCATCATTCATATGGTCAAAACCGGCACTCTTATCCGGCTGTCCATAATCATCATAGATTTGTCGCTCTAGGCATTTGGCAAAGTGAGGACATTTATCTACATTTACGAATAATCTACGCTCAGACAAAGTATTGCAGAGCATACCGTTCATTGAGTTAATACGATCTTTAACTGCTGGGTTTCTACTGTTCACATGGACTTTAAAACCAGCCTTTCTTAATAAAGCCAGATCCGTTTCACTAGCATTGCTCGACTTCCGGTTCTCACCTGAAGCATCGGGATAAATCGCAACCTCATGATCTGGATAACGCTCTTGGATAGCCTCGATCATTGCTGGAGTATCGAATAGATTTACGAACTCATCGACCGCATGCATATGCTCACCACGTCGAACATACACCACAGCAGCCATCTTGGTTACGTTAAAGTCCATCCCAATATGAAGTACATCATTTACCTTAACTGTTTCAGTTGATGCATTTAGCAACCGATTAAAACAATAGTAGATAACACCCTGATAGCTCTCAAAGCTTGCTTCATATTCCTGACTAAAGGTCTTAGGGTCCATTTTGCGCTTTGCAACAATGATTTCAGACTCAGGAATATTTCCCCCCTGAAGGGATGTATAAGAAAAGCTTTTACAATCTGGTTCATGACCGGGCTGACCATCCATGAATGTGTCATAACAATGATTAAAGCCTTTAGGCGTACCAATACGTAAAACATGACCCCCTACTCGCTGCTCTCCATTCACCACATATTTACAAGTAGAAAGCATCGGGCGAAGTACTTCTTCCCATGCAGCCCATTTACAATCTGCCCATTCATCAATAATTAAGAAAAATAAACCAGATCCACGAAGGTCATCATAGTTATCTAGACCTACAACTCGGATGATATGGCCACTTCTTAAAGTAATTGAGCATTCAGTTTCATTCGGCTTTCCAGCTCGCCAAGATGCCGGAATTGCTTGTTTTAATCGCTTCCAGAAAACCCGTTTTGCTTGCTTAAATGTAGGCGCTGCATACCAAATTTCATCTTCAACAGAAACATTCCATTTTGCGGCAAGTCTAGCTGCTCTTCGCATTTCCGCTTTGGCCAAGAAAGTCTTACCAAAACGTCGACCACAAACAGCATCACGGAATCGGGCTTCTTTTTGCCAACCCCATAAATAGATGTTTGCTTGTTTAGGTGTTAATTGAACTGAACCTTCTGGAGGATTAAAGAATTGGCTCATTTGGTATCTCCTCATCAGGATTCAGCACAAGCTTGTAATCCTCTTCAGGTGGACGATACTCAGGGGGATTCACTTCACGCTGTAACTTCTGAAGTTCGAGCTTTTTAATCTCAAGCTCTACTTCAGCTTTGGTTTGGTTTGCGTCAGGATTACCTTTATTAGCTTGTTCCCCCTTCTTGTCATAAAACCCTTTCATAATCTTTTGTATTTGGTCCACGATCTTAATAGTCATGGTCACATTGTTTTTTTTAGTCCAAAGCAAATCACTTAAAATCTTCAACTGAACAATGTCATTTGCTCCACTAATTTTATTCAGTGGCTGACTCAAATACTCTTCTCGAGTTTTTTCAAAAAATTCCTTGAGCTCTTTACTTAAATCTCTACCAGCAAACTTTGTAGGGTCGTATGACTCTACCTGCTGTCTCGAAACATCAATGTCAAATTCTTCCTTGACGAGACTTACTGTTTCTTGAGGGGTATTAAACGCAGCAAGCGATTGTACAATAAAGAGTTTCTGCTTTTTGTTTAAGGTCGCCATTTCTCTCTATCCGTCAAGGTACGTCAAGGAAACATGGCAAAAAAATGAGCCCGAAGGCTCAACTTATTAAACATGTCCCACAGCACTTTGAAATATTCACATCTGATACAAACGGCGCTTGATTCGCCACTTCAATTAGTCGCTTTACGCTTTCGTCCGCTCCCCATCTTTTAACTACGCCAACAAATTCTTCAACGTCATGGCCCGCTAAATAGTGTTTAGGCAAACCAGTCATTTCACTAATTAACGGATCACCATCTTCATCACGTTCAACTCCTATGTGGTAAAGCTCATGCTCTATCAATGCACAGAAATCACGATCAGTCGCCTGATCGCAATGACTTGCATCAATTGTGATGAGGTACACAGGCACATACCCAAACCAATCGCGCATTTGCTGCTCTTGACGAGCTTTTTTCCACCCGCCCTGATTAAACATAACTTTTTCACATTGGCCTAAAACCATGCGCTTTTTAGCCATACAAGCCGATGATGCCCAAGCAAAAGCCATGAACTCCTCATTGTCATGTATTAGTTCAGCAATATGGTCATGGTCAGGGTTATGCAAAGGACCACCAATAGTTAAAAAATTTGCAATTACCCAATTCATTAAATCAGGGGCTGGCGCCAATCGAATTGCTTCTTCTTCATCTGCCTGATCCATAAAATCAGTTGGAGGAAATGGTCTGATCTGATCCATTAAATATGTGCCTCTTTAAATTTTTAAGCCACTGACTAGCGTATTCAGTCCTTAACTGCAAAGGTCCTGACTCATCAATGCGGCATCTTGAAGCCGTCTCTATGCGAACTACTGTGTAGCCCATCTCTTCAGCCACATCATAACGATCAAGACTCCAAGCTTTGTTTTTAAGCTTACCTTTACGTCCACCCGACCAAGGGCCGCCAGCAATTTCAACTAAAATACGATGTTCAATTAAAAGAAAATCAAAACGCCAATGCTTTGTAGATTTAAACTGGAATTTCTTTTCGTATTTAATTTCCAGATTATCTAAAGCTTGAGTAAATTCTTCTTCAGCCTCTAAGTACTTTTGAGTAGCTTTAGGTAGTGGTCTAGATTTGGACTTAGTTTTAGGTTCTTTTTTTCGTGTAAGCCAAAAGTATTCTGTAGAATCCATTATTCTCACCCATAAAAAAACCGCCCTAAGGCGGTGGCAAAAAATAGAGACAACTAACTATTATTTCTTAAAAGTTGCCTTATAAAGCTTTGAATTAAAGTAATCCGTAATTTCTTTACCTTCGGTTTGAATTTTTTCCTCATTTAAAGGTAAAAAATCTAATTCAGATTTCAAGCTCTTATACTCTGGAATAAATTTCTTTATAGGCGGAGGTGGTTTAGGTCCACCTTCTGTAATTTTTTCGATAAATCCAGCTAACCATAAAATATACTCACCTTCTGAATTATGAGGAGGAATCAAACTCACATCTATTTTTACTTTACATTCATCTAATGGTCTACTGAACAATTCAACAAAATCAATAAAATTAAATTTTAATTTAAATTCTGTTCCCTCAATTTCTCTGCGTATACATGTCATAAGTAAGTTCATATTTTCAATACAGTCATGTGAAAACAATTCCTCATCTTTAATTTTGTTATAAATATTTTCCGCAAACATGAGACACTGTGGCATTTCAGCAGCTCCTCATTTTTATAAAGTATTTTTCTTAAGGTAGTCCTATTATAACAATGTTGCAACAAGAAATTTTCCATTTTTAGTTTAAGGAAATTTTAAAAATTATAAAAACGATTATATTCAATAAATTAGTACGAATAAAAGCTATGGAAGTTTGATTTTTCTATTGAGCTTTAAAATGGATTATTGTGTTTAAATCATCAATTTAAAAAGCTTGCCTAGTAGGCAAGCTCCCCCTTTTTGATATTTGCGCTGATCAACAAGGTTTAGTGTTACCTACAGCAACACACTGATAATACAGAAATATTTAAAAATAAAAAAGCCCACTTCCTATTTTTATTCAGAAATGGGCTTAGCGAAAAAAAACGCTTAGACCTGAAATAGGAAATATCTATTCGGAAATATCTCCAACTTCATATTGGCATAATATTTAAGCACTAGCAATAGGGATTGAATTAAAAATATCAAATATTCATATTTAAATAGATAAAGATTTCTTTTTTTAAATGGTTTTATTTTTAGCCTACATAATTTTTTTACTTATCAAGACTTATAAAGAATATGTGCCCATCAATAGGTAATACTTAATAAGGTCTTATGTGTAGTAACCATTAGGCTCTAGAGAGTAAGAAATCACACTGACTAAAAATAAAAAATAATTAATTTTCAATATCAATGATCATATACTGCAAAGTTAAGTATATTCCAACTTCTCCATTGTTGAGTGCCTCATATAAGTCTTCATCAACGAAATCTCCAGATTCATCATATAGCCATTTATGAATTTGAATAATTTGTATATTCCCTTTTTTGTCTATTCTTGCTATTGGGTCTATTACGGACCGAACTATCACCTTCTTCTTCGTCTCAACATCAAGCAATGTGATAATTGTCATTTTAAAATCCTTATAAATATCCTGTATAACAACTACGCTCAATCAATAAAGATTTTTATATTTAAATTACTCAAATAGCAATCTTTTCAATCTAAAAAATAAATAAAAAACACTCTAATAGTATGTGCCTATTAGAAAAGATACCTTAAATATTCTACTAGCAATAAAAAAACCGCTTTAAGGGCTGTTCATCTAAAATTCACAGGTACTTAATGAAGATTTTTTTTCTGTCTTTGCATCTTTCTGGGCTCACAAATTTTTCCAATAAAGTTAGTTAACCACAAAATACTTTCTTCACGATCTTCAAAATGAGGTATAAGACTTAAATCTACTTTTATCTTGCGATCAGCTAAAGGCAAACTTAAACAATGTTCAAAGTCTAGTGAGCTGTACTTCAATTTGAGTCTTTTTTCTGCAGCTTGATTCTTTATCTCAGCCATAATGCGATTTAGATTAACGATCAAATTATTTGAAATTTTATTATTTTCATATACCCGTTCGTAAACTGTCTCAGCTACATCAATGTAATTTATTAGCTCTACATTCTTATTCACGACATTTGTACTCCGTTTTTTATAATTATCCGTCTAAAATAATGTTTATTTGATTTACTAAATCCTTCGCCTAGGTAAAGATTGTTTAAATTCTGTCACCCTGATTTTAAGTAAATATTTGAATTTATTATGCAATTACTGAGTTTTATAATATTTATATACATCTTTGTTCTTAACGCCCCTTTTTTTCTATCACTTGCCCATTGAGTTCACCATCAACACAAATAAACATTGTACTAATCCATAAAATTATGGAGATCAGCTTAACACAAAAAGAAAAAGCCCCCACTAATCAATAGTGAGGCTTTGCCGTATTTCCCGGCTAGCACATTTAAAAATCGATAGCTAAAAAAAAGCCAACTTGTTAGAGTCAGCTTAATTCAATCGTTTGAGAATCATGCTTGCATAGTTATTGTCCGTTGCAATCTTCTATCATTTTTATTTTTATAAATATAATTTAAACCAGCCATGTGACATTTTGATTAAATTTCACTCAACACTTTTTTTGTTAAATAAGTCACATTTAATCTTATTAATGCACTAACCATTACAACCTATAAACACAATGTGTATCAATTACTTCTGCTTGATTTTGTAAATTACAGTATCCTTAGTTTACCTAACTGCCAAAATCAATAACACAATGGAACACCAAACACTTTTAGACGAATTAAATTCGCAGATTGAATATTACTCAAAAAGAACTGACTGCCCACCAACTAGAATTCGTATTGGGTATAAAACCTATTACGAATTAATGCAGAATCCTAAATTTGCCGATGAAGTATCAAACTCCGCTTTAGATCCAAACAAACGCAAATACAAAAAATTAAAAATAAAAGTTACTAAGGATGACAATCAACTTGAACTTGAATGATTTCTCATAAAAAAAGCCTACTCTTTCAAGTAGGCTTTCCCCTTATGACTTTTGCGCTGATCATTAAGGTTTATTGTTGTTTAAAGCAACTCTCAGATCTTACAGAAATACTTAACAATAAAATAGCCCCGCCAATAATCGATATTTAGCAGAGCTTCTTAAAGCTTATACAGTTTATCGTGGAAGATATCTTTTTGAACCTGTGCTATTAAGGCAGTAATGTCCACCTCTAGGCCCAACACAATAAGTTCCAGATGTGCAGTAACAAGAGTTATTAGTCGTTTTACTATAACTTCTTGGAGTCCGTGTAGTAGTAGAACTTCTAGTTCTAGTATTATTATAGCCTTTTGATTCTCTTTGAGGAGTTGAGTAAACAGGCTGTCTGTTATCAAAACTCCCTTTTGAATATCTATAGGTGACTGGTGGAGTATAACAACCAGCAAAACTGCACAAATATTTAGTATCAATCCATTGTTGTCTATCCATATTTGGATTTAATAACGCCCATTCATCTTGGTACCAGAATACATAAACTTCACTTCCCCCTTTCAACTTAAAGATTTCTTTGCCATTTGGCATATCCTTGACTGGAGCGGTATCAACACTAATCCAATTTTTAACTGGATTAAACCTTTCAACTTTTTGCTGCAAAAAGTCTATGGACGGTATAGATACACATCCACTAATACCCAAAGTAATAACTAACCCTATTAAATAATTTTTCATTTTATTAACTTCTTAGAAAGAATAATTTTAATGCGAAGTAAACAATAAGCTACCTAATAAAAGCAACATATACTTTCATCTAATTTAAATACATAAAGAAAAATTAAAAAACCCGCTTCTAAAAAGAAACGGGTCAAAAAACAAAAAACTTTCAGCGCAGTATTTGTGACATATCATACAAGTTAGAAGATGTATTTACAATATACTTTAAGCTTAATTTTTTGATACTCTCAAAATATCCAAAACTCGCTTTGACATTTCATGCAAGTTGGACCCTATTGGTAGCCAAAAATGATAATTAATGTTGTCACGGTTAAAAACTTGCTTGTAGTACTCAGTTTTGAATGATGGATCAATGTCAGAAGCCTTAAGTAATCTGCCTTCTTTTTCGATCACTTGCCCATCTAATTCACCACCAACACAGATATTCATTTTTACCAGCCTGGACTATATAGCAAAAAATAAAAAAAATCCGTACCTTGGGGAAAGTACGGACTAAGCTTTTAAACTGAAAAACACTATAATGGAAATAGACATCTTATAGTAAGTTTAATATACGATAAATTTCATGTTTTCTCAAATCCTAATTAAAAGCCCACGATCAAGTGAGCTTTGATGTGTTGGTCTTCGGAAATCCGTAATACGACCAGTATAGGAATACTATATATCCATCAGGGAAATATTCCTAGAATTATTTTACATTTCTTTGTAAGTGCTTTTCTTGTACTTTTCTACTGCCTTTGAGGCACCATCAATTGCTGACTCAATAGCAAGACACATTAACTTTTCATACTGCTTCCATGTGCCATCATAAGCTTTCAAAGTCATCTCTGATTCTTTAATGCCTGCTGCTAATTGCAATCTACCTTTAGCTGTAAAGTTATCTTCCATACCCGGCTTGAGTGCAAACATAGTTACCATCCAAGCAACCTTTCTTGCTAGATCCTCTAACTTGATGTTTTTAGGTTTAGAGCGCTTATCATCATGCGCCCCAACAATCATAATGCTTGCAAGATGCTTCAATATATAATCAAAGTCACCCTTGCTTTTTTCGCCAAAGATTATTACTGACGCAACTGCTTTTTCGAGTTGGGTATCCATTGAAGCAATAGCACCCAAGCGGTCTTGATAGTTCAATGGTTTCTCTCCTGTTCCGCGGACCACTGGCTCAATACTTGGTGAACTCGCAGTTAAACCATGAGTCAACCATTCAAAACGTTCAAACTTCTCAACTGCTACTGCATTCATACCGTCACCCTTAATCGTCTAATTCTGCTTTGTTTATAAGTATTGAGTACATGTCTTTTGAATAGTTTGATATTGGGAACTTCTTGCCGATCAGTTCCGCAAATTCATCATCAAGCTTGCGTACCAGATCCATATATTGAATCTGCTTTTCATCCGTCTCACCTGTAGGCCATTCAGGTGTCTTAGCTTGGTATTCCTCTGCCCATGCTTTGACTTGCTCAGCCTTATCTTCAAACTGTGTGCGAAAGAAAGCATGAAATCCTTCTTCGTGTTGTTCGTATGTCCCAACTTCGTAAAAGACCATCACGCCACCTTCTTCCCGTTCATACCCCAGATCAACATGCCTGCGTCACGCTGCTCTTGATTCGTTCGACCTTGCCAACCAGTAATCTTGTTAAACTGCTCTGCATTGAGCTTTGATTTCGTTGGCTTCACCAGTAAAACCGCTAGACCCAATGCTTGTGCTATTTCTGCTAATAAGATGCCAGTCGCATGATTCATCCCAACACGTCTAGCAATTTGCTCGTTCACTTGTCTTGAGTGATGCCCACCTATTCGGAAATTCGCTTTCTTGTTCTCCCAACCTGCTTCAATCACTACCTTCTTGATGCTGTCCTGTTCATTTCTGAATAGTTCAACAGTTTCAGGAAAAGTCAGATTTTTGAGTTGAAGATCACTACCAAGAATGGCAACTCCCGACTTTTCTAAGTCAGGATCGATGCCGATGATGATTTGAGCCTCTTTGAATGTGGTCATTGGTCACCTCTCACCCAAAGCTCAAAATCTTCAATGGTCATCTCATTCTTTTGAATTTTTGAATAAACTATTTCAATGTCATCTGGCATTTTCTTCTTGGCGAAATATCGCTTTAATTCTTCTGTGACGTTATAAACATCGTTCTCTCTCTTAAACACCAAGTACAGTTGCTTTCTACCTTCAACACTCGCGTAATTCTCAAAATAGCGCTGTAGTTCAAATTCTTTATTGCCTAGCTTAACTACGCCATAGAAGTAAAAGTCTTCATCTAGAGTTAGTGTTTTCGATACATGCTTATGAAGCCACTGAGCAATATCAAACTTTATGTAGCCATTAGTTGATGTGTATTCAACCTCCGTAAATTCATAGTGACAGTCCCTTGTAAGATCACTACTACAAAAGACCCAGTCTTTCTCTTCTGATGTTAAGTACTCAAATTCTTTAGTTTTTGGATTGAAGAAATTAACTGTCCAACTCTTATCATTTGGCTCAATAACAAGATGCTTTTCGGAATTCCCGTACACCTCTGTACCATCTGGCAATTGATACAGCACATATGGATGGGTTGACATAAGTAAAGTCTGATTTACCTGCATCCATTTATGTGGTTTTTCATTCTTAATCTTATTGATAAAATACTCTGGAATATTACTCACTGTCCTCCCCCCTTGAGCGCTTGCTCTAACTTCTTAACCGTGTCAAAACCAATGGCACCTGATAAATACATATTTTCAATTTCGATAATTACTGCATCCACCCGCTTTTGCAGCTTAAACATGTTTATGCCTTGCTGGGTGTACAGGGTTTGCAATTCGTCACGCTCTTGCTTGATATTCTTTAAGTGAACCTCATGACCAATCACTTCACCGTGATGAGATGCTTTAAGCTCTTTAATTTCTTGATGTAAATCGAGAATAGCCTGAGCCTTTACACGGTTTAAGCGTTCAAGTTCTGCTATGCGTCCATGATTGCCTTTTATCGTGGCTTTAAGCCCCTCCACTTTCGCTTGCTGCTTCAGAAAAGACATATATGCGGTGTTAAGCATGCAGCAATAAATAACGCCCTCATCAACATCATTGTTGTTAAACCACTTAGCATTAGGGATGAAAGCATTTTGTTTGACATCAAAATCACACGCATCCAAGCACTTTTGGGCAGCCTCGGAATTAGAAAAAGGAAGGCTTAAAAAATGCTGTTCAAACTCGTCTCCACACTTATCCAAACCTTTCTCACGAATAAACTGTTCTGGTTTCATACATTCGCCCCTTCAATTAACTGCAGAATATTTCTTGGAATAGGCATACCTTCACGGCGGCACATCTCTGCGTATTCCTGCGGATTATCGAAAGGATCTGGACCTAATTCCTTTGCAAGCTCAGGCTCTTTTTCTTTTGCCTGAAGTTTTTGTACTGGTGCAGGTTTACGACCATTGATTTTTAAACGTTCCATCAATGATTGGAGATGCTTTTGCGCTTCGTCATTGCTTACTGGGGTGTGTTCAGGTTCTTTATGCTCTAGTTGTAGCGGTGGAGTGTAAAACTCTTGCTGACGGCCTTTTAACTGAGCTTTAGCCACCATCACGTTGTATGTCCCGAAGAAATTATCTTGAGCTGCTCGCATTTGGCCGGCTTCGATCAAATACATAACCTCGTCTAAGGCGTACTTAGTGATTTGGGTAATAACCACGGAACGGTCAGTTGTAAACTTACATGCGCGAGACCAAGCTTCTTCTGGAGACATCCAACTTTCACCGATACACCAGGTGCGAAACTCGGCAAATGACGGCATAAAGCGTCCACCTGCTGTAAGTAATCGAGCAAGTGCGTTGTTAAATTGGTTTTGTTGAACGCCAACCAGTGTTTTAAGTGCGATTTGCTCAACCACTGACAGAGGAATTGCACTTTCGCCTGTTGCTGGAAATTGCTTATTGAACTGAGCAGCGTAAACAGTGCGAAGAGAAGCGATTAATTGACGCACTTCGTTCAAGGTAATCTCATGCATGACCTATCTCCTCAATCATTGGAAACTTTTTTGCCGGGGTTACATCCACGATTTGAGATTCGATTTGTTCTTCAAAAAGATTGGCGAAGTAACCCGACTCTTGTGGTTTTTGAACAGCTGAATTGATTTGCTCTTGCTTCTTGCGGTTAGCAGCAACTTGTTTCTCGTTGTTTTGAACCCAAGAGAACCACTTAACCAGCCAGATGCTTGGTGTATTCAACGAACTTGATTCGTTTGCAAAGTACCAGTCACCGAAATTTTGAATCATGGTTCTCAAGTCGATTTCAGGTACAGAAACAAATCTTTGTTGAGCAAGTGAGATGAAATCGTATTGAAACTCGCTGTATTCAGAAATGAATTCACGCATTGAGTAACGCTTGTGATCATCGATCTGATACTGAGCAAATTGGATTGGTGTAAATTGCGAATTTTCTTCACGCGCATTACTACTACTATCTATATATTGGTTATCGGTTAACGGTTTATGGTTAAGGTTTTTTTGGCTTTCACTTTCAGAACCCAAAATTAACCCACTGGGTTTTTGTGGGTTTTCAGAATTAACCGAGTCGCCTTCACTTTGGTTTTCTTTTGGTTTTTCCTTACGTGGACGTCCACCTTTCTTACCATTTTCACGATTTTTATCCCCTACTTTTTGATAAGCGGCGATTTCTGAATCACAACGTTTGTTGTGAAACCCGTCTTCCTCTTCCACAAAAAACTCTTGCAACACAATTAATACTGCTTCCCTTTCTTCTTGGGTATTTGCACGTAACCGACGAAAAACCGACTGGGTTTCTTTGGGTAATGGTTTTTCATTCAAATAATAGAAATCAAGAGCACGACGGTAAAAGCACTCTTCAACTGGGCTAAGGTGCGCTGTAGCAACCATAAAGTCGCTGATATGGTGGAGATATTTATACATCAGTGACTGCTCCTAATTTGACAAGACCGCGCATTTCTAACTGACGAATAATTCTTGGAGGAATAAATTCGTTGTTGATTTTGTAGCGAGTACGAGACTTTTCTTTCACCTGAATTAGTTTGTGCCCATCCTCCATGAGACGGCGAACTGCTATAGCCTGCCCCCCCATATGAGTTAATTCTTCAAGTTGATAAAATCTTTCCTGAGCCTCAATTGCGGCATTCATAACTGAAAGTGGCATGGCTGCTAATTCTTTAGCCGAATAGATCTTTACTGGTTGCTCCAGTGGAATTACCACCTCTAGCGGTGTGGTGGAAACGGAAATATCTTGTTTTCTTCTTACTGCATATCTCACTTTTCACCATCCTTTGGCTTAACATAGCCTCCAAAAGAATCAACCAAACACGCCTTGGTTAAGCTGGTTACAATCTGCTGTGCCAACCACTGCGTTATGCGAAATTGACGAGCCATAGCCTCTGAAAATTCAACTTTGGTTACCGCTGCATTATTTTCGTCATAACCTTTGTTACGTAAATTTTGCTTTTTCACCTCAAATAGGTGCCCAAGCACTCGCAATGCAGGCTCATAAAAAGATTGGATTTCACTTTGCTGACGAGAATCTTTGATTTGGTGTGTAAAGCTGTTCATGACACCTCCGCTAATGCTTGCTCAGCGCTTGTTAGTCGGCGTTTGGCATTAAGTTCTGCAACTGTTGCTGTGCGGATTTCTTTTGAAGAAACCAGAATCAAATGATTCTCTGATTTGATGGTCCATAAACTAGTCAAAGTTTTGTTTTTAACTTCAAACAAATCATTTGATTTGAAAGTACGGCACTCTTTAGTAAGTACTACAACGTCACCCACTAAAAATTCTGGTGAGTTGAGTTCGATTGGTTGTTCTGATAAATTGTTTGTGTTCATTTGATTCACCTCAATTGAATGCCTAACCACTCCTGTTCCCGCAGGTAGTGGTTTTTTATTTGAATAAAATCCGCATGTACTCTGGTGAAGTGAATGCATGTGCTAAATAAACTCGTGTTGCTTCTGCAATTTCAGGTGAGCAATACACATCACTTTCTTGCACAACCTTCAAACCAATGGCTGTCAACAAAAAGCTAATAAACTCAATCTCAGTCCATCCATTTGATTTCTTTTCTGTTTTCATCCGTGAAAGAATGCTCGCATCGACATTTATCATCTCTGCTACTTGTCTTTGGTTGCTAGCGTTAAGTGCTTGCAATATGAGCGACTCGTTATTGCTAGCGCTTGCAGGCAATTCATTTGATACTTTGCTCATAGGTAAGGTCCTAAGCGGTTAATGATCCAAGGTTTCTACATTTTGTCGTCTGGGGACGAAGTTCAATCCAAATATCTTGATAGTTATCAGGGAAAAGCTCTTTTCGTGTTGTTAAACCAAGATCTTCAGCAATAACTGCTAACCTGATTTTTCTATCAAGGGGAATAGCTTTCCATCCACTAACTGATGACGGAGCAATCCCCAGAAGTCTTGCTACCGCTGTGACACCACCTAGCTTGTCTATAAGTTGTGCGTCATTCATAACGTGCTCCTAATTTTTCTTTAATTATTAGGCATTCCTTATATTAAATCAATAGGAATACCTAATTTTATTTATGTTAGGATTTCCTAACATTGTGAGGATAGTTGTATGAACACTCTTGCTGAACGACTTAGATATGCCATGGAAGTATTGCCACCTAAAAAGATCAAAGGTGTCGAACTTGCTCGTGCAGTCGGAGTAAAACCTCCTTCTGTGAGTGATTGGCTATCTGGTAAATCCAAAACAATGGAAGGAGAAAATTTATTACGTGCTTCAAAATTTTTGAATGTTAATCCTTCATGGCTAGCATCTGGAACAGGAGAGATTCAAACAAGCACTAAGGATAAATTTAAGCAACTTGATATCGAGAAATTTAAAAAGAAATACAATATTAGTGATAGTGATGAAGCACTTTTATTTTCAACAATTATCGAAAAACCGTTTATCCCATCATCTAAGCGTTGGGTTCCTGTAAAAGCTTACTCCAAGATGGGCATGGATGGCTATTTCACAGATATGGGTTATGAAGGCAATGCTGGAGATGGGTATGTTCCAACTCACTCAGCAGGACCAAGAGCCTATGGTATTAAAGGCACTGGCGACTCAATGTTTCCAGCTATCCGTAATGGATGGTATGTGGTTTGTGATCCAGATGCGGAACTCGTGCCGAATGAGTTTGTTCAGGTGTGCTTGAAGGATGGAAGATGCACAATTAAAGAATTTGTTGGCATAAATGGCGGGGTTTTAAGCTTGCTTTCTGTGAATGGTGGTGAGCGATTTTTCTTTGAAATGGATGAGGTAGAAAGCATTACAGCTATTACTGACATCGTACCACCAAGTCAGCACAGACAAGAACATCCTTATTCGCATTAATCACAGGAAGACTTATGGACAATTCAAAACTACCAATCAACCAGATTATTGCTCGTATCAATGATGCAGCTAAACATGGTGAAGCTTTGGTGCTGACTGCTGAAGAAGTAAAGATTCTTTCTAAAGACATTGGCGATAAGGTCTTTATTCCTGTGCTTACTAATGAGCAGGTCGTGCAGTTGGTAAAAGAAGGAAAGCTTGGACAGAAAATTAATAACACCAAAGATTAATAAAACTGTGAACCCGACACAGTCTTTACAACGGTTCGGGAGGGGGAAATATGCAAGCTACTGCAACTCTAGACGCAAATGAAGTAATAGTGGAAACGGAATTTACAGTTTATTATTCTACTAAAAATATTGTGCCTATTCCTAAAATTATTGATGCCTTAAAGTCAATTGAGAGCATACTACATAAGACTCCTAAATTTGTAGAAGCGGCTTATCCTGGTATCAAGGTTTATGACTCACAAGTATTTATCAATCACTTAGAAAGTGGTAGTTTAGATATCAAAGTTGTTCTTCGTCAGGTATTAGGTGATGCAAAATACGAACGTGGTGAAAAGTTAGTAGATGATGCTAAGCAGCTTATTAAAGACGTGGTTTCGGATAGCAAAACTATGAATAATATTGTTATTTTTAGCATGGGTGCCATTGTGGCAACAGGTTTTAATTATGCAATTGCTACCAAAAACACTTCGCAGCCTACACCAGCACCAGTAACAATTGTTAATAACGGTATCATGAATGGCTCTGGAACAATGATTTTATCACCTGAAGAAACGCAAAAAATTCTGGAAAAGCTGCCCCAAAAACAAGTTGCAAAGGATGCTGTTAATTTTGCCAAACCAACAAAAGATGATCCCAACTCTAGTATTGAGCTTCAAGATGATAGCCACATAAAACAAGTTTCATTTGATTCAAAATATGTTAATCAAGTACCAGAGCACTACGAGCCACCAGAACAAGAGCAAAAAGAAGAACTATTAAAAAATCAAGATGTATACATCTATGCTAGTGACAGAGATAAAACCAACTCAGGATGGGCAGGAATAGTACCAGACCTCTTTGAAGCTCGTGTTAACTTTGATTTAGCAGACTCAATTAATCCTGATAAATTGCATGGAAAAAGAAAAATTAAAGCTAATATTATTGTGCATAGTAAATTTAATAAAACAAAGCGTAGTTATATTCCTTCAAAAGTTACAATTTTAGAAATTGTATGATCTAAATTATATAACCCCAACCCACCACCACGGTGGGTTTTCTTTTGTCTATTAAAACACAAAAATTAGGTATTTCTAATTTTATTAGGAACACCTATTGACTTAATAATTAGGTTTACCTAATATTTATCTCGTAGACAACAAAAAAGCACACCGCCCTCCCCAGGTCCGATGTGCTTTTGCAAACTGCGAGATCAATTATGAACGTAAAAACCTTTTTAAACAAGCACAAGGTAACTGGAGTTACAGCAATTGCTGTACTTGTAGCCTTGGGTTCTTGTGAATACCGTACCGCTAATTCTAGCGTCCCTTCTAATTACTCATATGAAAGCAAACAAGTAGTTGCTTCTGAATATGAACTTTTAGGTATTAAGCAAACTGGTGAAAAAACTGGTGTAGCTGTTATCCGCATAGACGGCTTCAAACTAAACGTGAGCTTCGATTTTGACGGCGTAGCTGATAGCTATGGCGTAGCTGGATCTGACTTTACAACTGCTGAAATTACAAATTTGGCTATTGATTCAGTAACGGATCTAAGCGGGAAGTCTTTCAATGACTTTACCAATCATGATGACCATAAAAATATAAATATTTTATTGGCTGGCTATATCGACCGTAACCATTGGATCGAGGAGGCTTAATCATGCAAAAAGTTAGGCATCATCCAGACGGCTACAAGTCGTATTTAGGCCGTGATAATACAGGACTCTACTCTGTTCGCATTGGCTGGCAAGTGTACGCATCTAATGCTAATGGCTCAGTTCTTTACAAAATTAAAGACGGAGTTAAGACGCCTTTGGACGTTGAAAAGTTCAAAACCGACTATCCAAAAGTTTGGAATGAACTCACACAAGAAATCGACTTTCAACGCAGAAAGCAGCTCGCAATAAAACTGCGTGAAACAAATATCCCTACTTATGACCGCAAAGCTTATAAGAAGAAGCGCGGCTTTACAGGTTCAAAATAAGGATAAGAAAAATGGCTCTACCTATTATTACTGCTGACCAAACTTTATTAGTTCAAGCAATTATTGTGTATCTATACGCTGATCCGGGTTTGGGTAAATCGTCAATGGGCTTTACTGCGGAAAAAGCAATTTCATTTGACTTTGACCGTGGTGCTCACCGTACTGGTGAATTACGTCGTGGCGCGGTTGTACAAGTTCAACAATGGAGTGATGTAGCAAACCTTACTCCTCAGGACTTAGCACCTTATAAAACAGTAATCATTGATACCGTTGGAGCAATGCTTGAATGCATTAAGACACATCTATTGCTCACAGCTAATAACCGTCAAAAAGATGGCTCTTTAAAGTTAAAAGCTCAAGGCTTGGCTAACCAAACGTTTAAACAATACATCAACACATTAATCAGTCTTGGCAAAGACGTTGTATTCATTGCTCATGCTTCTGAAGATCAAAACGGTGATCAAATTATTTATCGTCCAGATCTAGGAGGTAAAAACCGTAATGAGCTTTATCGTATTGCAGACATTATGGGCTATCTAACAACCGTTACGACAAGTGAAGGTAAAAATGCCCGTGTAATCAGTTTCAAACCTTCTCCTACTCACCACGCGAAAAACTCAGGTGCATTAGGTGGTGAAACTGGTGAGGTATGGGTTCCGGATCTTAAATCTCATCCAACTTTCTTAGCTGATCTTATCGCTCAAGCTAAGGACCACATCAACACTTTAACACCGGCACAACTTGCTGCAGCTAAAGCTCAAGAAGAGTTAGAAAATTGGAAACAAAGCTGTGAAGAAGCTGAACATGCTGGTGATCTAAATCAATTAACTGAGTCGCTTGATAAAGAACACATGTATTACCAGAACATGCGACAAGCAATGTTAATGAGAGCTAAAGCATTGAATTGCACGTTTGATAAACAACGTGGCACTTGGATTAGTCCACCAGAATTTAACGGTATCTCAGATCAACAAAGAGATGAACTTCAAAACTTTATTGCTGAACGTGGCCTCGATGTGAAAACAGTATGTGAACACTTCGGTATTGATGCACTTACTCAAATTGAAGCGGCAAAACTTACGGCAGTAAAACAAGACATTGAAACTTTAGCAAAAACGGGAATGACAGCATGAATAATATAATTACAGCTTCAGAAGCTTTTGATGCTCTTCTAAATGGCTTCAAGGTTCTATGTAGACCAGTGGGTGACATGCTGGAATTTTCGGAATTAGACCAATTCCCTGCAACCATCTTTGCTAAATCTGGCTATGAATTCTGCATCAAACTTGAAACTAATGAATTGGCAGGCATTACCTTCACTAGACCATTGACAATTGATGAGTATAAAGAGGGTCAGGATGTTTTTGTAATTAATACATATTTACCTTCCATTTATATTGTTGGATTTAAAACCTCTGCACTCATTGAGGCTATTAATAGTGGTTTTGTGCAGCGTGATGCAGAAAATGCCAAGCTTCAATTAAAAGCTATTTCAAAAGCATTCGGTTATGAAATAAATAATGATCTTAGTGTTATTCGTCTTGGTGATGAGCCTAAAAAACAAAGAGGCAAAAAAACAAAAGCTGAAAAGACTAGTGAAGTTATTCCTGCAGAAACTCAGCCTGCAATTGTTATTACTGAACAAACTAATGTCACCACTTCTAAGGACAAGTTAGTTCCAGATACTAATGACCCGATATTAGATCCTGAATATCAAAAAAACCTTGATACCCTTCTGCAACGAGTTAGGGAATCAAAAACTCCTGACGAAGTGAATGCAGTTTATCGCTATACCCGTACGTGGTCAGATAAACAAATGGAACCTCTTTTATTGGCTACTCACAAACGACTTGAAGAGTTGGAAAAAGAAAAGTCTCCTTCAGGTGAACCACCTTCTCTAATGGTTCAGATCCAAAATGCCCCAGATCTTACTACCTTGGATGCACTTGAAATTGATGTGGCTGCACGAGATCCACAGATTCAACCGAAGCTTATGGGGTATGTGAGAAAACGCCGCTTCGAGTTAGAGAATCCAGCAGGTTCTCAACCAGATGCTGAACCTGATTACTTACTGGAGGAGCCTTTCTAATGTCGAAACAGACTACTCCAGAGTTTCTTTTCGAACCAAAGCTGCTACCCCAGCAGCTTTTCGAGAAATTCATTGTTTTCAATGTTAACGCTGGTTATCGCGGAAGAGGCACACCGCACGGCGTGAACCTGATTAAAGGCAATAAAGCTACCCTCACCTTGACTGATAAGGGTGTGATGAACAAAGCAGCTCAAGAGCGCTACAAGTTAATGCTGTTGAAGTATTTCAAAGAAGGTCGCTCAGCAATGGATGAGCTTAATCATGAAGTTAAACGTATTTATAAAATGGTGGCGTGAATGATTAATTTGAATAAGGAAAGAGAGGCTTTTCTAAATACCTTCCAATATTACAAAGGAAGAAGAGACATTATTTTTAGTCATGAGCATGAACTGTTTATGACTAGATCAAACAATCCTTCTGAAGTTGCTCAAAAAGAAATAAGCAACATGAATAGCCGTTGGGATGCTTGGCTTAGATGTGCAAAGCATCGTGATGCAGAGCTAGAAAAAGCCAAAGCTCAGGCGGTGCCTTCATGGATTAGTGTTAAGGATGAAGAGCCACCAATAGATACCATGGTTTTAATTTGTTGGTCTGACTCACCTGAGGTTCAACCAGAAATTGACTACATGACTTGTGATGAAGAAATTAATCACTATTGGGCAAATTTTGAGAGAGATCCACCAACTCATTGGATGTACTTTCATAAAGTGCCAAGTGAATCGGGAGCTGAGGGATGATTGACTTTATTGAGGATGCTGAACGTCAGTATGAAAACTATTGTGATCTTGCTGAGGAATATGGATTTTTAGATCGTGAAGCAGCTCGAAGTGGATTTAGATGCACATCTAAAAAAAGTGAATTTAACGCAGGTTGGATAGCTTGGAATGGTGCAATAGCGAGTTGTCGCGATGAGTTTTATAGACTTAAGGCGAGAATTGCAGAATTAGAAGTTAAAGCGGAAAGTAAGGAGAGATAAAGTGGATAAATATCTGACATCCAATAGTGTGTGTGAGATGTTTCATATTACTAAGCGCACTTTAAATCGCTGGGAAGAAAGAACCCCTTGGGGCATTCCTTTTCCTGCGCCTGCTTTTGGTTCAGAAGGCGGAACAATGAAACGATATCTCACTTCTGATGTGATTGAGTGGGAAAATGAATGCCAAAAGAAAGAACAGTTAAAGAAAGCAATATAAGTAATATAGAAGCTAACAATCAGCAAACTTGATGAAATTAGTCCAGATCAATGATTGTTAGCATATTTACGTTACTATATACTGTCCGCCGAATCACGGCTTGCTAGATAAACTCAGCAATTTCATTTATGTACATAATGGTGTACATATAATGAAACCAAGGAAGCAAGAATATACTTTTCCCGTTTAATTATAAGGGTTTAGGCGATATGGCATTAATCGTTCAAAAATATGGCGGTACTTCTATGGGTACCCCCGAGCGCATTTTAAATGTTGCTCGTCGTGTGAAGCGTTGGCATGATCACGGTCACAAGGTTGTTGTGGTCGTATCTGCAATGAGTGGTGAAACAAACCGCTTACTAGCTCTCGCTAAAGCCATTACCGAAACACCTGACCCACGCGAGTTAGACCAAATGGTTTCAACCGGTGAACAGGTGACGATTTCCATGTTAGCTATGGCACTTAACTCGATTGGTGTGGAAGCTAAATCCTATACCGGACGTCAAGTCGGTATTAAAACTGACAGTGCATTTACCAAGGCGCGTATTGAGTCTATTGATACAGATGTCATGACCAATGACCTAAATGCAGGCCGTGTTATTGTTGTTGCGGGTTTCCAAGGCTTTGATGCTAACGGAAATATCACAACTCTAGGTCGTGGCGGTTCAGATACTTCTGGTGTTGCTCTTGCTGCTGCTCTAAAAGCAGATGAATGCCAAATTTACACTGATGTAGATGGCGTTTACACCACTGACCCTCGTGTTGCTCCTAAAGCCAAAAAAATCGACCGTATTTCTTTTGAAGAAATGCTAGAAATGGCTTCATTAGGTTCAAAAGTTTTACAAATTCGCTCAGTAGAATTTGCCGGAAAATATCAAGTTCCTTTGCGTGTATTATCAAGTTTTGATAATGATAACGACGGCGTGTTTGACGACGAATTTAAAGAAAATGTAGGTACACTCATTACTACTGAGGCGGAAGATACTATGGAACAGCCAATTATTGCAGGTATTGCTTTTAACCGTGACGAAGCAAAATTAACGATTTTAGGTGTACCTGATGAACCAGGTATTGCTTCTAAAATTTTATCACCAGTAAGTGATGCCAATATCGAAGTCGATATGATAGTGCAAAATGTTGAAGAAGATGGCACAACAGATTTCACTTTCACTGTAAACCGTGTTGATTTAGCTAAAGCTGAAAAAATCTTAAACGAAACTGCCAAAAATATTGGTGCACGTGAAGTTTCAACACGTGATGATATCGTTAAAGTGTCTATCGTGGGTGTAGGTATGCGTTCACATGCAGGCGTAGCGAGCAAGATGTTCACTGCCCTTGCTGATGAAGGTATTAATATCCTCATGATTTCAACATCTGAAATTAAAGTTTCTGTCATTATTGACGAGAAATATCTTGAACTTGCTGTTCGTTGTCTACACACCGCTTTTGGTTTAGATCGTGAACATGGTGAAAGCAGCGCGCGCGCTTAATTTTACCAATCGGTCAATAATTCATTAAAAAATGTATACTTGTCCGACAATAATCAAATAAAACACAGAGCCGCTATAGTTTTTTTTATAGCGGCTCTGTTATATTAAAGGGAAAGTTTTTTAGCAGAGATTATCAAAATATGACTTTGTTCTCATATTTCTGTTAGAATCTGACTGAAAACTGAGGTTGAGCTTTTATTTGGGTATTACTATTGCAGTTTTAAGCGTTTAGCAAGGAGATAAACATGCTGATTCTGACCCGCCGTGTCGGGGAAACGTTAATGATTGGGGATCAAGTCAGTGTTACTGTGCTTGGCGTCAAAGGAAACCAAGTTCGTATTGGTGTAAATGCACCAAAAGAGGTTTCTGTTCATCGTGAAGAAATTTACCAACGTATTCAACACGAACGTGCAATGCATGAACATCTTCAACACCTTGATCAAGATTATCAAGTTACATTTGAAGATGAAAATTATGCACAGAAAAACTTCAATCGTTAGTATGAAGTTGTTCTCTCCCTAATTAAAGCGACTTTCTAGTCGCTTTAAATTTTTTAGGTCGATGTATTTATAAGCCTAAAGCACGTTTAACAGGCGCATAACTACGGCGATGTTGATCAATCACTCCATGTGCAGCAATAGCTTCAAAGTGCGCTTTAGTTGGATATCCTTTATGCTTGGCAAAACCAAATAGTGGATATTGCTGATCTAATTCCACCATTTGTCGGTCCCGCGTAACCTTTGCTAAAATACTAGCAGCACTAATTTCAGCATGACTTGCATCTCCCCCAATAATCGCTTCACAAGGAATAATGATTCCTTTTGGAATTTGATTACCATCTACAATTACTTTTTGCGGCTGAGTTTTTAAGCCTTCAACTGCACGCTGCATTGCTAAAAAAGTCGCTTGTAAAATATTTAATTGATCAATTTCGCCATGCGTTGCTTCTGCAATGGACCAAGCTAAGGCTTTTTCTTGTATTTCAATAAACAACTTTTCACGTTTCTTTTCAGTTAATTTTTTAGAATCATTCAACCCTAAAATTGGGTTATTAGGATCTAAAATAACAGCCGCTGCCACAACTGAACCTACTAAAGGCCCCCGTCCTGCCTCATCTACACCAGCAATAAACATCAAATCTCTACCTTTAAACAAAAGAGGCTGATCAATATAATCAGCCTTCTTTAATACAAAAATTATTAATTACTTTTGTAAAGCTTCTGCCACACACTCATTTACAGTTTTTGAAACCACTTGGTTTACAATTGTAGCACGTGCATTTACATCAAATGCAGCCGCTGCCAATTCTACTGCTGTCACGCTATTTGGTGCCTTCTCGCTTACACAACCACAAACATTAGTTTGAATGCTGTCACGTTGCTCAGCAGTCATAAGCTTTGTTGCTGTCTTCCAAGCGCCAACATTATTAATCTCTGTAATACATTTTGCATTTACAGCAACTTTTAATGCAGCAACACCCAACTGTTGAGTTGTAGATTGTGCAGAAGTAGCCCCAGTACCCGTACCTGTAGTCGTTGCACATGCTGTTAAAGCTAAAACAACTGGCGCTAGAGCGAGCATCAATTTTTTCATCATTTTTTCCTTTGATTGAACGTTGGCAGCGCGTATTGTGCCTAAACTCGACTTTAGAAGAAACAAATAATTTGATGCATTTATGCAATCTATTTTCCCCAGCAAAACTCGGCTCATCAAATGCATTTTTTCTTAAACGTTCTGTTTTTAGCACGCTCTGTTACATTTAAAATATTTCTCAAAATTAGTGCTTTCCCATAAAATTAAAAATCAAAACGACAAAAAAATAGGGTCTTTTATGCCTGCTGTTTCATCTCAGTATTACACCCGTACCGCACAAATCCTGCATTGGGTGATGGCAATCATTTTCATCACAGCATGGGCTATTGGCTTTTATAGCGGAAATTTTTTAAGTTATGACGTTGATGGCAGCTTTAAAGGCGATGTCATTACGTTACATAAGAATATTGCAACAACCATTATCTTTTTGGTGATTGTCCGGATTTTATGGCGCTATACACATCCAGCTCCAAAATTACCTGACAGCATGTCTCCAATGATGAAAACTCTAGCTCACATTGGTCATCTATTACTTTATGTGATTTTAGTGGCTTTACCTGTCACTGGTTGTTTATTTAGCTGGAGCGCTGGTCACCCTGCCCCTGTTTTATATTTATTTGAAATTCCGCGTTTAGTACAAGATAACCCAGAGCTTTTAGCTGTTGTTAAACCTTTACATATTTATATTTCTTGGTTTGCAGGTTTTCTCATTGTTGGACATGTACTTGCAGCGTTAAAACACCACTTTGTTGATAAAGACAATATTTTAAATAGTATGACCAAACAACCTAAGTAATTGCACATAAAAAAACCGCCTGAGATAGGCGGTTTTTTTATTTAGATTTTTTGAATTTCTGCAATCCACTTCTGTTTTTCTTCATCAGAAATGAAAGAAGCTTCAAATGAGTTCACAGCTAGCTGTTTCAGCTCATCATTGCTTAGATCTAGTGCCTGCTGAATTGCAAAGAAGTTGTCATTCATATATCCACCGAAATATGAAGGATCATCTGAGTTAACTGTTACGTTTACGCCTTTTTGCAGTAAACGACGGATATTGTGATCTTTCATATCCTTAACAACACATAGCTTTAAGTTACTTAAAGGACAAACAGTTAAAGGCATTTTTTCATTAATTAAACGCGCCATTAATTGTTCATCTTCTTCAGAACGCACACCATGGTCAATACGGTTCACTTTAAGCAAATCTAAAGCTTCCCAGACATATTCAGGTGGACCTTCTTCACCAGCATGAGCAACGATCAAGAAGCCCTCTTCACGTGCTTTAGCAAAAACACGTTCAAATTTAGCTGGTGGATGGCCCACTTCACTTGAATCGAGCCCTACAGCAATAATGTCTTGCTTAAATGGTAAAGCCTGCTCAAGTGTTTCAAATGCAGCTTCTTCACTTAAATGGCGTAAGAAACACATAATCAATTGAGAACTAATACCAAACTTAGCTTTGGCATCTGCACACGCACGCTTTAAACCACCAATCACTGTTGAGAATGCAACACCACGATCAGTGTGGGTTTGCGGGTCGAAGAACATTTCTGTGTGAACAACATGATCTTCGGCGCATTTCTCAAAATAGGCCCATGCTAAATCATAAAAGTCTTGTTCATGTACAAGAACATTTGCACCAGCATAGTAAATATCTAAAAATGATTGAAGATTATGAAAGTTATAAGCTTGCTTTACTTCTTCAACAGATTTGTAAGGAATCTGAATCTGATTGCGCTGGGCAATTGCAAACATTAATTCAGGTTCAAAAGTCCCTTCAATATGTACATGCAATTCGGCTTTTGGTAAGGCGCGAATCAGCTCGACTTGATTCATATTAACTCCACGTCTAAAGAAAAAAGGGTGTGGTCAAAATCACACCCTTCTATAATTTTCTTCTTATTAAAAACTGTGTCTAAGACAGCTCAAGAAGAAAATTATAAAAAATCATATTAACCGCCAAACGCGATAAATTTAAATACCCAAAGTGCAGCAATAATCCATACCATGTACGGTACTGTTTTTGCCTTACCTGTGAATAATTTAACTAATGCATAGCTAATAAAGCCCATTGCAATACCATCAGCAATTGAATAGGCAAATGGCATAAATACAATCGTTAAAAAGGCTGGAACCGCTTCTGTAATATCATCCCAATCGATGTGAGTGATCCCTTGAATCATCAACACACCGATGAACAATAAAGCTGGTGCTGTTGCAAAACCTGGTACAGATTGAGCAAGAGGTGCTAAAAATAAACAGCAGATAAATAAAACTGCAACCACAACGGCAGTTAAACCAGTACGTCCACCTGCTGCTACACCTGAAGCTGATTCAATATATGGCGTAGTTGAAGATGTACCTAATGCAGCACCCGCAACAATTGCAGTAGAGTCTGCAAATAATGCCTTTTTCAAACGTGGTAATTTACCATCTTTTAAAAGACCGGCGCGATGTGAAACCCCAACTAAAGTACCCGTACTATCAAACAAGTCGACAATAAAGAATACGAAAATGACGCCTATCATGCTTGCAGTAAATAGACCTTCAAAGTCCATTTGCATAAAGGTTGGGGCAATTGATGGAATTTCTCCAACAACACCCTTAAACTCGTTCAAGCCTAAAACAGTAGCAATTGCGGTAACAACCAAAATACTAATAATGATTGCGCCTCGAACTTTTAAATGGTGTAAAACCACAATCATTAAAAATCCAAATAACGCTAACAATACTGTAGGTTGCTTGATATCACCTAAGCCCACTAGGGTTGCTTGATTGGCAACAATAATGCCAGCATTTTTTAAAGCAACAAGTGCGAGGAATAAGCCGATACCCCCACCAATGGCAAATTTAAGCGACATTGGGATTGCATTGACAATCGCTTCACGAATTTTAAAGAAGCTAATTGCAAGAAAAACAAGGCCTGAAACAAAAACAGCCGCTAAAGCTGTTTGCCATGGCACGCCCATCCCCATACAAACCGAGTAGGTAAAGTAAGCGTTTAAACCCATACCAGGGGCCAGTGCGATTGGATAATTTGCAATGATCCCCATCACTAAACATCCGATTGCTGCTGCCAAACAGGTCGCAACGAATACGGCACCATGATCCATGCCGGTTTCAGATAAAATGAGTGGATTGACAATAATGATGTAACACATCGTTAGAAATGTAGTTACACCAGCAAGAACTTCAGTTCGGAAAGTGGTTTTATTGTCGCTTAACTTAAATAAACGCTCTAACCAGCCTGCCGAAGAATTGGGCGCCGCCATAAGTAGCCTCTATGCAAAATCTGAACTGTGGAATATTTACTTCTATGTAGATAACTGAACAATATTGTTTTTCTGTTCAGGTCTATAAACAAGAATCACAAATAAAAGAAGCAACAAATATGCCACTCACCTGGTTTCTAGTTCATACACAGGAAATAACCACGGCCCCTCTTGAAACACAAAAAAGCTGCATAACCCCTATGCAGCTTTTTTACTATACGTTCAATAAGTTTAACAGATTCAACAGAAACATGATTAAAATTTATGAAAAGATATGACCAATGACAAAGTGAAAGTTAGAAATTTCTCATCCAATATTGTTAGAAAATAATTTTTTTCTCGCCGATATATTCTTGCATATTATAAGAAGCTAAATTGCTGTGATGAGCATGATTTGGATTGCGTTCGATACTTTGTAGATTTCTTTCTGCTTCTTGAATGATCTGCATGAGTTCTTGATGTCTTTTATTTTGAGTATCTAAATAAGCCCAGTATCCTAATACAAAGACAATACCCACACACAACACTATTAATACTTTATTGATCATTATTATTATCTCTATGTTTTTAATGTTAATGATCTTAACAAAAAAATTTAGCTTTGTGAATATTTTCACATTTATTTACAATAACACACTCTCACTCAAATATTTGAAAAAAAAGGTGATTTAAGATATTCAATTACATTTTTTGATAAATACAAAACTTTTCCATTGAAAAGTCACTTTATTTTAAAATAGTTTCTATTTAGTTATTTTTAATATTAGCTTTTTATCCATTTTCATTATTAAGTTCATTTAAATACACATTGTAGACAAATGAGTATATTGCTTGAAATATATCTAAATTTTTTAACGAATAAATAGAATAAAAAGCTCTATTTTTCTTTGAACTGTTCTATTTAAAATTATTTAGCTACCTAGCCATTTCCCGTATTTCATCTCTATTTTAAAAAATAAAACTTCAATTTTAACTAAAAGAACCTTTTTCTTATTTAACACATAGTTTTTCATTTTATCGTTCTATAAATCGTACTAAGCTTTCCATTTTCAGAGCTTTATTACAATAAACGCTACGATAAAATGTACTCAGAGAAAAAATTAAATCAGGAGAATACATCATGTTTGATATGCGTTTATCTCACGAGCGTGGTGCAGCACATCATGGTTGGTTACAATCAAAACATAGCTTTTCATTTGCTAATTATTGGGACCCAAAACAAGTCGGTTTTTCGGATCTACTTGTAATTAATGATGATAACGTTGCTCCATCTAAAGGCTTTGGTACTCACCCTCACCGCAATATGGAAATTATTTCCTACGTACTTGAAGGGGCGTTAGAGCATAAAGACTCGATGGGTACAGGTTCTGTGATTGTGCCTGGTGACATTCAGTTGATGAGTGCAGGTCGCGGTGTTGCCCATAGTGAATTTAACCATTCAGCTCAAGAAGGCGTTCATTTCTTGCAAATTTGGGTCGTTCCAAATGAAGTAAATACAGATCCAGGCTATCAACAAGTTCATATTGATGAAGCAGACAAACGCGGTAAATTGCATTTGATCATCTCACCCAAAGGTGGCGAGAAAACTTTGTCTATCAAACAAGACATTAATATTTACTCAGGTCTTTTTGATGGTGAAGAAACTGCTGAATTTGTGATTCCTGAGGGTCGATATGTTTACCTACACGTCGCTAAAGGTCGCGTTGATGTAAATGGTAAAACATTTAACACTGGCGATGCTGCACGTATTCGTGAAGGCGGAAGCTTATCGTTTACCAATGGTGATAACGCCGAAATTTTGATTTTCGATATGCGTCCTGAAGAAGTTCCAACCATGCCATAATGCAACTAAGCCCTCGCATAAAATTTATGCGGGGGCTTTTTTATTGTTGATTGGACTTATAAAATTCTAACTCAGCTCAATGTTCTTCTGAACGTGCCATCTCTGTATTGATATAACTCATGATCATGGTCGTTAACCCCTGCACCATTTCATCAAAACTAATATAAGGATTTGGCAAAATAAGATGCCGTGCGACATTAAAAATTCCACTATTGATACAAATATAGGTAATTACAGGTAAATTATTGATTTTGAGATATTTTGGATTGTGCATCATATATTTCATGATGACTTCCATTAAAGCCTGTTCAATTTTGGGAATGTATTTATCGTACTGTAACTCGCCTGCATACCGTAAAACAGTCAAATAGCGGTCATTATTTTTCTTTAATAAATCACTAAAAGTATAAAAAATCATTTCAATGACAGGTTCTAACTCCAGCTGTAAAATAGTCGGCGTAAGCTCTGTAATCATGTCCAGAATTTCCCGAACAAAGTAGTGATTCATCGCATCATAAATTTCTTCTTTATTTTTAAAATATTCATATAAAGATCCGACACTCACTCCTGCAATTTCTGCAATATGACGTGTCGTGGTTCCACTAGGCCCATGCAGCGCCACCCCAATAAAACCAGCTTCAATAATAGTATCCACAGTAACTTTGGCTCGAGTTTGACGAGGTTTCCGTGTAGTCATACGATCTAATCAATAATCCGAACATAAATTCAGATTAGCATGTAATCTGATGCTATAGAAATAAAAAAACAAAATCCGAATAGTTGTCAAACTTAGTTAAAAAATTCAGAAAAGCATAGTTAAAAACGTCGCTCCAAGTGGTTTTTTATTTATTGTATTTAAAACATATATTTCAAATTTATTTATTATTTATCAAATATATAATGTTAAATTAATTAAAATTTCTACTAAACAACATTTCTATAAAATACCTTTCTATATTTAAAAATTTACCCGAATTGAATCCGAACATAAAGTCAGATTAATATGAAAAAATTAAAGAAGAGTCATTAATCGACTCTAGTCAGGAACGACTCTTCTTTCCGTTATTCAGCCAAATAATCAAACAAATAACGGAGCAACAACACCGTAGTCAATGCAGAGAATTATCTGTTTTTGAAAATGGAATTTACAGTGCTTTGTTGATCATTGAGTTTATTAATTTTCATCAAAATGCACCACTACTTTGCCTCAGGGTGTCGCCATGATCTCGACCGCAGTTAAAAAATCATTCAACAAACTTAAATTTCAGCGTGAAATTGAGTTACCGGATTTTTCTAGCAAAAGCTCAATTCCAATCCGACATTTAAATATTGGTTTTGATGGAAAGGAAATTGATGTCAGATTCTATATGGACAATCAGTTTGCTACTTTGTTTTTTGCCACGCTTTCGGTCTTTTTAACCTATGGTGAAGATCTGGTCATTGAAACCGCTCGCCATCACCGTGAGTTTATTAAAGATCCGATATTAAAGCAGCGTGTTACATCACTGATTGGCCAAGAAGCAATTCATTCAAAATTGCACAATGAATATAACGATGCGCTGCAAGATGCAGAATATCCTGTTGCGCTATATCGCTTTCTTGGTTCGAACTTCTTTAAATATGTATTTTTAAAGTTTCCACAGCCACTCAAATTATCAATGATGGCAGGTATTGAGCATTTTACTGCGGTACTTGCTGAATACATGATGAAGCATGAAAAGAATTTCTATTATTCAGATGATGAGAAGAGCCGTGCGTTGTGGATGTGGCATATGCTTGAAGAATCTGAGCATAAAGATATTGCCTACGATGTTTATCAAATCTTAAATGGCAGCTATCCACTGCGCGCATCTGGTTTCTTCCTCGCTTTATTTACCATTTTAGGCTTAATCCCTGCGACTACTTTATTTGTGCCTGTGTTAAGAAAGCCACAAGAGATGTTGACTTTAAAATTCTGGAAAGATGCTCGCCGTGGCGTTGGTCTAATTTTTGGACCGAAAGATGGTGTTTTTGGCAGCACAATTGGTCAAATTCTTGACTATTTACGTCCAGACTTTCACCCAAATGATCATGATACAACTGAATATCTTGAGTATTACAAAAAGAAATTACTGAACGAAGGCGGCGCGATTGCACCTTTCTTTGTTAAAGAATTTACTCCACCAGTACGCGTGTCTTAATCGTCCTCTATGACCAGCTATCAAGAAGATAGCTGGTATCTCTTCAAGCTATTTATGGATGAATCATGATTTTATTTGGCAAAAAGAAAGTTAAACCAAGCCAAAAAGCTTATGCCGTAGTGACGGGTGCAGGCAGCGGGATTGGTCGAAGTTTTGCAATTGAACTGGCAAAACGTGGTGGCAGCGTAGTGTGTGCAGATATTAATCTGGAAGCTGCTGAAGAAACCGTAAAACTTCTTGAACAAGAAGGTGCAAAAGCCTTTGCCATGCGCTGTGATGTTGGCAATCCAGAACAGGTGGCAAATCTAGCTGAAAAAGCTGAAATTTTAATGCAACACCCTGTAACCCTACTCATTAATAATGCAGGTGTAGGTTTAGGCGGTAAGTTTGATGAATTGAGCCTAGAAGACTGGAACTGGGTCATGAATATTAACCTTTGGGGTGTTATTCATGGATGCCATGCATTTGTGCCAAAGTTTAAAAAGTTAGGTTACGGCGCAATTATTAATGTTGCTTCTGCCGCATCGTATACAGCTGCACCAGAAATGACCGCTTATAATGTGACTAAAGCGGGTGTGCGTGCGCTTTCAGAAACGCTTTCTGCCGAACTGCACAAATTCAATATTAAAGTGAATGTACTCTGCCCGACACTGGTTCCAACCAATATCATTAAAAATGGTCGAATTCCAGGACGCTATTCAAAGCTTGCAGACCATGCACTCATGAACTATGCCCTCACCACAAGTGATGATGTCGCAAGATTAACACTTAATCGCCTTGATCAAGATGAGCTTTATACGATTCCTCAAATTGATGCGAAGTTATTCTGGCTTATGAAACGTGCATCACCAAGCTTGTATACCAAGTTCCTTGGCACCTCGTACAAATTATTTAAATAAGAAATTTATAGGTAGTACACATATGACTGCTCAAATGAAAACAAATGCTTCAGCAAAAAAAGCTGTCAAATCACCAAGCCATATTTTCGATACTTTTATTGTGGGTGCTGGTATTTCAGGTATTGCTGCTGCCATTCGCCTAGATCAAGTTGGTTATACCAATTATAAAATTATTGAGAAAGCTGGTCGTGTTGGTGGAACATGGCGTGAAAATACCTACCCAGGTTGTGGCTGTGATGTACCATCTGCTCTTTATTCTTACTCATTTGCACCAAGTGCAAAATGGAGCCATTTATTTGCGCGCCAACCAGAAATCTTAAGTTATCTGGAAGATGTGAGTAACGAGTTTAATGTTACGTCTAAAATCGAGTTTAATAGCGAACTGCTCAACGCAGCATGGGATGACTCACGTCATCTGTGGGTACTTGATACAAGTACTGGTCAATATTTGTCTAAAACCGTTATTTTTGCGACAGGTCCAATTACTGAAGCTCAAATTCCACGTCTTGAAGGCTTAGAAACATTTAAAGGCGAGATGTTCCATTCAGCTAAATGGAACCATGATTATGATTTGACAGGTAAACGCATTGCCGTGATTGGTACTGGTGCATCTGCTATTCAGTTTGTGCCACAAATTCAACCAAAAGTGAAAGAGCTTTTTGTATTTCAACGTACAGCGCCTTGGGTATTACCAAAACCGGATACAGACTTGGGCGAATTTAGTAAATCAGTGATTGCTAAATATCCGTCTATTCAGGCGAGCTGGCGTAAAAGTGTAGCGTTAACGCTGAATGCGATTAACTTTGGTTTACGTAATCCACTCGCACTCAAACCAGTCAATGTATTGGGTAAGCAATTACTTAAATTGCAAATTAATGACCCAGTGCTACGTAAAAATGTCACGCCAAACTTTGATATTGGCTGTAAACGTATTTTGTTTGCTAACAATTACTACCCTGCGCTACAAGCACCAAACACGACCCTAATCCCTCATGGGTTGGTTAAAGTTGAAGGCAATACGGTGGTTGCTGCGAATGGTGAACGCCACGAAGTTGATGTGATTATTTGGGGTACAGGCTTTGAAGTATCCCACCCACCCATTGGTAAACGTGTTCACAATGAAAAAGGTCAATGTTTACAAGATCTCTGGAAAAATAGTTCACCAGAGGCTTACTTAGGCACCAACATTGAAAATGTACCAAATGCATTTTTAGTTTTGGGGCCTAACGTACTGGTCTATGACTCTTTCATTGGTTTGGCAGAAGCGCAGCTCGACTATATCGTAGATGGCTTATTGAAAATTAAAAACAAAGGAATTAGCAAATTAAATGTTAAGCCTGATGTGATTAAGAAGCACAATGACTTGGTACAAAAACACTTACAAACAACGGTATTTAATAGCGGCGGCTGTAAGAGTTACTACCTTGATGCCAACGGGCGTAACTTTGCTGCATGGCCATGGTCACTGAAAAAACTTAAACAACGTTTGAAAAAAGTAGATTTGAAAGATTATGAAGTGACGTACCAAACAACAAAGACTCACTAATTTGTAATTTCGATCAAATCCGTTGTAAGAAAGAGGCAGTGTATTTTAGGTTTTCATGAAATACACTGCCTTCTTCGTTGAATATCTTCAAGAAGTAAAAAAACAGGATAAAGATGAAAGAAGGTCAATCAAGTCGTACCGCCGAAGCTGCTGCTGCATTACGGGCCAATCATTTTCAAAATATAAAGAACCCTGTATTTTCAGATCCTTATGCTTTTGAACTAACCAGTAAGGGCTGGAAAAAACTGCTCTCTAACCCACTGATTGTTAAAGTCATGAATTCTGCAGTTTTAAACCGCACTTTAGGTTTACTTACTGGGCAAGTGGTCGGACGCTCTCGTTATGCCGAAGATTTACTTGATCTAGCAGTTCAGAAAAACACTCAACAGTATGTATTAGTGGGTGCTGGCCTAGACTCTTTCGCACTACGCGAATCACAGCATTACCCTACTTTGAAAATTTTTGAAGTGGACCATCCTGATACTCAAGCGGCCAAACAAGCCAAGCTAAAAAAGTTAGGAAATATTCCTACTACCGTTGAGTTTGTCGCAATTAATTTTGAAAAAGAGTCTATTTCAGAAGCTCTGACCAGAAGTGTCTATGATTCATCTGCTCCTGCATTTTTCTCATGGTTAGGTACAACGCACTATTTAAACCCGCAAACGACCTTGGAAACTTTAAAAAGTATTGCCGAATTTGCTGCAAACGGTAGTGAAGTGGTACTCGACTATTCAACCGATTTTCAGGAATTAAATGGTATTGAGAGACTTGGAAGTATGGGCGTTGCTCAGTTTACCCATTTGTTGAAAGAGCCTTTACTAGGTCAATTTAAACCAATAGATTTACATCACGCCGTGGAGCAGATGGGATTTGAAGTAGTCGAAGACTTATCAGGTGAAGCCATTACTGAACGTTATTTTAATGCACGAATTGATGAGATTCGCCACACCTCGGCAACGCGTTTACTGCATTTGCGTTTAAATAAAAAATAATGTTGAAAGCCAACTTAGACTTTAAGTTGGCTTTTTATAATTAAGGTTAGTATTGTTACCAACTTGAACGCGGCTCTGGCCCATCGACATGCTGATTTAAAAATTGGCGCAAATGATCTAAAAAGTGCGCGACTTTAGGTGATAGATTCAGTCTCTCTAAATACACCGCATAGACATCTGCTGGTGGTGTTTCATAATCCTCAAGCACTTGAACCAATCTGCCACTTCTTAAATATTTTGCTACGTCCCATTCTGCTCGCATCAAAATTCCATAGCCTTCTAAAGCCCAATTTAATGCGACTGCCCCATCATTGGTGCTCAGTTGCCCATGAACTTTAACAGTTTCAACTTGTTTGCCATGACTTAACCGCCAATTACCATAAGCAGAATCATTTTGCCGAATCACAATGCACTGATGCTGCGTTAAATCATGGGGAGTGAGCGGTTGCCCTGCCATTTTTAAATAGCTAGGTGATGCACATAATAAACGGCGGTTGGCTGCCAATTTTTTGGCAATTAGACGTGAATCGGGTATTTCACCAAAGCGGATTGATACATCAATGGCTTCATCTGGCAGATTAATGGGGCGATCAGTTAAATGCAGTTGGACATCGACATCAGGATAGATTTTAGCAAATGTAGAAATCGCTGGCGCAATATAAGAACGACCAAAGCCTAAAGGAGCATTCACACGCAAGACCCCTTTGGGCGCTGCCCGACTACTTGAAACCAAACGCTCCATTTCATCGATCTCTTTTAAAATACGAACCGCATTTTCAAAATAAACCTCCCCCTCACTGGTTAAGCTAATTCGGCGTGTTGTTCTATTTAAAAGCCTTACTCCTAAACGCTCTTCAAGTTGAGTTAAACGTCTGGAAACCGCAGGTGGGGTCAAGTTTAACTCTCGTGCCGTCGCTACAAGACTTCCTTGTTTAACCAATAAACAAAAGAAAGCTAATTCCGTATCTGCGTTCATGATTATTAAGTTTTTTGCAATAGTGATTTAACTTTATATCGATTCATCAGTTTTTTAAAGGGTTTAACATCCATTTCATTGTTTCCCGACATAAGTCGCCTCTTGTTTAAGAGCATAAAAACGTCCGCAGAAGGAATGCTGTGGATGAACGGGGAAAAGCCATCTAGCCGAATGAATAGCGGTAAAGAAAGCGAAAACTACCAATCAGGATTGGTAGTCATGAATATGGAGTCATGACATGGAAATGGATATTGAAAAGCGAACGTTACGTCGAATCACGTGGAGAATCGTACCGTTTATTATGTTGTTATACCTTGTAGCCTATATCGACCGCGTCAATATTGGCTTTGCAGCACTCACCATGAAAGAAGATCTAGGCTTTACCGCCTCAGTTCTCGGGTTTGGTGCTGGAATTTTCTTTTTGGGCTATTTTTTATTTGAAGTCCCATCCAACATTATTTTGCATAAAGTCGGTGCCCGTATCTGGATCGCTCGAGTCATGGTGACTTGGGGTCTGATTGCAGCTGGAATGGCATTTGTAGAAAGCTCAACCAGCTTTTACGTTATGCGATTTTTACTCGGTGTTGCCGAAGCGGGTTTCTTTCCGGGTATTATTTTGTACTTAACTTACTGGTTTCCTGCACGCCATCGCGCTGGTGTGATTGCTTTATTTATGGCAGCCGCCCCAATTGCCACAGCAGTTGGTTCACCAATCTCTGCCGCGTTACTTGAAATGCATGGAATTTGGGGACTCGCTGGCTGGCAATGGATGTTCATTATTGAAGCAATACCAGCACTCATCTTAGGCGTTGTCGTTTTTAAATATATGACTGACCACCCTGAACAAGCCACTTGGTTAAAACAGGATGAACGCGAATGGCTTGTAAAAACCATGAAGGAAGAAGATGTCGGAAAAAATGCTCATCAGCATCACAGCATTCTTCGCGGCCTTGCCAACCCAAGAGTACTTGCCCTTGCATTGATTTATTTCGGAACGTCGGCTGGGCTTTATACCCTCGGCATCTGGGCACCACAAATTATTAAACAGCTTGGCGTAACGTCTATGACTGTCGGGCTTTTAAATGCCATTCCACCAATCATTTCTGTCATTGCCATGGTTTTATGGTCTCGACACTCTGACCGCACCAATGAACGTACATGGCATGTTGCTCTCGCGTGTTTAACCGCAGCGGTTGGTCTCGCAATTGCAGCAGGCACACACAATGTCATTGGATTAATTGCAGCACTTACCATTGTGAATGTCGGTATTAGCTGTGCAAAGCCACCGCTATGGAGCATGCCAACCATGTTCTTGTCAGGATCAGCCGCAGCAGCAGGCATTGCCACGATTAACTCAATCGGAAATTTAGGCGGGTTTGCAGGCCCTGCCATGATCGGCTGGATTAAAGATCAAACTGGAGACTTCACAGGTGGACTCTATTTTGTGGCAGGCCTACTCATTATCTCGACCTTACTGACACTAGTGCTGAGCTTCTCCCAAAAAGTGAAAGTAAACACTGCCAAAGCCACCCACTAACCCTATTTACATCAATTAGATCTGAACAAGTTTCTTCAAGGAGCACAACATGGACAAAGATATTGCAGTCCAGTCCCTTACGGACACCATGGCCAAATTTACGGCTTATATTGGAAAACGCCTACCTAAAGATGTGAAAAGCAAGTTAATTGAACTGCGTACTTTAGAAACCAATCCTCTTGCTAAATCAGTTTATGACTCGATGGAAGAAAATCAGCAAGCTGCCGATAAACTCAACCGCCCAAGCTGCCAAGATACGGGTGTCATTCAATATTTCGTTGAAGCAGGTGCTAACTTCCCTTTGCTTGGTGAACTTCAAGATATTTTGAGCGAAGCAACTGCTGAAGCAACTCGCATAGGTCCTTTACGTCACAACGCTGTTGAAACCTTCGATGAAAAAAATACGGGCACCAATACAGGTACTCAAATTCCATGGTTAGACTGGCGTATTGTGCCTGAACTCGACACTTGTACCATTGATGTCTATATGGCTGGTGGTGGTTGTACCCTACCGGGTGCAGCAAAAGTTTTAATGCCAGGTCAAGGCTATGAAGGTGTTGCTGAATTTGTGATGGATGTTATTACCGAACGCGGTGTAAATGCCTGTCCACCGTTACTGGTTGGTGTTGGCGTATCAACTTCGGTTGAAACCGCAGCTCGTCTTTCTAAACTCGCCATTATGCGTCCGGTTGACTCAACAAGTGATAACCCACGCGCAGCCTTGATGGAGCAACTGTTAGAACAAGGTCTTAATGAAATTGGTATTGGCCCGCAGGGACTCACAGGGAATAACAGTGTGATGGGTGTCAATATTGAATCTTCTGCACGCCATCCATCAACCATTGGAGTTGCCGTAAATACAGGTTGCTGGGCACATCGCCGTGGTAAAATTAAGATTAATCCAGATATGTCGTATGAAATCTTGTCTCATGAAGGAGTTGTACTATGAAAAAAATTCTAACAACTCCTATTAAAGATGAAGATCTTTTAGACCTTAAAGTCGGTGATGTCGTTTATTTGACTGGCCGTTTAGTGACTTGTCGTGACGTTGCCCATCGCAGACTGATCGAACAAGGTCGTGAACTGCCAGTTAATCTTGAAGGCGGAGCGATTTTTCATGCTGGCCCTATTGTGCGCAAAAAAGGTGAAAATGACTTCGAGATGGTTTCGATTGGCCCAACAACTAGTATGCGGATGGAGAAATTCGAACGGGAATTTATCAAGCAAACTGGCGTAAAGCTTATTGTAGGTAAAGGTGGCATGGGACCAGAAACAGCTGCTGGATGTCAGGAAAATATTGCCGTTCATGCGATTTTCCCAGGTGGGTGCGCAGTACTCGCAGCAACCTTAGTTGAAGAGATTGAAGGCGCTGAATGGCAGGATTTAGGTATGCCAGAAACGCTTTGGATAAATCGAGTGAGAGAATTTGGTCCGCTCATTATTTCTATCGATACTAAAGGCAACAACCTGATTCAACAAAACAAAGTTGAATTTCAAGCCAAGAAAGCCCCGATTTTAGAAAAAATTAGCAAACAGCTGAGCTTTATTAAATAAACCACTCTTTAGATGAAGGGAAAGTAAAAGCCCCCTTCATCTTTTTTATTTTTGTACTAAACGCATGGCATGAGGTGTTTTCCCATGCCATCTTTTATAGGCATGAATAAAACTGGCAGGTTCTGCATAGCCTAGCCACTCGGCAATCTGCTCAACCGAAGCTTTTGGTAATGCCAAATATTGCTCAGCTAAAACTTGCCTGACTTCTTCGCGTATTTGAATAAAGGTCATTCCTTCTGATGCCAAATGACGGCGTAGGGTCCGCGCATTTAAATGCAACCGATCGGCAACCATTTCCATCGATGGCATTTCACCTCGCACAGTCATCAATTGCTGTTGTACTAGATTAATAAATTTCTTTTGGACTTGACGTTTATCTAAAATTTGTCGACATTGTTCTTCGGCTGTATGTAGCACCAGCTCATTTGCCATTTGCAGCTTTTGATTAATTTTCTGTGCATCAAGCAGAACAAAACTTTTGCTAGAACCAAATTCAGGCATCACCCCAAATAAGTTTTGGTAAGCTTCTAAATTACCTGCGGGTTCAAAAGAAAAAGCTAAATATTGGCAAAAATTATCTTGGACTAGATCGCGTTGTACCGTAATTAAAGCGGCTGCATCACGTTCAATAATAAATTGCCTAACCAAAGATGGGATGCCTTCATCGTCAATTTCAATAAGAGTACCTTCATTGGTATCTGAAACTAAAAACCGGGTAAACGCAAAAGTAAGTGAGAAATAGGTTAAGGCTAAATCAAGTGCCTCGCGAATGCTGGCACTGCTCATCAGGGCCATGCCTAATGGCCCAAATGTTGTGAAATGATAGCGTGTGCCTACTTCTAAGCCTAATGTGGGCCTGTTTCCCAATTGCTCAACTAGGTTCTGAATCAGCTGTAATTCCTGATGGCCTGTCACCACCATATTAGGATCAAGTAATTGTTGTTGGCTAAGCCCAGTCCCTTTTAAAATCGTCTGATAAGAAATGCCTGATTCCACCGCAAAATCAGCCATTAACCGAACACTATGTACACTGCGTTCAAAAGCCCATGCATACTTCACTGTATTGCTCAGAATGTCCTCGAATCACAATATTTTGTCCTCATCCATCCTCTAAATCAAGCAAATAAACGTCTATTCTGCATACAGGAAATTGCGATTGTTTCGCTCACTGTTTTTAAGGATTTTAGAGCAGCCTATGTTTAATTCGTCGACTAATTCAAATAAAAATGTACGTATCGCTATTATAGGTACTGGTTTCGGTGGCTTAGGTTTAGCCATTCGTCTCAAACAAGCAGGTTTTGAACAATTTACCCTATTTGAAAAAGCTGCCGATGTTGGTGGTGTCTGGCGTGATAACACTTATCCGGGTGCTGCCTGTGATGTGCCTTCTCATCTTTATTCTTTTTCTTTTGAACAAGAGTTAGGTTGGAAGAACCGTTACGGAACATCTCAAGAGATTTATCAATATTTACGCCACTGCGCGGATAAATATGACATTCGTCCGCATGTTCAATTTAACACTGAAATAGCCAGTGCAGAATTTGATGCCCAACAAGGTGTATGGCACATCCAAAGTACGACTGGTGAACAGTTTGAAGCTGAATTCTTAGTGGGCGCGGTAGGCCAACTCAACCGCCCTGCCTATCCAAAACTTAAAGGTATTGAAAACTTTAAAGGTAAGGCATTCCACTCAGCTCGTTGGGATCATGACTATGATTTAACCAGCAAACGTGTTGCAGTGATCGGTACAGGCGCAAGCGCAATTCAGTTCGTACCCGAAATTACTAAACAAGTGGCACATCTAGACGTTTATCAACGCTCAGCACCTTACGTGATTCCAAAGCCAGATCGGGTTTACCAACCTTTAGAGAAAAAGGCTTTCCGTAAACTTCCGATTTTGCAAAGTCTGGACCGTGCCTTGCAATATGGGCACCATGAAATTCGTTTGCTGGCCTTTACCACTTCTTTAAATGAAATGCCTTTGGTGGAATATTTATTTCAGCGTCATATCCGTAAAGTCATTAAAGATGGGAAGTTGCGCCACCGCTTAATGCCAGATTACCCAATTGGTTGTAAACGCATTTTAATTTCTAATCATTGGTATGAAGCGCTCACTCAGCCTCACGTAGACGTCATTAATACCGGCATTCAAGAAATTACCGAAAACGGTATTTTAGATACGGAAGGAAATCTGCGTGAAGTCGATACCATTATTTATGGTACAGGCTTTGCCGCAACGGAATTTATGGCGCCAATGCAAATTACAGGTCTTGATGGCCGCACCTTAAAAGACACATGGAAAGGTGGTGCAGAAGCTTATCTCGGTTTAACTGTGAGCGGCTTTCCAAACTTCTTTATGCTTTATGGTCCAAACACCAATCTTGGGCACAACTCAATTGTGTATATGATTGAAAGCCAAGTGAATTATATTTTAGATGCCATCCAGACAACCCTACAAAACAAGCTTCTATTCACCAATGTTCGTGCAGAAGTTCAGCATGAGTTTAATCAAAGCATTCAAGAAAAAATGAAAAAAACCGTCTGGGCACAAGGTTGTACCAGTTGGTATCAGACTGCGGATGGCAAAAATACCAATAACTGGCCAGGTTTTACCCTTGAATATCGTCAACGTACTCGTCGTTTTGATATTGAAAACTACACGCAGGTTTCAGTTATTTCTTAAACAAGCTTCATCATAGGAAATGAGAAAAATAAACGGAGAATTTTATGAAGTCTTTTAAAAACAAAGTTGCTGCTATTACAGGTGCTGGTTCTGGTATTGGACAAGCACTTGCCATTGCACTCGCCAAACAAGGCTGCCATCTTGCTCTTTCTGATGTGAGCGAAACTGGCTTAGCTAAAACTGTCGAGCTGTTGGCGCCCTATTCTGTCAAAGTCACCACTCAAAAAGTCGATGTGGCTAAGCGTGATGAGATTTCAGATTGGGCAAAAACAGTTGTAGATGAACATGGCCAAGTTAACCTAATTTTTAATAATGCGGGTGTAGCCATTGGTAGTACGGCTGAAGGTGTGAGCTATGAAGATCTTGAATGGCTGATTGGGATTAATTTTTGGGGTGTGGTTTATGGTACCAAAGAATTTTTGCCTTATTTAAAGCAAAGTGGTGATGGGCACATTATTAATATTTCTAGTATGTTTGGTTTAACAGCTCAGCCAACTCAAAGTGCTTATAACGCCAGTAAATTTGCCGTTCGTGGCTTTACTGAATCATTGCGCCAAGAACTCGATTTACAAAATGCAGGAGTGAGTGCGACTTGTGTGCATCCCGGTGGTATTCGTACCAATATTGCCAAAGCTGCGCGCATGAATAATAGCGTCCAGTCTTTAGGAATGGATCCGCTAAAGAGCCAAGATGCTTTCGATAAATTACTTCGCACCCCTGCTGACGAGGCCGCTCAACAAATTTTAGAAGCTGTTCGTAAGGACCGTCGCCGTTTACTGATTGGAGCCGATGCGAAAGCCGTTGATGTGATTCAACGTATTCTTCCACAGGGTTATCAAAAGATTTTTGCAACTGCGACTACCTTACAAACTCGCCTACTCAACAAATCAGCAAAATAAAAATAGTGGTCAGCATACTCTTTATTTTAAGAGATGCTGACTGACATTAGGCTTAGTCTGAGTCCTTATTATGAAGCAGCTTCTTGCATGGACCATCCGTACCACGCTACGTCCAGCTTTATCCCCAAAAACGCCACTAAAGCTACAGCGTTTTTGTAGCGATGCAGCCAGTGCAATTGTGCTTGGACCACGTGGCTATAAAACAAAAAAGCAAACGATAGCTCAAGTACTGACAGTCCATATTCAGCCCAAAACGACTCAATCAGGACTCGGCATCTTGTATTTACATGGCGGTGGTTATGTGGTGGGTAGCTCAAAAAGTCACACTAAGCTTGCTGCTCAAATCGGACATGCAGCTCAAGCACAAGTCTGGTTACCTGAATATCGCCTAGCCCCAGAGCACGCAAGCCCTGCTGCTATTGAAGATGTAATTGCAGTTTATAAAGCTTTACTTGCTCAAGGACAAGACCCGAACAAACTCGTGATCGCCGGGGATTCTGCAGGTGGTGGACTGAGTTTAAGCACAGCAATTGCTATTCAAGATGCAGGGTTACCGTTACCAGCGGCATTAGTTTTACTTTCACCTTGGGTTGACTTGAGTCTTTCTGGAAGCACGATGAAAACACATACTGCTCAAGATGCGATGTTGTCCGAAGATTGGTTAGCTTGGTGTGCAAAAAACTATTGCGGACAAAAATCCACTATCGATCCGAGCTGCTCTCCACTCTATGCAGACTTAACTGGATTACCACCGGTTCTGATTCATGTCGGCACCGAAGAAGTTTTATTAGACGATGCAAAACGCCTTGCCGAACAAACTGAAAAGTACGGTATTCCGACGAACTTAAAGGTTTATGACCAAGTCGGACACGTTTTTCAATTTCATGCAGGTATACTAAAAGAATCCGATGACTCGATTGAGCGCATTGGACAATTCATTGATAAACATACGCAGTCAATATAAAAAATATCACTAGACAGGAGCCCTCGGCATGGCAACAAACAATTATGACTATGATTACCTCATTATTGGTTCAGGCTTTGGTGGTAGTGTTTCTGCCTGCCGTCTAACTGAAAAGGGCTATTCTGTAGCCGTAATGGAAATGGGGCGTCGCTGGAAAGCCGAAGATTTTGCGAAAAATAACTGGAACTCCCGCCGCTGGATTTGGCGTCCGGGCATGAAGCTTTTTGGCTATTTCAACATGCGTTTTTTTCGCCATGTCACCATTATTTGTGGGAATGCCGTAGGCGGTGGCTCTATTACTTATGCAAACACTTTACTCGTTCCACCTGAACATATCTGGGATGAAGGTACATGGGCAGACGCGGCTGACTGGAAAAATGAGATGCCACAGCACTATGCTGAAGCAGAACGTATGCTTGGGGTGACGGATAATAAAATCTTTGGTCCTGCCGACCATATGCTAAAAAAAATGGGCGATGCAGTTGGTGTTGGACACACATTTAAACCGACACGTGTTGCGACGTTCTTTCCGCCCGAAGGTGAACAAGGTGGCAAGACCTATCCTGACCCATATTTTAATGGCGAAGGTCCAGACCGAGGAACATGTACCGCTTGTGGCGGTTGTATGACTGGTTGCAAACACAATGCAAAAAATACCTTAGATAAAAACTATTTGTACTTTGCCGAAAAAAATGGTGCCAAGGTTTACGAAGAAACTAAAGTTGTTGATGTTAAGCCCCTCAATGGTAAAGTCGATGGTAGCGATGGCTATGAAGTTACGACTGAATGCTCAAGCTCATGGTTTAACAAACAACGTCGTACTTGGCGTGTTCGAAACGTCATTTTCTCGGCATCTTCTTTGGGCACCCAAGAGATGTTGTTCCGCTTAAAACAGTCTGGTTCTCTACCAAATATTTCCGATGACTTGGGTAATCGGGTTCGTACCAATGCAGAGTCTATTTTGGGCGTTCGTTTCTTTGATAAAGATGTCGATATGAGTAAGGGTGTTGCCATCGGTTCAAGTATCTATATTGATCATGACACTCATATTGAGGCAACTCGCTATCAAAGTGGTTCAGATGCCATGGGACTGATGTGTACCTACATGGCAAAAGGCAAACCAGGTTGGACCCGTATTTTTTATTGGTTATGGGTACTCATTAGCCACCCACTCATATTTCTACGCATGAGTAATCCTGTTGGTTTTGCACGACAAACCTTGATTTTTCTGGTGATGCAAACGGCTGATGCCTCAATTAACATGCGCCTGAAACGCAACTGGTTTTGGCCTTTTGGCAAAGTATTATCTAGCGAAGGCAAAAAGCTACCTGTTTATATTCCACAAGCCAATGTCTTTACCGAAAAAGTTGCCAAAATGTTTAATGGACATCCCATAACAACCATTACCGAAATTTTGTTTAATGTACCTTTTACAGCGCACTGTATGGGTGGCTGTGCCATTGCGTCGAGCCCAGAACAAGGTGTAGTCGATGGAAAAAATCACGTTTTTAACTATAAAAACTTATATGTTGTAGATGGTTCAATGCTAGGTGCCAATTTAGGCGTTAACCCAAGTTTAACCATTACAGCTTTAGCAGAACGTGCAATGTCTTATATTCCGGCTAAACACACTTTGGATGAGCAGCAAGATCATAGAGCAGCGGCAGAAACCGTAGAGATCACAAAAGCATCTGCTTAAACTAGCGAGTTGTTTATAAAAAAAGCCTATTTTTAAAATAGGCTTTTTTTATTTCGCTTTTTAAATTACATCGCTACGGCTTTCGCGCGTGCTGCATGTAATTTTTTATAGCTCTCGATCAGACGTAAATGACGATCAAGTCCTTCTAGTTTCATGCTTGTTGGTGTTAAACCATAGAAACGAACACTACCCTCTACAGAACCTAGTACCGCATCCATTCGCGTGTCACCAAACATACGGCGGAAATTAGTCAAGTAGTCTTCAAGCTCGAGTTCTTCATCTAACATCACTTCAAGCACCACGTTCATGCACTGGTAGAACAAGCCACGCTCAACGGTGTTGGTGTTATATTGCAAGTAAGTTTCGACGAGTTCTTTTGCTTCTTCAAACTGTTGTAAAGCAACATAAATCAGCAATTTCAGCTCTAAGATGGTGAGCTGTCCCCAAACTGTATTGTCATCAAACTCGATGCCAATGAGTGTGGTGATTTCAGTGTAGTCGTCTAGCTCGCATTCTTCTAAACGCTCAACCAATGCTTCAAGCTGTTCATCATCCAAACGATGCAGATTTAAAATATCTTCACGGAATGAAAGTGCTTTATTGGTATTATCCCAAATCAAATCTTCAACCAGATAAATTTCTGAGTAATCCGGTACTAAAATACGGCAAGCGGTCGCACCTAAGTGCTCATAGACTGCCATATACACTTCTTTGCCCATCTCTTCGAGAATGCCGAACAATGTTGCAGCTTCTTCTGCGTTCGACTCTTCGCCTTCGCCAGAGAAATCCCATTCAACAAAGTCATAGTCAGATTTAGAGCTAAAGAAACGCCAAGATACCAGACCGCTTGAGTCAATAAAGTGCTCAACAAAGTTGTTCGGCTCAGTAACCGCATTACTTTGGAAAGTCGGTTGAGGTAAATCATTTAAGCCTTCAAAACTACGGCCTTGAAGTAATTCAGTCAGACTACGTTCTAACGCAACTTCAAAACTTGGATGCGCACCGAAAGACGCAAACACACCACCCGTGCGCGGGTTCATTAAAGTTACACACATTACAGGGAACTGACCACCTAATGATGCATCTTTAACTAATACAGGGAAACCTTGCTCTTCTAAGCCTTTAATACCAGCAACAATACTTGGGTATTTTGCTAATACGTCTTCTGGAACATCTGGAAGTGCAATTTCACCTTCTAAAATTTCACGTTTTACAGCACGTTCAAAAATTTCTGACAAACATTGAACTTGGGCTTCTGCCAAAGTGTTGCCTGCACTCATACCATTACTTAAGTACAAGTTTTCAATTAAATTTGATGGGAAATATACAACTTCACCGTCAGACTGGCGTACAAAAGGTAACGAGCAAATGCCGCGCTCTACGTTACCTGAGTTGGTGTCATATAAATGTGTGCCAAGTAACTCATCATCTGGGTTGTAAATCTCAAGACAATATTCATCTAAGATTTCTTTAGGTAATTCACCATTTGGACCCGGTTTAAACCATTTTTCATCTGGATAATGCACAAATTCAGCATTGGCAATTTCTTCACCCCAGAATTGGTCGTTATAGAAGAAGTTACAGTTTAAACGCTCAATAAACTCGCCTAATGCAGATGCTAAAGCGCTTTCTTTAGTTGCACCTTTACCATTGGTAAAACACATTGGAGACTGTGCATCACGAATGTGTAATGACCATACATTTGGCACGATGTTACGCCAAGATGCAATTTCAATCTTCATGCCCAAATTTGCCAAAATAGCTGACATATTGGCAATCGTTTCTTCTAACGGTAGGTCTTTACCTTGAATAAAAGTATGGCTTTCTGAAGTTAAGCTTGGCAATAACAATGCTTGTGCATCTGCATCGATGCTTTCAACTTCTTCAATAATAAATTCGGGACCAGTTTGAATCACTTTTTTAACGGTACAACGGTCAATCGAACGTAAAATCCCTTGGCGATCTTTCTCTGAAATATCGGCTGGTAATTCAATTTGAATTTTAAAGGTTTGTTTGTAGCGGTTTTCAGGATCAACAATATTATTTTGCGATAAACGAATATTATCGGTTGGGATATCTCTAGCTGCACAATACACTTTTACAAAGTACGCTGCACACAATGCTGACGATGCTAAAAAATAGTCAAATGGGCCCGGTGCCGAACCGTCACCCTTGTAGCGAATTGGTTGATCGGCAATTACCGTAAAGTCATCGAACTTAGCTTCCTGTCGAAGATTGTCGAGATAATTAACCTTGATTTCCATGCTGGCACCTAAATATTTTTATGTGTCAGCACAGACACATAAAATCTAAATATTGAAAAATAAGCCGAATCACAGCGAAGAAATTGACTTAAAAAAATGAGAGATTAAAGCCATGTGTTTAATGAGAGACCCAAGTGGCTTTAATAAGATTGGCGGTATTATAGAGGGATTTTGTGCAGTTGATAACTAAAGTTAAAACATTGCTGCTCACAATGTTTTAACTTATCTTTAATTTACTTAAATATTGAGCATTAAAATTTAAAGGTGTAATCGACATTTAACCGCGTTTCATTGGTCGAATGAAATGTCATATTACTTGGCATGTCGTTGCGATAGTGAGAAAAACGAGCTCGCATTCCCAAACCTTTTAGCTTACCTTCAGGAATTTTATAGCCTAAATCAAATTCCATCGACTCTTCTTTAAAACGCTGATCGCCATATTGCAGTAAATCAATGTCTTCGCCTTTTGCGTAGCGAGTCATAAAACGCAGTCCGTTTAATGAAACATCACCTACCCGCGCATTTTTAAAGTCATATTCATAACGAATCGAATAGACTTTTTCGTCTTTATTTGAGTAGTCCGAACTCATAAAATCAAGCACGACTGGACTTTCAGTTCCCGACAAAAATGGCAGACCAGTCGAGCCAAACGACTGCATGTAGCCCAAAGAAACCGTATGGTTTTGATAGTTCAAACCAAATAGGCCGCTCAAATGACGGTTATCGACTTCTCCTATTTTTTTGCTTCCCGTTTCTTCACTATTAAAAAAACGCACGTCACTTAAAAAATTAAGTTGATCATTTAAAGGTTGTTTTCCGTTAAAGCCTAAAAATTGTTGCTGGTAAATGTCTTTGAGTTCGGCATGGTAAGCACGCAAACGGTAGTCTTTTAACTGATAGCTTCCACCTAAGGTATAAAAAGAATCTGTAGTTGCCGCTTTGTCAAAACGATGGTTGATATTGTCCGTTCCAACATCGGTATAACGAATCGAATCACGTTGACGTACTTCGTCGACATAAAATCCTTCGAGTTGAAGATTTGGAATTTCATTTGAAACAAAACGGATACCACGGTAAGTCTGTGGGAACAAACGCGCTGGCGATGAAAAAATGGTTGGTAATTGCGGAACTAAATCCCCCACAAAAAGCTCATTTTTTCTAAATTTAGCCTTGCCTGTAATGCCGATTTTCCCATAATAATCATCACGTGAGTTATCGGTATTCACTGGAAGTAAGCCACTACGTGCATACTCATCAGCCCGATTTCCCATCAGGTTAAAACCTGCCATTGCCAGTACATCGACACCAAACCCAACCGTACCTTCGGTATAACCAGACTGTCCTTTAAAAATTAAACCCTGCGCCCAATCTCTGGCTGCTGTATAGGGATATGGGTCTTTTTTGTAGTCTCGGTCGAAGTAAAAATTACGTAGTGTCAGCTCAGCTTTACTGTCTTCGATAAACTCGGCATGCACAACTTGACTAAATAATGGGCACAAGCATACCCCCACCCACAATGGTGTCTTTTTCATTTTTTATCTCAACTATTTAATTTTTAATGGATTAAGGTGCTGTTTTAAGTGAGAAGTTTTGCTCTTTCTTACTTCGGTAAAAAGCGCTACCCAAACTCAAAATCAGGAAAATAGCCAAAATAAAGACCACACCGTAATAGGCATATAGCGTTGCGGGTGCTATCCCTTTATCCAGAAAAATGCCTGCGACCGTTGGTGATAAAATTGCCCCAATACGACCAAAACCAATTGCATAGCCCACGCCGCGACTACGGATTTCGGCATCATAAATTGTTGGAGAAATAGAATATAAGCCTGCTACACAGCCATTAATGAGAGTGCCGAGTAATAAACCCACCATGAGTGCGATGCTGACTTGAGATGAGACTGCAACAAATAGGAAAACACATGCAGACGTTAGCCCTAAAAATAAACTTAAGGCATAGAAGATTTTCATGCGTGATGCCAATAAACCAATAATGGCTGCCCCGAAAATACCGCCAATACTAATTAAAATACCGGTACCTACGCCTTGGTGTGGCGACATCCCCATTGAAATAAGAATTTTTGGTGTCCAGCTCATGACGAAGTAAAAGCCAAACATCACTAAAAAGAAGGCAAACCACAAACAAAGTGTTTGAAATCCAAGTTGTCCAGCAAATAATTTGCCCAGTTCACTGCCATTTTGCGTACTGATTTTTTCATAACGTGGCATAACTGGTAATTTGTTTAGCCCCATACGATTTACAGTTGCATTAATTCGTTCTAGTGCCTGTTTTGGTCGTTTCGCGAGTAAGTAATCTAAAGACTCCGGTAGCAACCACGCACTGATCAGCAGCATTGCAATGGTAGTAACTCCACCTGCTAAAAAGATTGAGCGCCAACCTAAATGCTCAATCAATGCCAGTGATAGTACTCCGCCAAGTGTCGCGCCAATTCCATAACCTGTAGACATTAAGCTCACTGCGAGACTACGCCAACGAGCGTTGGCATATTCACTTGCCAGTACATTACTACTCGCAAGAATGCCGCCCACCCCAATTCCGGTAATAAACCGAAGTGCAGCCAACATGCCGTGACTTTGCACTAAAGCACAACCCAACATGCTCAGACCTGCAATGACAAGACAAACTAAGATGAGTAAACGGCGACCGATTTTATCGGCTAAAGGCGCGAGAAAAATGGAACCAGCAGCCATTCCAAAAAGGCCTGAACTAAGCAACAAACCAATTTGTGCCCCTGAAAGTGACCATTCTGCTGACACGGATGGAGCGGTAAATGCCATTACCATCACGTCAAAGCCATCAATAATATTGAGACAGATACAAATCAAAATGACGAACCATTGGTAGCGGCTCATGTTGTTTTGATTGATCTCACTTAGAACGTCTCTTTCCATTTGTGTATCTCCCTTGGATAAGACATACACACGACATTGCTATATGAGCGATTGGGTGGTTATGCACATCCGTATCCATAATGACCTAGAGGAATATTTATTTTTTGAGCATCCTGCTCTTTTTCTATACTGAATATTTGGATCCAAAAAATCAACTAAAATTATAAACGGATTATTAAAAACCCTATAAATACATAAATTATATAAGTATAAAATTATTAAAAACATAAAATTAGAATGCTTTAATATTTTTATGGATCCACAATAAAAAATCTATTATGATCGATTCCAGAGCATTTTTTAGCCAAGAAAGCTCAGTTTATTTCTAGGAAATGCAAGATGCATTTATAAAACTTCAAAGGATTGTTGTTATGAAATTCAAAAAAGTAAGCCAGCTTACATTGGGACTTTTTTTTGCCAGTCAATTGCTTTACACAACGCAAGCAGCACCTCCAAAAAACCAACAACCACCTAATATCATGATTATTCTGGCCGATGATCTTGGATTTTCAGACATTAGCGCTTATGGCGGCGAAATTAAAACCCCTCATATTGACAGCTTGTTAAAACAAGGAAAAATGCTTTTTAATTTTCATGCTTCATCCATGTGTTCACCGACTCGTGCACAGCTTATGACAGGTGCAGATAACCACTTGGTCGGTTTAGGGGCTATGTATGAAACTTCAAAACGGCAAGAACAATTGGTTGGCGCCGATAGTCCGCGTGCACTACTCAAAATTGATGGCTATTCAGGTCATTTAACGCAAAATGCTTACACACTCGCAGAGATTTTAAAGACTAAAGATTATTACACCTTCATGGTCGGTAAATGGCACTTAGGCTATGCTCCCGAACAAAACCCTAAAGCCCGTGGTTTCGATCAATCTTTTGCTCTACTCGATGGCTTCGATCTACACTTTAAAGACCAGCCTAAAAACTATCCGCGCAACACCCAATACACGGAAAATGGTCAAAAGACCACTTTGCCTGATAATTACTACTCAACCGACTTTTTTACACAAAAAGCCTTTGAGTACTTAGACAAAAATAAAGCGCAAAAACCATTTTTTGCCTACCTCGCCTATACTGCTCCCCACTGGCCGCTACAAGCACCTGCTCATTATAGAGACTTATACAAAGGTAAATACGATCAAGGCTACGATGCAATTCGTAAACAACGCTTTGAAAGACAAAAGCAATTAGGATTAATTCCTGCAAATGCAGAATACCCAGTCGAGCGTGGTAACCAAGCTTTAGGCACCAAAAGCTGGAATGAACTCACCCCACAAGAGCGCAAATATGAAGCGCGTAAAATGGAAGTTTATGCGGGCATGGTTACCCAGTTAGACGACCGCGTGGGTGATGTCATTCAATATCTTAAAAAGCATCATTTATATGACAACACTTTGATAGTGTTTATGTCAGATAACGGCGCTGAAGGTGGCGATCATAATTTCCCAATGGGTGATGCCGACAATCGCTATGAAAATATAGGTAAAGCCAGCTCATATGTTTACATGGGACCACGCTGGGCCGAAGTGAGCAGCACACCATTTACCCACTGGAAGTCAGCTGCTTCAGAAGGCGGTGTGCGAGTTCCGTTTATTGTTAAGTCACCTGTTCAGATTTCTAAACAACGTGGAATTAATAATAACTTTGCGACAGTCAGAGATATATTCCCCACTGTGATGGAGCTAGCTGGCATTCAAAATAATCAGGTTTATCCAACTTCAAGCACCAAAATTAAACCATCTGGTTTTAGTCTGATCCCTGCTTTTAAGGATAATACTGCCCGTATTCGCCCTGTTAATTATTATGACTTTAAAGAGTTACATGGCAGCCGCTACGCCAAAACTGACGAATGGAAACTTGTTGAAAACTCACCTTCTAAATTTAAAAGCCATGGCTGGGAACTCTACAATTTAAAAACAGATTTTAATGAGCAACATAATTTTTACGCAGAACATCCTGAGATCGTCAAAGTCTTAAATGATAAATATTTAAGATATGCCGATGAAAATGGTGTCGTGGATTTTGAGCAATACAACAAAAAGTAGAGAAAACCAGATGAAACAGATCATGATGCTTTCATCGTTCCTCTTACTTTGTGCATGCCAAAAAACCACGCCTCAACTAAAACAGGCCACCTTACCCGATTTAGGCAGTAAAGCTAAATGTACTTCTTATTCGGGCCTTCCTTCGGGTTGGCCTAAAAATAAAGAAGCGGGCATGGTCAAACTTCCTCAAGGAAAAATTGTTTTAGGTACCACACAAGGTTATGAAGATGAACGTCCATTAAACTTACAGGCAACTTCAGTTCCCGCTTTTTTAATTGACGCAACTGAGGTCACCAATGCTCAATTTCAAGAGTTTGTTAAACAAACGGGTTATGTCACCGATGCAGAAAAGCAAGGTGGCGCGGCTATGTTTGTACAGCCAAATCATCCAGTTGAAGAGCTACAATGGTGGAAATTTGAAAAAGGCGCCAATTGGAAACACCCATGGGGTCCAAACAACCCTAAACAACCCGCGCCTCATGAGCCTGTTCGCATGGTGACATGGAATGATGCCTACGCTTATGCAAACTGGCTGGGTCATGACTTACCGACCGAACTTGAGTGGGAATATGCAGCCAAAGGTTTTCAGCAAAACTCCGATATTGGCCCTACTCACGAAGGCCATATTGTAGCCAACTTCTGGCAAGGTGAATTTCCTTATAAGAACATAAAGGAAGATGGTTTTAAGGATGTTGCCCCTGTTGGTTGTTTTAGTAAAAACCCCTTTGGGCTATATGACTTGATTGGCAATGTATGGGAATGGACGCAAACACCCTATACAGGACCACGAGATCACCATATGGGAGATCCATCGAAATATCGGCAAAGTCACGAACAGATTTTGCAATACACGATTAAAGGTGGGTCTTATTTATGCGCAACCAACTATTGCGCGCGTTATCGTGCTGCCGCGAGGCATCCACAAGAACTCGACCTTGCCACCAGCCATGCCGGATTTAGAACAGTAAAACGCTTTTAAACGGATTTAAAAATGAAGCATATTTTTATTTATGGGATTTTCTTCTCAGGGACAACCCTTGCCTGCTGTTTAGCTCACAGTGCAGTAGATGTTAATTTTCAAAATACACTCACACTAAAAACATTTAACTTCGACAGACAATATGAAAATGATACGAGTCCCGATACCCATAGCTTGAGTCAAGGCTTGATCTATCGTGGTGACTGGACAACCAAACTTAATGATGTTCAGCTACACCTCAATCCAAGCATTCAATATGCATATCGCCTAAGTAACGATCAACACACCAATGATATGGTCATACCCTTTGACCCTGACACAAAAAAACAAGCGCAAGACCAAGTTAAATATGGCTTAGGTGCTGGAATTGAATATCAAAACTTTCGGATAAATATAGGGGAAATTATTCCCGACTCACCACTTACCCCACAAGTCGATACACATCAATTACGAGTGAACTATAAAGGCTTGGAACTAAAATATAAGACGCCACAACAAAATTTCGAGCTGGGTTTGATTAACCGTTATTCGCCAAAAAATGAGGAGGACTATCACAAACTTGCCATCTCAAAACATGAATCTGATGGGCTTTACTTTTTCCAGTGGGATGGAAAAGCGCCTCAATATAATTGGAAATTTTACAATGGTTACTTAACCGACCTCATCAATCAAAGTTACTTTGCTTTTGATTATCAATGGACAAAGCAGCACACCACAAAATTACGTGTGTTTCGCCATGATGATGTCGGCAAATCAAAACTTGGAGAATATGACAATACATCCGTAGGCGCTATGCATTTCATTAAACATGGCAACTTTACAACCGGAATTGGCTATCAAGAAAATTTTGGCAAAGATGGCATCCCAAAACTCGACAATATGCCCATCCCGCATATGGTGAACTGGACCTTAGGCGCGTTTACCAAAGCAGATGAAAAATCTTATCATTTCGTTGCTTCATATGACTTTAAAGATTACATCAAGGGTCTAAAAATCACCTATAAATATATTTATGGCGATTCATTTCAGACCATGAATCAAAATGATTTTGAGCAAGAAAGTGACGTGTTGATTCAATACGACCTAAATGCCTGGGTTAAAAATCTTAAGTTTCTTTTCTTAAATATTAACTACGACACCAAACATGGCAAAAGTCTGGATGAACAACGCTTGATGCTTCACTACACGGTTAATTTCTAAATCTTTACACTCCCATAATGGCTTAACCATAGCCATTATGGATCCAAATTAAGATGAATAAAAATTTAGCCTCTAAAATTTAAAGTAAATACAAAAGTCTTTAATAGCAATTAAAAATATACAAAATAATCGATTCCAAAGAACAATATTTTTAAAAAAATATACTGCTTATCAATTGACCAATATTTTTATTTATTATAAATTGGATCCAATAAGTGATAAGGAGTCGTCACAATGTTTATTAAAAATGCTTGGTATGTTGCCTGCCGCCCAGAAGAAATCCAAGACAAACCATTAGGTCGTACGATCTGCGGTGAAAAAATTGTTTTTTACCGTGGCAAAGAAAACCAAGTTGCAGCCGTTGAAGATTTTTGTCCCCATCGTGGTGCCCCACTTTCACTTGGCTATGTCGAAGATGGAAATCTTGTATGTGGTTATCATGGCCTAGTGATGGGTTGTGACGGAAAAACTGTTTCAATGCCAGCTCAGCGTGTAAACGGTTTCCCTTGCAACAAAGCATATGCAGTTGTTGAAAAGTTCGGTTTTATTTGGATATGGCCAGGTGAAAAAGCTTTAGCAGATGAAGCAAAACTTCCAACTTTAGAGTGGGCAGATCATCCTGAATGGAGCTATGGCGGAGGTCTATTTCACATTCACTGTGATTATCGCCTGATGGTCGATAACCTTATGGATTTAACCCACGAGACCTATGTTCACTCAAGCAGTATTGGACAAAAAGAGATTGATGAATCATTGCCAGTGACGAAAGTAGATGGTGACCACGTCATTACTGAGCGTTACATGGAAAATGTGATCGCACCTCCATTTTGGCAAATGGCCCTGCGCGGTAATCATTTGGCAGATGATGTACCAGTTGACCGTTGGCAACGTTGTCATTTTTTTGCCCCAAGCAATGTGCATATTGAAGTCGGTGTAGCACATGCTGGACACGGCGGTTATAACGCGCCAAATGACAAAAAAGTTTCTTCAATTGTTGTAGACTTTATTACACCGGAAACTGAAACCTCACATTGGTATTTCTGGGGAATGGCACGTAATTTCCAACCGGACAATGCTGAACTCACTGACCAAATTCGTGAAGGCCAAGGCAAAATCTTTACTGAAGATTTAGAAATGCTTGAGCAACAGCAGCAAAACATTTTGAATAATCCACATCGCAAGTTACTGATGCTCAACATCGATGCAGGCGGTGTACAGTCACGCAAGGTAATTGACCGACTACTTGCCGAAGAAAATAAAACGCCTCCTGAAACATCCGCACAGAAGTTTCCAAACATTCGGATTATTTAAAGGAGCATGAACATGGACGTTATTATTCAAAAAATTCACCAGCTCACCCCGACCATTCGTGCCTTTGAACTGATTGCAGCAAATGGTACAGAGCTACCGAATTTTGAAGCAGGTGCCCATATTGATGTGCATCTTAAAAACGGTCTAACCCGTCAATATTCAATTTCAAACTGTTGTAGTGAAAAACATCGTTATGTAATTGGAGTTTTACATGATGCCAATTCACGTGGTGGGTCACGTTGTATTCACACTGAATATCGTGAGGGCGACCATTTAAAAATTGGTGAACCACGTAATTTATTTGAGATTCACCCTCAAACTAAACAAGCTGTTTTATTTGCCGGTGGTATTGGCATTACCCCCATTTTGTCGATGGCATATCGGCTTAAGGCGTCCAATATTCCTTTTGAATTACATTACTTTGTTCGTAGCCATGAAATGATTGCCTTCTATGGCAATTTAACCGAGCACTTTGGTGACCAAGTCCATTTTCACATTCAAGATCAACCACACACCGAATGTAATATGGCAGAGGTTTTAAGCCAAGCGTCACCTGATAAACACCTCTATGTGTGTGGGCCTACAGGATTTATGCAATTTGTCATGCGCTCAGCCGAGCAAGCGAATTGGCATAGCGAGCAACTACATCAAGAGCATTTCGTTGCGCAAAAGGCAGAAGCTTCTAGCAATGAAGCGTTTACTATTGAAGTTAAAGGTACGGGGCGACGAATTGAAGTATTACCAGATCAAACTGCAACTGAAGCATTAATTGCAAATGGCTTTGATATTCCTGTTTCATGTGAGCAAGGTATTTGCGGCACGTGTATTACCCGCGTTGTTGAAGGCACCCCAGATCATCGCGATATGTTTATGACTGAAGATGAACATGCGCTGAACGATCAGTTTACGCCCTGCTGTTCTCGTGCAAAAACCAAAAATCTTGTGATTGAGCTTTAATAGTTAAGTTCCTTTATTCAAAAATAAAGGAACTTATTCCATTTAAGCGTTTAAAACACTTTTTAGGGTTTCACCTAAAATTACAACACTACTGTGCTCACGCATTAAGGTTTCAGCTCGCCCTGCCTGTCGATGTACCAACGCATCAAAAATTGAACAATGCTGTAAATGTGCATAGTGCAAACGGCGATATTCCGACAAAGCTTGCTTCTCATCATAGGTAATGGCTTGGGCTGAAGCCATCGGCAATTGATTGTTTTTTGCTAAAGCTTGTATGAGCGCAACATTTTGCGCGCCCTCAATAATCGTGTCATGAAAAATGACGTTAAAATGGTGATAACGTTCCAGTTCAACATCACCAAACTCGTCTTTTTCATTAAAGAGTTTTTCAGTTTCTTGAATGCAATGTTGGAGGGTCTTTTTCTGCTCTTCGCTTAAACCTTGTTCTGCCAAAGTTTTCGCAGCCAATCCTTCAAGCACACCTCGCACTTCAAGCGCATCATGAACCAGTTGTTCTGAAATTTCACGAACAGTATATCCGCGAGTTGGGTTTTTAAGGAGAAGACCTTCTTGTTCAAGCAACCGAAATGCAATACGAACAGGCTGTCTAGAAACTCCAAGTAACTCGGCAGTGGGAATCTCGGCAATTCTCGCACCGCCCTCAAATTCCCCTGAAATAATCATTTTTCTTAATTTAAGTAAAACTTGTTGTCCTGAAGACATTTGCTGCCACACATCACCAAAAACGTCACTTCGATGCTAGCAAGTTCATTTGCAAAATGAAATAAATTTTCTGTGTGAATCAGTGCTTAAGCATTTCTATAGACTTTAAACGATTAGATTGCAAACTACATTCGATCAAAGGCCTTTAAGATTATTCACCATAATATCGAGATTATTACGAATTAAATAAGCCAAATTGATATCAATGCCTTCAAGCATTTTCTCTTCAACTTTGGATACAACTTCATTGCATTTATTGAGTTTTTCAACACCACTTTCGGTGAGTGTAATTAAAATACGGCGGCCATGGGTTGGGTCAGGTTTCTTTTCAATCCAGCCATTAACCAGTAAATCTTGCAAAATTTTATTGGCAGATTGTGGCTTTATGAAAGAGCGTTCAGCAAGCTTGGCATTAGATACGTTACTTTTTGAAGCTAAAACAGAAAGTGCCGTAAATTGCGGCAAGGTAATTTCAAGCTCTTTTAAATGTTCTGTTAAATGTTTACTAATAATTCGGTCAACACGAGCAATCATGTAACTTAACTTAGGCTCATCTTCTATTTTTTTCTGAACTAAATTTGAACGTACCATAACCTTTCATTCATCATAAGAAAATCTGTAGTGAAAGTATGAGGCTTACCCCCATACTTTCGTTAAAACTTAGCGAGCACCTGAGCTTTGTACTAAATGTACAGGCTGTTTAGGTTTTTTGACAAGAAGTAATGCAGAGATCGCTGCAATTAAGATCACTGGAATGCTTGAACCAATCACAATGGTCGAGCTTTGTCCAAGTGAAAGTAAAAAACCAGCCATTAAAGGTCCTGCAAAAGAACCTATACGCCCAATTGCAACCGCCGCACCTACTCCGGTTCCACGCATTTCAGTCGGATAATACATTGCGGCTAAACCGTACAATGCCGATTGTCCACCCACAATGAATAAACCACAGCCGACTGCCGAAAGTGCCAGTAAAGCTACAGTTGGAGAAATTGCCAAGCAGCAAAGTGAGAATAAAATACCTAGATAAATCAGCTTAATCACAAAACTCATGCGTATTTTATCAAGTAATACCCCCATTAAGATTGAACCTAAAATTCCACCAACGTTGTAGCCCATCTGCACATAGTTTGCCTGAAGTTTCGATAAGCCTTGCGCCCCCATAAGTAGCGGCAACCAGTTCAACAAGAAATACAGCACCACTAAGGTACAGAAAAAACTCACCCAAAGCTGAATGGTCGACATGCGGCGCTCTTTGGCAAATAGAACTTCAAAGAATGGTGTGGTTTTTTGTGCCTGAACTTTACGTTGCAGATAATCATTTGACTCAGGTAAAAAGCGCATGATGAGTGGAATTAATAAAATAGGCGCAATACCACCAATATAGAAAATATGACGCCACTCTGCATCGCCTGCCAACGACATGGCAACCACAGAAGTCAGCAAGCCACCGAAAGGAATGCCGCTATACATGACACTTACCGCTTTACCCTTGTGCTGGTCAGGTACAGCTTCAGAGGCAAGAGTAATCATCATCGGGAGTGCCCCGCCCATTCCCAAACCCGTACAAAAACGAATGAGCAATAGCAAACTAAAGTTGGCAGCATAGGCCGTTAGCAAAGACATAATTCCAAAAAGCAGAATACTAAAAATCAGAATTTTCTTACGCCCAATAATATCTGCAAATCTGCCACCTAATATTGCACCCGGTAGTGTTCCTAAAATTGCAGCACTAAATGCCCATGCCATCTGGCCATTGTCCAACATAAACTCAGCCCGCATTCGTGGAGCGGCTACCCCCATTGATTGAAGATCAAAACCTTCAAAAATTGCGATTGCAAAACAAAGTAGTAACGTAATCTTTGCCCTTGCAGACTGTCCTAATATCTTTTCCATTGTGTTGTCCTTTATTGACTAGTCGTTCCATTTAGCCCTTTGTGTATTGTTGTTTAAACACACCAAAAATATCAGTTAAACTTACTAAAAAATCAACATATTTTTATGTTAAATTGTTTATTAAATTAATTTTTATTTAAATTACATATATTTATAAAATAATTATTAAATTTTAGAAAAAAGACTTGAATGTAAGTTTAACTGATATTAAATTAAATCCCAGAACATCACAAAATCATTCAAGGAGTATGAAGATGACTTATGAAAATCGCTGGGAAACCGTAGATGTTAAAGTTGAAGATGGAATTGCCTGGGTTACACTAAACCGCCCAGAAAAGAAAAATGCCATGAGCCCTACACTCAATCGTGAAATGATTGATGTACTTGAAGCCATAGAACTTGATCAAGATGCACGTGTTTTAGTACTAACTGGTGCGGGTGACTCTTGGACAGCTGGCATGGACTTGAAAGAATATTTCCGCGAAGTCGACACTCAACCTGAAATTTATCAAGAACGTATTCGCCGTGACTCATGTCGTTGGCAGTGGCAACTTCTTCGTATGTATTCAAAACCAACCATTGCAATGGTTAACGGCTGGTGTTTCGGAGGCGGTTTCTCACCATTAGTGGCGTGTGATCTTGCGATTGCAGCAGATGAAGCAACTTTCGGTTTATCTGAAATTAACTGGGGTATCCCACCTGGTAACCTTGTAAGTAAAGCAATGGCCGATACTGTGGGCCACCGTGCAGCTTTGTACTACATCATGACGGGTAAAACCTTTAGTGGTAAAGAAGCCGAAACTATGGGACTGGTAAATAAAAGCGTACCACTTGAACAGCTAAAAGCAGAAGTGACTGAGCTTGCAAATTGCCTACTTGAGAAAAACCCTGTAGTGCTTCGTACTGCTAAAAATGGCTTTAAACGTTGTCGTGAACTGACATGGGATCAAAACGAAGACTATTTATATGCCAAGTTAGATCAATGTATCCATCGTGATACAGAAAATGGTCGCCAAGAAGGTTTGAAACAATTTTTAGATGAAAAATCAATTAAACCGGGTTTACAGAGCTATAAACGTACTGGTTAACTTTTGATTCTTTAATGGCAATGTAAGGACACAACCCATGCAAAATGTACAGTTACTTATTCACGGTCAATCTGTTGATGCATCAAATCAGGCAACTTTTGAGCGTATTAGCCCCATTGATGGATCTGTGGCAAGCAAAGCTGCTGCTGCAACCTTGGAAGATGTTGATCGCGCAATCGAATCGGCGCAACAAGCTTTTAAAGTATGGTCGAAGCTCTCGCCTACCGAACGCCGTCTACGTTTGTTAAAAGCAGCCGATTTAATGGACCAAAAGACCGAGCAATTCATTGAAACTGGAATGCAAGAAACAGGTTCAACTGCCACATGGTATGGGTTTAACGTTCACCTTGCTGCAAACATGTTACGTGAAGCAGCGGCAATGACCACCCAAATTGACGGAAGCCTGATTCCGTCAGATGTACCCGGTAATCTTGCGATGGGTGTACGTGTTCCTTGCGGTGTTATTGTTGGGATTGCACCTTGGAACGCTCCTGTCATTTTGGCAACACGTGCGCTTGCCATGCCATTGGCTTGTGGCAACACGGTGGTGTTAAAAGCATCTGAAGCCTGCCCTGCAACGCATCGTCTCATTGGTGAAGTGTTACACGAAGCGGGTCTTGGCGAAGGTGTGGTGAATGTGATTACCCATGCCGCCGAAGATGCGCCACAAATTGTTGAACGTTTAGTGTCTCATCCAGCTGTAAAACGTATTAATTTTACAGGCTCAACCAAAGTCGGAAAAATTATTGCTGAAACTGCTGCTCAATATTTAAAACCTGTTTTACTCGAATTGGGTGGTAAAGCCCCTGTTGTGGTTTTAAATGAAGCAGACATTAATGAAGCCGTAAATGCAGTCGCTTTTGGAGCGTTCTTTAATCAGGGGCAAATCTGTATGTCGACCGAACGTGTTTTGGTTCAAGACAAAATTGCCGACCAGTTTATTGAAAAACTGATTGAGAAAACACGTTCCATTCAGGCGGGTAATCCGACTTCAAAAGACAATACTCTCGGCGTTTTAGAAAGTCGCCGCGCTGCAAACCGTATTCAGCATTTGCTTGAAGATGCCCAAAACAAAGGTGCCGACTTACCTTTAGGCATTCATATTGAAGACACCACCATGCAACCAACACTGGTGCTCAATATTAAACCTGACATGCTGCTTTACCGCGAAGAATCATTTGGACCTGTCTGCACGGTTCAACGTTTTTCAACCATTGAAGAAGGTGTAGCACTGGCAAATGACAGCGAGTTCGGTCTTTCTTCGGCAGTGTTTAGCCAAAATATTTCGCAGGCATTGGAAGTGGCTAAACAGATTGATTCGGGTATTTGTCACATTAACGGTGCAACCGTGCATGACGAAGCTCAAATGCCATTTGGTGGAACAAAATCGAGTGGTTACGGACGATTTGGTAGTAAAGCCTCTATTGGTGAATTTACCGAACTGCGTTGGATCACCATTCAAACTCAATCGCGTCATTACCCGATTTAGTCGGCTAATGCAGACAACGACATACTAAATAAAAATTGCATGATGCAAAAAGATAAAGCGCAGTGATGCGCTTTCCATGGAGTGAAAGAAATGCAAATGAATGCCACTCAATCACAAGACCGCGAACGGTTCGTAAAATTAGGGCAACATGATATTCATTATCACCATAAAGATGACACGCTCTATATCAGCCCAAAAGAGCAATTAAAACCGTATCCACAAAAACTTACAGATCGGTTAATTCATTTTGCACAGACCAAACCTGACCATATTTTTGCAGCCAAACGCAATGCTCAAGGTGAGTGGGTCAAACTGAGTTATGCAGAAGTTTTACAACGCGCATGGCATATTGCTCAGGCTTTACATGAACGTAACCTAAGCCAAGAAAGACCACTCATCATTTTAAGTGGTAATGATCTCGAACATTTAACACTCTCTATGGGTGCTATGCTGGCGGGTGTGCCTTTCTCAGCTATTTCCCCTGCCTACTCTCTTATTTCTCAAGACTTTGGCAAACTCAAACATGTGTTTGAAGTGCTCACACCCGGTATGGTCTATGCCAGCGATGGTCAGGCCTTTTCCAAAGGGATTCAGGCATGTATTACATCAGACATTGAAGTGGTGACCAACAAAGGCCTTGTGGGCAATCAGATCTGCACATCTTTTCAGTCGCTGTTAGATACGCCTGTTTCAAATGTTCAAGAGTTTTACCAAACCCTTGATGAAAACCAAATTGCCAAATTCTTGTTTACATCAGGTTCAACCAAATTGCCTAAAGCGGTACCGACCACACATTTAATGTTGTGTGTTAATCAGCAAATGCTGTTGCAGACTTTCCCTGAGTTTGAAGAAACGCCACCCGTCCTACTCGATTGGCTGTCTTGGCACCACACGTTTGGAGGCAGTCACAATGTCGGCATTGCGCTCTATAACGGCGGTACGATTTACATTGATGATGGCAAACCAGTTGCAGGAAAATTTGACGAAACCATTCGTAATCTCAAAGAAATTTCTCCAACAGTTTATTTAAATGTACCAAAAGGTTGGGAAGAACTCACCGAAGCTTTAGAACAAGATGAAGAGTTAAGAGACCGCTTTTTTGACAAAGTAAAAATTTTATTCTTTGCAGGCGCAGCGCTTTCAGAAGCTGGCTGGAACAGACTCGATAAAATTGCTCAGCAACATTGCGGAGAAAAAATTCGCATTATGAGCGGATTAGGCATGACTGAAACTGCCCCATCTTGCGCTTTTACCACTGGCCCACGCGTGATGGCTGGCTTTATTGGCTACCCTGCACCGGGGTGTGAAATCAAACTGGTTCCATGTGGCGACAAACTTGAATTTTGTGTTCGTGGCAAACATGTCATGAAAGGTTATTGGCGTTTAAAAGCAGACCAGCAAAGCACTGTTTTTGACGATGAAGGCTTTTTCCATACGGGTGATGCTGTTCGTTTAGTCGATGTGAATGATCCGACCAAAGGCCTCATGTACGATGGACGCATTGCCGAAGACTTTAAACTCAATACAGGCACTTTCGTCAATGTTGGCACGCTACGCAACAAAGTGCTCATTCAAGGTAATTTACTCATCCAAGATGTCTGTATTACAGGTTCAAACCTGAATGCCGTAGGCTTTCTGATTTTTCCAAAAATGGATGCTTGTGCTCAATATGCAGGTCTTAAACTTGGTGAGCATTCGTCAGTAGAAATATTACAGCACCCTAAAGTTCAGCAATGGTTCCGCCAATTTTTAACGACTTTTAATAAAGATGCGACTGGCAGTTCAAATACAGTTTCCATGCTTTATTTAATGACTGAACCACCTCAACTCGATGCAGGCGAAGTGACCGATAAAGGCAACCTCAATCAAAGCAATATCACTAAGCGTCGTGCTGCCTTAATTGATGAACTTTATCAAAAGCAGGCCGAAAACCCGCTGATTATTCGAGTACCCACCTTAAAGCAATAAGCAATTGAATTAAAAAAGGAAGCTCAAACTTCGGTTTGGGCCTTAGCCTCACTTTTGCCTAAAAAAAGGTTCAACATGCCACACGATACAGAATTTGAACTATTTCGGGACAGTTACCGCAGGTTCTTAAAAGAACAGGTCGCTCCGTATTACGAACAGTGGGAACACGATGGCCTGATCCCACGTGAGCTATGGCTTCGTCTTGGGGAAAATGGCTTTTTGTGCGTAGATGTGCCCGAAGAATATGGCGGCTATGGCGCTCCTGTTCATTATTCCCTCATGCTGGTTCAAGAAACTGCTCAAGCTGGCTTTGCATCTTTGGCGGTTGCCATTGGCGGGCAAAATGAGCTGGTTTCTCCTTACCTGCAAAATATCGGGTCCGAAGAACAAAAACGCTATTGGTTACCAAAAATGGTCACAGGTGAAGTCGTCACTGCAATTGCCATGACCGAAGCCAATGCTGGTTCAGACTTACAGGCCATACGCACTCAAGCCGTTTTAGAAAATGACCACTATCGTGTGAATGGTTCAAAAACGTTTATCTCAAATGGTTTGCATGCCGACCTGATCGTTTTGGTAGCGAAAACTGACCCGCAAGCCAAAGCAAAAGGTATTTCAATTTTTTTAGTGGATGCAGCTTTAGACGGCGTTAAAAAAGGACGTTCCTTACAAAAAATTGGGCTACACGCCCAAGATACAGCTGAACTATTTTTTGATGATGTTTGTGTTCCGGCAACTCAGCGTTTAGGTGAAGAAGGTCAAGGCTTTGCTTATTTAATGCAAGAGTTACCTCGCGAACGTTTAAGTATTTCTATGATGGCTTTGGGGTCAATTTTAGGAGCCATCGAAATCACCAAAGACTATGTGATGGAGCGTAAAGCTTTCGGGCAACCTTTAAGCCAAATGCAAAACACGCGCTTTGTGCTCGCAAATGCACAAATCAAAGCAAAAGCTGCCCAAGCTTTTGTAGACCAATGTGCAGCACTGTATCAACAACACCAATTAAGTGTGACTCAGGTTGCCGCATTGAAATGCTTTATTACCGATGTTCAATGTGAAGTGATTGATCAGTTACTTCAGCTTTTTGGTGGCTACGGTTACATGCAGGAATACCCGATTTCACGCTTTTTTGTGGATGCGCGGGTACAAAAAATTTATGGGGGAACCAATGAAATTATGAAAGAAATCGTTGCCCGAGAACTGCTCGGAAAATAATTCGATTTAAAAACCAGACAAGGCAGATACAACAACTATGCCTTGTTGAAAACAAGAAATGATATTTCAGGAAGAAATGCTATGTCGAAATTATGGATGTACTCTACCCTTATGCTCTCAGGATCAGTCTGCGCGGGCAGTTTTATTGACAACAGTTCAGTAGAACTCACCACACGAAATTTCTATTTTGACCGCGACTACCAAGAGCAATCCGCTTACCCTGCCGCCAAGGACTGGACACAAGGGTTTATTCTCAAAGCCAATTCAGGTTATACCGAAGGGACTGTCGGTTTTGGGCTGGATATACTTGCAACGGCGGGTTTTAAACTCGATGCCGACGCAGAGCATGGCGGTACAGGAAACTTACCTAGAGACACCCGTACCAATGAACCTGCTGACTCTTATGGCGAAATTGGGGTCACAGCAAAGGCGAAAATGAGTCAGACCGAGCTACGTATTGGTACGCTAATGCCGATGAACCCAGTTTTAGTGGCTTCACCTGCTCGCTTGTTACCTCAAACTTATCGAGGAATTTCACTGACCAGTAAAGATATTAAAGATTTTGATTTACAGGCAGCCTATCTCGATAAAGTGAATCATCGTGATTCGACCAACTATGAAAAAATTAAAATTTCAGGCGTAAATGGGCGATTTAAAGGTGCCGAAACTGACGGGCTCTATTATTTAGGTGGAAACTATCAGCTTGATCCAGCAATCAAGCTCACAGCGTTCTATATGGATGTTGATGATCTTTATAACCAAACCATGGTCGGTGCCTTACATCAACACAAAATTAATGACACTACTAATCTTAGCTCGCAATTACGCTACTACCGCAGCCGAGATGACGGGCAAGCAAAAGCAGGTTTAGTCGATAATGATCTTTATCATGCGCATTTCGAACTCAAACATCAAAACCATAAGTTTATTTTTGGAACCTTCCAACATCACGGCGATACCGCCTTTCCGTATTTGACTGGAGGTGAAACCGGACTTCTCATTGATACATGGCCGGGTGAGTTTTTAAATCCAAAAGAGAAAGCCTACAGCTTCCGCTATGAATATGACTTTAAAGATTATGTTCCGGGTTTACGTTTCATGACTCGTTACACCACAGGTCACAATATTTATGCACCCAACTTAGGTGGAACCAATCTAAAAGAACGCGAAACAGACTTTGATTTAGGCTACACCGTTCAAAGTGGCTGGTTAAAAAATTTAGGGCTCCGCGCGCGCTATGCAATCTATGACAACAACATGCTCTCCACTGCCAACATCAAACCTGTAAACGAAACCCGTATCAACATCGATTACACATGGAAATTTAAATAATTCAAAACAAGAGGTTCTGCTGCGCATAGAACCTCTTTTTATTTCGGGACATTCATCATGAAGAAAGTTGTAACGCTACTCTACGGATTTAGTTTCATTGCCCTGACTCATGCCGAAACGCAATATAGTCCGCCACCTATTCAGCTTGAGCCTTTAGCAAAATTTAGTGTGGATCTGAATGCGCCTGTTTGGGAATTAGGCACCACCAGTGATGCAGGTAAACGCCGAATTATTCCCATTACAGGTGGAACATTTGAAGGAAAATCGCTTAAAGGCCGCATTTTAAATAATGGTGCAGATTGGCAAATTGTCGACAGTAAAGGACTGGCAATTATTGATACGCGATATTTGTTAGAAACCGATGATGGTGCGCTCATTTATCTTCAAACCAAAGGTTACCGACATGGCTCGGCAGAAACGCTAAAACAGCTCGCCCAAGGCAAAGATGTCGACCCGAAAAACTACTATTTCAAAATTACCATGCAGTTTGAAACCAGTTCACCTAAATATGCGTGGCTCAATCAAACCGTTGCGGTAGGTAGTGCAATGCGTTTGGGTAAAGCGGTTATTTATGATGCCTATACCCTGCAATAATAATTTTTATAAAACTTACAAAAGGATGGACCCTTCATTATGGATCAAAAAACTTTAGAACACTTACCGCCAATTCATCACCATTTAGGCGGTCACAATATTCATTGGAATGAAAAAAACACTGAACTCACCATCTACTACACGGCGCTAGAAAGTTTTACCAACCCGCGCGATACGGTTGAAGGCGGCATGATTTGCGCGATGCTCGACGATGTGATGGGGCTTTTTGCGTTTCTGGCAAATGACCGTAAACCAGCAACCACCATTAATTTAACCATGGACTTTTTAAGGCCCTGTGCTGTGGGCGAAGTCATTACAAAATGCCGATTTATTAAACAAGGTAAAACCGTACTGAATCTTGAAAGTGAAGCTTGGCAAAACAACAAAATGGTTGCACGTAGTACAGCTAATTTTCTGGTTTTAGATTAAATCCACCAACCTTCATAAAATAAGGATATTTATAAATGAATGAAAACAAAAAGCGTCTTTGGACACAATCAACCGTATTGCTTGCGATTGCGGCAGTACTGACTGGTTGTGGTAATGACAATGACAGTACAACCTCATTACCTCAAACACCTCCACAACTTACTTCTGCGGTTGGTGCAAAATTAACTGGAAGCTGTTCAGATCTGACCGGATTTCAATATAACAATACTGTGATTAGCTCATCCACGCTTCAAGAGGCGGGTACATTGACTGTAGCCAACAAGCCAATTGGTGCACATTGTTTAGTTAAAGGCTATATGGACCAACGTGTAAGCCCTGTTGATGGACAAACCTATCAAATTGGTTTTGAAATGCGCTTACCCGTTAACTGGAATGGCCGTTTTCTCTATCAAGGCAATGGTGGAACCGATGGTAACCTAGTGCCTGCAACAGGACAGGTTGGCAGTGGTGGTCCGCTCACCAATGCCCTACATGACGGTTTTGCTGTCATTTCTTCCGATGCAGGACATAACGCTTCACAAAACCCCATGTTTGGTTTAGACCCTCAAGCCAGAGTTGACTATGGATATGGCGCTATTACCAAACTCACGCCTATGGCAAAAAATTTGATTAAAACGGCTTATGGTAAATTGCCTGACCGCTCCTATGCCGGTGGTACATCTAATGGTGGTCGCCACGCCATGATTGCAGCAACTCGTTTGGGCGACCAATATGATGGAATTTTAGCAAGCACACCGGGTTTCCATTTGCCTCGAGCAGCCGCAGCACAACTTTATACAGCACAACAGCTTCGTCGTGTCGCAACAGATGAAAATGACTTAAGTACCGCCCTTACCCTTCCAGAACGTAAAGTATTAGCAAAAGCGATTTTAGATCGATGTGATGCCTTAGATGGTGTTGCAGATGGACTCGTTCAAGATGTTGAGGCTTGCCGTACTGCTTTTAATATTCACCAACATGTACCTGTTTGCTCAAGTACAAGAGATGGCACCTGCCTAAGTACCGAACAAATTGATGTGCTAGCCAACATTTACCGTGGTCCTGTAAATTCTGTCGGACAAGCACTCTATGCAACCCAGCCTTTCGACCCAGGTTTAGTAGGCAGTAACTGGGCAAGCTGGAAATTCGAATCTTCGGTTGGAACAGCACGCGACCCAGTTGCAGTCGGCATTCTTTTTCAGGTTCCGCCAGATCCAACTGTAGTTCAAAACTCTAGACAATTTGCCTTTAACTATAATTTTGATACTGATTATCCAAAACTATCGGCGGCCAACGAGCTGTACACCGAAAGCGCAATGTCTTTTATGTTGCCGCCCGATGAACTTAATCTGGATAAACTGCGCAACCACGGTGGAAAAATGATTGTGGTACAAGGCACAGCTGACGGTGTTTTCTCTGTGGATGACACCCAAAATTGGTATGATCAACTACTCCAACACTATAAAAATGATGCAAAAGGTACAGCGCCTGAATTTGCACGTTTCTTTAGAGTTCCGGGCATGAACCATACCCGTGATGGCATTGCGACCGACCAGTTTGATGCATTGACTGCTTTAGTTAACTGGGTGGAATATGGGCAAGCACCTGACAAAATCATTGCGACTGCACGCGGCGCAGGTAACCCAAGTGGTCAAGTGAATACTGAACTTCCGCAAGACTGGACGCCAGACCGTACCCGCCCACTTTGTCCTTACCCACTAATTGCCCGCTACAATGGTCAAGGTGATAGCGAAAAAGCTAAAAACTTTAGCTGTAAATAACAACCCTATCAAATTAAAAGAGAGCTTATAGAAGCTCTCTTTTAATCTCACCCAACTTAATCTTAGCTCAAGCTTTATTGCTTAAACTTTTTAATACTTTTAGACAGATGAGCACGCATCATTTGTCGAGCCAATAAACCATCTTGATCAACAATCGCGTTATAAATATTGACATGATCATGATGAACCGCTTTTAAATATTCTTCACGGTTTTCTGGACTTTGCTCAATAGATTTAAGTCGTGCACGCGGAATAATCTTTTCGCCAAGGTACTTTAAAAAATCAACGAAATATTGGTTTTCAGAAGCTTCGGCAATGGCAATATGAAAATCATAATCCGCTTTTACCGTACCATCATTTGCATCTGATGAAATATGACGTTCAAAGTCTTCAAGCGCAGCTTTCATTTTATCGATGTGGATTTGCTTACGACGCTCTGATGCTAAAAAGACAGCTTCCGATTCAAGGCTAATTCGAAGCTCAAGTAAAGAAACAATATCGTTAATGGTTTCTAGACTGGCATTAGACAGTAAAAAATTCTGCTCAATGGTCTGCTCTTTTACAAAAGTACCAATCCCGTGACGAGTTTCAACAAAGCCCAGAGAACGCAATTCAGTAATTGCTTCACGAATAACAGAGCGGCTAACTTCAAAGGTTTCAATTAATTCTAATTCTGTTGGAATTTTCTCTCCAACCTGAAAATCTCCAGACTGAATTTTCTCGATCAGTTGTTCTACAATAATCTGGCTTAGTTTTTTTGTTGATCTAGGTTTAATTGCACTAGACATAATCTGAAGAACTCATGAGATGTTGAAAAAATTAGGAAATTCATTTTACTATAAACTTAGACGATAGTCATATTCGGTTTTTATACCTCTAAGTTATTAAAAATAAAATATTTTATCTCGCTTATCAAACCCTCACACATATTTAAAAAGTAAGCAACTTGTGCTTCTGTTGATATTTAATAATACGTTGAATAAGTTAAAAAATATGCAGCTCAATAGCATTGATTGAGCTGCACAATTTTTAAATTTTGGCCTGAGTTAATTGCCCATTGACCAGACGAGTAATCTGTAATGGATTACTATCTTTTAATGCATCGGGTAATAAAACTTGTGGTGTATTTTGGAAACATACCGGACGCAAGAAACGCTCAATCGCTCCCGTACCTACCGAAGTTCCGCGTGCATCACTCGTTGCAGGGAAAGGACCACCATGCACCATTGCATCAGACACTTCAACTCCTGTCGGGAAACCATTAAACAATACACGGCCAGCTTTACCAGTTAGCAAATGAAGAAGTTCGCCTGCTTCGGACAACTCATTTTCATCACCAATAATGGTTGCCGTAAGCTGTCCACCTAAAGCCTCGATCCCTTTTAACAGAGTCGCTTCATCCTCTACGCCAATCACAATCGACATTGGTCCGAAAACTTCATGTTGTAGTTTTGGGTTGCCAGACAATAAAACCGATTGATCTGCTTTAAATAGATGTGCTTTTGCTTGAGAAACTAGCTCGGCCTCTTGACCTGTCGCAATAACTTCAAAACCAGCTTCACTGTTTAGAGCATCAATACCTTGACGGTAACTTTTTAAAGTTCCTTCATTCAGCATGACCTGAGGCACAGCTTTTTGCGTGCTTTCAGCTAAAGCTGCTACGAAACTGTCAAATTCAGGTCCTTCTACACCTAAAATTAACCCCGGTTTTGTACAGAACTGACCACATCCCATATTAAATGAGGCAACCGTATCCTGAGCAATTTGTTCACCACGAGAACTCAGCGCTTGAGATAAAACCACTACAGGGTTCACACTCGACATTTCAGCAAAGAATGGAATTGGCTGAGGACGGCTCTGCGCAAGGTTATAAAGTGCCATTCCGCCTTCAAGAGAACCCGTAAAACCAGCTGCCTGAATCAGTGGATGTTCTACTAAGTTTGCGCCAATACGGCCGCCAAAAATCATATTGAATGTGCCTTTAGGCATATCGCAAACTTCGATTGCTTGTTCAATGGCTTCTGCAACAAGCTCAGCAGTTGCCATATGGCCAGAGTGTGCTTTAAAGACAACCGGACACCCTGCTGCTAAAGCAGCTACGGTATCACCGCCTGCTGTTGAAAATGCAAGTGGGAAATTACTCGCGCCAAACACAGCAACCGGTCCTACCCCAACTTTATATTGACGCAAATCGACACGCGGCAAAGGCTTACGCTCTGGTAATGCCACATCAATGCGAGCGCCATAAAAATCGCCACGACGTAAAAGTTCAGCAAACAGTCGAAGCTGACCAGTAACACGGCCTGTCTCTCCTTGAAGACGAGCAAGTGGTAAGCCTGTTTCAAGTGAAGCGACTTCTTGCAGGTTCGCACCTAATGCTTCAATTTGGCGAGCAATCTCTTCAAGAAAAGAGGCACGTTGCTCTTGAGAAGTTTGGCTATAAACTAAAAAAGCGTTATGAGCAGCTTGAGCAGCTTGATCCACTTCTTCAAGGGTCGCCTGACTAAATACATAACCTGTTGGTTGATAGTCTTTTGCAGCTATACTTTCTAGAGCTGGCGCATTTGCAGCAACGCGTTGGCCATTAATAAACTGCCGACCGTTATTTTTACTCATTTTAAAGCTCCAATACCTAAACAGTTAGAATTATTGCGGACCAAGTGTCGCAATGAGCGCAGCCAAATCTTCATAGTCTGCTTGAGTTAAATCACTTAATGGCGGACGCACGGGACCGGCATCATGCCCAACAATTTTGGCACCAGCTTTAATCATGCTTACCGCATAACCTGATTTACGGTCACGAATTTTTATCAATGGCAAGAAGAAATCTTTAATCAAACGATTGGTTGTTTCAAAGTCATCACTGCGAAGCGCGTTATAAAACTCCATTGCAGTCTTTGGAATAAAGTTAAATACAGCTGATGAATAAACCGGACAACCTAAGGCTTTATATGGGGCTGCAAAAACTTCTGCTGTTGGCAAACCACCTAAATACGACAAACGATCACCCATAGTCTGAGTCACTGCCGTCATCATATCGATTTGACCAGAGCTGTCTTTAAAGCCAATTAAGTTGGGGCACATCTCAGCTAACTTTTGGATTGAATCGAGATTTAATCTTGATACGCTACGGTTATAAAAAATTACGCCAAAGTCCACTGAGTTACATACTTGCTTAACGTGTTCAATTAAACCTTCTTGGCTTGCTTCAGTTAAGTAATGCGGCATTAACAAAATACCGTGTGCACCTAAGCGCTCTGCTTCTTTTGCCTGTTCAATCGCCTGACGTGTCGGACCACCTGCCCCAGCAATAATCGGTACACTGCCTTTACATGTATCAACCGCTGTTTTAATCACGTCAGAGTATTCACTTCCAGTTAACGAGAAAAACTCGCCTGTACCACCCGCAGCAAATAATGCACTTGCACCATAAGGTGCTAACCATTCAAGACGTTTCGCATAAGAAGATTTATTAAAGTCCCCATTTTGATCAAAGTCGGTCACTGGAAAAGAAAGAAGACCATCAGAAACAATGTTTTTTAACTCAAGAGCATCCATTAGAAAATATCCATACATGTTTATGTTGTCAGACATCTTACATCATAATTTTTATTTTGATCAATATATTTTTCTTCTGAGAATCTAAAATTTTTAAAAAGATAAAAGCTCATTACCAAAAATCATTTAACCTATTGTTTTATAAAATATAGTTAAAAATTCTTAATTTTACAGCTAATCGTTAAACATAAAAAAAAGCTGCCCATAGGGACAGCAAAGCATTAAGACAATTCAAAAAGTGAATTTTTCAAAAATAACGATAAAATATTAACGCACCAAACACGGCTTTTTATTATTAAACGACCAGTTTGGTATTAAAAATTGCATCGCATCGGCATCATTACGAGCTCCTAAACCTTTTAATTTATACAGTTCATGCGCTTGGTTAATTCGGTCCCAGTCCAGTTCGACACCAAGCCCCGGTGCTGTTGGCACCTGAATTTTACCGTCTTTAATTTCAAGCGGCGCTTTGGTTAGCTGATCTGTACCTTCTTGCCAAATCCAGTGTGTATCAATTGCCGTAACCTTACCTACCGCGGCAGCAGCAACATGGGTAAACATAGCAAGTGAAATATCAAAGTGATTATTAGAATGCGAACCCCACGTTAAGTTATACATATTGCAGAGCTGCGACACTCGAACCGAACCTTCCAATGTCCAAAAGTGTGGATCAGCCAAAGGAATATCAACGGCTTGCAATTGAATACTATGTGACATTTCTCGCCAGTCGGTCGCAATCATATTGGTCGCAGTGGGTAAGCCTGTTGCACGTTTAAACTCGGCCATAATTTCACGGCTTGAATAACCTTGTTCTGCACCGCATGGGTCTTCTGCATAGGCCAACACCCCTTTAAGATGTTTGCCTAAAGCAATTGCTTCATCTAAAAACCATGCACCGTTTGGATCGAGTGTCACACGCGCTTCTGGAAAACGGCGCGCGATTGCTGTAACCGCTTCAGCTTCTTGTTCACCCTGTAATACGCCACCTTTTAACTTAAAGTCTTTAAATCCATAACGATCATAAGAAGCTTCTGCTAAGCGCTGTACTGCCTCGGGTGTTAACGCTTTTTCATGACGGACTTTATACCAGTCATGGTTATGCTGAGGTGTAGTTGCATAGTCTAATGAAGTCTGTTTTCGGTCACCGATAAAGAATAAATATCCTAAAACTTCAACTTCACTACGTTGCTGGCCTTCACCAAGCAAACTTGCGACATTCACATTTAAATGCTTACCAAGCAAATCAAGTAATGCTGACTCATAGGCTGTTACAACATGAATTGTGGTACGTAAATCAAAGGTTTGATTGCCTCGGCCACCACTGTCACGATCAGCAAAAGTTTGCTGAATTTTTTTAAGTAAATTTTTATATTCACCAATCGGCTGTCCTTCTACCAAGGCTTTAGCATCATTTAATGTCGCTAAAATTTTTTCTCCGCCCGGAATTTCACCTACACCAATATTTCCAGAGTTATCTTCGATAATGAGTATATTACGAGTGAAATAAGGTCCATGAGCACCACTCAAATTGAGCAGCATGCTGTCATGTCCAGCAACAGGAATTGCTCGAATTGATTTAACGATAGGTGTAGAGGTCGCCATTAAAATACTCCTTGGCATATTGATGCTATTTTTTCATCACCAAAACTTATAAGACATCAGACAACTTGTCAATATAAACCCGCATAAAAATTATTTTTCGGCCCCACTTGCCAAAATAATATTTTTAATCATATGATGTCATACATCTAAAGACGCGGTTTTAGAACTAGGACTATAGAGTAGATACAAAATTCCGTTTTCTCATCTATTCTATCGATGAATTTGACATGACGTCACCTATTTCACGGATATGCAAATAGGTCGATTATTAAAAGAGTTTGTATATGGATAATTTGCAAACAAATATCGCTGTAGTGACTCAGCAAAGAGCCAAACATACGAAAACTCGCTACTACATTCTTGCGATGATTTTTTTGGTGACGGCGTTTAATTACGGTGATCGTGCAACCCTCTCAATGGCTGCAACGCCAATGTCTCATGAGCTAGGTATCGACTCAGTTACCATGGGATATATTTTCTCGGCCTTTGCATGGGCCTATGTTATTGGTCAAATTCCAGGTGGTTGGCTACTCGATAAGTTTGGTGCTCGCCGTGTGTATTTCTGGAGCTTGTTTTTATGGTCATTGTTCACTGTCTTAATTGGCTTTACCAATATTTTAGGTGACACAGCAACCATCATTACTTCACTCTTTGTACTCAGATTTTTAGTTGGTTTATCTGAGTCGCCTGCTTTTCCGGGTAACAGTAAAATTGCTGCTGCATGGTTTCCGACCAAAGAACGTGGAACAGCGGCTGCCATTTTTAACTCATCTTCCTATTTTTCCACTGTACTTTTCGCTCCTCTCATGGGCTGGCTTGTCGCGACTGTACATTGGCAATCTATTTTCTGGGTTATGGGTGGTTTAGGAATTCTACTTTCATTTATCTGGCTCAAGGTCATTTATAGCCCGACCAATCACCCAACAGTAAACCCCGAAGAAGTAAAATATATTGCTTCAGAAGGTGCTTTACTCGACATGGGTGAAAACAGCCAAAATGCTAAAAAAGAGAAAATCACATGGGGTAAAGTTAAGCAACTTCTTGCTTCCCGTATGATGCTCGGTATTTTTATTGGACAATATTGTGTAAATACACTGACCTATTTTTTCTTAACTTGGTTTCCTGTTTATCTTGTAAAAGAAAGACATCTCAGCATTTTAGAAGCAGGTTTCGCGGCAGTTGCACCTGCACTCTGTGGCTTTGTAGGTGGAATTTTAGGTGGCTTAATTTCAGATAAGTTAATTCGAATGAATTACAGCTTAAGCTTTTCAAGAAAGCTACCTATCGTAGTCGGATTCTTGGTTTCAACCTCAATCATTATGTGTAATTACGTCGATTCTCAAGCAGCAATCGTATTCTTTATGTCTTTATCTTTCTTCGGGAAAGGCATCGGCTCTTTAGGTTGGGCAGTCATGTCTGATGTTGCACCGAAAGAAATGGTGGGTTTATCAGGAGGAATGATGAATGCGTTTGGTAATACGGCAGGAATCGTGACCCCAATTGTGATCGGCTATATCTTAGCAAGTACTGGTTCTTTCAACTTTGCATTGACTTATGTTGGTGTGCATGCGATTGCAGCAGTGATTTGCTATACCGCTATTGTCGGCAAAATCCAGCGCTTCGAGTTAAAACCTACCTCTTAAAACTTTAAGTCATAACGCTTAACTAACTTAAGCGTTATGACCTCTCTTCAAATGTATACAAGGAACGATCATGCTGAAGCCTCTCCTCATAAAAATTAGTCCTCTTGATAATGTAGCCATTGTAGTGAATGACGGCGGTTTACCACCTTCTACACCTATTGAAGAATATCAACTCATCTTGGTTGATCATGTGCCACAGGGACATAAAGTTTTATTAGAGCCATTAAAGCAAGGTGAAGCAATTGTTCGTTATGGGGAAATTATTGGTTATGCCAATAAAGATTTACCCGCGGGTTCATGGGTAAATGAAGCTGTTACCCAAATGCCTGAGGCACCTGAGCTAGATGATCTTGAGTTAGCAACTCGCCCTGATCCAAAGCTCCCTACGCTTAGCGGATATACATTTAAAGGTTATAAAAACAAAGATGGCAGTGTCGGCACAAAGAATATTTTAGGTATTACGACCAGTGTTAACTGTGTCGAAGGTATTGTCGATTATGTCGTTAAAATTATTGAACGTGATTTACTTCCTAAATATCCAAATGTAGATGGTGTGGTCGGATTAAACCATTTATACGGTTGTGGTGTGGCAATCGATGCACCTGCTGCAATTGTTCCTATTCGTACCATACATAATCTTGCACTCAACCCTAATTTTGGTGGAGAAATTATGGTTGTGAGTCTGGGCTGCGAAAAAATGCAACCCGAACGACTTTTAAATATTCCTAAAGAAAACAAATATATTCCCCTAGCAAACGAAGATATTATTCAGTTGCAAGATGAGCGCCACAACGGTTTTGAAAGTATGGTCAACCATATTTTATCCGTGGCAGAACAACACCTTGAAAAGCTTAATCAACGTACTCGAGAAGAAGTTCCAGCTTCTAATTTAGTTGTAGGCATGCAATGTGGGGGGAGTGATGCATTTTCTGGAGTTACCTCTAACCCTGCCGTTGGTTTCGCAGCTGACCTGATTGTGCAATGTGGCGGTACAGTCATGTTCTCTGAAGTTACGGAAGTCCGTGATGGTATTCACCTACTTACGCCACGTGCAGCAAATGAACAAGTTGCCAAAGATCTAATTCGGGAAATGAAATGGTATGACGACTATTTAGCAGCAGGCCAAGTAGACCGAAGTGCCAATACCACACCGGGTAATAAAAAAGGTGGACTGAATAACATTGTAGAAAAAGCGATGGGATCAATTGCCAAATCGGGCCGCTCACCGATTGTAGAAGTTCTCGCACCGGGCCAAAGACCGACAAAAAAAGGATTAATTTTTGCGGCTACACCATCAAGTGACTTTATCTGTGGTACGCAGCAAATGGCATCTGGTATTACCGTTCAAGTCTTTACCACAGGTCGCGGTACACCTTACGGGTTGGCAGCAGTGCCAGTTATTAAAATGGCAAGCCGAAACAATATTGCAAACCGTTGGTATGACCTGATTGATATTAGTGCTGGCGATATTGCTATTGGAAAGAAAACTATTGAAGAAGTGGGCTGGGAACTTTTTGAACTGATTTTACAAGTGGCTAGCGGTGAAAAACAAACATGGTCAGACCGTTGGGGTATTCATAACTCACTCGCTGTATTTAACCCTGCACCCGTGACCTAATAAAGTTTAAAAGATGAGGCATATCACCTCATCTTTTTCACATTTCCCATATTAATTACGACACATTTCACCAAAACTTAACATCGCTGCTAAAATAACATCGAAAATTAAGAACTCTATTTCTCTATGCAAAATCAGACTGCTCCAAACCTCCCCTCAACTCAACTTGGAAAAGCACTGCTTTGTCTTATGACATCGGCATTATTATTTTCCATTATGGGAGTGTGCATTCGTTTTGCTTCAGAAACGGTAGACAATGCGACCGTCGTGTTTTTTAGAAATGCAGTGGGTTTATTTATTTTTATTCCGATGCTCTTTAAACAAGGGCTAGATTTTGTTAAAACCGATAAACTTTGGATGCACACGTGGCGAAGCTTAGTGGGACTTGCCGCAATGTATGGTTTTTTCTATGCTATTGCGAACTTAAAACTATCAAATGCCATGGTTTTTAGTTATTCATCCCCTATCTTTATTCCACTGATTGCATGGCTTTTCTTAAAAGAAAAAATTACCAAATCGATGATTTTTGCTGCTGTGATCGGACTCATTGGGGTTTTATTTGTTGCTAAACCCGACCAAGGTTTATTTAACGCACTATCTTTTATTGGCTTGGGTGCATGCTTTTTATCCGCAATGGCTTTTGTGACCGTAAGAGCTTTAACCAGTACAGAGCCGCCTGAACGTATTGTTTTTTACTTCTGTATTTTTGGTAGTTTGATTTCCTCTATTCCAATGTTCTGGCATTGGCGTATTTTCACTTGGCATGAATTAGCACTGCTCATTGCTGCGGGACTTTTAGCTAATATTAGCCAACTGTTTATGTCTTATGCCTACAGCTTAGCGCCAGCAGGCCAAATTGGTCCCATGAATTACATTGCTATTATTTTTGCAGGGATATGGGGATTTGTTTTTTGGCATGAATTACCGGATCTATTCAGCATTATTGGCATATTTATTATTTTATTTGCAATTTTGCTCTGTAATCCATTTTTGCAGAAAAAGTTGCTCTCTCGATTTAAGTAGCAGTCAAAGCTAATTCTAATTTAGGTACTGTATTCGATACTCATTTGGTGAAATGCCTGTCCAGTGACGATAGGCTTTTCTAAAATTAGAGGTATCTGAAAAGCCAATTCTTTCGGCAATTTCATCTACGGTTAAAGTCGTTTCTCGCAAGTATTCATCGGCAAGACGGCGCCGAGTTTCATCTAACAACTCTTGATAAGTCAAATTAAACCCTGCCAAGCGTCGATGTAAGGTACGCTTTGATATATGTAGCCGTTCAGCCATTTCTTGAGCTGATGGAAAAAGTCCTGTTCCATCTAATAATATTAAACGAATTGTTTTCACCAACTCAGGTTCCTCAAGTTCTGCTGTACCTAGCATCCGTTCACAAAACGACTTACACATGTCCGCAGTAATCGGGTTGGCATTTGGGCAAGGTACATCGAGCCATTTTAAATCAAAGTGCCATTGCATCACCCCAGCATTAAACTGAACAGGACAATGAAAGACTTTTTCATATTCTTCTGCATAGTCAGGCGCTGGATAGGGCAATAAAAGCTTCTTGGCTTGAAATGGTCCTTCAAGCACCCGTTCAATTAAGGTTTGCATGGAACTAAACCAAAACTCGCATACCAAAGGCAAAAGCTTGCCAAGTGCAATAATGTCCTGCCCTTCAAAAACCGCAGCGTCATCTCGAATATAAAAAGACTTCTTTAAAATAGGCCCTGCAAGCTTAATGTGTCGAATGCCAAGCTCTACCGCTTGTCTAAAATTACGCGAAGAATATAGTGCGTAGCCGTATACCCCAAAATCTGACAGTCGCTGCTTTTGTCCTGCGCGCAGACCGATGAGAGGGTCATGAGATAGCTTTTGAATATTTTGAAATAGCTGAATTTTTTGGACTTGGGAAATATATAAAGAGGATTGATTCATCGTATCTGGCGAAATATTTGTGCCAGATAAAACATCTGATATTGAATGGCCTTGCGAACCCATTTCATCAAATAAACTGGTTAATCCCAGCAAATATGTATTGGCACCTAAAGATGTATTATCATAATTTCCTTCGATAGCCACATTTGTATTTTTATAAATATTTTTAGGCATTTAATTCATACCATCCCTAGAGTGACGTGCATAATGGCACTAAACTACCTCTTGTTGTCTCAATTTAACATCGACCATACGACGCTTCAAGCATAAAGTATGATAAGCAAAAGTATGGAAGGAACAATAATGGAAAGCTCCACTTTAAAAGAATATAGCGGCTCTGCCACTGAACATATGGAACTTATTTTTTCCAAACAACGTGCCAATTTTGAGGCAGATCCTTACCCAAGTCTTGAAGCACGCCGCACAAAACTGCATCAACTCAAAAAACAAATTATCCGTTATCAAGATGCTTTGGCTGCTGCGATTAATGCTGACTTTAGTTCAAGATCACTTGATGAATCTAAACTATTAGATTTGCTTGGCTCTGTGTTAGAGGCTGATCATGCAATTCATCATTTACGCCGCTGGATGCGCCCAAGTAAACGCCGTACCGAGCTTTTATTTTTATCAAACCGTTTAAGTGTGCAATATCAACCTAAAGGCGTGGTTGGTGTGATTGTTCCTTGGAACTTCCCCGTTTATTTAGCGCTTGGCCCACTCATTGCCGCATTAGCTGCAGGCAACCGAGTCATGGTTAAACTCCCTGAAATTACACCGAATACTAATGCAATGCTGCGACGCATGCTTGCCGAAGTCTTTAATGAAGATGAAGTAGCGGTTTTTGGTGAAGAAATTACAGATCCGGCAAGATTTACCTCTTTACCATTTAACCATATTGTATTTACTGGCTCTCCAGCTATTGGCAAAGTCGTCATGCGAGCTGCTGCTGCAAACTTAACACCTGTTACTCTCGAATTAGGCGGAAAATCACCAGCAATTGTAAGCCGTAACTACCCGCTTGCCGATGCTGCAAAACGTATTACACATGGTAAAGCAACAAACAGTGGTCAAATCTGTGTAGCACCTGACTATGCGTTGGTTCCAAAAGAAAGTATTGATGAATTTGTGGATGCTGCGAAATCAAGCTTTATAAAAATGTTTGGTCAAGACATTGAAAATAATGAGAATTATACATCTATTGTCAATGATCGTCATTTAAAACGCATTCAAGATATTTTGACCGATGCACAAGAAAAAGGTGCACGTATTATTCCTTGCGACACGTATAGCTTCGACCAACAAGGCCGTAGAATGCCTGTACAGATTGTGCTGAACTGCACACCAGACATGCGTATTATGAAAGAAGAACTCTTTGGCCCTATTTTACCTGTAGTGGCATATGATTCTTTAGATGATGCAATTACCTATGTGAAATCGGACGAACGACCTTTAGCGCTTTATTGCTTTACACATAGTTCCGTAGAACGTGATCGTATTTTACGTGAAACTCATTCGGGTGGCGTGACCATTAATGACTGGGGCTGGCATGTAGTTAACCATGATGCTCCTTTTGGTGGTATCGGCAACTCAGGTATGGGGTCATATCATGGTGAAGAAGGCTTCCGTGAACTTTCACATGCAAAAACTGTGTTTATACGTCATCGGTTCTTCCCAACTCAGCTTTTCCACCCTCCTTATGGAACATTCCTACAAAAACTAGCGATTCGCTTTTTCTTGAAAAAAGGCGATCCCAATATTAAATAAAGATTATGAAAAAAGCCTCGTAATGAGGCTTTTTTATTTATTTAAATCAATAAGTTGTTTTTTAAGAAAATAATAAAAAATTTAGGCTATAAACTGTTGATTAAATGATGTATTCCATAAACTAATATTATTTACCATTGAAAATGCAGTGTTATCAAATACGATTTGATCATCAACTTCATCAAACTGATATTTTTGAGTCAAAATATTTTTAACATTTTGAGAATTTTCACTATCACTATTCGCATTGGTAATTATCAATAATTTATCAACATCAATATCAGACTTTTGCACATCTTCAATTGTTAAAAGATTAAATTGATAGTCAACGTCAGAGCTTTCTTCTAATACCAAAGAGTCTGTCAGCACTTGCGTATTGTTCCCTTCAAGCTGTCCAACTAATGATTGGTTATCTGACAACTCATCAAATAAATAACCGTACTCTTCGTAGTTAGAATTGTCAGCTAAACCACTCAACAAATCTGTTAATGATTCATCCTGATTACTGCCTATTGAAGCGGAATTCTGTAAATCTTGGATAGTCCATACAGTTTGATCTGCAAAAGTAATTGTTTTAAAAGCTGAAAACTCTGTAAATACGCCTCTAATTTCCAAGAGATCGTCAGTATTGTTAAGACTAATAAAGACATCCTGATATGAAATTTCAACCGAAACATCGCTTGGCAATACATCCATTAAAATATGTGTTTCTATTTGAGGTGAATTTTCATCTAAATAAGGGGTATTAATCGAATCATAACCATAGCCACGGTTAAAAACATAAGTATTGATTCCATCTCCACCATTTAACTCGTCATCACCTATACCGCCATCTAAATAATCATTGCCCATAGAACCATAGAGATAATCATCGCCAGCAAAACCATAGATTTTGTTATCACGAACATCTATACCAACTAGATAATCATCATTTTCAGTACCTAACAGAGGCTGGGCCAAAATATCGGTAATAGTCCAGACGTTTTGATCTGCAAAGGTTATTGTTTTAAACGCTGAGTTTTCTACAAATGCATCACGAATCTCTAATGTATCCCCACTATCTTTAATTGTAATTCGGATGCTTTGATCAAAGAGCTCAACGCTAACGTCATCAGGCAATACACCTAATTGAATATGGGTTTCTGTAGATGCCGATTCAGGTGTCAAATAAGATGCCATAATGCTGTCATTTGCATAACCGCGGTCAAAATAATAAGTATTGATTCCATCACCACCATTTAACTCGTCATCACCAGCACCACCATCTAGATAGTCATTACCAATCGCACCATAGAGATTATCATTTCCTGCAAAACCATAAATCGTGTTATCACGCGCATCTATACCTATCAGGTAATCATCATTTTCAGTACCTAACAAGGGCTGGGCTAAAATATCGGTAATGGTCCAGACGGTTTGATCTACAAAGGTTATCGTTTTGAATGTTGAACTCTCTGAAATTGCATTTTCTATTTTTAATTGATCCTCAGTTCCACTGATTTTTAAAATAATGTCGCTTGAAGCAACCTCAACCACTATATCCTGCGGCAAGGCATCTAAAACAATATGAGTTTCTGTCAAAGGCGAGTTTTCCGATAAATAGCTTGCCTGAATAGTATCTTGCCCACTATTAGAACTAAAAAAATATATATTTACACCCTCACCACCTACAAATATGTCTGTCCCAATATTACTGATCAGTAAATCATCTCCATCACTTCCTACATAGAAACTATCATTTACAGATGAAATATGAACTTGCAAAGTTTGACCTAGAATTTGATCAATCAAATCTGGTGTAGAGACATTCAAAGCAAGTTCTTTCAAGCTATTTTGTACATCCTTAAACAATTGTGGACCACGGCTTAAAACATCATAGAGTTCAGCCACCTCAATTAGACTAGATTGTTTGATATAACTATAAAGTTGAGTGACATCGAGTTCGTTTGATTCTGTTATTTGAATATTTTCAAAAAATTCAGGTACTTTTTGTTGTAGATAGAGTTGATCATAGATTTTCTGTAGCAAGAGTCTCCATGCTTCCTCTAAAGCAAATGCCTGATTATTTCCTACCGCTAAAGTCCACTCAGGATCATCTGCAAATGAATGGTATTGACGTCCCATTATTTTTTCTAAAGCCAATAAATGTCGATCATCCCAATACATTCCTCTTTCATGACTCGGTAAATCTGCCACACCCGTCCATTGATAAATAATATCAGTCACGAGTTGCTGCCTAATCAGCAAAGAATCTGTCTGAGCAAATTGTTCAACTAATTGTTGTAATATTCCATTTGTATCTTTTGCCATAGCCTGATGTAAGCTATCAACGTTACCAAATTGGTGAATATCAGGTAATACCGCAATTGAAGGATCAATCTCAACTATTTGGGCCTGATTTATCTGGGAATGTAAGGTATCTACTTGAAACCATACATCATCTATTTTTCCAGCAGTTCCATCTGCCCAGACAAACTGCCCCTGCTGTTTATGATAATTACCATTGACATCAACTTGCTTAGCCAAGATATAAGCTAAATCAATTTGTTGGATACCTATTGTTTGTAAACCAGTCAGTTCACCCTGATCTACATGTGCGTTTTGATTGATGTCTTGCCAAACTTGTAACTGCTGATAAATTTCATCTTTTGCATCAATCACTCCATCATTATTTAGGTCATATTCTGCTAAAGCCTTAAATCCATTCTTTGCCAATTGGCCACTATTCAAGCTAGTCTGATTTCCAAATAATTCATTGCCTATTTCAATATCCGCATTATTGTTTTTATCTAAAACTAGCAAACCATCTTGCGAACTGACCCAACCTGTTTTTTCTTTAAATCCACTACCATCATGGTCAAAATAAATATTTTCACTCAATGCACGTGTTCCAACCACGCCATCTTTATTTAAATCGAGTATTAATGGGCTAGTTACATGCTCTGCCTGTTCATATAATCCCATAACATCATTCAAATCAAACTGATCTAAAAACTCCCCAACTATTGAATGTAAACTAGACTTAATGTCGCTTAAAACTTTATTAACACCCTCTTTGATAAGCTCATAGACCGTGTCACCACCCACAATCGAACCGACTATTCCACCCACAATCGCTAAAGCTAAAGTCACAGGTGCAGATACTGCTGTAAATGCTGCTACCCCCCCTACCAATAACGCACTACCAATTGATCCTGCAATCCACTCTGCCGTGGTATGACCGACCCAATCATCTATAATTTGTTGTTTTTGTTCTGGGGTTTCAGCAGCTTGGGCTTTTTCAGTCACAGTAAATAACCCAATCGTTAAACTTGCTAAACCTGCCCCTTTTGCCAAGTTCGAAAGATGTGTACTTTCAAATATAGATACGTTCTGAGCCAATTGCTGGGTAACTAACTCCACCCGCTCTAATTGAGTCTTCCCTCTATTCAAAAACTCTATTTGGGATGGGTTTAATAGACTGGTACTCGGTGTATCTCCAAGTAATGTCGAATGAATTATTGATGTATCTGCATGAGGGGTAACTGAAGCCCCCTTCGTATAGTCAGAAAGATTATTTGGCCCCTCTATAAATCGGCTAACCTCATAGGTCACCTTACCATTTGCATTGCTAATTTCATCAATGAGCGAAGTATAGATGAGTGATTTTGCCTGTACTGCCGCACGTGCATTATCTATTGCCTCCGCATGCGTGAGTCCACTGGCAATATCAGCATCGTATATTGTTTTCAGTACCTCACGTGGTATCCCATCAATGGTTTTTACATTTGGGTTTTCAAGTAAAGCTGGTAGCTCCACACGGGCAAAAACTTTATCTTCGGTACCAAATGGCGTAAGGGTACGAACATCACCAGAAGAAGCTTTTGCAAGGGCTTCTGAAGCATCATCCCACAATGCACGACTTTTAACCCCATCAATCGTGGTTTCATCGTTCATAATGTCCGTATATTTTGCAATCTTATTTTTTTCAGCAATTTCTTTTAAATAACCTATCACTTCATCTGAGTGCATTAATTCTGAAAGCTTGGTATTACCCATAATAGTTAAAGGGTTACTAGTATCCTTCGAAATTGCTTTTGCTGCTATATATAGAGGATCTGTTGGGTTGTTCCCTGCATAAAACAAAGTTGTTTTATTTGCTAAATCTTGAGTAACATCAGGCACAAGATTAAGAAATGCCTGCCGTAAGTCTTGAATAGTAACTTGCCCATTTGTCTGCTCAATAGCAGCAAGTTGATTAATAATATTTTGGGTTTCTAACGATCTTGCCATGTCTCTATTTTCTTCTTTTAATTATTAATTTCTTAAGCCCTTGAGCATATCTACACCAAAGTTATAATAAAGCTGTGTGGTAATTTTCCACTCTTTTCTTTGTTGATATATATAAAATGCTTCAGCAATAATACTGTGTACTTCTTGAGGAACCTGATCTTCTGAATAAATATGGATAATATCTGGATTATCTAAAGATTTAATACTCAGTGAAGATATATAAAATTCTCTATTAGCTTTACACTCCTCAACTTTTGCAACTGAAAACTCAAATGACGTAAATAATATCACTTGTGTTGGGGTCACAATTGCCTCTACTGCTGGCCAATGAAAGGGGGTTACAGGGTTATTTTCATAACCGTCAAAATAATACGGTCCCTCTTTTTCTAATATGATTTTTTCAGCAGGTGACAAATAACCACTTCCTACAAAAAATGATAAATAATAAATACTTCGCTCTTCATCAACTAGCAATGTAGATTCCTGTTTAATTGGTAAATCTAGATCAAGCTCTTCCAATAAAGGCTCAACCGATCCAGCAAGCTGTTCTAGTTGCTCGCCCCAAATTTTCTTTCTCTCAAAAGTCATAAATTTACTCTTTTACATATCGTTGTTCATTTAACCCATACAATCTATATTCATTAATTGTATGGGTTAAATCACTGCTATATTTAAAAACATTCTTTTAAAATATTTTAAAAACCTTTTTATCAAATAAATAAAAAATAACAGTCAGTTCAATTCTCACAGTTTCACTATAAGAATTGATACTAATCATCTCATATTTATTTTAGTACTAAGTATTTTTCTCTAAAGGTACGACCTGAAAAATAGAAGTTAGTGGTGTGTTATTGCTCAAAATTTACAAGATAATTTTCAATAAAATTTAAACATAAATATATTTTTAATTGAAGTAACTTGACTTAGTATACAATAAAATTTAATTTTACTCACCAGTTACCACTTATTATATTATTTTTTAAATAAACTTAATAATATTCAACTCAGACCACCAAACAATTTCAACTTACTTCAAATAAAAATCTTTAAATACTTTTTTATATAGTATTTTCAAATCAGAGGTTAGATATTATAATCTAAAACATATTTTTTATGAAATAACCACTTAAAAAATAATTTATACATTATGCCTGATTGTAAATCTAAGGAAATTGCCAGTGTATGTAAAACCTTAGATGAATATCAGAATCGAATGATAACAACAGTTATTGTATATCCATCACGACATAGCCTTAATCGTATATTGGCATTTCAATCTATTGTCTCCCTTGAGCAAAAAAAGAAATTTGATAACGTCATTTGGGATACATCTGTGCAGAAATATGAGTCACAGGATGGGGAAAATGAAAGGGTGGAAAAAGGGGTGCGTAACTATAGGCTAAAATTTTCTACAAAATCAATTACTCAAATACAGAGTCAAAATAAAGTATTTGGTATTCAAGGTAACCCACCTCAGGGAGCGACAAAATGAAAAAAATAATACTTCTTATAGCTTCATCCATTTCATTGACCACTTGTGGTAATGATGATGTTGCGAATGGTATGCAATATGAGTTTCCTGAATGTGGTAACAGTCAACTGAATGGAAAAAATATTAAAAAAGTCTGTGCTACACAAGACTCTATAGCAAAAAAGGTTTCAAAGGACTATACACCTAAATTTTTACAAATTTTAGTTGGCGCTGGACATACCAGTAGCTACTCAGGAGGGCGTTCAGGTTTAATTTTAGACTTCGAAAATCAGGAACTTGATTTACAAGGACATGTTTGGGATTTTTCTAAACAAGGCTTTCCTGTTGTTGAACTTAGAGGCCATGATACGACTATTCAGAATGGTATTTTATTAAATACTTATTTATCTTTAGGAGGTAATTATATTTCTCCAAATTTTTCAACAAATACACAAATAAATAATTATGCAGAAAAATATGGATTTTTATATGCTAAAGAATATAGTTCGGGGACATACCAAGGAAATATTGAAAATTTTTACTTTAAAAACATGAAAAATTATTCTGATACTTTAGAGTTAAGCTCATGGGGAGGAGGAATACTTTCCTCTCAATTCATTATAGAAAAAAAATATATATTTCAGGCTCTAAAGCAACTATAATTCAAAATAAAATAATTTCTAAAACTAAACTAGGTGTAAATACTACACTTTCAAAAGATAAAGCTGGAAGTAATAAAAGTAGTTTTACTTTAACTAAAACTAATTCATCTAAACTCATCGATAAATCACAACAAATATTTCCCGATGCAAATAATGATACTACTGCCATTCCAAATGCTTTATACATAAAATTCTCCCCTGGCACAGTTATTGATGGAAATACTTTTACCCTTACTCAAAAAAATGATCAAGCCTACGCCATTGTATTAGACCACTCCCCTCGTGTTCGGATCACGAATAACACTTTCAATGGTTTTAAAGTTCCAATTCTAATGGATCAATGGAGTTCTATTGTCGATGACAAAGGTAAGGAAATTAAACCAGAACAATTCACTGGTTATGGAAATATTATCAATCCAAATAAATTTGCAGGTCATGTGACGATGAATCGTAAAGGTGAGATTGTAGAAAAATGATTCTGTTGGGTATGAGTTTTATTTGATTTGGTAAGGAAATTATTCACATTAGCAAATCCTCTGCTCACTCAATTCGATGAGTAGAGATAATAAAAAAGCCTTGTAATGAGGCTTTTTTATTGGGTTTTTAAATAATAAGATTTCTAATAAAATCACTAAAATTTATTTAAATATAATCAACCTTTTGAGCTTTTAAGATATCAAGCTGCAACATCTTTTTCTTTTTATATTTATAGGCAATAAACAAACCAATAAACCATACTGGTGAAAACTCTAAGGCAATCAGTGTGTCATGATCTAATGCTAAAATTACTATAGTAAAAACTAAAAATAGCATCGTCATCCATGCCATAAATAAACCACCCGGCATTTTATATTTTGACTGAATATGTAATTCTGGGCTTTTCTTACGATAATAAATATATGAAAGCACAATCAGCATGAATGTAAAAATACATAAAATTGAAGTAAGCGCTGAAATAATCGTAAACGCTGTCATAACATTTGGAACAATAAACAAAATGGATGTTCCAAGCGTTACACACGCCATTGAAAATACGAGGCCTCTAATCGGAACTTTTCTTTTCGATAGTTTACTAAAGCTTTTAGGCGCATCATTGTCTAAAGCTAGGCCATATAACATACGGCTGGTCGCAAAGATTCCACTATTTGCAGAAGATAAAGCTGAAGTCGCAACAACAAAGTTGATTAAACCTGCCGCAATTGGTAACCCGACCAAAGTAAACATTTCTACAAATGGACTTTTTTCTGGTGAAACCTTAGCCCAAGATGTAACGGCAATAATACAAACCAATGCGCCCACATAGAATAATAAAATACGTAAAGGAATCGAGTTAATGGCTTTTGGAAGTGAGGTGTGCGGGTCTTTTGTTTCAGCAGCAGTTGTCCCGACAAGCTCAATACCCACAAATGCAAATATGGCAATTTGAAAGCCAGCCAAGAAACCAGTTACCCCATATGGGAACATTGACTCTGTTTCAAACAAATGGGTCATTGAGGCCTTAACCCCATTTGGAGAAGTAAATCCGGTACCAATTAAATAAATACCAGCCAGAATAAATAGAATAATTGCAGTAATTTTGATGAGGGAAAACCAAAACTCAAGCTCACCAAATAGCCGAACAGCTACAAAATTGAGTATGGTTAAAATTGCTAAGGAAGTAAATGCAGGAATCCAGACGGGTAAATCGGGATACCAAAACTGCATGTACCCTCCGATCACAATTACGTCTGCAATCGCAGTAATAATCCAGTTACACCAATAGGACCAACCCAGAAAAAAACCTGCCCACGGGCCAAGATAAGCCGTTGCAAAATCGGCGAATGTTTTAAAATTAGTATTCGCCAGCAGCAACTCACCCATTGCTCGCATTACGAAGAAAAAGAAAAAACCAATAATTAAATAGGTTAAAACAATTGAAGTACCTGAAATGCTTAATGTTTTTCCAGAACCCATAAATAATCCAGTACCAATTGCACCGCCAATCGCAATCATCTGAATATGACGATTGGTTAATGAGCGCTGCAATTTCTCTTCTTCTTGCTCAGTCATATGTTGACTACCAAGAAGATCTCCTTCCAGGAACTGCTTTCCGTTATTCTTACTCATGTAATATTTACTCCAATTTATAGCAACCGTCGTAAATGCTTTAATAATAAATAAATTATATGATTATTAATTTAGTCCATTAAATCATGTTAATAATATTATTAAATCACTTAAAACCTTATAAATTCCTTTTTAAAAGCTATTACCTACAACCATAAAAATCCATCATAAATCCTTTCCTTCATTATTATATTAGCCCATCGTCTATTAATATAATTTCAGCACACAATTAAAATATATAAATAAATTAAATATTTTAATTATCTGTCTTTCATATAATAGAAACAGGCTAATTAATTCCAGCTCAGCGAGCAAGATTGTGTTTATCCATATACAAATCTTGCGCTAGCGATAATATAGTATTCCTTCTTAAATTTGGTGAAATGTATAGTAATTTTCGCTTAATTAACAGCCATTCGAGAATGTTCAGTGGCTTTGAGTTTATTGACCAATTCTGGGCTCGCAACCTGTTTAACTTGAACACTTAGCACACGAACTAAAAAGCCATTTTCGACATTCAATTGTTTTGCCTGTTCTTTTGTTAACTGCAATATGTTCTGATGAGGCTGGCTATACACAAGAATGGCGCGATAATTTTCATAATCATCATTCGCCACAATGTAAGCTTCATCACCTACAGCGATATTTTCAGATTGTTCAATTTGTACCGTTACAGAATGGCTCTCTTTAATTGCCCGTAAATTTTCGATATCCGCTTGCAGTGTCGCACCCCCATCAAAAATGTCGACATAGCCTTTATAGCGTAGCCCCTCTTCAAGCAAGAGGTTGTAGGCTGGTCGAGTATTCGGGTGCACAATACCAATCGCGGCTTTAGCATCGTCAGGTAACATATCGACATAGAGGGGATGTCTTGGCATTAGTTCAGCAATAAAAGCCTTTTGCCCGACTCCACTCAAATAATCAGCTTTGGTAAATTCGATATTAAAAAACTTATGACCTACCGCATTCCAAAAAGGTGATTGTCCATTGGCATCAGAGTAACCACGCATTTCGGCAACAATGGTTTCTTCAAAATATTGACGGAATGCTGAGAGAAATAAGAAACGGACTTTCGATAAAAATTTGCCATTTTTATTTAAGCGATAGTCTGGGTCTAAAAATAAAGTACAAAGCTCACTACAGTTGGTATGGTCATTACTCAAATACAAAGTAGGTAAAGCGTTATAAACACTTAAAGGTTCTGACGCATGAACTTGGGTTCCTACATGGAAGTTATACCAAGGCTCTTTTAAACCAAGTGCAACTTCAATTCCGCAAACACCGACAACTTTGTTGAGTTCAGTATCTTCTAAAACAAATAAATAGACCTGATCTGCTTTTGATAATTCGCCTGCAACAGTTTTACACGCCCGCTCAATACGAGCGGCAAGTTTTTCCATATTGGGCTGCAAAGATGTCAAACCAAAACCTGCTTTTTGCGCCAACAGGTAAAGATCATTAACATCTTTAGGTTCGATGTAACGAATAATCATCATGCTGCTTGTTCATCCTTTTGAATTTCCACAAAGCGAGCAAGCGCACGTTCGAACCGTTGCAGACCTTCATCAATATCGGCAAATGGAATAATCAAAGACGGAGTAAAACGTATAACGTTTGGACCAGCAATCAAACTCAATAAACCTTCTTCGCCCGCAAGATTATTAATGTCTTTTGCTTTACCAGCGAATTCATCTTTTAAGGCACAACCAATCAATAAGCCTTCACCGCGAATCGTTTTAAAGACTTCATATTTTTCATTTAATTTATTTAAAGCGTTTTTATAGTAGTCATGACGCTCTTTAACGCCTTTAAGCACTTCAGGTGTATTAATAAACTCAAATACTGCACCAGCAACTGCACTTGCCAATGGATTACCACCATAAGTCGTACCATGTGTACCCACTGAAAAATGTGGAGCAAACTTATCAGTTGTTAACATTGCGCCTACTGGGAAACCACCACCTAGTGCTTTTGCAGTCGTTAACACATCTGGAATAACACCAGAGTTCATGTAGGCATACAGTGCACCTGTACGACCAACACCCGTTTGCACTTCATCAAAAATCAGTAAGGCACCAAACTCATCACACAGTGCGCGCAAACCTTTTAAAAATTCGAGGTCAGCAGGAATAACGCCGCCTTCACCTTGGATCGGCTCAACAATAACAGCACATGTTTGCTCATTAATCACTGCTTTTGCAGCTTCTAAATCGTTAAAAGCAACGTGGTTAATGCCATTTGGAAGTGGCGCAAAGTCTTGTGAATATTTAGGTTGACCACCCGCTGAAACAGTAAATAAAGTACGGCCATGGAAAGCATTATTAAATGCCACAATGCCACTTTTGCCAGCAACACCACTGTCTAGACCAACTTTACGAGCCAGTTTTAAAGCTGCTTCGTTCGCTTCAGCACCTGAGTTACAGAAGAAAACCTTATCTGCAAATGTATTTTCGGTGAGTTGTTTTGCAAGGCGTAGAACGGGTTCATTTGTATATCCATTGCCTACATGCCAAAGTTTTGTTGCTTGTTGTGTTAAAGCATTTACTGCCACTGGATGCGCATGACCTAATGCGTTTACTGCAATCCCGCCTGCAAAATCGATATATTCTTTATTTTCTTGATCCCAAATACGTGAACCTTCCCCACGTACCGGAATGAAATTTGCCGGTGCAAAAACTGGAACCATCCACTCGTTAAAGTCATTACGAGAAACTGCAAAATTATTCATCTTATCTAGTCCATTAAATTGAATTATTAGGCTTAACTGATGACCCTATTATTCAAAATCAAATTGATTCACAAAATTTGTAATTCAGTCAAAAATGAATTATTTTTTACCAATCTGATAATTGACAATTACAATATGGATAACATTGATCAAATTATTTTAGGTTTACTTAAAGATAACGCACGGATGTCTGTTACCGAGTTAGCCGAAAAAGTTCACGTTTCACGCGCAACGGTTAAAAAGAGAATCGAGTATTTGGAGTCTTCGGGCATCATTACCGGATATACGGTAAGGTTTAAGCCCAATGCAGAACGCAACGTTATTCGTGCATGGATGAGCATTATGGTCGAAGGCACTAAAGCACAATCCGTGATTAAAGAATTACGCCTAGAAAGTGCCGTGGAATGTTTGCATAAAACCAATGGCAAATGGGACATTTTAGTTGAACTACGCTCTGACACCTTAGAAAACTTCGATAAAGTTTTAGAGAGAATCAGAAATATTTCTGGTATTTATAACAGTGAAACCAGCATTCTACTTGCAAGTCATAAGACCTAATCATCCGTTTTAACTTCAAATCATAAAAAACAAAAAATTGATGAGCTAAGCAGGTTTAGCTCATCAAGCTGCTTTTGATTAGTAAAATTCTGCTCTTGGCTTTCCTCAAATCTACTGAACTACGACGTCAATCAACCTTGCCTAAAAATCTTCAATAAATTTTTTATTTTTTTTAAATAATCAAATCAAAAACTTAAAATCTAATTTGATTTAAATTCCGACTTTTTTCACTGACTCCCCTCATCAAAGCATTTGACAGAAAATTTAAAACATAATACATATAGTATTATATGTTATATGTTAAAACCTAAGGACAAGGTATAAAAAATGGCTAAAACTCAACTACAACACTTTATTAACGGCGAATATGTTGCTAGCAAAGGAAATGATTATTTCGACTTGGTCAGCCCGGTGACTGGGGAAGTTTATGCACAATCACCGAATGCAACCGAGGCTGAAGTTGATGCAGCTTATGCTGCTGCAAAAGAAGCTTTTAAAATTTGGGGACGCAGTACACCTTCGACTCGTCAAAAAGCTTTACTTCAATTGGCAGATGCCATTGAAACAAATGCAGAGCGTTTAATTGAGGCTCAAAGTCGTAATACAGGTCAGTTAAAACACTTAATTGCATCTGAAGAAGTGGGTGCATCGGCAGATCAGGTCCGTTTCTTTGCAGGCGCTGCCCGCTTACTCAATGGCACAGCTTCAGGTGAGTATTTAGAAGGTTTAACCTCTTCTATTCGCCGTGAACCTGTCGGCGTAGTTGGTCAAGTTACACCTTGGAACTATCCACTCATGATGGCGGTTTGGAAAATTGCTCCTGCTTTGGCCGCAGGTAACACAGTGGTACTAAAACCAAGTGATACCACGCCTGAAAGTACGCTTTTACTTGCTGAAATTGCTGCACCATTTTTCCCTAAAGGTGCATTTAACGTGGTGTTAGGACAAGCTCAGGTGGGTTCAAAAGTTGTATCACATAAGACCCCTGCACTCGTTTCTATTACCGGTTCGGTTCGTGCCGGATTACAAGTTGCAGCTTCTGCCGCAGCAAATCTAGCAAAAGCTCATCTTGAACTTGGTGGTAAAGCACCTGTGGTGGTTTTTGAAGATGCCGATATTGATAAAGCAGTTGAAATGATTGCATTAACGGGCTATTTCAACGCAGGCCAAGACTGTACTGCGGCCACACGTGTGATTGTGTCTGAAGCAATTCATGATGAGTTTTTAGCTAAACTCGTTGAAGCTGCAAAGAATACTCGTTTTGGCGAACCCGATGATCAAGATGCGCTTTATGGTCCACTTAACAATGCCAATCAATTAAAGAATGTTAAAGCCTTTATCGACAACTTACCGGCTCATGCCAAAGTTGAAACGGGTGGAAAACAAGCAGATCGCCCGGGCTTCTATTTTGAACCAACCGTTATTAGTGGCTTAAAACAACACGATGAAGCAATCCAGAATGAAATTTTTGGACCGGTCATCACTGTTCAAAAATTTATCGATGAAAATGATGCAATTGAAAAAGCCAACGATATTGAATATGGCTTGGCATCAAGTATTTGGACAAAAGACCATGCGCGCGCAACTCGCCTGTCTCGTGAACTCGATTTCGGTACAGTTTGGATTAATACCCATATTCCACTCACCGCAGAAATGCCGCACGGCGGTTTCAAAAAATCAGGTTATGGTAAAGATTTATCAGGCTACGGTTTTGAAGAATATACGCGCGTTAAGCATGTGATGAGTTCAAATGAACAATAAAAATGGACTTTGAAAGGAGATCAAAATGAATAAACAAGAAATGAAAGACTTGGTGACTAAAGCCCATCACGAGCTATTTAATTTGCACGACACCACTGCTTTGGACCGTTATTTTTCTGAAGACTTTATTGAGCACTCACCTTTGGTTGCAAATGGTCTTTCCGGACTTCGCCAACTGGTAGAAGACTGCCCGGACATGCAGCATGAAGCTGTACGTGTACTTGCAGATGGCGACTTGGTTGCAATTCATGGCCGCTTTCAGGGATTAGATGAAAACCCTTTGGTTGGTTTTGATATTTACCGAGTCAAAGATGGCAAAATTGTGGAACACTGGGATGGTCTGGTGGCAGAAGCCGCTCCAAATGTAAGTGGTAGAACACAATTAGATGGCCCAACTGAAATCGTAACTCACCATGACCCAGAGAAAAATCGTGAGATTGTGACCTCGTTCTTTAAGAAGTCATTAATTGATGGCAATTATGAAGCATTTAAAGAATACACCCACGATGATCAATTCATTCAACATAGCCCAGATATTGGCGATGGCGTTAAGGCAGTGATTGATTTTTTGAACAATATCCGTAATGAAGGACAAGGTTTGGTATACTCCAAAACTCATCGCTCCATTGCTGATGGTCAATTTGTATTGACACATTCTGAAGGAAATATTGCTGGTAATCGACATGCCTATTTTGAACTATGGCGTGTAGATAATGGCAAGATTGTTGAACTTTGGGATGCAATACCAGCCGTGCCTGAAGATGAACAGGCAGTCCATCAATATGGCGTGTTTTAATCATTTATCCGTTTCATTAAGCTAAGTCACTGACTTAGCTTTTAGAGAATTCGCCATGTCAGCATATACGATAATTTTTGCACCTATCGCTCAGGCAACTCGATCGGAACAAGTTGTAGAACGCTTAGAAAATGCAATTATCTCTGGATTGCTTAAAAGTAATGAACAACTTCCTAACGAGGCGGATTTAGCTCGCTTAATGGGAGTGTCACCCATTACCGTTCGTGAAGCGTTAAATACTTTACGCGTAAAGGGTCTGATTGATACACGACGCGGGCGAAACGGCGGAAGTTTTGTTTGTGAGTTACCACCTGATTTGCTCTTAAACAAACATCCGCTACGTCAAGCTTCCAATGAATATCTAGCTGATCTAGGCGAGTTTCATAGTGCAATTTTAAGTCATGGCGCCTATTTAGCCGCACAAAGAACCACTGAATATGAACTGAATAAAATCAAAGAGCTTATTGAGCAGTTTGAACAGGCCGTTGAAGCAGACACACGTGCTCAACTTGATTTACGTTGCTTGCTGACACTCACCTCGTTTGCCCAATCAGCTCGCTTGGCAAATCAAGAGTTAACTATACAAGCCGAGTGGGCACCGCTCATTGCTGTGCTTTACCAAGATGATCAATTTCATCAATCGGTCGTCGCTCAATACCACCAACTTTTATCATCTTTTGTTCAAGGCAATGAAGATGATGCTGTTATTCAAGCACGAAAAATCATTTCGATGCTAACAGACCAAATGCTTCGATATAAGTTATCTATCGAATAAAAACAATAAAGTAGAGCGCTTATAAAGTATCAAGTGAGAAATACGGAATTTTAGGAGTTATAGGAATGACCCAACATTTAGATATAGAAGAGCTTCAAAATTTGTTAAAGACGGTGGTTGAAGAAACGACAGCCATTACAGAAAAGCTGGCGACCAAAGCGAGCAAAATTCTCTCTAAGCATGAACCTGAAAAGACTAAAGATATTAAGCTTTCAGGTTCAGAGCGTGCAGCATTGCAAAAAGAAATTAAAAAGGCGCTACAGGAAAGCCATTACAGTCAAGGTATCGGCTTTGCAAGTTATAGCCCTGCAACGCAAGAAGAACAAGATTATTGGACACTCGAATGGTGGTATAAAAAAGAAGATCAGTTGCAGCAAGCAAAACTTGAAAACTATCAAAATGCTCAGCGGTTTTTAGATTTTCGTTCTTTTGAGTGGTTCCATAAACCTGCTCAAAATAAAAGTCCGTGCATCCATGGGCCTTATGTCGACTATATTTGTAATGGTGCATACACCATCACCCTTGCCCATCCAGTCATGATTCGCGATCAATTTATTGGTGTAATTGCCACCGACATCTTAGTTTCTGCACTCGAAAAACTACTCATGCCGAAGCTTAAAAACATCAAACAAAAAGCAATCGTCATCAACGATTCTTCCCGAGTCATTACTTCAAATGACGTCACGATCAGGACAGGCACATTATTTAGAGGACAAAGCACCCAGCAGGTTCTCTCACGACCGTGTCAATCTTTTCAACTGGTCGTGATCTAGAGTGAAATCAAAGATATAAATATTTGACCTTACTTTAGGGCATCACCAAGGCACAACAGCCACCCACTTTTGTACAAACTTTCTTCAAATAGACCTATTTACTCAGGTCTAGGGGAAGTTTTGGCTCAAAAATAGCATCGCTTTTCCGGATGAAAAGCAAAACAACGAAATTTGAGGTTGAAATGACATGGAAAATAAAACGTCTTCCTTAAAAAAACTGTCTCTTTGGCAAGTCACCATTATTGGTATTGCCTACATGACACCCATGACGGTATTTGATACTTTCGGTATTGTCTCTGGAATTACCAATGGTCATGTGCCACTTGCATATTTACTCGCACTTGGCGCCATGTTACTCACCGCTTGGAGCTATGCAAGATTCAGTAAAACTTCGGAAAAATCAGGTTCAGCATATAGTTATACGGCCGAAAGTTTAGGCCCTAAAAGTGGTTTTTTTGTCGGCTGGTGTTCTCTACTCGACTATCTATTATTACCACTCATTAATGTTTTGCTTGCCGCAATTTATCTCACCGCCCTTATTCCAAGTCTGCCTTACTGGTTCTGGGTAATTGTTTCGGCGAGTCTAGTCACTTTAGTGAATTGTTTCCGCATTCGGTTACTTGCCAATCTGAGTCTGTTGTTTGTATTTGCACCCATCATACTCATGGTCATTTTTGTGTATTTAGTCATTCAGGGTATTGGTTCTACGCAAGGCTATGAACATGTGCTTACGTTGGCTCCACTCTGGCATGAGCAGCAATCTATCTTGCCTCTTGTAGCAGGTGCCTCAGTTTTGTGCTTTTCGTTTTTAGGTTTTGATGCGGTTACTACGCTTTCAAATGAAACCAAACAACCCACCAAAAATATTCCCCGAGCAGTCATGTTAACGACACTTGCTGGTGGGTTTATTTTCTTTACTGCGGCTTGGTTTATTCAGCTTTATTTCCCTAATAATCTTCGCTTTCATCACCCTTCAGAAGCGCTTCCTGAAATTGTGCTCTATGTGGGCGGTGCTTTTTTCCAGTCCATATTCTTATGCGGACAAATTATGAACACAGTCGCCTCTGGTCTTGCTTCTCATGCCAGTGCTTCGCGTTTACTGTATATAATGGGTACCGATAATATTTTTCCTAAAAAGTATTTTGGGACAATTCACATCTCCTTAGGTACACCATTTTTCTCAGTTTTATTTGTTGGTCTTATTTCGATGTCTGCGGTTTTTCTAGATTTAGCACAAGTTGTAAGCCTGATCAGCTTTGGTGCACTAGTTGCTTTTACAGCCGTAAATTTCTCAGTTTTTATGAAGTTTTATATTAAAGATAAACAGCGCTCAGGGTTTAAAAACAAATTTTTAAATCTATTTTTACCGCTTATCTCAGTCATTAGCATTATTTGCCTCTGGCTTAACCTTGATTCATCTTCGCTTACTTTCGGATGTTTCTGGTTATCGTTAGGCATTCTTTTATTTATCTATAAAACGATTAAAAAACAAAGTATTGCGATTAGTAATGCTTATTAATTTTACAGGAACTTTGTTATGAAAATTATTTCTAAACCTCAACTTTTAAAAGACGTGCAATATAAACCAAGTAATTCTCTACAAGTGGGCAAAGAGTGGAGCTGGTTAAATCCCAAATATGCAAAATTTGACTCAACTACAGTTAACGGTACATCGGTAGATAACCCAGCGAACTATTATGAAAGCTCGCTTTCTGATTGGCATACATTTGACAGTTTACAAGCTGATATTGAATGCGATGTGGTGGTTATTGGCGGTGGCTTATTAGGTTCATCAAGTGCATTACATTTAGCTGAACAAGGCGTAGATACTGTTTTACTAGAAAAAAACCGTATTGGTAGCGCAGCTTCGGGCAGAAATGGTGGACAGCTCACTCCAGGTTTAGCGCGCTGGGAAGCTCAAGAAATGGCCGATCGACTCAGCTATGAAGATGCCAAAAAACTCTGGCATTTTACCTCTACAGAAGCAATGCAACTGATTGATGACATCTCAGAAAAATACCAACTCAACTTTGACCGAAAACATGGTCACATTACTGCCGCTGTTCATGAAGGACATTTGGTTGGTTTAACACAAGGCGCCGATGCACGAAAATATTTAGGTGAAGACCATACGCGCATTGTAGGTAAACACGAACTCATGGACTATATTAAGTCTGATTATTATACGGGTGGTTTAATTGATGATTTGGGTGGACAAATCCATCCTTTAGCTTTGAACCGTGGCTTAATTTATGGGTTTTGCCAAAATGGCGGCTCTGTTTATGAACAAACAGAAGTCATTTCGATAGAAGAAAAAGCAGATGGTATTTATGTTCAAACAGCAAATGCCGTAGTCAAAGCTAAAAAATCTGTGGTTTTGGCGGTACATCATGCCTCGTTTAAACTCTTATCAGAGCAAAACAATACCACTATCCCTTTCTATACTTATGTTGCGACGACTGCCCCGCTAGAGCTTGATACAAAAGAGCTTCTGCCATTTGGGCATCCAGTCTATGACACGCAGTTCCAGATTGATTACTATCGTCCCGTGTTTAATAACCGTTTACTGTTTGGTGGCCAAGGTACAGGAACATGCTGGGGACCAGAGAAAACTTTAAATTATTTAGAGCACCGAATTCATACCGTGTTTCCGCAAATTAAAAATCTAGAGATGGATTTTGTGTGGAGTGGAACGACTGATTTAACCGTAAATGGTGCAGTTGATAGCCGTAAGTTTGGCAATAAATTCCCGATTTATGCTGTTCACGGCTGGAGTGGTCACGGCGTTGCACAGACGGTACGCATTGGTAAAGCGATTGCGAGTGACTTTGTTGGGCAATCTAACGACTTTGAAATGTTATCTAAAATTGACCATCAAAATATTATTTTTGGCCGTACCCTTGCACCCGTTGTTATTCCACTCGCTAAAAGTATGTATGGCATTGGTGCAATGCTGAACCCTGGAAAAATGGTGTCTTTCTAATTTATAAAACAAACAATTTTCAAAAAGGGATTCGTATAGCTTTGTGCGAATCCCTTTTATTTAGCTGAGTAAAATCCTTTTCAAACTAGGTTATCCCTAGCCAATCTATTACAATAGCGCCAGCTTTTTTATTCAGCGCATATATTTTGAGCAACTCATCTTCCCAATTAAAACGCGGACTTAAAAATCGCCATATCCAGTTAATCGCTATGGGTGGCGCTGTCGGGACAGGTTTATTTTTAGGCTCTGCACAAGTCATCCAGTCTGCTGGTCCTTCTATTATTTTAGGTTATGCCATTGTCGGTTTGGTCGCATTTTTAATTATGCGCCAAATGGGTGAAATGATCGTAGAAGAACCTGTGGTCGGTTCCTTTAGTTACTTTGCACAAAAATATTGGGGAAAGTTCCCAGGTTTTTTATCAGGCTGGAACTATTGGGTAGTCTATATTCTGGTCGCCATGACCGAGCTGACAGCAGTTGCTAAATATGTGCATTATTGGTGGCCACACATTCCTGCTTGGATATCAGCCTTATTTTTCTTTGTTTTAGTCACATGTTTGAACTTAGGCAACGTTAAATTTTATGGTGAATCTGAGTTTTGGTTAGCCATCATTAAAGTTGCTGCTGTCATTGCCATGATTGTGTTTGGCTTATATTTATTGCTTACCGCAGGTAGCGATTCTATCGCTAGCTTCTCAAACTTATGGCAGCATGGCGGATTTTTCCCGCATGGGTTCTCTGGCTTGTTTTATATGCTCGCCTTCTTAATGTTTGCTTTTGGCGGTATTGAACTGATTGGGATGACTGCTGCTGAAGCGGAAAATCCAGAAAAAAGTATTCCACAAGCCATTAACCAAGTCATCTTTCGAATCTTGGTTTTCTATGTGGCTTCGCTTGCTATCATCATGTCGCTTATTCCTTGGAATCAATTGGACCTCGGTGGTTTAGATAAAAGTCCATTTGTGATGATTTTTAGCCAGCTCGGCATTGGTTGGGCAGCACATTTGCTTAACTTTATTATTTTGACCGCTGCACTGTCGGTTTATAACAGCGGCATGTATGCAAACAGCCGTATGTTGTATGGACTCGCTATACAAGGTCATGCACCCAAAATTTTTACAAAGGTGAGCAAACAAGGGGTTCCAAAAGCTGCTGTTATCTTCTCTTCTATTCTGATTTTTGGTTGTGTATTACTGAACTATTTCATCCCCGAAGACGCTTTAAGCTATCTCATGTACATGGCTGTGGCAGCTTTGGTTTTAAACTGGGCAATCATTAGTTTTACCCATTTAAAGTTTAAACGTGCCATGAAACTTGAAGGCAAAGTTGTTAAATTCCCTGCACTATTTTCACCTTTGAGTAACTATATTGTTTTGATTTTTATTGGCATGATTTTATATATCATGTGGACTCAAGGCTTTGAAAAATCCGTAATTTTAATTCCGATCTGGATTACTTTCATGTTTGGATTATATAAATTTTTGAGTTGGAAAAAATCAATCTAATCTTTAAAGAAGGCTTATTCAAACAGGATAAGCCTTTCATCATTTAACAGCCTGCACAATCTCATCAGCTTCAGCAAATCTGCTCTACAAAACATTCTCATTCTATTCATTATTATTGAATGGCTCTCTGCTAGATACACGGGTATGTAACCCTAAGTTATTCTAAAATTTAGTTTTTAATGGGATAATTATTAAAGTACAAGTGTTTACATGATCTATAAATATTTGTGTCAATGTTCAGCTAAAATCGAAGCAGACCAGTTTATGGTTGCAATCACCGATCAGGCAAAGCACTTAGTGATAAGTATTGTTTTACCCACTCTCTGATTTAAGCCCAATCAACTGTGTCACTCAATGATGAAAGACAGGAAATTTTATGGAAAAAGCTCTGCAATGTCCTAAGTGTGGTTCTACAGAAGTTGAAGCACGTGACCATGACAAATTACTTAGAACAACTGGCGGTGTTTTACTCACAGCTGCTGGCACAACGGCAGGCACTGTAGGTGGTGCAGCCACTGGTGCTACTGTTGGAGCAGCTATTGGTACTGTTGCTGGCCCATTAGGTGTGATTGTTGGTGGAACTGTAGGAACTTTTATCGGTGCTATTAGTGCAGGTATTACTGGCGGTGTGGTCGGTAATATTTTTGGTAAAAAAGCAGGCGTAATGATCGACAAAAACATTTTTCAAGATTATCGCTGTCTAAAGTGTAAATACCGCTTTAAGCAAAAGAAGTAATATTTATCTAAGTTAAGCTCAGATTTAATTTATTTAAAAAGTAAGGAAAGTAAGCAGTTTTGATTACTTTCCTCCCCTTTTCTTTCTTATTAATCTCGCCTCAAAGTAATTAAAAAATAATCTAATAACTTTTCTCTTTCATCTGGCTTGTTTGGATCTAAAAGCTGAACCATTGCCCCATCAATCACAAACAAAAACATGTGCGCATCTTGTTTTGAAGCATTGGCGTTTGTTGTTAAAAGCAGTTTATAGATTTCATTAATCAGCCAGTTTCGATAATCAACGACCACCTGATACGCCTTTGGATGTGCCTTCGAAATCTCAAAAATAGCTTTGAAAGGCAAATGATAGAGTCCGTCTAAATCGGCATGTAAAAAGTAAATCTTACGCAGTTTTTCAAGCAGCATTAATTCTTTTTGAACATGAATAATTGAAAGCACTTCTTGTTTCAGGCCATCTTTTTGAAAGGTTAAGCTCATTTGAATTAGCCTTTCTTTTGAATGAAAGTAATTATAAAATGTGGCTTTAGGGATTTTTGCCGACTCAATAATTCGGTCGATTCCAACGTTGTGAAAGCCGAATTTATTAAAAAGATAGCGGGAAGTGTGCAGCACACCTAAAGCACGAAATGGCAGATCTGAATGTGGCATAGTTTTACCGTTATAAAATAAATTCTTGTTGTATATAAATGAGATAAAAATGCCTTTACTCTTTTTTAAGCAAATAAAAGGCATAGCAAAGCCTAAAAAGACTGTGCTTGGCACATCTCAAGTTTTATTGTTGATTAAGTTTTTTGATCGTAACGATTTAAAGCCTGATCAGCCTCATGGCGATCAAACTCGTTAAAAACTAAGTTGTGTTGTTATAGCGTTTGGCAAAGGTTGCCAAGAAATGATGAATGTGCAAAAACCAACTCCTTTTTATTGGGAGTTCTGCCAAAACATTAAAATTATGGTGGCAGAACGAAAGAGGGTTCGCAGACTGGAAACAAAGGAACCAGCACACCCGAAGGTGTCCCCCTTCCGCCCTACCGTAGAGAAAAAGGGGGCGAACGAGTTCCCGACACACAAAACAAGAGTTTTGCATATCGACTTTGTTTTCACGGTCTGCGACGACCGACTGGCAATGTGGCCAGCAGGCAAAGAATAGTGCCCAACCCTTTTACAGTCAAGCACACAAAACGACATTTGCTTTAAAATAGATCATTAAAAAGTAAGGATAAATAATGAGTGAGTTATTATTAAATTAGGGTTTATAACGGGATTAAAATTTATATAGATATATTAGATTCAACAGGTAAGATTAGAATATAAAAAATGGTAAATGATAAAATGGAAATATCTTTATTAGATGTACAAAAAGTATTCAAGGAAAGGTATATTCTATTAATGCTAAGTAAAGTGAATAGCATGAAATGAATGATTCAGAAAAATTTTAGTTCAAATTAGATTTACTACTAAATTTAAAACCTAAAAATGCAATAAAATATCAATCTCACTTCAAACCTAAAAAGCATGCCTCACACGGTAAGCTTTTTACTCGGAACAACTCAATAAGAATATAATGGTAAACAGTGTTGTTTGCTTTTCATTCTATTCCTTTCAATTTATAAAAAATATATAATGTTCTCAATAGCTTTCTAATTATCTATTACATTCAATCAAGATCATTTAGTTTCAATAAAGAGAATAAAATGCAAGAACAAGCTTTACCCTCATCTCCTCAAGATTTGAATGAGGATCAATATATTACGTCCCCACCAATTTCTCAATCAGGAATTTATCATTTTAAGTTTCATGGTAAAGCCTCAGAATATTTTGGAATCTGGATCGTTAATATTCTTTTGACTATTATTACTTTAAGCTTATATGCACCTTGGGCTAAAGTTCGTCGCTTACGCTATTTCTATGGTAATACAGAATTTTTTGAACGCCGCTTTGATTTTACAGGGATTCCAACCAAGATTTTGATTGGACGCTTAATTGCATTAGGAATTTACGCAGTATTTGCAATTTCATCACAGTATTCAATGATTGCGACGGTGGTTGGACTATTTGCACTATATACAGCAATACCTTGGCTAATTCGCGCTACTTTGCGTTTTACGGCAAGAAATAGTAAGTTTGGTAACGCTCGTTTTTATTTTGGTGGAACGATAAAAGAATCTTATAAAGTCTTTCTTTTAAGTATATTGGTATATATTTTCACATTAGGAATCTTTACACCTGTAGCTATTTGGCTATATAAAAAATATTATCTAAACAACTTATATGCTGGACAATTAAATTTTAAATTAAACGCGAAATGGTCTGCATATATGGCTGCAGTTTATATACCAGTTTTTATCGCGATTGGTATAATTGCTATTTTTTCAATCATTTACTTTGCTCTTGCAGGAACAATTGCTGGGTTCTCACCGAACGTTGTAGTCTTCGGAATAGTTATGGTATATGCATTTATTGGATTATTTATTTATCCATTAATTGCTGCACGTCTTTTTATTACGACATGGAACAATACTACAGTTGGAAACAGTCAATTTAAAACAGACTGTAATCAATGGCGTTTTGCATGGATTGTAGCTTCAAACTGGATTGTAAAAATCTTATCCATAGGCTTAATGTCTGCTTGGGCTGCAGTTCGTATTCACAAATATCAGATTGAATCGATGAGTTTAATTTTATTAGATGATCCAGATCAAATGATGAATCTCGCTCAGCAAGAACAAAGTGCTTTAGCTGAAGAAATCAGTGATATTTTTGATATCGATATCTCTCTATAATAATCTGAGTTTAATAATTTATGTCCCAAGCAGTAGATATCATTTTCTATGATGGCATAGTGTCTAAACCTCACCGTGCTCAGATTTCAGCTCAATCTAAATCTGAAGTTCTCATTCGGTATGGTGAGCAATTAGAACAACAGCGTCATTATCAATATACTGATATGAAATTGATTGGTGCGTTGGGACAGTTACACCCAGTGATTGAGTTATCTGATGATGCACGGATTGAATTTCATAGTGCATTACCAGAATGGTTTAATTACACAACTAAAAAGGTTCAACATTCGATCTGGAAATTTGAACGCTCTCCGAGTCTTATTCTTTTTAGTGTAATTTTTGTGGTTACTTTTGCGATCAGTCTAGTGAAATGGGGTGTTCCAGCCACATCCCATTATCTTGCTTTTCAATTACCTGAAAATACTTTAAAGAAACTAGGTGATGAAGCCGAGAATTATGTATTAAATAATTGGACTGCACCCAGTCAATTAGCACGAACTCAAAAAGACCAAATTAATAAGCAATATTTGAATACTATTGCTGAAAACAGACCAGCCAAATTAGTCTTCCGTAAAGGCGATCATTTAGGGGCAAATGCTGTAGCGCTACCTAATAATACGATTATCGTCACAGATGAACTGATCAAAATGGCACATACTAATCAGGAAATCTTAGGCGTATTAGCCCATGAACAAGGCCATTTGGTTTATCGCCATAGTTTGCAACAAGGGTTAACTAGTTTAGGCCTAAGTATATTATACATTGCAATGACAGGAGATAATTCAGACTTATTTACGTCATTACCTGCTGCTATGATTGGTGCAAATTACTCACGTAAATTTGAGTCCGAAGCCGATCTATATGCTTTACAGCTGATGGATAGGAAGCATATAGAAGTCTCGCACTTCGCAAATTTCTTACAACGTTTAAGCGATACAACAGAAGAAGGTATCGATAAAAAAACTCAGTCCAACTCACCAACTTCTCAAGAAGAATCTTCAGCTAATAAACTATCTACAGCTGTGCTTGATACTTTATCCTCTCATCCAGCAACTGAAGAGCGTATTCGAATGGTTCATGATTTTGAGAAAAAACAACATGCTAAAGATTAAATAGTAGAAAGTGAGGATTCATTCCCAAGACAATATGAAATATAAAGTTAAGCTGAAATCTCAATCTGCTTAACTCAATCCAAATTTCCATATGAGTTGCCAAGAACTAAAACTTTTTAAAGGCACTCAAAATAATTTATAGGCTCACAGAGTCTATCTAGAAAATTTATGGTCTTTAGGAAGTGGAGCATCACAAGGTTGATCCGTCTTTACATTGACCATTTTCACAGGCCCATCGTTGTAGATGGTTACCTTACAGCCTTTTACGACATATTCCTGTTGAATGCCACCGTACATTTCATCCTCAGAAACAGCAGATGCAACATCACATGCCTCGTCAACACGGCACATATCCTCTTGCCCACCTACAGCTTCTGCTCCAGCAGCTTCCATTACATCGACAGCACTCTCCTGTACTTCAGCATCTACAGTCTGTATTTTTGCTGCATATGTATTTGAAAGATTCATCATAAGAAAAATTGCAAGAAAGAACTTACTACTAGGGTAATCCCCCCTAAAAATAAAAGGATCTAAAAGTAGAATTTTCTCTTAAGATACGAGCAGGAGATTCTGCATGAAAACATCTAAATTTACTGACAGTCAGATCATGTCCATCTTGAAACAGGCAGAATCTGGCACACCTGTAGCGACCCTTTGCCGTGAACACGGCATGAGTAATGCTACCTTTTATAAATGGCGTGCCAAATATGGTGGTATGGATACATCATTAATGGCTCGACTGAAAGAGCTAGAAGCCGAAAATACCAGACTTAAAAAGATGTATGCGGAAGAGCGATTAAAGGCCGAAATCATCCAGGAAGCGATGGCAAAAAAGTGGTAAAGCCATCTTGCCGGCGTAAGATGGCACAACAGGCAGTTGCCCAGCATGCCATTAGTATTCGTTTGGCTTGTAAAGCATTTGGCATTAGTGAAACCTGCTACCGCTATCAAGCCAAACTCAGCGATGACAATGCACTCATTGCTGAACAGCTCATTGAACTCACTGAGGAAAATTCCGATTGGGGCTTTGGTTTGTGCTTCTCGTATTTACGGCATGTTGAGAGTTGCTGCTGGAATCACAAGCGGGTTTACCGCATTTACTGTGAGTTGGCACTGAATCTGCGTATTAAACCGAGAAGAAGACTAAAACGGCATGCGCCTGAACCATTGAAAGAACCAATCCGAGAAAATCAGGTTTGGTCATTAGATTTTATGCATGATCAGCTTTCCGATGGTCGCAAGTTTCGATTATTGAATGTGATTGATGATTACCGCCGCGAAGGCCTAGCCATTGAAGCAGGGTTCTCATTGCCCACAATCAGGGTTATTCGTACGTTGAATCAATTGCTGGAGTGGAGAGAAAAACCGTTAGTGATCCGATGCGATAATGGTCCCGAATTTATCAGTCACGAATTTGTGCGCTGGGCTACTGAGCACGGTATTCGTATTGAATATATTCAACCGGGTAAGCCACAGCAGAATGCGTATATTGAACGCTATAATCGGACCATACGTTATAGTTGGCTGAGCAAGCATTTATTTGATACTTTGGATGAAGTACAAGATT